>NZ_CYIG01000050.1 GCF_001298675.1 Paenacidovorax caeni
AGCCTTGAAGGTTGAGAAATAGATGTGCTTGCCGTTGCGAAGGGTGCGCTCAACCTTCGGGCCGCTCCACTCAGGGGTATGTCCACTGTCTTGCATATGGACGCATGCTGACCTGCTCCCCTCGGCCCGGCAACAAGGGCCTTGAGGCCACGCTTACGATCACTCCTGTTTACCCCTGCTCAAAAATTCAGCAGAGTAGGTCAATAACGTGGCTCAGATTTGGAGTGAAATCCCGCGTTTACTGGCTCACTTGGAGAGTGGAATCAACAAGATGGGTTCACCGCGCGCATACGTTCATCCTCCGGTGTCCGCTTAAAGTCGGATTCAATTGGTGCGCAAGCCTCTCCACCGACTGTCGGCTCCGCCTGGGCCTCGGCGGTTTAGACCGCCGCGATAGGCGCCAAGTCGCCAAAGCGATAGGCCGCCGTCACCCCACTACCATCAGGAAGTTGCAGCCCGAGATGAAACCGCCATCGGGACCATCAGCAAGGCTGTCACGTTGCCCTTTTCGTCCGACGTGCTTGTGACTGGCACACCATGCAAATCTAGGTACGGCAGTGTCCGCCGAATGTCGAGGTCGAACGTGCAGACCGACTACAACCGCGAAAGAGCGGCTCGATACGCCTCAAGCGACGAGATCAAGTCCCGGATTTCCTGAAGTTGGGGCGGACGCATGTGCGCGATCTCATTTCGCACGCGACCAACCCGGCTGCACAGATCCAGTGCGGCACGATCCGCAGTCGTTCGGGGCCTGATCGGGTCGTCACCCCGAGCCATCGAGGCGATGTCGTTGCACTCCAGATCATCGATCGCCGTGCGGAACTCGCGGCCGTTATACGCATTGACCCGGACCTTGAAACCGTTGGTTGACTCCAGGTGCGCGCTCAGAAGCGGATGCAGCTGAGCAATCAGTTGGTGGCGCAGCTGCTCGAACCAGGGCATCAGTGAGTACAACTGGGCGCACCAAGTCCTTCGATTGAGTTCTTGCTCGGCGAGCTTCTGGTGCGGTCCCGTGTGACTGGCCAGGTGCCACAGATACAGCGTGTGGACCTGAGCGTCGCTCGGGACGGTGGTGTTGCTGGCTTGGCGCCAGACGGTATCGCTAACGGCGAGCCTGGACGCCAGTGCGCCCAGGGTGCGCGGCAATTCCAGAAGTTCCTCGTCGCTCATACGTATGAGCCCCTCGGCGAAGTGGGCGTCGAAGCCCGCGAACTCACCCACCAGAGAGCGGGTCAACCGCTTCATGGGGAAACTCAAGACATCTTCTTGGTTGCCGGCACGCCCGGAGAGGGCTATTCGCATCCCAATGTACGCACGCATCTCGTCCACACTGAGCGCACCGTCGAAGAAAGCGACATCGAGGTTGGCATCCCCGAGACTCTTGCTCAGAGTCCGGGAGTCCCACGTTGGATCGTTGTCCACGCGGATGAGAATCAACCGTGTGTTGCCACCCGAGTTGGGCAAGGCCTTGGCGAACTCGGTGAGGTAGGTCCAGGCGGCCTTCAGTGCTTGCGCACCGCGGGGCCTGAGGGCGAAGGTGTGCGGTGAAACCTGTCCGGTGATCTGTTGGTGAGACCGTGTGTTCCATTCCGCGAGCGTCGAAGGGCTGATGTGCTTTCGCCCATCGCCAAGATGTTGTGCGATGTCACAGTCGATCTGCGATGCATCGTGGACACGCAGCATGGCCGGCGGAGCGCCATCGAAGTGGGATTGGGCCAGGGCCCGGTCCGTCAAGAGGTGGTGACCCAGCACCATGCGCTCGGCCAGATGCACGGCCACGGCGCGCTGACGGGTGAAGAGCGACGTCACCTTGTCCATGAACGCGCTGGGGCCCGGCAGCATCCAGAACAGGTTGTTGGCTGAGCCAGGAACTGCGATCTCTGCGTCAACCGCGGGGGGCAAAGCACCTTCGTGTGTCAGCATGCTCACTTGGACTCCTGCTTGTTGGGAGAGATCAGCGCCTTATACAGAACGGGCAGTCGCCAGGTGCCGTCGCCGGCCTCTAGCAGCAGGCCCATCCAACGCATGAAGGTGATCATGGACTGGGGCACGGTCATTTCCTTGTGCCACGAGTCTGTCTTGTTGCGCAACTCGCCGTCCATGAGGACCAAGAGATCCTCAGCCTGGCGGGTCAGTTCTGGGTCGATGGTTTCGGGCCAGCCAATGGCCGTATAGAAGGCCTCGCGCCTGCCACACAGGCGCTGACGGTTGTCTTCGAGTGCCTGCTCAATTTCACGTAACGTCAGCCCCCTGTGCACCAGCTTGTTGATCTCGCCGCCGAAGCCCAGCGTGGCATCGAGGATCTTGGCGCAGGCGTCATGCTGCTCCAGCAGGGTCGGATTCTCGAAGTGCTTGAGGCGGAAGTAGACAGCGTCCTCGGTCCAAGAGGGCACAGGGTCGATACGCCAGTTGCGCTGCGCAACCTTGCTCGACGCGTGTGCCAGGGGGCGGGAGGTGTCGTGTTCATGCAGCATCTGCGCCAGATCCCACGCCTGCTGCGGGTTGGCGATGAAGAGAAGGCGCACGTTGGCCATACGTCGCTGATCGAGCGTGAGCGTCGGTCGCGCCAACGAATTCGCGAAGGCCGCGTATTCGCCGATCTGCTCCTTTTTCCAGGAACGAGGCAGCACGGCAACGATTCGGTCCACGGGGTCGTTGGGACCTAAGCGACGAATTGTGTTGACGTAGGTACGTGCCGTGTCGATGGAGGCAAAGTATTTGACGTCCAGCTGCGAGCCTCGGCCGAACGCCCACGGTTGCTTGAGGCCCTCGATTTCCGACAGGCCACACAGGTGATTGCCCACCATCATCACGAGGTTGCGCTCCTCGTTGTGCAGCAGCTGGCGGACCCAGCCACTGGACATCGGGAATGGCTTGATCTCGTGACCGTTGTTGCGGGTCAGGAACGGCCGGGTCTCACCTGGCGTGCGGTTGCTCGCAGGCTTCTCGCGCTGCAGCTCGTCGATCTTGGTCTCGACGTCTTCGTAGCTGCCCATCATCGTGGCGATGTGGGGGGTGCGCAGCTGGTAGCGACTGCCCTTACGGTCGATGACCGTGAGCTTCTCCATCTCTTCCAGCAAGGCAGGGAAGGCGCCCTCACCGGTCTTGCTGAAGTGGTTCGGGAAGAAGGTATGGCAGAGCTCGCGGATGTCCGTGGCGGCTAGACCCTGCTCGACACCTGCGCCGGTGCCACGGTAGTAGGTATCTGCAAGAATCAGCGCAATGGCCTTGTACCGCTTGTCCAGGTCAAGGTTGTAGCGGAACTTCTCCTGCATCACGCTCAGAAAGTCCTTGTTGCGCTCGACCTTGTCCAGGTCGCTGGCTTCCACAAGTGTGATTGGGGACTTCTGACCACGTTTGTTGTAGAGGTCCTGGATCAGGTTCTTGCAGTAGAGCTGCACGAACGCAGGGTAGAAGTTGCACATGGCCAGGATGCGCATGGGCAGGTCTTCGGAGCCCTTGGGGAACATGAAGCCCAGCGCCGCAAGCGGCTTGGTAATCAGGTCCACCCCCATCAGGATGTCCTGGCCGGACGAGAATGGCTGCAACGCGATCGCGTCCGCCTTGGCCAGTGCGGTGTTGCCTTCGGTGTGCATGCGCGTGAGGTTGTGCAGGCCGGCAATGACGTACCGGATCGTGCAGACGTCGCGCACGTCGTCGCACAGGCCGCGCAGGCTGCTGGCGAATGCACCATCGGCCTCGATGTCTCGGGCCATCACATCGTCGGCCTCGTCGATGAGCAGGTAGCACGCATCGGTGAGCGAGCGGCCAGCCATGATCTCGCTGCGGATGTACTCGCGCATGACGTCCGCCGTCTTAGGCTCGGTCTTGGCTGGGCTGATGAAGCGGTTGTTCACCATGCCGCGGTAGATGCCCGTCCAAGCGAACAGCCGGTGATCGTCGCCGAAGGTCGCGCTGTCGATGCGGGAGTCCAGCGGGATGTAGATCGCGACCTCACCACGGGCGCCATCGGGCGTATGCACGAGGTTCTGGCGCGATTCGAACTGAATGCGATCGAGCAGGGAGCTCTTGCCCAGGCGCCGGCCACCGTAGAGCACGAGCGCCGACTTGTTGTTCTTCAGACGCATCAGCTCCGAGCGGCGACCGAAGAACATCTCGTGGGGTACGGGGCCACCGTAGTCGTCGTACGGGTTGTCATGGAAGGTCAGCAGGCCGACTTCCATCATCTTGGCCAAGCGCTGTTCCGGGTGAACGGCCATATAGGCGACCAGATCGTCGTCGACGATGAGAACCGGGTGGTCCCGCGTGATCGCCGCACGGCGCGCCAGCGGCAGCCGGGTTCGGCCAAGCAGCAGGTTGGGAGTGGTAACGGGCAGCTCTTCGATGACCGAGGCCATGTGCTGGGGCTGCGGGCGGTTACGAAGAATGACGCCGCGCAGGTCGCGTGCGGCCGAGCCGAGGATCGGGGGAACCCAGAAGCCTTGCAGGCGAGCAGCACCGACAAAGGTCTTGGAGCTCAGGTGGAAAGGCGTGCGGCCGTTGTTGCCTGGCTCACTCAGCGCGGTGGGCGCCTCGGCCGTGCCGGTGGCGCGGAGGAAGAAGTCGGCCAGGGGCTCATGCACTTCGCTGATCGTGCGTGCCTCGGTCAAGGTCATCCACGAATCCAGGAAGCTCGCGGCTTCTTCTCGCTGGGCAGCATCGAGCGATGCAGCCCATGCTGGCTTTTCACCCTTGGGCCAGTGCTTGGCGTCATCTGCGCGCAGGGCGTCCCGCAGGGATTCCAGTGGCGTGCGATTGATCGTGAAGCCGGCGAGCTCCTTCTGGAAGACCTCGTAGGCTTCCACCGGGTTGCCCAACTGCAGGCGGATGACTGGCAACTCGTCTTGTTCTAGCAGGGAGAAGCTGTAGCGAGCCACGCGGATGTTGGTCGGCGTGACCTCGCGCAGGCCGGCTTCAATGCGGTCGAGCTGCTCGAGCTTGCGCTCAGCGAGAGCATCGCCGGCGCCAGTCTGCTCGAGCTCAGCCCGATAGGTGCGCATTTCGTTCTGCAGGTTGCGCAGGCTTTCGTGGATGCGGTGCTCCAGCGGAACCAGAATCAGGCTGCGCAGCAGGGCGTGGGCCTGCGGGTAGTCCTCGTAGGGAGCGCCGACAGGGCTGAGGACACCAATGTTGTTGTCCCGATTGGCACGGTCCAGGACTTCGATCACCTTGAGCATGTGGTTCGCTTCAGCCTGGGTCATAGGACCAACAGACAGCGCGTTGGTCACACGCTGGCGGGCGTCGGCCAGGTCTTCGCTGAGCGCAGTCTTCGCCCGGCGATGAGCCGCTTCGTTGGCTGTCTTCATCTGCGACTGCACCTGGGCAGGCTCAGCGCGCAGACGCTGCTCGATGGCCCGTGCCGCCAGGATCTGGTTGTTGCTGCGGTGCATCTCGGCAGCATCGATCAGCAGATCCTCGATGCGCGTCTTCCTAGTGGCTGCTTCGGTCAGCTCATCAACAACGACGCCGACCTGCTCCAGCACGTCCAGAGGATCACGCAATGTGGTCTCCTGGTACTCATCGTCGAGCTTGACGGTCCAGATGGGGTTTAGGGAAGAGTTCATCGGAACCTCCATGAGCAACACCTGGAGATCTTCGGGGACGCTCTGTAGCGGAGCTTGCTCGTTCATGAGTGCGAGCGTCGTCTGCATGATCTGCTCAGCCAGCATGGCGTGCATGTCCAGCACGGCATCTTCCGGCCCTCGCAGCGTTTTGATGTAGTCGCTGGCGGCATGCGTCTTCGAGTGCAGTTTGTCCAGGAACTCGCGCAGCGGCAACGGGATGGCACCGGTAGCGACGTTGTTCAGGCGGGCGACGTGGTCTAGATAGGACTGCAGAAAGTTGATCGTCGCGTGGACGTTCTGTGCCAGCTTCTCAGCGTGAGGGCCTTCCAGGGAGCGCTTGCGACCGGTGCGCTTGCGCAGGTCGCCGAGCGTGCCGGACATCTTCTCCACGTACTTCTGAAGCTCCGGCATCATCTTGCGAAGGGGATCATCCGCGCCGCGCACGACGTGTTGCAGCGCCTTGTGAAGGTGCAGGCCATGGCGATCGTCGAACATCGCACCGTGCATCTCCCAGTATTCCTGGTTCGGCCAGTTGCGGAAAAGGACCGAATCGCTGGGCCAGTTCATCGCGCGATCGCGCATGCGCTGCACCTCAGCTTCCAAGGCCTTCCGGGGTGCCACGCGCGAAGACGAGAGGTTCTCGCGCGTGATGCGAAGGGCCGTCGTGTCCAGGCTCTGCAAGAGTTCACACAGCTCGTGCAGGGGCTTGTGCTCCTGCATGCGAGAGGCGACCCGACTGAGTACTGCCCAGCGGATCTTGGCTTCATGCCCCTCGAAGAGGATGGGTAGAAGGCCTGCACCGAGCACCCCGATGTCCAGAGCGAGGGCCAAGCCATTGTCGGCTCCAGGGACGGACGCGCCCGACTCCAGCCAGCGCATCAGACTCTCATTGATGTTCTGCTCGCCGCCTGGGATCGTCAGACTCGAGAGCGAGTCGAGCATCGACGTCCACGCAGCACCGTGGATCTCGACGACAGGGTGGGGATGAACCGCGCACAGCGCCGCCACGCCCACACGGGTGAGGCGCCAATACTCCGCTTCGGCGGCGCGAATCAGCGGCGCCATACGCTCTTGGGTCAGCAGGGCCTTGGCATCCATCTGCACGTCGACCTCGATGGTCTTGCTGGCAGCAGCGTCCCCCGGCATGTCGTCGCTGACCTCCTCGGCCAAGTCGATTCCTCCCTCCTCGCCGACGGGCATGAGGCCTGGTTGGTGAGCTGCAGCCTTGGCAATCGCTGCCATCGCCTGACGGAAGTCCTCCTTGGACGCATCCGCCTGGGGGCTTGCTTCATCGATGCACAGGACGGTCGCGACGTCGGACTGCTCGGTCGAGGTGAACACCTCAGGGGCGCTGGCGGACTGAGTTTGCGGTTCGGCCGCAGTGACCGCTGCAACAGGGTGCTCCTCGTCACCGCTCAGCACGTTCTCGGGCAGCACCACCAGCGGCTCCTCCAGCGTCGGCATGGGAGTCTCTGCCGGCGCCTCGTGGGCCATCTCATTGGCCTTGACGGGCAGGGGTTGCGAATCGTCGGTGACTTCGGCGGTAGCCACCTCGGCGCGGTGGGCCGTCGCATCAGCTGCGGCCGGCGCATGATGGGCGCCACCGTCGGTGCTCTTTTCGGCGGTGCCTTCGATTACCCCTTCAGAGGCGGTGTCCACGAGTGTGCCGCCGTGCAGAGCCACGATGGCCTGCAGCGCGGTGACCAGGTTGTGGTTATCCTCGCGGGCCGCATCGAGCAACTCCTCCTGCAGCCGGTTGCGCAGCTGCCGGCGGGCCAGGCCGCTGACCTCGGCTAGGCGGGGGTCCGAGCCATCATCCAGTGCCTCGTAGGCATCGTGCTTGGACACCATCTGCGCGGCGTACGACTTCACCTGCTCCAGGTTTTTCCTCAACAGCGCCATGCGCTCGTTGAAGGAATCCTCGTCTAGCGGCGTCAGCCGCTCCATGCACGATGGGGCATCGCCAGCTGCGGTGATCGGCTCGTGGAGCATGTCCTCCGGCACTGAGGCGCACACGGCGTCTAGTTCGGCAAAGAAGACCTCCAGCGCACTTAGGCGGGCCATGCGGATAGCTTCCTGCGCTTGCTGATCGGCTTCGGCCTTCTTGCGCAGCTCCTCCTCCTGCACGGCGGCCTTGTGGCGAATGCTCAGCTGCTGGTAGAGCATGCCGAGGGACTCGCCGTTTTCGACAAAGGCGTTCGAACCAGGATCGAGCTTGTTCACGCACGCAAGCATCATCTGCTTGATGCGGTCCGTAGGCATGTCTGCCAGATCAGGTAGGCCGGAAATCGTCGATTCTGGCTCGCCCTTCGGGGCGAGCAGGTAGAGCGGATGAGCCTGGTCCACCTGAGCATTTGCAGCAGCAACTACAGGGGTGGCATTGGTCATGTTGTCTCCGTGTTCTTGATCGCCGCCTTGGTCCTGGCTGCCTTCCATGCAGTCAGAAGTCGCATCAGCTTCTTGTTCTGCGTGTTCCGTTTGATGGTCCATCTCCTGCCACTTCGGATCCCGCTTGCGGTGGACATTCGTGGGGCGCTGCTTGGCTGTCACTGCATCCACGAGGTCGATGGCAACCTCACAGCAGTCCACCAGGTATCCCAGGGCGCACATGGACTTGGGGCCCAACTTAAGCCCCTTGCTGATGTACTGGTCGACGACAGAGAAGATGTCTTTGATGCCAGTCTCACTGGGCAATTGCGCAGCGCGGATGAAGAGCCATCCCAGGCCTTCGTCATCACCTTTGCAGTCGTCGCGCTTGCACAGCCAATGCGCGAATCCTTCGTAGTCGATGTCGAGCGCATTCTTCGGCGAGTCGAAGTCGTCGTCGTTCTTGATCCTTTCCGCGATCATGTTGGCGTACAGGTCGTTGAAGCGACTGAAGACGCGGGTGCTGCCCTTGAAAATAGCTCCCAGGGACCATGCGCTTTGCGGAATTCGAAGGCGCTGCATGACCCACGGTTTGAAATCACTCGTGGTCGGGGCAGGCTTGTTCGCCTGCCGCAGGCCCATGCTCCCTTGAAGGTTCCAGAACTTCCTGATCGCCTTGTGGTCAGGCCAGGCGTCAGGGGGAACGACCGTGTTGGCGTTGGCGAACCAGGGCAGATCCACCGTCACGCGCAGATTCAGTTTCAGCAGGTCCTCGTAGAGGCGCCTGACCTTGTGCTCGGCCGGGTTGAACAGGATCGGCACATTGATCAGAAGATTGTGGGCTTTTGACAGCAGAGGATCTTCAATCAGCACCTCGTCGACGATGCCGCCTTCAGCCTCGTTTCCTGCGACCGGGACTGATGCATGCGCATGGCTGTCGATGGTGGCCGCGGCGGCGCCACCATCGACTTCGTCAAAAGGGCGAGCACCCCCAGACACGGACTTGTTGCTCAGTTCATTGGGTTGCCCATCGGGACCCGATTCGTTTTGCTTTTCGGTTTCAAGCGGGGTCATCGTCTTCGTGCCTCCTTTGGAGTCCGAGGTTTCGTCAAAGAGCTGCAGCTGCTCTCCGATAGCTCGTCTCACGTCATCGAAATACGGGTCATGGTTGCCTTGCAGCAGCTCGTCAGTAATGCCAGCCAGCACGGCTTCGTTCATTTCAGTCGACGGAATCGTGTCGGGGACTTGGGAGACCTCAGCCACGCTGTTGGCTTCAGCCTCATCGTCTTGGCCGTCCTCGTCCTGGCGCGCCAGATCCGCATAGCGGATCACGTAGTCATCCACCTTGGAGATGAAGAACAGCGGTGCAGGCAGCGCCGTCCAGTCCGGGTAGTGCGCGAAGCGCAGGCGCAGGCCCATCACCAGGCGCACCACCTGATCAGGATCGAGTTCCGCCGGGCCGGTGATGATGGTGCACTCCATCGTCGTCGCCAGGGTTGCGTCGTCGTGCATCGGAGCGAGCTGAACGATGCGAAAGCGCTTGCTCGTGGGTTGGGCGCTGCCCTCGATCTTGCCGTTCTCGCCGGACTCATCGATCGCCTTCATGCGCTCGGTCGTGCGGTAACACGAGAAGCCGCGCAGTAACTGCATGGTGTCCCGGTTGCGCATCACCTGCAGGTAGTGCCGGTTGGAGGTACGACCTGGCTTGACGCGCTCTTGCGCATCCGATGCGATGACCTCGAGAATCTCGTGGGCCGCGGTCAGGTAGCGCTCGGTGTAGACCTCGCCAGTGGCCTCCAGGCCTTGTGGTCGAGACGTCCAGCCCTCGTATAGCTTGGTCGTCAAGGTGCGGATCGTCATGGACGATTCGCGCGTGCTACGCAGGCGCATGAAGGTCATGCCGGGGCATACGATGCTCAGGTCGATGGTGCCGAGCATCATCGAGCCAGGCGGCGATTCGCTCAGCAAATCGTCCCTGACCTGCTGCCACAGGCCGCCCAGCCGCTGCCAGTCCAGCAACACGATGGCACGTTCGTCTTCGCTCTTTAGCTGAGACAACATCGCGCGCGTCTGCGGCTGGAAAGCGTCGCGCAGCCACCGCTCATCGCTGGCGATGTTGCGCTGGCTGCCAAGCCAGCGAAGACCCGTGGCCAGCGGCATCCAATCCGTCGTGGTGTCCTTCTTGCCAAGTCGGCATGCGATCTTGATGTCCACCAGGCCCGTCACCAGGGACAGGCGGCTGTAGAGGATGAACGAGACGTTCTCCTCGCCCGAGAAGCGGCGCGCGCGGGAACGCACGGTCTGGACGCCGCAAACATAGCGCGGCAACTTGTCGGTCGTCTTGCTCAGGCCGAGCGTCTGCTCGACCAAGTCCCTGACGCCCAGCACGACACCCGAGTGGGCCAGGAACACGTCGAGCATCGCGCTCTGGACGCGGTGAACGAAGTGGCCGACGTCGTCCTTGCCTCGCTTTTGCTGGATGGGCAGAACGTGGTGGACGTTGGCGCCGGCGACGCTGCAAGCCGCGTGGATCGCTGCGTAGTAGTTCACCTGGTCTTCTGTGCGCCGGCCAATCATCCGATCGGCGCAGACCATGACGTGGCGAACACCACCGTCCTGGGGCAACTGGGCGAAAGCCTGCGTCCAGCGATTCACCCGGGCATCGAATCGGATCAGACTCTTGGCATCGGACTTTTCCAGCTCGTCCTTCAGGCCGTGCGTGTGCAGCGGCAGAGCCTCGGTGTGGACTTGCACCGCATCACCGAACAGGACATCCGCGCAGGCACGAATGATGGCTTGCTCATTGGGTTCGCCACCGAAGACGAACAGGTGCACCGGCTTGCCAGGGTGCAGCGCCTGCAGGGCCGCCACGTTGGCGGCCCTGCCCACTTCGAGGCGGCCTGCGCGGTCGCTCTCGAGCGTCCGCACGGGGCGTTCGTCGTCCGGGAGGTTGTCATCGCTCAGGGACTGGCCGGCTCGGCCAGGCTCCGAGGCCTCTTCATCGTGCCCGATGTCCGAGGGCTTGAGTGCCTTGTGCGTGTCTTTGGCCGCCGCCTTTTGGCCGATCGCCTTGACGCTACGCCATTCCAGTCGAGAGTCCAGGGTGGCTGGCAGCAACTGCACAACGGTCTCGTGCAGATCATATTCGTCACACTCGAAGACCGTGCGACCGCCCACGCGGTCGAAGACCGTGGTCAGCCGCTGAAAGCCGACCCACCACCCACCGTTGGACGGATCGGGAGCGACTTGCGCCACAGCTTCTTGCAAGGTTTCAGGCAGCATCCCCTTGGCGCGCGCAAGGAACTCCTCGTACTCATCGGAGAAGGCCCAGGCAGGTGCCTTGCCTTCTCCGGCGGCCTGGTTGCCCTTGACCTGGCAGGCGCGGACGGTCAGGAACGGCTTGCCGGGGACCATGATCGTGCAGCCGATGTTGGCAGGCGCATTGGGCTTGCGTCCAGGCATCTCGGACGTCCAGATGCGCTTGACCGGTGTGACCTTCACGAAGAGGTCGCGGCTGTTGGGCATCGTGAACACGCTCAGTCGCGCCGCCATGGAGAACATGTGCTTGGTGTTGCCCATGCGCACGGGCTGCGTGAGCAACTCGACACTGGCAGACGTGTCGGACGGATCGACCACCATGTCCACAGGCGAGAACCCCTCAAAGAGAGTGGCTCCGACGAGTTCTTCGGCCAGGCGGCGCGCGATCAGGTGGTAAGCCGGACGACCGAGCCGAGCGCCGGCAGGCCGGTTGATCAGGGGCTGCTCAGTGGTCCGCACCTGGATGCCGTCGGTGCGAATGGCTTGGGCGAGCCGCTCGGCGGACTCAGCCAGGCCATTTGCCTGCGCCCAAGACTGAAGCACGTCATTGCTCCAGGTCTTCAGGCACTTGCGAATGCGCTCAGCAACTTCTTCTGCCTCCAGTTCCTCGTTGTGCAGCGAAATGGCCGGGCGAGGCTCTTGCAAGCCGAGATGGCGATCGATGACGATAATGCCGTCGAGCGAAAGCGCCATGCTCGCCTTGAGCCGCACGGTGGGCAGGTACTTCTTCTTGGCCGAAGCCAGGGACACCAGATCGCTCAGGGCTTGTCCCAAGTCACCGACGAAAGACACCTCCACCACGCCGACGGTTCGATTGAGCCACTCAGGCCGGATGCGGGCACCCAGGACAACCAGTGAGCGGCGGGCCGGGGACTTGTACTTTCGCACCCATTCGTGGATGTCCTGTGTCGCGGGTGACGCTGAGGCGGGGATGGCCTTGGTTGCTGGGCTCATGTGTTGTGCTGGTGTTCGGTTGGACTGGACGCTCACAAGCCCGTAATGTTGGGGGGCTGCGCAGCACCCTCTTCGTTGACGCCATGAACGGTCGACAGCGGGTTGTAGAAGGTGCGGTAGAGGTTCTCGTAGCAGTCCCGGATGGCCTTGTGCTCGTGCGTCAGGCACTTGCGCAGGATTTCACGCATCATCAGCAGCATCGATGTGCGCGGCGTATCGGTTTGACCGAGCGCAGACATCGGGGCCCATGCCGCATCAACAAAGTAGATGAAGGCGGGACGATCGCCCCGCATTGCGCGGCCAATCGTCTGCAAGATCATGATCATCTGGTCGGCCACGAACTCTTCGGCATAGGGGCCGAGCGATCGCGCGGACTGCTGCATGCGCAGTAGCTGGCGGACCTTGAACGACAGTTCAGAGCGTCGCTCACGCAAGGCATTTAGGGCTTGCTGGAGGCTCGCAAAGCGCTCCCGGTCAAAGCCTTCGGAGTCACGGGCGACGATGCCTTGCAAGAACGACAGGCTGTCGGTTTTGGGGTGCGGCCGAGTCAGGAAGAAGACCGAGCCGAGCAT
Source organism: Paenacidovorax caeni (assembly GCF_001298675.1). Taxonomy (GTDB): domain Bacteria; phylum Pseudomonadota; class Gammaproteobacteria; order Burkholderiales; family Burkholderiaceae_C; genus Paenacidovorax; species Paenacidovorax caeni. The sequence goes on from NZ_CYIG01000050.1 coordinate 12,776, forward strand.
CGCCTGGCCAGCGCGCTGCCCGCCGCGGAACACCACGTTGACCCCGCGGCCGATGGCCGACATAGGGAAGATGAACAGATCCCAGTCCTCGTCGTCGCCCAGGCGCTCGACCTCGGATGCGGTAATCGCGTGCTCTGCGGCCACGCCAAAGTCCGACAGCGCGCCCCCGCGCATCAAGACGCGAACGCGCGAACGCCAGCCGGGATGGTGGCTGCGGATGTGGTCATAGACCAGGCGGCACTGGTCGTATGAGTTGACGACGAAGGCTGCGCGCCGGCGTACGCCGTCCACCACGTCGTTTTGCATGATGGCCGAGTCGACCACGCTCATGTCGCCGTGGGCGAGCAGCTGGTCGACCATGTTCTGCAAGATCGTCTCTCGCTGGCTCAGCCGGGAGCCACTGAAGAAAAGCGTCTTGCGGCTATCCTGCGGGTGCTTGAGAGGCAGGAATTCGTAGCGCGATTTCGACCACCCATCACCGGCGTTGGGGCGGCGCAGCACGTAGTGCGGTCCCTCATGGACGTGGTAACTGGGACTGGACTCGAGCATCGAGGTGGCGCTGGTCATGAGGATGGCGGGACCCGTGCCACCTTCCTTGCCGAGCGACATCATGCGCCGCACCAGCAGGCGCGGCGTACCAGCCACCCCGACATGGGAGATGTCCACGTCGCCCTCGTCGCCGACCGTGTAGCGCACGCCAGAGAGGCGCCCGACCAGCGATTCCGGCACCATGGCCAGAAATTCCCGGGAGGGGCGCGAGTCGAAGACGTCGTCGCCTAGGATGCCCTGGGCATTGAGCAGTCGCAGGTGAGGCGCCAGGCCGAAGTGCTGCAGCACCAGAAGCGAGACATGAGCCAGCAGCCTGGCCAGCTCGAAGAAGCCGACGTCGTCCTTCAGAGGCGTCACACCAGGCGCGCGCCGCAGCTGGGCGACGATGTCGCGCAGCAGGTGGTCTGACGAATCCCGATCCCAGCGGTCCAGGGCCTCGAACAAGTCCTCGGCATACTTCACCAGCGCCTGCGGATCGGTACCGCTCATCTCGGCGAGCTTGGCGATCTGCTCTTGCCCGCCAAACCAGTGAGCGCCTTCAGCGCGGTCGGTGCCCTGGCTCGCATCTTCATTGCCAGCGTCGTCATCGTCGTCAAGGAACGTGTTGCCGGAGCGGTAGGCCGCGCGCTTAGCCACCTCCAGCCAGACTGTCTCGACGACCGAGAGGGCTTTGCGATGGCGTTCGCGGCGGGCCTCCCGCTGCTCGTTGGTCTCCTGCAGTTCCTGGTCCCAGTCGCCTTCCTCGCGCACGTCCGGGTACATCTCGGCCAGCAGCGACACCCCCGTGAGCAGCTTGTTGGCCATGTCCTTACGGAACTTCTCGGGCGCATGGATGATGGCCGCAGTCAATCGCTCAGCCGCCACACCGTAGCGGCCGGACATGGCCATGATGCCGGGGATGTTCGCGCCGGCGACGAAGGCGTTGTTGCCCTGCGCGGCCGGAGCGTGCAGATCCATCAGGAGCCGGTTCCAGACCGAATCCGCGTCGCCGGAGAGCTTGAGCAAGGGCGTGCCGCGGGCATCAAGGTTCTGCTGTGCGCCATCGCATTCGTCAACCACGATGAGGTCGAAGGTTCGCGCCAGCAGCTCGAACTGGCGCATCTTGACCGAGGAGAACAGCGGGGAGACCTCGCGATCGGTTGACAGGACGTGCCCAGCCCAGATGTTGGCGGAGGTCAGTGCCCGTTCGGCATGCTGCCTGCCACACACCGACGACAGCGCGCACTGGCGCATGCGCGCCCGGGTGGCCTTGCGGGCCTTGGCCGAATCCGTCGTGGCGTCCGTCGCGCGCTGCGTGACCTCGCTGCACGGCGGGTGCTCATGAGGGAAGGGGACATCCTCATCACTCGCATACCCGGCCAGCGCGCAGTTGGTGGCGAAGAAGTCGGCTGTGCTCCGGCTAACGCCGAAGCCGCGGTTGTCCTGGCCGACGGCCGAGGCGAAGTTCGCCACATGCTTATTCCTCGAGCGATCGCTCTGCCCGAACAGCAGGGCGGCCTCGATCTCGTAGAGCGAGAGCTTCTCCACGAAGGCGCTGGAGACCTCAATGGAGGGGAAGAAGAAGCACACGCGGTAGCCGCGCTCATGGATCCAGGCTGCCAGCAGGTACAGCAGGGTCGTCTTGCCGGCGCCCGGCAAGCCGATCAGGTGCTTGATTCCCACCAGCTCGATGGTGGAAGTCGCTACAAGCCCCCCCTCGGTGGCCATCATCAGCTCGGCAATGGGCTGGCCATCTTCGGTGTGCAGGCGCCGCCACCACTGCCGCTGACCCGGCGACTGGCGGCCGGCTTCGACGTCCATCGTGTCGAACCGATCGGCCCACTGCGCCAGGTCCGACCAGCGGACTTCACCGGGCGCCTTGCCGCAGGTGCTGGTCTGCACCATAGGCGGCGCAGGCGGCATGAAGCCCAGGGGCTCTACCCAGGCCTCGAACCGGGTGCGCTCGTGGCGCACCGTGGCCGTCAGCATGGGGTCTTGCATCAGGCGCTGGCCACGCTGGCGCACGGGCAAGGCGGCCGTCAGGCTCTGCATCGCACGGCGAACGTCATCGGGCATGACGTGAGTCCACGTCTTGCACACGTTCAGCCGCTCATCGATCTGGAAGCGTGCGGTGATTCCGTCGACCTGATCGCCATCTTCTTCATCGAGCGCGCCGGCGTGTTGGGGCAGGCGATCGGAGCCCGTAGGCTCCTCGTCATCCGGCCCATCCGACCACAAGCTGGTGTGGGACGCCGGCCGATCGGCGTGAGCCTGTCGCAGCTGCCGTCGGCGGGCATGGTGGGCCTGGTAGTTCTGCACCATCAGGCGCACATCCGACTCGGTGATGGGGGCGATTTGGTCCAGGCGCAAGTTGCGAACCGCTGTCGCGACATTCAGTGGCAACGTCGAGAGCACCGAATCGAAACCAGTCATGAGGGCGGGCAGATCGCGCAGGTTGTCTTTGCCAAGCAGTTCAGTGGCGAGAAGACAGAGGAAATTCAGGGTGTTCGGACCGCGGTAGGGTTGGAGATGTTCACGCACGGGTTTCTCCAGGCCGGTTCTTGTGCAGTGCCACCGCGCGATCGAGCGCCTGACTTGTTGTAAGTGCCTGGATGGGTCCGCCACCCAGGGCGCCGCGCAACCGGTCCATATAGCCCGGCGTGGAGTTGGCGAGCCAGTCCGGGACGACCAGCCAGCGCTGGGCGTAGTGCGCCAGGCCGCCCGGTTTCTTATTCAGGCGCCGGCCCAGGAGCTCAGGGCTGGCGTAGGCCTTCAGATCCAGCCCGATGTCAGACCGCGCGCCCAGGTCGATGTCCACCCGGTCACGGTGAGGGTAGAGGCGGGGTGCAAGCCCCTGCGCCTTCAAGGCGTCGAACAGGCGGATCTCGTCGATGCCGGGCTCGAGCCAGTATTGGCGCAAGCCGCGGGTGAGACGGAAGTGCTCCTCTTCACTGGCTTCGAAGAACCGCGGCACGGTGGGCTCGTTCTGAACGCATGCGGCCGTCGTGCACAGCCAGCCGGCCCCGCCGGCGTGCGACTTGGCCAGGTTGCCGCAGTGCGCGCACAAGGCGACGCCATCCGAGCCATCCAGGCGCGCCGACAGAGGCTCGTAGAAGCCCGTGCGGATACGGTTGGCTACGGCAGACGGGACATCCTCGAGCATGGCTTCCAGCTTATGCAGGCGCACCACCGGGTGACGCACCACGAAGTCGCGCACCGTGGTGTAGACCGACTCGGCATGGGCCGCCGGCAGCTTGCCAAGGGATTCCTTGAAGTCGCCGAATAGTTGCTCTTCCACGAGGCTGGACAGGCCCGCCACGTCTTCAGCTAGACCTTCCGCTTCGAGCGTGGGCATCAGCTGTTCTGGGTCGATCAGGCGCACCGTCCCCAGACCCTCATCCAGCACCTCCGGCAGTGGCAGCCAGTCGCCAAAGGGCTGCGTGCACAGCACCAGCAGATTGTGGATCTCGGCGGTGGTGTCGGGCAGGCCCAGCGTCAAGCGGGCGCGCGAGACCAGTGCTATCGTGCGGCGATCCTCGGCCGACAGCCCCACCCGGGTGCCAGGGCGACGGGTGACGCCAGAGACGACCACGCCCATGCCCTCGTTGTGCAACTGGGCCGCCGTACGCACCACCAGCGCAGCCAGGGCCGGGGCGACCAGACCGAGCAGGGGAGATCGCTCGACGCTGACATTGGCGTCGGCGCCGAAAGCCATGCTGCCGCGCGCCTGGACCCCCGCCTTGACCTGATCGAGCAGGGACTCGATCTGGCGCCGCACAGGCTTAGGCATCGCTCGGTGGTCGGGCGAGTTCTCCGGCATGCGGTAAGTCTTGAGCGCCCGGTGCTCGATCTCGGCCAGTTCAGCCATGCGGTCCCAGGTCAGCCTCTTGTGAACGCGCGAGAGGATGGCCTTGGCCTGCGACAGGAACTCCCTTTGGCTGCCCCAGGGCGTCCAGTCGCCGGCTGGCGGAGTCACGCGTGGCGTATCGCGGCGCCCGGGCTGGTCAGAGGGGGCGGTCAGACTTGTCATTATTCTCCCTAAAGGATACGCAATGCGTACCTTTTTCGGCATTCTTGCAGTTCAAAGCTGCGGGCGCAAGCCCTGAGGCTTCATCGCCCATCTGCTTCCCAAAGGCCGAGCCCAGGACGTGGCCGCGAGCTACAACCGGGTCAGCAAGTCCAACATCGCTGTGCTCATCCTTGCCCTTGGCGCAGAGACCGCCGGCACCCTGCGCTTCCCTTAGTGGGGGGCAGTTGGGTTCTCATCAGCCGCCGAGCCTGTGCTGCACGAGCTGGATGAGCCCATCGCGCAGCGCGAAGAGGTGCCGCGGACTGTCTGGGACGGCAAGGTCCGCATGTCGATTGCAGGCCTGCAGGACAAGCTCGCGATCTACATGTTTGCCAATGCCATCAATCTCAAGGTGGTGCTGTTCTTCCTGTTGTTACTGCCGCAGTTCGTGGTTTCCGGCCAGGGCGGAGTTGCCTTCCAACGCTGCGTACTGGGCATGGTCCTTCCCGTTCAGGCGGCGCTCTTGTTCGCTATCTTGGCTTGGTTCGAGGGCGCAATCGGTGGCCGGCTGACGTGCACTCCGAGAGCCAACACTTGGCTCAATCGCGTCGCTGGCGCTGTGTTCGTGGCCCTTGGCGTTCGGATGAGCCGCACTTCACTGGGCACCGATCGCGAAGAACTGGAGGCAGTCCGGCCCCCCGCGCACTGCTGCAAGAAGTCGCAGCCTCCGCACGAGCCGCAGGGAGCCGCCTGGAAGACCACGTGGTGCAGCCTTGCCGATGATCCTGCGACTTGGAGTGTCAGATGGCCTGCTGTCGGATGAGCCTAGAGAAGTGGAAACGCAGCCAGCCTTTGAGGTGCTCCGCTCCCCCTGGCGAATCGAACACAAAGGTGAACGCATGAAGGCCGCTGTAGCTGAAGTGGCGGGCGAGTCGTAAGCAACGGGAGGTCGGATCAAGGGCTTCGGCGGCGCTCAGGCGGTTGAATTGCAGCGCTGGCGCGTTGCCCTCGACGATTGTTAGTGCCGCATGCACGCCATCGTTGGATGCCACTATCGATGCGATGCGCCTTGGCTTTACCCTGCGGCCATGGCCATAGAAAAGCACCTGTTCGCTGATGACCCCGTCGTCGTCGGCCAGCAAGGTGGGCGGTATCGTCCAATCGTCTTCATCTTGCACTTGCAGAAGGTGCGTCTCGATCCCATCGATTTCTTCCAACACGGAAATCACAAGACGAAGGAAATCGGGAGCTTCAGCTCGGGCCTTGGCCTTCACATCAACCAGGCTGACAGGGCGGATGCGCCGCTGCGATCCCGGCAATCCAACAGCCATGTCGTTCACGGCAGGTGCCGAGCCGGCATGGGCAACTGGCGGCGACGCGTTCGGAGTCTGCCGCTCAGCTTGGATGAACTTGTGGTCGAGATCGGGAAACCGTCGGCGCCCGGTGACCGCCCGCGTTGCCGGTGCAAGAGTCGATGACGCATCGTGTTCTTGCAGCGTGGATGTTTTGGGTTGGGCTGCTGCCCGCTGGGGACGGCTTCCTTCCGCCGTAGAGGTGCCAGGGCAACTCCTGGCCATGGCTTGGGAAGTACTGCGGCTTTGCCTGAAATGGAGCGACTGGAAAGGAAACGGGTGGGAGCAGCTGCGCAGCTGGTAGACGAGAAAGGTGGCCTGTTCCGTGTCACCCTGCGGTAGCCATTTGCCCACCACTTGAAGGGTGGACTCGCCCTCGAACGGAAAGATGGCCTGAGGGTAGATGTCGCGACCGGCGATTGAAGCCTTGAGGCAAGAAGACGCCACCAATGCCGCGGCCCGCCAGGCAACATCGCTGCCGGCGATGCGTGCTACGTCCTCGGCACTGGCTTTGGGGATGCGTTCGGCGAGTTCCAGGCTCATGTGCCCGCGCTGAGAGATGTGGGCCTTGCCATGCAGGCTGCTCCTGGCCAGCGGCGGTGCGAACAGGCGTGAGATCAGCTCGCTCGATGACCCGAAATAGAAGCGCACCAGTTCCATGCACGGCACGACCATGAACCTGTCGTCGGGCAGTGCAACCCGCACGCAATACGAGTGGGTGTTGTTGATATGCCAAGGATGCTGGGCCAGCGGCAAAAGAAATTTGCCGTCGTCAAAGCTCAAGCCTGCCTTGACGAGGCTGACATGGTCGCGGTCGATCGTGATGCCCTCGAAGGTCGCTTCTTCGTAGGCGGGGCGTGCGACCAGGGTCTGGTCTTGCCAAAGATCCCCGATGCGCAACAGCAGTGTGGTGCCCACGCTGACCCATCGCTTGACCTGTTGGCTCGCAGGGCGCGTGCTGTCCGGCTGCAGCAGGACGGAGGTGTTTTCGACGGGGGAGGGTGCGACTACCTTGGAAAGGTAGACCAGAACCGATGGGTGCCGCCGGCGGGTCAGCCTCTCGGGGAAGGCGATGGGACCGAACCAGTCGATGCGCCAAATGTCCTTGCCCTTCGGGAAGGAGGCGATGCGTAGGGGGGTAGCGCTGGGCTCCACTAGGCGGAGAGGCTACTGCTCTTTCAAGCAGCGCCCGAGAGGTTGAAGCAGTCGATTTTTTCGCATCACTTCGCTATTTTCTCGACTACTTCGATATTTTCTCATTTACTTCGAGTCATTGTCAAGCACCCGGCAGATGGGCTCGACCCCGTAGTCATCACGGTGGCGGTCGATGTAGGCCTTCACGATTTGAGTCGGCGGTCGAGCTCCGCCTGCGCGAAAAACGCGCTGGCCGTCTTCAGGATGTCGTTGGCCCGGCGCAATTCTTTGACCTCACGCTCCAGTTCCTTGATGCGCTGCGCATCCGAGGTGGTGGTGCCGGGGCGCTGGCCGCTGTCGACATCGGCCTTCTTGACCCAGTCGTTCAAGGTCTGCGGCGCGCAGCCAATCTTGGGTGCAATCGATTCAATGGCTGCCCACAGCGACGGGTAGTCGGCTCGGTGCTCCTGCACCATGCGCACGGCGCGCTCGCGCACTTCCGGGGAGAACTTCGGTGACTTGTTCATAGCTCCATCTTCTCAAGTGTTGGAGCCTCCTCAAAACCCGGGGCGGTTCAGGAGAGCGCCTGCAAGAAGCGCAGTGATGGAACCTTGGTCAAACCGGGTTGGGGAATTCCGATGAATCGCCAGTACCTTGAGTACATCCCGGAGATAGGAACCCCAGCCGCGAACAGCCATCATGGGCTGCAGCACCGTATGCGTCCGGTGAAGTCATCTTGAGATCGCAAGCGTGAGCCGTAAGGATAGTGTCCACCGAGGAGACAAGTGGACACTATGCAAAGCAGGCCAACGAGGCGCACGCGCCGATATCACGCACCTGATCTCAAGCGGGAGGTTGTCGCTGCGTGCCAGCAGCCTGGCGCGTCAGTGGCCGGGGTGGCACTGCCGCATGGCCTCAATGCCAACCTGGTTCGCCGCTGGATGAGGGAAGCGTCCCAAGGAGGTGGCGCGCTCACCGTGACGGTCGCTGAGCCCGCAGGTTTCGTGTGCGTGGAGATGCCCACCGCCAGCCTGAGTCCAGTGGCTGTGACCGTAGCCCATCCGACTGGAACTGCGCCGTTGTGCCAGCAGCGTGATTCTGCAGTGGCCGGCATCCGCAGCAGCCGAGTGCGGAGCCTGGTTGCGCGACTGGCTTGCCGATACGCTGCACAGTTGGATGCTGGCGCAGCGCAGCCAGGTGGCCCACGGAGGGGCCACGGCCAGAGCCCTGGACTACAGCCTCAAGCGATGGCAGGCGCTGACACGCTTCATCGACGACGGAAGGCTGCCCATCGACAACAATTGGATCGAGAACCAGATCCGGCCCATTGCCATTGCGCACAAGAACTGGTTGTTTGCGGGCTCGCTGCTGGCAGGCCAGCGTGCGGCCACCATCATGAGTCTGATCCAGTCAGCCAAGCTCAATGGCCACGATCCGCACGCCTATCTGCGCGACATGCTGCAACGCCTGCCTACGCACAAGGTAAGTCAGATCGGCGAGTTGCTGCCGCATCGCTGGGTGCCCGCGGTAAGCTGAATCCGGCGTGTTGACTGCGCGTCAACATGTGTTCGCCGGACGCGTACGCAGCACCGTCTGCACTGACAGCCCGGATGTAAAGCAACAAACCCGTCGAACCATCTCGACGTAGAAACTGGCTCTTCTTGGGCGGACCATGTAGGCAATTTAAAGTGATCGCCTGGCGAGCTCTGGGAGAGCAAAGGCCAGGTGAGTCCGTGAGTGAGATGCTGATCAAGGTCGGGGAAAAACGCTTTGAATCGGTGGAGGCTGTGCCTACATCTTGGCCGAGACCCGATGGGTGGCGCGCTCACTGGGCTTCAAACCTGGAATACGGGCGCGGTTCAAGATCATTCGGTCGGGAAACAGCCGCGGAAAGGTGAGTGTTAACTGGGATAAGTGCCTCTTTGATACCAAAGGTGAGTCGTTGCAGGGAATCGATGTCTGCATGTACTCGTTGAACATCGTTGCGTGCACTGCCTAAGCACCTCATGGCGTGCGTATGGCGACGAAGCAAGGGTTAATGCTCCATCGGCTCTTTCTAAGGCTCCCCAAGAGCTCTTAGCCTCAATTAAGGTGAGTTGCTACAGGGACTTTCTTGGCAAGACTAGTTAAGGTGAGTTTTTGCGGGGACCACAGCGTGCCTAAATTAGGGCCATGATGGGACTTGCGAAGTTTTGCGTCCACAGTAGGGCGTGTCCGAATTTTTGTGTAAACGGGTCGGACTTCAATTGACGGAGATGCGGTCTCCGAACTGAATGGTAAAGCGGGTCAGCGCGGCCTTCCAATCCCGGATGGGCAGGGTCCACTTCTGGCTGATGTTGCGCAGGGCCAGGTAGAA
>NZ_CYIG01000051.1 GCF_001298675.1 Paenacidovorax caeni
TCCGCAGGGCGTCAAATGGGCGTGCCGCTGGCTCATAACGCCGGAATTTGCCGGCGAATCGAGCTGCCATCGTCGCTTCGATCCGCATCGCGAAACTCAACGTGCCTCAGTCAGCTCGGACACGCAGGCGGACTGGGTTTTGCAGACCTTCCCTAGATAAGCGCTAGCAGCTATCGAAGAAAGAGCAAAAATCAGTCCAGGTACGCCAACCGTGCTTCCACCACCTGGCCCGCGCGCGCTGTCACCAGACAAATGTGGCGCGACAGTGGAAAGACGCCAGTGAACGTGGCCCAGAGCTGCTCGCTGCCATCGGCCTGGGGCGACCAGCGCGTCTGGCCCGCATGGGCGCCCTGGGCCAGCGCCTGCGCCTGCAGGGCCGCGGCACCTGCCCCCGGCCGTGCCGCCGCGCAGAATGCCTGCGCCCGCTCTGCGGCGCGGTGCTCCTGGGCAACGCACCACGCCAGCCCGAGCGGCACGGCAGCTGCCAGGACGATCGCCACCCGCTTGCTCACACCCCCGCCTCGCGCCGCCGCGCCGCTTCGCACCAGCGCTGCGCCACCTTGGGCGAGGTGGTGCACACGGCGTCGTACGTGGCCGTGGTCACGGCACGCTCCAGCAGTTGGATATCGGTCTCGTGCTGGCGCGCCACATGGGGGTCCTCGAAGAAGATGACACGGTGGCAACGGCGCTCCAGCACCAGGTCGGCGATCTGCGCGTCGCCGCCCAGCGGGCCGCTGTGAAAGCGTTGCACCCAGTAGCGGTCGGTGGGCCAGCCCCGGTTCCAGGCCAGCTCGTTCAGGCGCAGGCCCGTGGTGCCAGTAGCCACGCGGTGGCTGAAGCGCGAGAGCACGTCGAAATGCCGGTCGGCAAAGGCCAGCATCTCTGCCTTCATGGCATCGTGTGCGATCAGCGCCAAGGTCTGCGCGCCGTAGTCGTGCAAGCCATCGGCCTGGGGGTCGGGCGGCAGGCCGGCATGGATGCGCTCCATCTCCACCCAGTCGCGCGCACTGGCCACGGTGGAAAGAAAGGGTTTGCCATGGATCACGCACTGGCGCTTGAGCGCCAGCGCCTCGGGGAAGATGGACGACGGGTCCACCGGGTCGATGAGGTAGATGGCGCCATCGAGAGTACGCCCCGGGCCTTCCATGCCCACCACCTCGGCCACCAGCTTCATCAGGCCGCCGTCGCGCCCGTAGGGGTAGCGCACCAGCGGCGCGTATCCCTGCAGCAGGCCTGCCGCCACGATGGCGTCGTGCGTGCGGCCCACGGCGTGCAGGCCGAGCTGGAGTTCACGGATACCCGGCTCGCACGCGCGCAGAAAGGCGAACAGCGCGGCGTCTTCGGTGTGGTGGTGCAGGCGGTTGGCGGCAAGACCGAGCAGCATGGGCGTGGGCAAGAGAGCAATGGAGCCGCCCATCCTAATCAGGTTGGAGCACCTGCACGGGGTGCGGGGGCCCGTTGCGGATTTGATGTACCGCAAAACCCTGCACGCAACGCATCACCAGACTGCAGGCCACGCCCCCGCCCGCCATGCGCCCGAAGAAATTCCCCAAGAACCCCGCCCACCCCGAACGCACCTGCTGGGGCTGCGACCGCTACTGCGCCGCCAACGCCATGCTGTGCGGCAATGGCTCGGAGCGCTCGCAGCACCCGGCAGAGCTGTTCGGGCCGGACTGGGCGCAGTGGGAAGCGCCGCAGGAACAGGCCCCAGCGCAGACGGACAGCAGCGCGGCGCCCACGAAAAATTCACCGCAATAAACCCCGCCCGGCCCGTGCGACAAACACTGTCGCAACCCCCTCCTACAGTCGCCCCACCAGCCACCCGGGGCGCCTGGAATCCCTCCAGGGTTATCCAAAAAAGATAGCTGCCTGCGCTTGCTGGTAATGCCTTTGAGGCCAAAACCATCAACCAATCAGGAGAACCCGCATGAGAGGGCAAATTCTCGCGTACGTTGCCGACAAAGAAATGGGCTTGATCGCCACGGCCGAAGGCCAGCGCCTGAGCTTTCGCACCGCCGACTGGATGGAGGTCATTCCCCCCGAGCGCGGTATGGCTGTGGAATGCGTGGCGCTGGACGCGCACCGCGCCAGCCAGGTGCAACTGGCCCTGCCCGAAGCCGTGGCAGTGCCGCCCGCCCCACAACCCCTGGCACAGCGGCCCAAGCGCAAGCCCGTCCTCACCCTGTTGGCGCTGTTCCTGGGGTACTACGGCGCACACCGTTTCTACATGGGCGCCTGGGGCTTGGGACTGCTGCAGTTGCTGGGCCTGCCGGTGGTTGTGGGCATCCTGTTCGCGCTGCTGCCGCCGCTGGGCGTGCTGCTACTCCTGGGGGCAATCGTGTTCACCATCGTCGAGTATGTCCGCTACATCTGGATGAGCGATGCGGAATTCGACGCCAAGGTACAGGCCTACCAGGCCACCCAGCCTGGGCCGTTCTCCTTCTTTTGGTGAGACGCCACCATGCAGCGCCCCATTCCCACGCAGCCCCATTCGGGGCTGGGCATCGCAGCGTTCATCATCAGCCTGAGTGCTGACACGCTGCTGCTCGGCCTCATAGGTATCGCGGACTTAATGGAGCCCACGCACGACAGCGTGGCCACGACATCCGCCCCCACCGTCCTGTTCGGTTTCATCGTCATATTCGCCACGCTGGCCATGGTTCTGGCACTGGCTCTGGGCATTGCCGCGCTGGTACAGACCGGGCGCCACAAGCTCTTCGGGGTGCTGGGCACGGTACTCGCCGCCCTGGGGTTGATCAGCAGCCTGCTGCTGTTCTTGATCGGCATCCTCACCATGGAAGGCTGAAAGCATGCAGTTTCCCCACTCCCTCGCGGCCCTGTTGGCCGCCTCCCTGGCGCTCGCCCCATGGCACGCCAGCGCCCAGGCCCAAGAAACGCTGGAAGGCCAGCTCGAACGCGGCCCCACGCATTCCGTGCTGTGGTTCGTCAGTCCCGAGTCGGGCGACCTGATCGGCCAGGTGTTCGCCAACGCCTCACAGGCCGGCCAGATCATCTTGGCGCGCTGCCTGCCAGACCTGGCCTGCATGGCCGAAGGCGCTCGCACCATCGAACCGGACGAAGCCCTGCTGAAGCAACTGCACTTTGCCAACCACCCGTCGGGCTGGTGGCTCATCACGCAGGCGCAGGACGCCTTCATGCAGCCCAGCCTGCCCCTGCGAGAGCGCGCGCTACGCACGCGCTTTGGTGCGCTGCGCATCACCGACGAGCACCTGCTGCTCTTCAAAGACCGCCCCGTGCTCGGCAACCCGCAGCCCGCCAGCGCCCATGCCGGCGCCCCTGCTCCTGCCCCCTCCGCCGCACCGCCCACGCTGCTGGAACGCCTGGCCGCCTGGTGGGACGGCCTGTGGCGCAAGCTGCTGGCCCTGTTCGGGCGCGCCAGCGCCGCCCCCCGCACGCCGGCGCCCGCCGCCGCCACGCCCGCACCAGCCCCCATGCCCTGGCATGTTCCCGGCACCGCCGAGGCGGTGCAAGGCAATGCCGCGCTGCACATCGTGGCGCACTACGAACTGGAGGACCGTGACATCGTGCTGCTGCAAGACACCGGCGGAGCGCTCTGCCCGGCGCTCTACCGCTTCGCCACGCTCACGGCACAGGGCATTGCGGTAACGCCGGAATTCGGCTCCTGCTCCGACATCGCCACCGCCACGCTCGAAAAAGCGCCCGACGGCGCGCCCGAGCCACAAGTCCGCATGGCAGGCAGCCGCGACCCCATCGCAGCATTGGGCGAGACGGCTCCCGCCCCTGAGCGCATGCAGTTGCGCCGCTTCGCGCTACGCAATGGTGCTGTGGAAGTCATCCCGGCCACCGATTAGTGCTACGTAAAAGTGAGCTTCCAGCGCTTACTCCATAAGGGCTTGAGCCAATTTTCAGGCCTATTCCAGCCGTTCACCCCTCGAACGGCTTTTGCACCTGCACGCGCCGCGCCACATCGACCCAGCAGGTCGGCCGCGCGCGCATCCAGCGCCATGCACGGCGCGCATGAGCATGCGCACGCTCGGGCTGTTACGGCCGAGCTCGACCAGCGAGAGGTCGTTGCGATCCATGCCCAAGCGCAGTGCCAGGTCGGCCTCGCTCAGCCGCGCTTCGTGCGCAGCTTGCGCATAACCGGCCCCAGCGCCTGATCGACCGCATCCTCCATACGGCGGGCGTGCAGCAGCTTGTGCTGTTTACTTTTTTGGATATGCGACAGAATGCACCATACCCACAATCACAGTGTGGTTGGCCAACGCATCCTTGCCGCCTCCGGCATCAGCTGCCGCACCGGGCTTCTACAGTTCTGTGCAACGCCACCGCACTACCGCCGATACCGCCATGCCTTTTGCTTCCTCTCATTCGCCCGCCAAGCAGCCCGCCGAGACCAAGGGCGAAAAACTGGCCCTGCGCCTGTCCGGCATCCTGGCCCGGCTGCACCAAGGCGAGGCCCTGGACAAGCACCAACTGGTGCAGCAGTTCGATGTGGACGTGCGCACCATAGAGCGCGATCTGTACCAGCGCCTGGAAGGTATTGCCGAGCGCAACGCCGATGGCCTGTGGCAACTGGCCAAGGCGTCACGCGCCACCGTGCCGACATCGCACCTGCACAGCTATGCACGCCTGACGGGCACGGAACACGTCTTCCCCGACACCAGCCTGCGCTACTTGCTGGAACAACTGGAAACGCCCGAGCCGCGCCGTGCCACGCACGTGCAACCCACACCGCAGGAGAACCTGGGCGCACATGGCCCGCTGTTCGCGCAACTGCAAGCCGCCATTGCGCAGCATCAGGAATGCCGCTTCACCTACAAGGCCAAGCCGCGCCACGCCCTGCCCTACCGGCTAATCCATAAGGGCGGTGTGTGGTACCTGGCGGCTGAGGAGGCTGGGCGGCTGAAAAACTTCAGCGTGGCGCTGATCGCGGGTCTGTTGGTGGATGAAGCCCGCCGTTTCACGCCGAAACGCGCGCACCAGGACTACATCAACGCCAAGGACGACGTGTGGTTCACCGAAAGCACCACGGAAGTGCTGCTGCGCGTGGCGCCCGAGGTGGCGCACTACTTCACCCGCCGCGCCCTGCTGCCACTGCAGCAGCAGCGAACGGACGCGGATGGCTCGCTGCTGGTGACTACGCATATCAACCACATCAACCAACTGCTACCGGTGGTGCGCTACTGGCTGCCGCATGTGCGCATCGTTCAGCCGCAGGCTTGGCATGAGGAATTGGTGGCGGGGTTGCGACGGGCGTTGGTGATGTGGAAAGGAGATGAGCAATAAATAATTTTCAGACTACAAATAAACAAATTAACTTAAAATGGAAAATTATGAAGAAAAATTTTTATCTGCTTGCATTAATCGCCGTCCTTGCTGGCTGCAACAAATCTCCAGAAGATTCAGTCAAAGTGCAAGAACCAGTAGTTGCATCTCCGGCTTCTGCGCCAGCATCACCACCTGCACCGCCCTCGGTTCCATCCATTTCGTATCAGTTGGCTAACGTTACCGAAAATTCTATAGCCGGAATTTTTACCATTACAACTTCTGAGTCTGATAATGCTATTAACTATCAATCTCGCGCAGGTGTTGTAAATATTCTGGAGTCTGTGTTTGATGATTTAGAAGGTTTGGTGTACATTAATGTTGAGAAGGCATATAGCTTTGGGGATAAATACGTAATAATAATTTCGACTGGGGAAGGAGGGAGGTCTTGTCCTGCCTCAACATATGCTTTTGCTTTTGATCTAAAAACAGAGTCCGTGATAGGAAAGAAAGAAATAGATGGTTGCTCTGAAGGTGTTGAGATTCTTGCGGATGGCAATAAACTTATGGTAAAAAAGGATGGGGGGGCGAGTGTTTTTTATAATGCCGAAATAAAGTAATTTTTTAAATAATTATTAAGTTTATAAAATATCTTAAACCAACTTAAAAACGATATGCACAAGAATAATATTGACACTCTCCGCGATGAAGCAAAACGTCAATTGCGGCTACTCAAAGACCTCCTGCAAAAAGCAAACAATAAAGGCTTAGTAGAAGCCCCGGCAGTTGGTGGAAAAAATCGAGCCACTTTTGATTCGGAATCTTTGCCAAAAGCACTTGAAGTTCTAGATGGGGAAAGCTACAAACTCGATCATTTGGATATGGTGCTGGCTGTCGTGGGAACCATGAAAGCAGGAAAATCAACCAGTATTAATGCCATCGTCGGTGCTGAAGTGTTGCCCAACCGCAACCGCCCCATGACGGCTTTACCCACACTGATTCGACATACGCCCGGTATTTTGACGCCACGCTTGGTGTTCGAAAAAATCAAACCCCTCAATGATTTGCTGAATATTTTGCATTCGGCTATTAAAAAAATTAATCCAGAAATTTTGAAGGAGCTGAGGAATGATCCAGATATGGATCAACTGCTAGAGAAGATTAGTCATAAGAAAAATTTTGTATCCCGATATGATGGCGAGGAAGGAATTTTTAATTTCCTCAAAGGGTTGAATGACCTTGTTCGGCTCTGCTTTGCAACAGAGATAAATTTTCCATTCGCGGAATATTCCACTGTCGATGCCATGCCAGTCATTGAGGTGGAATTTACCCATTTGAAAGATACGCCAGCCACGCAAGGACGACTGACTTTGTTGGACACGCCTGGCCCGAACGAGGCGGGACAACAGCATTTGCGGCATATGCTCAAAGATCAGCTGAAAAAAGCATCTGCTGTTCTGGCTGTGCTGGATTACACCCAGCTTAAATCTGATGCGGACGCACAGGTGCGCGAAAATCTTTTGGAAATTTCTGAAACGGCAAAGGATCGAATGTACGCCTTGGTCAATAAATTTGATCAAAAAGATCGAAATAGCGATGATGCAGCTGCTGTCAAAAAATATGTGTCACAAACCTTGATGAAGGGTGTAATCGCACAAGATGGCGTATTCCCTGTTTCTGCAAACCAAGGCTATTTAGCTAGCCGTGCTCTTAATGAAATTCATCGTAATGGTCAACTGAACACTGCTGATTCGTGGGTTAAGGATTTTGCCGAAGAGGCTTTTGGAAAGAGGTGGGCGAAATTTATAGAAAACCCTGAAGAAGTGAAGGAAGGTGCTGACCATATTTGGGCAGAATCAGGTTTTGCCGAGCCATTGTTGAAGGTAATTTTTGAGGCGCACCAGAATGCAGCCCTGGAAGCCTTGCGCTCTGCTGCATCTAAATTAGAAAAAATTTCGCGTGATGCCGGAGATTTCTTCAAGGCTAACGTTGGTTCTTTGAAAAAGAGCACTACGGAACTTCAAAGAAACATACACAACCTTCAGCAAGATATTGAGAGTATTTCGCGGATAGAGAAAGAAACAGAGGCTGCGTTGCAGAAAGCCCTGCACAACATGCAATCTGATGTGAAAGAATCAGCTTATGAAATTGAGAGAGACATTAAAAAAACTCTAGAGGATTACTTAAAAAAAGGTAAAGAAATAGAGAAAAATATTATTGCCAAAAAAAAAGGAAAAGAAAATTTAAGGCAAGATGAAAACAGTCCGCTTTATCTTTTTGGGATGGTCACAAAGGCACTTGTAGGTGGTCAAAAATCAAAAGAAAATAAGTCATTTAATCAAAATGAGACGATTGCTAATGCAAAGAATGGAATTGTTGTATTTGACGAAAAAATGGAAGCTAACAATTTTAGGGGCGACATAGAGAAGTCTATTCTAGTCGTGATGGAGAAAGCGGAAAAAAGCTTTCAAAAATCCATTGAATATGGCGTAATTAATTTTGCTAAAGAGTTGGATCGGCAAAGATTGGATTCGCTCGATAAAATTCAAAAATCCGCACAAAAGAACATTGATGGATTTGATATTGAAATACGCCTGCCAGACGCAAAATCTATATCTTTGGATACCTCGGTCTCCGGAATTTTGAATAATGCAGTTGAAGAAAAAACTAAAACTGTGACTAGGCGCAGGAGAAAATCCGGCGCCTGGGGGACAGTCTGCCGTTGGTTTGGTACAGATGATTGGGGTTGGGAGTCTTACTCAGACACAGAGGATTATTACGAAGTTAATCTTGTGAAAATTAATGCATCCTGTCAAGCAAGCGTACAAAATCTCTTCAAAGCAGCGCATAGCGCGCTTGATGAGGTAATTTATCCTCAATTACATCAAGGTGTGGAAGAATTCTTCCGTGCTTTCAGGGGGAAAATTGAGCATATTCGTGGCGATTTGATGAGTGGACTGCAAAAACATAGCCTAGATCAGGAGAAAAAAGCATCTTTCTTGGAAGAATCTACAAAAATGGCCCGTGAGGCATCGGGGTTAGAAAAAGACTGCGCTGCTTTAAACCAATCTACTGAAACACTTCGCCGAAGCGAAGGTGTGTCGGTTGCGCGCGGCGAGGTCTTGGCATGAACGCGAATACTACTCCCATCACCCCTGATTCACCTGTTTGCCAAATTCTGAGTAGCTTGCCGGAAAAATTCGTGGTGGATTTTGCTAATGGAATTGATGTAACGAGCGACCATTTGCGTGTGCAGCGCGAACGCACAGGAGTTTTCGCGCGCTTATACGACGGCTTTACAGGGCAGGGGGCGCGCAGAAACGCAGCGATCCAAGCCAGTCTTGCCGATGGGGTAGAGGCCTCATTGAAATGGTTGTGCGAATTGAGCGAATCCGTAGCCGAAAGTAATTGGGCGATCACTCAGGTCAACGACCGTGTGACCGCGCTCACCGGCAACGTAGCCCAACTGGCGCATTACAGCGCGGATACACGAGTCCAGCTGCAGGAGCTTGCAGACCGGCTTGATGCACGCATACAAGGTATGGCCCAGGAAATTGCGCGTATCGACTTCATCCAGAAAGCGCAGCTGAACATGGATGCGACCTTCGACAAATGGGCTGCGGGTCGTTTTGTTGCACTGTCACCCGCTGCACGCTGTTATGCCTCTTTGGAGGAATTGCGTTGGGGAGCTTTGGGGGACTACTGCCGCAATTACCCAGGACAGCGCCAATCCCGCGATTTCATGCAAATGGTGGTGGATCGTGCGACCAAGCAGTTGGCCACCGATGCTGGAATTGGCCTGCAAACCTCGGCTGAGATGGCGACCGTATGGTTGCCTGCGCCACCAGTTCGGCCTGGCAATGCTGGTGATGACTTGCAACAGGCACTGAGTTATTTGGCTGATCGAATGGACACCGATACGGCGCCGTTTGTGAACAGCGCCACGCAACAACGGCCTGTCAACCTCACAGTGCCTTTGATTGCCCAAGCCCGACGCATCGCTGGGACGATGACGCAGGAAGTTTTCTCTTTGGAGGTGATAGATGTCTGAATTAGCTGTAATGCAAGACATACCCGTCACAGGGTTGGTTCTTTCTGGGGGCGGTGCCAAAGGAGCCTACCAAGTTGGCGTGCTCAAAGCACTGCTGGAGCTGGGCGCGGACATCGACATGGTAGCCGGGGCCAGCATGGGGGCGCTCAATGGTGCAGTGCTGGCTTGTGCACCTTCGCTTCCCGAGGGGATACAGCGGCTGGAAATGCTGTGGAACACGCTGGCATCCCAATCCCCGGTGGAGGCCAATACACCTGCTTATCTGAAACTGCTGGCGGCTGCAGGGCTGACGCTGGGAACCCCATTGCCAGGTGTGTTTGCACAGGTTCCGGCGCTGGCACAGGGCATGCGCTGGGTTGCTCCAGCAGTGCAGGTCGTGGACGATTGGTTGGAGTCGGCACTGCTGTCGGACGAACCACTCAAAGCGCTGATGGACGAGTATCTGAACACCGACGGCTTGATGCGTGGCTTGCCGCTTTATGTGTCGGTGTTTGAAAGCAGGGGCGGACTGACTGATCTGTTGCGCTGCACCGTAGCTGAGGCAGGGCTTGCAGATACACCACCCTCGCACTTTGTGCATGTGCAATCGCTGCCCGCGCATGAACGGCGCAACGCCTTGCTGGCATCTGCCGCCATTCCGTTGCTGTACCAGGCACGTCAGATTGGCGATGCTCGCTATTCGGACGGGGGGCAAGGTGGCTGGCAAACGGCGCAGGGCAACACGCCGATCACGCCGCTCATCGAGGCGGGTTGCAAGCAAGTCATCGTGACGCACTTGACTGATGGCTCACTGTGGAGTCGCCACGACTTTCGAGATACCACGGTGCTCGAAATACGCCCGCAAGCACCGATTACGCCGGACGGCAGCCCGTTGGGTGCAGCAAAGGCTGCGCTGGGTTTTGACTCATCGAACATCTCCAGGCTGATGAAACAGGGCTATCAGGACACGATGCACTGCGTCGGTCGGGTCATGAAGGCCGACCAATCGCGTCAAGCGCTGCGGCAATCCGAGCAGGCGCTTACCGACAGCTTGCAACGCGGAAATTCCGCAGATGCAGCGCTGACCGATGCCATGTCGAGAGTGCAATAAGCACAGGTACTGCATGCCTACACGTCCACCCCCACACCACTATCAATGCCCCGCTTGTAGTTGGAGCAAAACCGTAGCTCCAGCCAGCGATGCGCTGGTACGGGGTCACGATCATTTCGATGCTTGCCCAAAGTGCGGCCATGCACCGCTGGACTCCAAAGCTACGGTAGCCATGCCGGCTGGCTTCAGCCAGATCGCCAACACCTTGGAGAAATGGTTCAAACGCTGATGCCTACCTCGCCCACCATGGCCCACTCGCTGGCAACACTCACCGCCCGCCACCAGGCCCAGATATCCCAGCAGCGCACCCCCTTCACCCTGCGCATGCACCGCGCACTGAGCTGGCTGCAACGCGCCGAGGCGGCAGGAGATGACGACGACGTGGCCTTCGTCTGTCTGTGGATCGCCTTCAACGCGGCCTATGCGCAGGACTTGGGCCAGGGCGCGGGCGGCGGCACGTCGGAGCGGCAGGCGTTTCGCAACTTCATGGCCGACGTATGCGCGCTGGACAAGGCCAAGGCCCTGTCCGCGCTGGTGTGGCAGGTGTTCCCCGGCCCCATTCGCGTATTGCTCGATAACCAATACGTGTTCCAGCCCTTTTGGGATGCGCTGAACAACCCGCGCAGCGATGGCAGCACGCCCGACCATTGGCGCGAGGCGTTCGACGACGCGCGCCAGCGCGTGCATCGCGCGCTGGCGCAGCAAGATACCGAGCGGGTGTTGTACGAGGTGTTCGTGCGCTTGTACACGCTGCGCAACCAATTGATGCACGGCGGGTCAACGTGGAACAGTTCAGTGAACCGCGCCCAGGTACGCGATGGCCGCGCGCTACTGGCACGGGTGTTGCCGGTGATGCTGGGGGTAATGATGGACTGCCCGCAGCGGTTCGAGGGGCGTCCGTTTTATCCGGTGGTCAGAGATTGAGCGACCGAATGCGGCCGCCCAGCGGCTGCGAGAGCCAGCGACACATTCTGCCGGTGCTGCACGCTACCCTTTGGTTCTCCTCTGATTTTCTGCAATGGGCGAACCATGCATCTTGATGACTCCTCCCAACTGCCACGCCTTGGCATTGCAAAAGCCTTTTCGGCAAGCATCCGAAGGTTTCTATCATCCGCCGGCATTCTGGGAACAAAGAACCCCCTTGACCTGCCTAGAGGGCGCCATCACGGACTGAAATGCGTCCAATGTGGCTGGGGCAGGTACTGGACGCAGGGCGCGCTGTACAAGCCACCCGGCCAATGCCCGCACTGCGGGCATGACGATCTGGAGAGGATGCTGGTTTGCATTGACTGATGGCCGCCTCAAAGCTATCAAATCAATAGCTGCCAGCGCTTGATAGCGAAGCGCTGGCAGCTATTTCACTGCTGCTGCACCACCTTCACCCGCGCATTCGGCGCCTCGCCGAACATTTCGGGGGCGTACAGTGCCTCGACACGGCTGGGCGGGAGCTGGAAGTCACCCGCGTTGTTCAGGCGCACGGTGTATTCCATCTTCACCGCGCCCTTGGGCAGGTACTCGTAGTAGCTGCGGAAGGACTCGAAGCTGCGCTCCTCGAACGCGGGCCAGCCCCAACCCTCGCGCTTTTCGCCCTGGGTGGCGATTTCAGAGTCGCGCCCCAGGCCGCTGCCCAGGATGGTGCTGCCAGCCGGAATCGGGTCGGTGATGGCCACCCAGGTCATGTCGGCGGTGCTGGTCACTTCCAGCGTGACGCGCAGCACATCGCCCCGGGTGTACTGGCCTGCGGGCAGGCTCTTGTTGGCCTGCTCGATCGGGGTGACGGTTTTCTTGAGGGTGTAGCCCGCGCTGAAAGGTGCCTTGAGCTGCACGGCGGCGACCGACTGCAGCGTGAGCCAGGGCTTGCCCGCACCCTGGTGCGTGACGGAAAGGCTCTCCTTACCGCCCGCCGGACTCCAGGGCAGGAACATGCTGTTGTTCTTCAGCGTGCCCGGCGCGGCGGGCGCGCCGAACCAGACACTCTGGTGGGCCGCGCCCGCGGCGGCGCTGGTCTTGATGCGCTCCACCTTGGCCCAGTCGACGCTGGCATGGGCCGCGCCCATGGCGGCGCGGGTGGCGCCAGCGACCGGCGTGGCCTCGAACTTGGCGCTGAATTTCTCCAGCGCCAGCCCCCCCCAGAAGTTGGCCGTGGTGGTGTGCCAGGCACCGCTTTGCTGGCGGCTGATGAAGCCGTTGGCCAGGCGCCCCATGTCGGGCTGCCACTCGGGGTCGTCCATGACGGCAAGCAGCAGGCGCGCGATGTTCACATCGCCGTTTTGCATCAGCCACCACCAGTAGTCGTCCTGCTCGGTGGAGAACAGCAGCTTGGTGCCCTGGTAGCTCAGGCGCGCCTTGAGGATTTGCTGGGCCTCCTGCAAACGCTGGCGGCGCTCGGGCACGCCGTCCACGCGCTTAAGGATGTTGATCCAGTCGATGACCGCATGCGTGGGCCACTGGTTGGGCGCCACGGTGATGCTGGTGAGCATGCGCGCGTGCGCCTTGCCGTAGCGTGACAGCGCCTCGATGGCAGCGAGCTTGCGCATGTCCAGATCCTTGCGCGGGCTCCAGAAGTTGCGCTCGATGCGCCCTTCGACAAAGGCGGCCAGGCCGCGCTCCATGGCGGCGCGCGCCTCGTCGGGCAGCGCGAAGGCCGGATCCAGCCCCGACGCCTCGTGCGTGGCGGCCAGCAGGTAGGCCGTGAGCGTGTCGCTGCCCCGGTTGGCATCGCCATCGCGCGGCGGGAAGTAGCTGGCCAGGCCATCGCCGTCGAGGTAGGTGGGCAGCTGCGCCGCCACCGTCTGCCACAGCTTGGGATCGCGCAGGCCGATGGACTTGCTGGTTTTCTGCTCCAGGCAAGCGAACGGGTAGTTGGCCCACCAGTCACGCACACCGGGCAGGCCCTCGGCCAGCTTGGGCTGCAGCGAAAGCTTGAGCCCGCCCCGGCCTGGCAGGGCGTCCTGCGGCGGCGCCACGGGCAGTTGCAGGCTGCCATCGACCTGGACCAGCGTGGCCTGCTGCACCGTCAGCGGCACGGCGGGGATGATGCGCTGGCTGGCCTTGAGCGCATCGCGCGCGCCCGAGACGGTGTCGCGCGCCTCGATCTCCCACACGATGGACTCGGCGCGGGTCTGCGCCAGCTGCGCTGGCGCGGTCACGTTCCAGGCCACTTCGCGCGACTCGCCGGCGGGAATGTCCACGGTTTGCTTGTCCAGCGCCAGCAGCGTGGCACGCGGTGCCACCTCTACTTTCATGGCTGCCTGGGTGGTGTTGCGCAGGGTGATCTGGGCACGGAACTGGTCGTCCTCGCGCACCAGGGGCGGCAGGCCGCTGATGATCTGCAGGTCCTGCGTGGTGCGTACCGATGCCTGGCCGGTGCCGAACTGGCCCGTGCCCAGGTCGGCCACCGCCACGATCTTGAAGGTGGTCAGCGCGTCATTCAGCGGCACCGTCACCTTGGCCTGGCCGTTGGCGTCAAGCTGCAGCGCGGGCTGCCACAGCAGCAGCGTGTCGAGCAGCTCGCGCGTGGACGAGCGCCCGCCGCCGCCGCCTGCCGGCACGGCCTTGCGGCCGTAGTGGCGCCGGCCAATGATCTCCATCTGCGCGGTGGAGGTGGCCACGCCCCAGCTACGCCGCTGCAGCATGGCGTCAAGCAGGTTCCAGCTGGTGTTGGGCATCAGCTCCAGCAGGGCCTGGTCCACGGCGGCCAGCGCCACCTCGGCCCCCGCGGCCGGCTTGCCGTTAGGGAGCTTGGCGGTGATGGTGACCTGCGCTTTGCCGCGCACGGGGTAGCTTTCCTTGTCGGCCGCGACCTGCACCTGAATCTGGTGCGCCTGCGCGCCCACGCGGATTTCCGCCAGGCCCAGGCGGTAGGCGGGCTTGGACAGGTCCACCAGCGCCGTAGGCGCCACGTACTCGCGCCCCTCGAACCAGAATGCCGTCCACCACTCGCGCGGCGCCTTGTAGCCCCAGGTGAAGAAGCTGTACCACGGCACCTCGCGCAAGCGCCCGCGCAGGGCCAGCACGCTGACGTAGACGTTGGGGCCCCAGCCCTCCTCCACCTTGAGCTGCACCGTCGGGTCCTTGCCGTTGAGTTCCACCACGCGCAGATCGATGATGCCTTCCCGCTCCACAGCGACCAACGCCGTGGCGAAGCGGAACGGCATGCGCACCTGCAGGCGCGCCACCTCGCCGGGCTGGTAGCTTTTCTTTTCGGGCAGCAGGTCGATGCGGTCGTGGTCTTCGCCACCAAACCACAGCTCGCCCTGGCGCGTGATCCAGACCGACGCGGCGGCCTGTGCTTCGTTGCCCTCCTTGTCGCGCGCGGACACCACCAGCTCCACCGCGCCGGGTTCGTCCAGCTTGGCCTCGCACAGCAACAGACCACGGCTGTCGCTCTGGCCGGTACAGACAGTGCCCAGATCCTTGGTTTCGACACGGTTGTCGTAGCTGTAAAAGCCACCGACCATGCGCTTGCGCGCCGAGGTGGTCACACGTGCAATGGCCTGCACCGACAGCGGCACGCCCGCCTGCGGCTTGCCGTCGAGCGCCAGCGCCAGCGCCTGGAAACGCACACGGCTGCCGCTGGAGGCCCAGCCCTCGGTCTTCACGCCTGCCACCACGGCAGCGGGCCACAGGGTGTGGGTGCTACGCAGGGTCTGCACCTCGCCGTTCGGGTCGGCATAGGTGGCCTCAAGCAGCAGTTCCTGCGCCTCGCGCTGGGTTGGCAGGTTCTCCACGGTCACCTTGCCAGCGCCGTTTTTGTCGAGCGTCACGGGCAGCTTGTCAGCGACCACACGGCTGTCCTGGCTGGCCGTGGCTTCCTCGTCGTCGCTCTGGGCGGCGGACGGTGCATCGCGCTTGCGTGGCGCACTGAAACTGAAGGCTTCGTAGTCGGGGTATTGCAACTGCTTGCCACGCACCAGGGCCGACACGCGCACCGGCAGGTGCGCCGCACCGCCGCCCGACACGTAGTTGACCTGCACGTCGGTGGGCACGGTGCGCACGCGCACCAGCGCCTTCTTGGCCGAAGGTGCCACGCGCCCTTCGAGCACCGGCAGGCGGAACTCCTCGACGCGAAAGCTCCCGGACTCGAACGACTGGTGCTTGCCGCGCAGCTCCACCTGGTACACGCCCAGCTTGGCGGCGGGCGGAATCTGGAACTGGCTTTGCGCGCTGCGCCCCCCCGTGGCCGTGCCGCGCCACTGCAGCGGCTGCGTGTACTGCTGGCCGCTGCCCACGTGGGTGATTACCAGGGTTTCGGGGCTGTACTGCGGCAAGGCGAAGCCCTTGCTGGTCTGGGTGCGCAACAGGTGCTTCATCGACACCGTCTCGCCCGCGCGCAGCAGCGTGCGGTCGAAGACGGTGTGGGCGATTTCGTCGGGCCGGGGCTCATTGCTGGTGGGCACGTTGAAACGCCACGGCTCGATACCGCGCTGCCAGTCACTCCAAGTGAAGGCCATGTCCTGCACGCCCTCGTTCAGGGCGCGCGCGCTGACGAAGTAGGCGCTGCGCCATTCGTCCTCCCCCTGGCAAGTGCGCGGCTCGGGAGACAGGTTCTCGAAGCGCGCGATGCCCTGCGCATCGGTCGTGCCTTGGGCCAGCTCGCGGCCCTCGCAGTCGGACACGCGCACCTGTGCGCCCGCCACGGGCTTGCCCTTGTCCAGCGAAGTCACCCAGGCGGCCGCGTTCTCGCGGCCCAGCTTGAAATGCACGCCCAGATTGGTAACCAGCGCCGAGGTGCGCACGTACATGGTGCGCTGCGCGCCATGGCGCGCGTCCAGCAGCGACTGGCCCAGCAGGGGCGAGGCAATCTCTACCACCGAGAAACCCACAGGCAGCGGAATGCCCACCACCTCAAAGGGACGCGGGTCATCCTTGGCGGGCCGGGGCAGCTCCAGCGTCTTCACATGGCCCTGCCCGGCGAGCAGCGAGACCATGCGCGACTGCACCCACTCGCTGTCCCCGTCGAGCACCGCGGGCAACGCGCCCTTCACGTCGCGCCGCGCCTGCGCACGCGGCACCATGTAGTCGTCATAGCGCCGCACCTTGCGCAGCCAGGCGATGATTTCCGCGTCGCTGCGTGGCTGCAGCGTGTTCGCCTGCAGGCCGCTCACCTGCAGCGCGGCTTCCACCTTGCGCAGCGTCACCGGCAGCAGCGCGGGCGGGTTGTCAGACGGCGGTCCTTCGGCGAAGCGCTCGACGATGCCGAACGGCGCCGCCGCAAATTTGGCCAGTGGCGGCAGGTCGCCCGTGGCCACGGCCAGCGGAAAGCTGTCGGCATTGGCCAGCGTCCGGCCCGAGGCGTCCTTGAAATCCTTCGGCAGCAGTAGCTCGAACTTGGTTTGCCCCGACAGCGGTGCGGCGAACTCCAGGGAAGACACCACACTGTCGCCATCGGCAGCATCGTCGATGCGCGGCTTGACGGTTTCCTGCGCTGACTTCAGCCGCACCCCTTCGGCCAGCTTGCGGGGCACCGGCGCACTGAAGGCCAGGCGCATGGGCCGTATGGGCAGGCACGCGGCCTGCGCGTTCTCGCGCTCACAGGAGAAATTGGCCGTAAACGGCTCGCGCACCTTGTAGTCAAAGCGCTTTTCCACCTGGTTGGCAATACCGCTGGGCGTGGCCACGCCCTTGCCAAACACCAGTTGCATGCGCGTGCCGGACCCCAGGCGGCGCTTGCACGCCAGCGTGGCGAACTGCAGGGGCTCCTTAGCGGCACGTTTGTCCAAACCCTGGGCCTTGAGCAACGCCTCGCGCTCCTTGCCCGCAATCAGACGCACCGGCACGCGCTCGCCCACGCCATCCACCAGGCACCACGTGTGCTCCTGCACACTGGCCGTCGTCGCCGGGCCGTTGAACTGCAGCACGAAGAACTGCTCTTCGTCGATCTCCTCGTAGGTGCCGGGCTGCAGGTTCTGCACGAAGGGCCCGCCACTATTGAATTGATAGCTCTTAGCGCCCGTCAGCAGGGCGCCAGCGCTCGATTTGAACCCTGGCACCACGCGCGCCGTGCAGCGCACGCCGGGCGGCAGATCGGCATTGAAGTCGAAAACCCACTCGCGCTCGCTGGTCCACCGCCCCTGGCCCTGGCTGGCCTGCGCGTCGTCGCAGCTCAGGGTGAGCGGCGCAGGCGCCTTGGGGTCGCCGAAATTCACCGCCGCGCCGTCGAACTTGGCCACGGCCTGGCGCACGCGCGCCACTTCGCCCTGGGGCGAGAAATGGGTGATGGTGAGCGCCTGTGCAGCGCTGGCCGCGAGCCCAAGGCTGGCGGCAAAAATCAAGGGGAAGGAAATAGCGTTCACGCCCGGGCTCCGAGTGAAGGGGTGAGATTAACCCATCCCCTTCCGCCCACGGCAACCTTCCGTGCCTTATGCCTTGCGCTCCCACACGGCGGCGAAGAAGCCGTCCGTCTGATGCAGGTGCGGCCACAAGCGCAGGTAGCGCTGGCCATTTTCACCGCCGCTGCACAGCTCAGCGGCCTGCGCCACCTTCAGCTGTTCCAGCAGTGCGCCCGCATCCTGGGGCACGAAGTCCGGGTGCGCGGTGGAAAAGGCCTCGGCAATGGCCTCGTTCTCCTCGGGCAATACGCTGCAGGTGGCGTACACCAGGCGCCCACCCGGCTTCAACAGGCGCGCAGCGCTCGCCAGGATGGCGGCCTGCTTCGCCGCCAGCTCCTGCACGCCTTCGGGCGACTGGCGCCACTTCAGGTCGGGGTTGCGGCGCAGCGTGCCCAAGCCGGAGCACGGGGCATCGACCAGCACGCGGTCGATCTTGCCGGCCAGGCGCTTGACTCGCTCGTCGCGCTCGTGCGCGATGGCGGCAGGGTGCACGTTCGACAGGCCGGAACGCGCCAGACGCGGCTTGAGCGCGTCGAGCCGGTGGCCCGACACGTCAAACGCATACAGGCGCCCGGTGTTGCGCATTTGCGCGCCGATGGCCAGGGTCTTGCCGCCCGCGCCAGCGCAGAAGTCCACCACCATTTCACCGCGCTTGGCATCGAGCAGCAAGGCGAGCAGTTGCGAGCCTTCGTCCTGCACCTCGATGGCGCCGCGCTGGAATGCCTCCAGCTTGGCCAATGCCGGCTTGCCCTGCACGCGCAGGCCCCAGGGGGAATACGGCGTTGCTACCGATTCAATAGCTGCTTGCGCAAGCTCCTTCTCGATTTCAGGCCGTTTTGCCACCAATGTGTTGATGCGCAGGTCGAGCGGCGCGCTCTGCGACAGGCTGGCCACCAGGGGCCAGAAGCCGTCGCCGAGCTGGCTTTTCAGCGGCGCGGCCAGCCACTGCGGCAGGTTGTGGCGCTGGGGTTCGAGCAGGTCGTCCTCGCGCACGCGGTCGCAGGCGTCGAGCCAGTCCTTTTCCTGCGGCGTCAGCGCGCTCTTGAGGAAGTCGCGCGAACCGCGCTGGGCGCGCGGGTCGGCGCGGCGGGCCTGCTCGTCGAGCTGGCTGGCGAAGCCAAGGATGGCCAGGCGCCGCTCCTTGGGGCCAGAGCCCGAGCGTGCGAGCTGCTCGAACAGCGGCTTCCTGCGCAGCACGGCGTAGGCGGTCTCGGCCAGCGTGGCGCGCTCGCGGGGGCCGAGCGCGCGGTGGTCACGGAAATAGCGAGACACCACGGCGTCGGCCGGGTGCTCGAAGGTCAGGGTCAGACGCACCAGCTCGGCGCAGGCGTCCAGAAGGGCTTTGGGATGCATGGGGGCGATTGTCCCATTGCGCGCCGCCGCCACCGCTCAGCGCGTGAATACCGGCACACGCGCATGGGCGCGGATTTCCTGCAGCGTGGGCGACTCGCCCGCCCACAGCACGAGCGCGGGCCCCGGCAGGCTCAGGCCGCGCTCCAGCGCGCGGCAGAGCGGGTAGCGCTCGTCGTCCGGCAGGCCGGGCAGCTCCACGAAGACGACGTAGGCGCGCCGCCCCGGAAACTCGCGCAGGCGCTTGCACACGATCCACGCCGCCACCACGGGCTTGCAGCGCGCCAGCTCGGCCTGCACCTCGCCCAGTTCGAAAGCGCCCAGGTCGTGCGGCGCGGTCTGGCTGAAGCACGGGGTCTGCGTCAGCTCCTCCCAGGCGCGCGCCTCGCCCTCCTGCGCCTGCCGGTGCCGCTCGCGCCACAGCTTGAGGGCGGCCGCATCGTGCTCCAGGCCGGGGCGCGGCGTTTCCAGTTCCTCCACGGCCGTGCGCGCCGCCCACCAGCGCTGGTCGCCGCCCGCGTCCCACAGGCGCTGCAGCCCTTGCAGGCGCGCGGCGCGGTCGCCCTCGGGCAGCGTCTGCACCAGCCCGCGCAAGGCGCCCAGGTGCCCGTC
>NZ_CYIG01000052.1 GCF_001298675.1 Paenacidovorax caeni
GCGTCAAATGGGCGTGCCGCTGGCTCATAACGCCGGAATTTGCCGGCGAATCGAGCTGCCATCGTCGCTTCGATCCGCATCGCGAAACTCAACGTGCCTCAGTCAGCTCGGACACGCAGGCGGACTGGGTTTTGCAGACCTTCCCTAGAGGTGCGATGGAAGCCCAAAGTATTTGCTTTCAGGGCGGGCACTGATACATCAATGGTCTGCCCAGCGTTGGCCCCCACCTGAAACGTCTGTGCGGTAAAGCTTCCATCCAAGAGCTTGTGACCATTAAAGTTGGCCGTCTGGGACATGCGTTCAAACTCTTGGAGCAGTTGGGAGTATTCGGCAAACAGGGCTTGACGATCACTTCGGGAGTTGGTGCCGTTGGCCGCCTGCACCGCCAACTCGCGGCCACGTTGCAGGATTTCGGTCATCTTCTGCATTGACCCCTCGGCTACCTGCGCCAGCGAGATGCCGTCGTTGGCGTTGCGCTTGGCGGCGTCCATGCCCTTGACCTGCGTGAGCATGCGTTCACTGATCGCCAGACCTGCCGCGTCGTCCTTGGCCGTGTTGACACGCAGGCCCGAAGACAGGCGCTGCATGGTCGTAGCCAAGCCTGCCTGATTGATACCTAAGTTCCGTTGCGCGTTCAGCGAAGGAACGTTGGTGGAAATGGTCAGTGCCATGCCACTCCCGCTGCTCTAAACCACGCCGCGACGGGCCTCACGGCACCAACGCCAACGAGCGCATCCCCCAGTCCACTCGAAGTCTGCCTCCCCATCATTGATGCTCCCTTCTGCTGCGATAGGCCGCATCGACCCTCGTCAAAAGCTACGTAATTCGTAGCAATTGAGAATATGCAGATAGGCCGCCATCAAAGGCGGGAAGTAGCGGTGAATGGCTACGTAATTCGTAGTTTCAAGCGATCCCCTTGAGGATGGACTGGGTGGTGGTTGCCCAGGGCTTACCGCACGTCCTCGCGGTCGGCAACCCAGGCTATCGATGAGTTGCGGGCAGCATTCATCGTCATGATGCATTGCCAAATACAACGTAACTCGTAGTATCAGCAAAACCGCATAACTACGACTCTCGTAGTCCTATGGGACGTGAGATGTCAGAGGCGGATCAACGGTGGGGAGCCAGGCTTAAGCAAGCCAGGCTCAACGCTGGCTTGTCTCAAAAAATGCTGGGGATTGAGGCAGGGATCGATGCCTTCGTAGCGAGCACGCGGATCAACCGTTACGAGCTGGGCATCCATCGGCCCGACTTGCTCACCGTGCGCAAATTGGCCAAGGTGCTGGATGTGCCAGTGGCTTTCTTCTTTGCGGATGAGGATGATGAGATCGCTGAGTTGCTCCTCTTGTACAAGAAAGCAGGAACGCCCGTACGCGCAGAAATTCTGAAGATGCTGGCCTGTTTATAGGCACGGGGTCGCACAGAGGACGAAAGCGCGCTCCCGACCTTGCTCCAAGCAATAGGCCAAGGTGCCCTGCGGGGATGCATCGCCGCTGTGCTTGAATTGCGATTGGCTTCGCAGTGAGCACAGTTGCCCACGGATTAGGTCTATTGCTTATCAGGCCCCGGTTGCCCGCGGTGCGTCAGGCTCTAAAGATGTCCACCTTGGTCTCCAAACATCTGCGCAGACTCATATCCATAGCGCCTATCTCGAACCAGCTGCTAGGTCGTTGGTAGAAGTCCAGACCCCGACCGATCTTGATGACCCAGCCGTTGTCGAGTCGAATCTCTCTGTCATGCAGATTGGGGTTGACATTGATTTCCAGCTCTACGTCCTGCTCCAGCAGGCTTTGGCGCAGCTGATCAAGCTTGTCGTTCATGTCGGCCAACGGCGTGGTGTCGTCGAAGCTAGTCATCAGCGAGATCTTGCGCAATGTTCCTGCTTTCAAAACAGCCTCACAGAACCGTACAAAATTCTGGATCTGATGAGGCAAACGGATATAGGGATCTTCTACCTGAACCGTTTTCGCGCCCTGCAGGTACGGCCCCATGATGGACTCGTAGGTGTGACCCGTGTCGCCGTACAGGATGGTGAAGTGCTGTTCGGCAGGCGCCGGTTCTAGCGCAGCTTGCGCTGGCGCCGGTGTTGTAACTACGGCCGCAAACTCTGCCAGCTCGGCTGGCTTCGTGAGCGTCACATCAAGGGCCGTGCCATGCGATTCCCCCAGGTCCAGAGCGCCCGCCTCTGAAGGGCTCAGCGATGTCCTTGCGGGTTGTTGCGTAGCACTCGCATCCTTCGACTCGGGACAGAACACGACAACCTCAGTGCCATCCGTGCGTTGGTAGGAAAGATTGATCTGAGCAAACTCGTCGTCAGGCTTGCGCTTGTTCATCTGCTCCTTTACGCGCCGCCTGCATTCCACCGCGTAGGCCACGTATTCCTCGAACTCTTCGTCCGTGGCCGTGCCCGATGGGTGCAGGATCTTGAGGAAGGCGCACACCGTCTTCTTGATGCCTTTTTCATCCCGACCTTCGACCGACTTGCCCAGGCGAATGCGTTTAGTGACTTCCTCGTACCGGTTCGTGTGTTTGAACTGGTGGTGGAACGCCTCGGCCAAATAGTCAGTGATGAATCCGTAGTTGTTGGTCAGGAACGCACTGCTGTTCTTGGGCATCTCCCAGCCAGGGATATATGCGGCAAACCGGTCCATCACAGCCAGGTCAAACTCTGCTGGCAACGGCTGGAAAAGGTCATGCTTGACCGAGTTCACCACCTGGCTGATCGACAGGTCAAAGTTGCCCACGAAGCTCAAGCTCGCATCGGCAATGACCTCGGCGCCACGGGAGAAGCGCCCATTGGCCATGAAGTCCTTCATGATCTGGATCGTGTCGGGATCTTTGACCTTGATGCCACCCACCTCGTCAAACGCAACCGTATCCCAGAACCCCACCAGGCCCACCTTACGACGGGCATTGTTGTAGAAGAGGGTGGATTTCGTGGCCTGACCACCAGAAATGAGCGTCGCGTACGGCGAAAACTCACTGAAGAAGTACGACTTGCCGGTGCCGCGAGGCCCCAGCTCGATATAGTTGTAGTTCGGCTCAACCAGCGCGGCCAGGCGCGCAATGAAGTGCATCTGCACCCGCTTCGAGAGCTTGTCAGGCTCCAGCCCCACCGTGCGCAGGATGATGGTCACCCACTCGTCGCGCGTGAACTGCTTGCGCCCTTCGCAGTAGCGCTCAAAGTCAAACCGACTGATCTGGATGGGCCGCATGTCTTCCACGTGGAAGGCGTAGTCATCCTCTTCAATCGGGTTATGCGCCAGCGTGACCTCGGCCCAGATGCCGCCTTCGAGCAAGCGGTCGTTGTCCCGGTAAAACTTCTCGCCGATCGCGATGCGCTGCGAGTTGAAGTTCTCCAGCGACGCCCAGTGCCGCTTCTCCTTCTCGACGTACCGCACATGAATCTTGTCGATAAAGCGGTGCTTGCCTTTGGTCGCCACCTTGGACTGCGCCGCGTTGGCTTCGTCGGGTTTGACGTAGTTGTCCTGCAGGCTCGCGATCACCGCCTCCATGCCGGAATCCATTTCCGCCTGGTCATCGCTCGCACAGAAGCGGGCCAGCAAGAACTCCAACACGAAGGTGGGCACGTTGGTGCCCTTCTTGATGCGGTGCAACAGGTCCTTTCTGAGCACCTTGCCGTCAAAGGCATCGATCAGTTTTCGGTCGAGTTCGTTCATGGTTTTCATACCGCGTAGTTGGTCGCCAAATCCAGTTGCGCGTAGATCTCAAAGGTGGATGGATTCAAGGCCTTGAGCTTGAACTTACCCTCAAAGTCCATGTGCATTTTCACGGTGACCTGGACCTTCTCCCCGGGCTTCAGCGTCAAGGTGCCTGTGGCCGGATTCACCGCACCACCCGCCTTGGCTTCACCGATCACGTCTCCCTGCGGGTCGTGCGCCTCCAGCAAGACTTCGAAGCCGCTGTCCACCGAGAACATGTCTGCGGTGTCCACGCTCAACTCGATTACCGGTACACGGGTCGTGATGGCCTTTGCACCGTTTCGGTAGGTCATGGAGATGGTCGCCTGGTGCACGCTGGGCTGCGTGCTGACCTTCAATTGCATGCTGATCACAGGCACCACGCATTCCTGCAGTGAAAGCCCGCCATGAAAATACAGTAGGCCAGCTCGGTAAGCAGCCAAGCTGGTCGGCATAGTGATCTTGGCGAAATCTCCGCGAATGCCCATCCGTTCTGCGGGCACCACCAGGTGGTTACCGTCGCCAGCACCATCTCCCAGCGCGCAGCGGTCGTGCACTGGCAGCCAGTTGCCCATTGGCTTTGGGCACACATCGCCCGCGCCAGCGTGCGTATTCATGAAAAAACCATGATCGGTGGCGATCACCACCTCGTTGAACCCGCGCTTTTTGAGCAGATTGATCGCCACCCGAATACGCTTGAGCGCATGGGTGATTTCACCGGGCGCCGTGTCGGGGTGATTCTCGAAATGGCTGTCGATTTCGACCGCACGCAATACCAACAGATCCGCATCGGCTGAGAAATTCGCCCGCCCACGCACAAAGTCTTCCAGGCGAACCTCTTCAAAGCGCTGCCCATAGCGTTGCTTGAGCACGTTCATCCGCTGCGTCACCGTCTCCACCACCTGATCACCCAGCATGGGCACCAGGCTTTGCGCGTTGTTGCTCAAGCGCAGTTGCGCCCCCGCACCGGGCAGCAGACTGGCCATGCCCACAGGCGTCACGCTGGGTAGTTGCGCCAGGGCAGCTTGTAGGTGAACCTGTCCGTCCTCCGCCAGTTGCCGCTCCAGCGCGACGCCCAGTTCATAGCGTAAAGCATCGATCATCAAGAACGCCACCTTATGGCCGTTCTTTTGCAGCTTGGGGGCCACCACCCGGTCAAACACATCGGAGTTGGCCAAGTAGCCAGCCAATGGCCAGCCGCTTTTTTCTACGTGGCGAACGAAGATTTGCTGCACTTTCTCAACCAGCTTGCCGTACTGCTTGCGCACCTGGTGCTTTACTGGCGCCATCAGGCCGTTCGCGTCCTGCCAGTCGTAGTCGCTCACAGCCTGCTCAAACTCCCGGTGCAGGCGATCAACCTCGCGCAGACTGCTGGTGTAAAACACAAGCAGCGCTTCGGCGTTGCGTGCGTTATCGGCCAGTTGCCGGTCCATGTCTTCGCAGGTTTGGATGAGCTCGACCGCCGCGCGGATTAAATCCCACTGTGCGCGGCTTTCACCCTTGCCCGTCCACACTGACCTTTGGTGCTGCTTGAGAATGCTGCGGCTGCGATCCATGTCATCGCGCAAGACGCCGTCAATAGCCCTTGCCAGGAACGTTCTCTCTTCAAACGGAAAGGTATCGCGCGTTCCCAAGTCGGCCCAGCCCTCGAAAAGCTTCACCAACTTGAGGTCTGCTTCAATTCCCTCTGCATTCTCGATATAGATGCTTTGTGTGCGGCGATCATTGCGCAGCCGATCACACAAGTCGTCGATCAAGGGCTGGCTGTTGACTTCCGCCCTGGGAACATCGGCCAGCGCATCAGGCAGTGCACCAGGCAGATCAAACGTGAACTCGCTGAAAAGCACAAAGCGCCACAGTTCAGCCGAGACCGAGTCCCATTTTTTGCCGCGGGTTTTCAAGCTCAGGCCAATGCTGTTTTTAAGCAGGTCCTTCACTTCGGTCACCCAGGCTTCGCTACCGTTCAGCGCAGCCACCTGCGAAGCATTCGGGGCCAAAAGTGCAAACAAAATGTCGCGCGCAGACTCCACGTGCAGCAACGCACGCAGATTAGGCCATCCCAGGCCACCACCCACCGCATCCACCACGGCAAAGGTAGGGCTCGCGTCTTGAGCAAAAACCGCGCGAATGGCCGACACGTGGTCAGGCTTGGCCTTCAGACACAGGCTCTCATAGCTGTCACCGTCCCCCTCGGGAAACACCATGCCCGCCGCAGCGACAGGCGAGAACGGATTGATCTGTTTCTCCTCTTCGCTCTCAGGAGCCTTGGTCGGCACGTAAACCAACAAGCCTTGCAACTGCTGCACCACCACATTGCGCAAGCCCTGCATAGCCAGCAGGCGGCTTTCGATACTGTTGGCGGTGGCATCAACCACCACCAGTTTGTCGTCAGCCATCTGGGCGCACACCTCCCGGTATCGCTGCTCGGGGTCGTACACCACCAGGGCACCGGCCTTTTGCACCCGTGGGCGCAGTACTTGGTTCTGGATGAAGTCTGCAATGCTCATTCAACGGGCTTTCAGAAGTTCAAGTGTTTGCCGCAGTGACCGACCACCAGCTTCTTCTCGCTGGGCAGCCACTCAAAGTGGATGCGTAGCGTTTCGGCCTTGCTGTCTTTCACGCCGTGCTTGAGATGTTTTTCCATGACGAAGTCCCGGCCACGGTAGTTGAAGGTGCGCAACTTCTTGCCTTCATTGCTTAACGATTCCGATTCGTTGGCTGCGAAAGCGTTTTGCCCGAACACTCCCTTGGCATGTTGATCTCCCTTGCCATCCATCAACGCGGCCCAGTATTCGGTCGCGAGGGTGTGCAACAGCTCGCAGGCCTTGTCGGCGAGCTTGAATCCATTCCGGTCCGAGTCCTTCGCCGATGCCATGGCGGTCTCCAGAAACACCAACCGGTCCGGGTACAGGGTTGCCATCAGGTCCACCACCTTTTGCAGCGTTGGCTTGGAACTGACCAGGTCCACCATCTTCTCGCGCAGCGGCTCCAATGCCTCCATGACTCCATCCTGTCCATCGTCTGCCTGCAGCCCGCTCAGGGTTTGCTTCAGGTTGAAGATCTCCGCCTTCAAGTCTCGAACCTCTTCGTCCTTGGCTTCGAAGTCTGCTCTTACCTGTTTCAGGTCAGCATCCTTGCTCAACAGCTCTTGATCGGCAGCTTGCAACAGGTCAACGTACTCGGTTAACTCGCCCGCGTGGGCGCTACCCCTGGCTTTTTCCAGCAAAGCCGAGACCCGACCGTGCAGGATCGCCTGGTCCACCTTCGCTGGCGAAATGTGTCGCCACGATGCCGGTAAATTGGTGCGGTGTGTGATGGCCGCCAACACCTCCGACTCCAGCGATTTGCCTCCGCTCAAGAGGTCTGCAATTGCATCAGGTCGCATGAGTACCGTTTCACAGAAGCGATCCCTGTTTCCATGCCGAACCGGGAAGACTACGTTCACCGCACCACCAAACGCCATGTGTCGCCGCCCGACCTCTTCCTCGATGGCAAAAGTGTCCACCCCGCTGGGAACCGCCACCACTTCTGCCAAGCCCGCCAGCACGGAGCGGAGGCGCTCAGGCTCCACCGGAAAGCCCCCCTCGCGCGAGCAGCTGATCAACACCAGCGGGTACCTCCGCGCATCACGTTCCACCTCGTGCAAAAACGCCTTCGCGCTGTTTTCATCCAGGGTCTTGACCACCAGACCGGGCGTATCTGCCGCCGGCCGACAGGCCCTGATGAGTTGCTCAACCAGCTTGGGGCGCGTTACCTGAATGGGAGCAGTCACTCTGGCGCTGACCTCATCGGTCTTGAGCAACAGGGAGCATTCCACGGGCTTACCCGCCGCTTCCTGGCGCAGACCTACCTCGGTGATCCATTTGCGGCCAGACACCATCTCGTCCCTGTGGCTCAGCTGCGCACTGAACAGGTATGGGTAGGTCAACTCCTCAGCCAAATTACCGGTGGTATTAGAGGTGAGGGTGCTGCCGTCACGGAGCTTCAACTCGCGGATACCTTGGGCAAGTCGGTCACCATCCACAAAACTTTTGGCACGCTGGCCCACCCACTTGGCAATGAAATCGATGATCTCGGCAGGCCCTCCCGTCGGTTCAAACCAAAAGCTGTTTGCGTAGATCAACATGTTTTTTTCTCCTCCCTCAATGGCAAGCCGACTTCAAGAAGCATCTGGCGCTGATTGGCTCTGCCAGACCTCTTCCAACTGAGGCGTTTCACCCGCGACCAACTTATTCATCGCCGCCACGACGAGGGCAGCTCTGCTTTGCAAGAACTGGGCGAAGTCCTCTTTTAACTTCTTCGTCAGGTCGTCCCCAGACAGCCCCGCGTAGTGCGCCTTGGACAAATGGTCGAAGGAAATCAAGTGCGAGCGCAGGCGCTCTTTGACCGTCGCCGCATCGGCAGCGGCGACCCGCTCATTCAAATACTCAAGAGGATCTTTGCGACCAATGATTCGGTTGGTCTTCCAGGTAATCAGAGCGCAGTTCAGGGCCAGGTAGCTCTCAATTCCGGCCTCAGACAACAAAGCATCTGGGAAGACGTGGTGGTACTCCCGTTTCTGGATGCTGTCGTATGTCGCTGTTCGGTTGTCTGCAAAGTCGTTGGCGCCCAAATACAGCGACACCGCCAAGATCGCCCGTGCTTCGATGCCCGCCGCCTTGGGCCACCGCGCTGCCAGCAATGAATCCACATCGGCCAGTGGGCTCTCGGCGCGGTTCAGCACCGGCACAGTGGTCAGCTCCGCGTCGTTAAACGTCTGCTTCACTAACAAGGCCTTGAGTGCTTTGAAATCGGCATAGGCCCGCGAAGCAGCGGAGTTTTCGTACCGGTCAGAGAAAAAAGACGACCACAGGTAGCGCTTGAGCAGCTTTTCTGCCTTGGCCAAGAAGTCACCGTCTTCCGGGATCAGCTCATACGCCGCCGCGATCACAGCCAACACGGCGTTGGTGGGCAGGCGCGCTTCGTCAAAAATGCGCTCCCCTTCCAGAAAGCTGGCCATGCGGTCCAAACCCCGTTCCAGCTTAGGCCATTTATCCAGCAGCGCACGCTTGTCCATTTCCACCATGCCGCGGGCATTGGGGAGCTTCTCTTGCAGCAGCGCCGAGGTGGCGAGGATCAGGTCAGACACATCGCCATAGCGGGACGCCTTCGGGTGCTTGGTCACCAAGGCCGTTTCCAGGTCGTGCAGAGACCGCCCGGCCACACTTTCCACCTCGGCCACGATGATGTCGTAAAGCGACAGCGGCTTGCTGTTGGTGTTCATGTTGATGAACACCTGCAGCGCCACGTCCTTGCTGGTGTCAGACGGCAGCGACAGATAAGGCAAGTTGAAGTGCGTGACCCTCTCTCGGAGGGAGGTGATCTCAGCCTTGATCTTGTCGCGCATGGCCGTGTAGGCCTTGTACTTGGCAAGCGCATCCGGGTCCGTGTCAGACGGTTCCAGTGGCTTGGTCGCCTGCGTCAACCAAGTGTCGATCTCAGAAGACAGGTCGCCAGGCCGCAGCAGGTGCACCGGCAACAAGCCCCGCTCCAAGCATTTGGCGGGCTCATCGGCCCAGCGTGGCATCCGCAGCTGGTGCTTGTTGGTCCACCGGGGGACGCAGCGCACCTCAGCGTCGGCGTCCTTGTTCTGTTGGGTGCGATCGAACTGCGGCAGGTAGACATAGAAGGTCTCCCACTCGTAGTTGTTGTGCATGGACCGCCAAAAAGCGGTCAGGCGCTGCTGGCCGTCTAGCAAGTGTTGGGTGACCGTGCCGTTCGAGGCAGGCTCGGCGCTGACGATGTAGCGCGACTCGAACTTTTCAACCCCGGCCACTTCCAGGGCGAGCGTGACGCCCACCGGCAGGTTGCTGATGACCGTGTTCAAAAAGCTCGTGATGCGCCCGCGGTCCCAGGCCTCGAAGCGCTGAAACCGGGGCAGCTTGATCATGCCCTGCTGAATATGCTGGAACCACACACCCAAGGTCCGGTCCTGCGCCCGGCTCGACTGTTGCATCACGCTCATTCAGCGTCCTCCTTCTTTTTTCTGCCCCTGGCTTTCTTGGGTGCTGCCTCTGGCTCCGCATACAAGTCCTCCAGGCCATGTGCAATGGCCAGGGACTTATCGGTCTTGCACTTCTCGCGCACGCGCTCAGGCCAGTAGTTCATGGCCAGGTTCGCCCAGTCGTAGTCGCCCTTCTGCAATTTGGCCCAGGTGTCTTTGAGCAGCTTTTGCCAGGGCTTGTGGCGGAACAGCGGCCACAGCGGGGCCGCAGTGATCTGGACGCCGTCGTCGTGGTTGGGCCGGTACTGCGGGGCAATGGCCTGGAGCTGGTCGCGCAGGTCGGTCAGTTCGGCTTCCAGTGTTGTCAGGGCTTCCAGGCGCCTCTCTTCCTCTCTGTTACGAGCGCTGCCCTTGGTCTTCAACCCGGCAGCTTCTTTCACCACATCGACGAGCTTTGGTTCGACGAAATCGTTGATGGCGGTGTACAGCGTCTGGCTGGTGAGGCTGGGGTAATACAGCCACAGGGTGTAGCTGCCAGAGGCGGTGGCCAGCGGCCAGTAGATCGGCGCCTTGCGACGGCTCTTGGAATAGCGCTGCAGGTGGAAAGGGAAGAAGTCTTTTTGCAGCCAGCGCTGCATATCCGCGGGCACCGGCATGTCCACCCGCTCCAGCACGCGCTCGGTGATCCGGACCAGGTCGTGGGCATGGCCGGGATCATCAACCAGGATGCCTGCGTGCGCATGGAAGGGGGCGTCACCGTCGGGCAGCATGCCGGGGCTTTTCGCAGGCAGTGGGTCGAAGGGCTCGGGCTCAGGCGGAGCGACGCGCTCTCCTGTGGCGAGCCGAATATCGAAACGACCGAAGGCCACGCCGATCGCCCACGACAGCAACGCGTCGGCGCTCGGGATGTCAGGAGCAGCCTCGTCCTCATCACCGTCGACGTCTGCGTCATCACGGGCTTCGCCGCTGACTGCACCCAACGCAGCCGCGCGGTCAGCGTTGGAGAAACCATAGAGAGCGAATGCGATGTTGTCGATCTCAGCTTGAATTCGAGTAATTTCGTCGTCGATCGCGGACGGGTCGAATAAGCCCAAGTGTTCGAACTTTGCCTGTCGAAGTGCCAACGGCAGCAAAAATGCATGGGAGATTTCCGTGACGGTATCGAGCTTTCGCCGAATCTGCCACGCGTGGCGCGCAAGGCTCGCTAGTCTGTCGCCTGCTTGATCTGAAACCAAAGGCAAAGGAATTCCATTTACGTCACCAATATCAAATTGAGGGTGATCATTTCTGCCAAGAGTGAGCTTGATGAGAAAATCAGGCACACAACTATTCATCAAACCCAAGTCCACGCAAAGCAAGCTGGAGTCAGCGTATATTCCATTCCCACGGGTACTTATCACCGTACCGCTTGGCATTGCCTGAATACAAAATCGTGACCCTCGATAGCCCCAAGACAAACCCGGTCGAGAGAAATACTCCAGATTTGCCGGCCTAATATCGGGGCGATAGATCGTGCCAACATATCCGAGATACGTATCGCGTTGCTCATCCCAACGAACAACCGTTTCAATATCACGATAATACGGACTGAAGCCGCCACCCTTATTCCATGAACGCCACCTTATCCCCTTGAAGTTATTAGGCTCCCACCACAAACGAGCAAACCGGAAATCATCTGTGGTTGGGTTAGTTGTCCTAACCACCCTCCCGCTTCTCCCGTAGGTAGGAAGGGATCGAAAAATATCAACAACTTTTGGCGAGGCCCAATAAGCAAATGGGGAGCCTGGAATATCAGCAAAGGTGCTTGAGGACACCTCAAATATCTCTCGAATACCAACTTCCCCATCTCTATACAGCCCACATTTTTCGGCAAGCGTTGATTGCTTATCTTCATCGGAAGCAACGCGAAAAAACAAGGTCATACTCTTTTCTCCAACACATAGGCTGCCGCCTCAACCATTGCGTCATCCATCACCCCATTCCCAAGGTCAGCCATGATGTCCGGCCTAGCCATGCCCAATACAATCTCTTCGCGCCACATTTGGAAGCTAGAAAGAAAAAAGCACGTTCGCGAAGTAATAGCACCAATGCGACCGCCAACACGGAGCAGTTCCAACCCTCTTTCAACCATGATCGCCAGCAGATCGCTCTTACTGCGCGGGTAGGCTTTGACCAGTTGATCCTTGGTATTGGCAGCCAGCGCGCCAAACGGCGGGTTCATCACCACCACATCGAACACTTCCCGACACAGGTCAATGAGCCGCAATCCTTGCAGCGCATCCTGCGCAAACAGACGCCCTTGATAGGTTGATTTGGCTGCCTGCGCGAAGTCGGTCAGTGCCTTGCGCAGACGAGCCTCTGCGGCCAGCCAATCCGCCCGCTCCTCTTGGGCAAAGAGGCCTGTGCCTTTGCCCACGTAGACCTGGCGGATAAGGCTGGGCAGTTCTCGTTCAACTTGGAGCAGGACCCCCATCTCGGGCAGCCCCTTGAGCAAATGCAAAGTCTTCTCAAACAACTCGGCGTCGCGGGGATCCAGGCTGGCCGCAAACTGTTGGCGTAGCTCACGCTCTGCCGGTGGGGCGATGGCAGCGACCACATGACCATGTCCGATCAACGGGCGGTCTTTGGCCTTGACCCCAGCATCGTGCCATGCGCGCTGGGCCCGCAGCCACAGCGCCAAGGACGCGATTTGGGCGGCCCGCGGATCGATGTCCACACCGTAGATGTTGTGCTCGATGATCAGGCGAGGAACATCGCGCAGGAATGACTCTTCGTCCGCGTAGGTTTGGCACAGGGGCTTGAGCAATAGTTGAGGCTGCGTCGACACATCCAGCGAGCCTGGGCCATGCTGCTGCTCCCAGGCCCATGCCTCGCGGTAGATCTCGGCGAACAGGTCAAAGGCGTACAAGCCGAAGTGCATGGAGCCGCAGGCCGGGTCCAGCAGCTTCAGGGTGCGGGGGTCGCGAACCACATGAAAAGCAATGATGTTCGGCTTTTGCTGCGCATCGTCCGCCTTGAGGCGGTCTACGATGGTTTGGCAAGCCTCCACAAACCAGCGCTCTTGGTAGACGCTGCCATCACCACCATGGCGGTCGGCCCGGCAAATGAGAAACACACCGTCCCACAGCTCTTGCGTGGACAACGCTTCGTACCGCTGAGCCCGCAAGGCCGCTTCGAGCCGCTGGAAATAGTCGCCCCAGGTGTCGTTGGGGTGGCGGTCGTAGGTGTTGACGCAGTGCGCAAACTCGATCATCGCCTGCACACCGGCCTCGCTGGTGTCAAAGGCGGGTAGCTCCGACCACTTACCCGCCTGGACGAGCGCAGCGACCGAACCCGGGCGCAAGTCGTCTGCTTCAAACCGGCGGAGGAAAATGTCTCGCGGCGTGCAGAGCAGGTATTGGCAGCGCTCCTTGAGTGCGGTGGTGCCTTTGGTCGCTTGATACCAAAGGCGCCCCAAGGTGTTGTCCACCAAAAACTCGACTACGTAGCGCGGCGTGAAGAACTGGTTGCGCACGGCCAGTTCACGGCTGTTGCGCGGCGCCTGGCTGGCCTCGCGCATGGCTTTGCGCTCTTCCTTCGAGTTGAAGTAC
Source organism: Paenacidovorax caeni (assembly GCF_001298675.1). Taxonomy (GTDB): domain Bacteria; phylum Pseudomonadota; class Gammaproteobacteria; order Burkholderiales; family Burkholderiaceae_C; genus Paenacidovorax; species Paenacidovorax caeni. Next base: position 13,275 of record NZ_CYIG01000052.1, read on the forward strand.
TGGTAGATCCAGCCGATGGTCTCGTCTTCAGCCCACAGGGGGATGATGTCCGGGTGGTTCAACTCGTCCAGCAGGGCGCGCAGCGCTGTCTCGCGCGGGAACAGCAGTCCGTTGGCCGCAAAACGATCGAACAGGCCTTGTAGCTCGTGGGCCAGCTCGTCGAACAGGCTGAACAGGTAGGCCTGGTAGGCCTGACCGGTTTCACCCAAGGCGGCACCGGCCAAGCGTGCGTAGCTCTGAAAGCCTCTGGACTGGTAGGCCTTGCTGACCGATTCAAACAACTGGCCGCGGGCTTCCATCATCAACAGCGCGGCCATGCGGTTGAGCACGGTAAAGGCCTGCTCGCGAACCATGCGGTCGATGACGGCGATGCGGTGCTCGGTGTCGTCCGCGTCAGCTCCCAGGTAGTGGCCCAGCACCTGGCGCAGCACTTGGGCGGTGTGGCGTTGGCGATCGTCTAGGTGGGTCAGTCGCGCCATGGGCGTGACTTCACCCGTTTTGGGGTCCAGGCCATAGACCTGCTGCAGCTGGATGCTGAAGTCGTCGCTGAGCAAGGCCCGGCAGGCGTTGACCAGTTTCTGCAGGCGCCCCCGAGTGTTTTGGTCGAACGCCATGCTCACTCGTCTCCCAGTTCAATGCTGAGATCAAACGCATGGGCGTACTTGAGTTCGCCGCGCACCTGTTGCAAGTTGACGATGAGCGTGTCCAGGTCTTCGAGTTTGGTGATCTGGCGCCGCGCTGTGACCTTGCGGGCAATGGGCTTGCGCGGCTCCTGGGCCACGCCTTCCACCACCTTCGGTTGAGCCGCCTCCAGCTCCTCTTTGATGCGTTGCTGACCCAGCTTTTCAATGCGGTGCTTGAGGGTCTGCACCAGGGACTGCAGTTCGTAGTCGGTGTTGAGGGTGGTGGTCAGCCCGGTCAGGTCTGCCGGAGCTTGTACCACCAAACGGTCCAGGCTGCCCAGCAGCTCGGTTTGTTCCTGCTGGGTGAGCTTGGTCCACTCGGGCACGCGCTTGAGGTCCACCTCAGCGTCTTTGACGCGTTGCTTGATGAGGTCCTGCATGGCCAGCACCGTGTCGCGTACAAGGGCGCGAAGCGTGGTGAGGCTGGTGTTGAAGTCGGCCGCGTAGCGGAAAAAGTCCGCCTGCTGCAGGCGTTGCTGAATCAGGGCCAGGTCTTCTGACAACTCTTCCTTCAACGTAGCCAGCAGGGCCACATTGGGCAGGCTGCCGATGGTGGTGCAGTGCTTGCCCAACTCCTGCAGAGTGGGCTCCAGGCCCTGCTCCAGCTTGAGCTTGACCTCTGCCGCCCACTTGAGGCTGTTGAACAGTTCGGACGCTTCGTTGCCCAGGCGACGTGGTGCGTCCGACGCATCGGTCAGCAGCACATCGTTGATTTCCTGCGTCAGGTTCTCCAGGCGGTCGACACCGGGCAGGTTCAGCGCGCGGACCTTCTCGGTCAGCGGTCCGTATTGGTGCTGCAGCTGGGTGAACAGCTTGGTGGTGACTTTGCTGATCTCGTCTTCCAGTGGAATGACGGAATCACCGGTCAGCTCGGTGAGGCGTGTGGCGGCGCGGGCCAACACTTCGTTCGACGGCCTGTCGCCACCCCGCAGCGCAATACCAATGCTCTTGAACGCGTTGTTGGTCTTGAGGGCGTCAATGGCTTGCTGGCCATTAACAGTGACCTCGCGCCCAGCCACCTTGAGCTTGATCTCACCGGCCACCAGCATGGCGGCCAGAACATAGCGCAAGGTGTCGGGTGACCAGCCAAACGGCGCATCGCTGAAAACATCGGTCAGGCGCTTGCCTTCGACCATACCGTTGCGATCGATGTAATCGCGGATGCTGATCATGGCCAGGTGGTCGGTGCGCACGCTGTGGCGCCCACCCTGGGTCTGCACCAGGTTCAGCGGGTCGATGGCGCTGGTGATGCCTGCGAGGTTGCCGGTTCGCAAGAACTTCTCCGCCAGATCGGTGCCCGCGCGCACGGGCGCTTCGGCGTAACGGTCAAAAACCTGTTCGGCCACTTCAATCAGGTGTTTGCGCGCGGCCTCCAACAGATCGGCCGACAGGGTGTCCACCGCCACCACCTGGCCGCGGAAGATGAACGAGCCTTGCAGCAGGCTGCGCTGGATTTGCAGGCGCAACTTGCCGGCCAACTGTTCGGCACGGTCGGCCTGGGCGTTGCAGTACTCGCGAATTTCCTGGTCTGGGTCGTTGCGATACCGAGTGGCGATTTCGCGGCAGCGGAAGATGTCGGCCGTGAGTTCGTCCATTTCGGGCGTGGTGCGCCCGACCAGGAAGATGTTGAAGCGCGCGCTGTTGTGGCGCGACTCGTCGGTGAGGCGGGTGCGCACACTGTCCACCTCTTTGGGGTCAGACAACTCCACCACGGTTTGAATGGGATTGCGCTCCCCCGCCAAGGCCGCAGGAATGCCACCCGCGGACTGCGACTTCAAGCCCGTGGACACAGCGTACGAGCCGTGCAACTGCGTGGTGGGCAGCGGGGCGTAGACGCCGGTCAATGCTTCGTTGACGATGCGGCGCAACTCCACGCCGCGCAGGGCGACCTGGCTGCGCTCTTGCTCGATGTTGTTCAGCTTTTCGCTGAAGAAGCAGAGGTTGCCGTCTTGTTCGCCAAACGGCACGATGGGGTCGTTGATCAGGTCTTCAACGGCCTTGGCGATGGCGTCTGCCTGCGAGGAGGCGGACACGCTGCCGTGCATCAAGCTGGTGACGTTCTGGCGCGTGATGGGCAGGTTGCCCAGGATTTGCAGTACCGCGACTGTCTTGGCGATGTCCTGGTGCAGCACCGAATGGGTGAAGCGGATCTTGGTGACCTTCTCCACTGCTGCATGTAGCGAGGCAAAGGCGCGTTTGATGTCTTTGTCCAGCGCATCGAACAGCGTGACCGTGGTGGCCAGCCAGCCAACAGGCTGCTCTGCTACTGCTGGCTTGCCTTCAGACCCGTCGATCAAGATGTCTTGCACCACCTTGATGGCCGACCGCAGACCAATGCCGCCGGTGGACTTGGCCAGCGCGCCCAGAAGGTGCAGCAGGATGTCGAAATGCGAGGGCAGGAACGGGTACAGGTCGGTGAAAGCCTTACGGTCGAAATCTACGCCATAGACTCGCGCATCCACCAGCTTGGTGTTCTGGCGCAGCTGCTGGCCGAACTGGTCAAACAGCTTGCCCAGTTCGGCTTCTGCCGCTGCAGACTTGCCCAGCAAGCGTGTGTAGCAAATCTCTTTGATGTCGTTGGATTCGAGTGCGATCTGGATCGGGAAGCGGTCGTTGAGCTTGAACAGCTCGGGCGAGTTCAAAGCTGCCTTGGTGTCGTCAGCGGTCAGCGTTTGCTGAGCGGTACCCACGATCCAGACCTTGCCATCACCGATGTTCTTGAGGTTCTTGGCCAGGCCATCGAGGTTCAGGATCAGATTGGGGCGCGGCCCCACGTATTGCCCCACTTCATCGATGATGAAGATGATGTATTCCTTGCCAGAGGCTTCGCGGGCGATCTCCAGCATTTCGCGAACGCGGTCGTTCTCGAACACGACGATTTCGCTGGCTTCGGTGGTGAAGGACGTGGTCGTCTTGAACAGGTTAGGGTACAGCTTGTGGGCGATCTCCGGGATGAGGCTGTCCACCACGAGTTCGTCGTTGCGGTAGTTGGCCCATTCCTCGCCACCGGCCGTCTCCTTGAAGAGCGCCAGGAATTCGTCGTACCGCTTTTCCTTCTTGAGCTTGCGCTCCAGGGCGGCCACCTTGAGGTTGCGCGAGTAGCCCGCCCACTGAAGCACCTTGTAGAACAAGACGGTGGAGACTTCCTCCATGGTGGCACCTGCCACTTGCTCGCTGGCCAGGTCCAGCATCAGCACGGCGGCGGGGAAGCGTTTGGCCACGCTGGACAGCAGCGCCTTGGTGCTCTGGCGCTTCAGGCGGTCCTGCAGGTGCTGGATGAAGGGCACGCCATCGATCTTGATGCTGTCATCGAAGGCCAGGCCGAGGTATTTGGTGAACGAGCTCTTGCCCGAGCCATAGAAGCCGGACACCCACACGCCCACTTCGTTTTCGCCGCCAACGTCCATGGCGGCTTCCATCTTGAGCAGCAGGTTTTCAAACTGCTCGTCGATGCTGTCGGTCACCACATATTCGGAGATTTCGGACCGGAGTCTGGCCTCCTGCGAAACACCGTAGGTGATGACCTTTTCGATGCTGCGATGGATGTTCTTGGATGGGTCGAAAAGCTGCTTGATGTTCATATTGTGATTCCCTGCCTGGATCAGCCACCCACGTGAACCGACCGGTAGTTACCGTCGTCTGGATAGAAGCCCAAAAATTTCAGCCGTGTCTTGCCGGTGCGCACGCCCGGGTAGAGGAACACGGTGGGCACATGAAACTTGCCCTGGAGCTTGCCTTCGATCACGCCGATGCGTGTGTAGGGGTGGAGAGCTTCCAGGTCGGTGACGATCAGGATGGCTTTGGTCTTGCCTTCCAGTTCAGCCAACTTGGCCTCAATGCGTGCCTGCAGCGCCCCGTTGCTGATGGCGTTGGCCAGCGAAGCGTTGGTCTTGTCCCAAGCCTGAGGGGCCTTCTGGTCCGCAGCCACCCAAATCTTGCGCAGCGGCGCCTTTTCGATGATGTCGGCCACATGCTCAGCGATGGAGAAAGTAGCGACGTCCCAGCCTTCGTTTTTGAGCCGATGAACCCACGCTGGCGTCTCGCGCTTAACGTTCAGGATCTGGCTGGGCGAGAAGACCAAGTAGAAGATGGGCTCGAAGCTGGCGTGACCAAATTCCCGCCCTTGCTTGATACGCTCCATGAGCTCGTTGAAGTCAGCCTTGAGCGATGACATCGATCACTTCCTCCATATTCTTGTAGGTCCACCCAATGTGGACAACATCGGATGCCGCTTGGAAAATCAGGTGCCCCTGCAGCGATAGGCGTTTGAGTTGGTCCCTAACGTCGTGCGGCTCCAAGCCAAAGAGTTTCCAGTCTGGATGTGAGACCACCTGGTTGTCGCCCAAGCCACTGAACCGAAGCTCATAAGCCAGGTAGAGGGCCACCTTGGGTTGAATCCGGTATGGGGCCACGGAGCGCTTGTGCCGACCGGTCACCGTCAAGAGACCGTAGTCCACACAGCAGCCGATCAGGTACGAGGCGATGCGCTTGATCGTGATATCGGACCAAGGCTTCTGCGTCTTGCCTTCGCGCACGCTGTTGACGACAAAGGTGCGGGCATCTTCCAGCTCCAGGTCGTTCCGACCTGCGGCATATCGGGGCCAGAAGACTTCACAAACGAAATCGGCCAGGACGAGGTTGGCCCGGGCCGTGTAGAGAAAAAACAGTTGCGCAAGTTCGGCCGACGAAAGCTGGGGAACCAAGCGCTGAAGATGGGATGACACGCCAGAGCAACGCAAGTACCTGGGCGCAAAACACTCTACGACGATGTTGCGCAAGCGGCGAGCTGTCACTAACGGGAACCGACCCGAGGCCAGCGCAGCATCGTACAAGGCTGGCGCCGACATGCCAGGTTGGTAGACCTCCAGCAGCTGCTTGGTTTCTTCGATCAGCCCCAACCCTGCTTGCAACTGGGTGGTGTAGTACCGCGGATCGCTCACGCAGCTTCCTTCAAATAGGGGAAGGACTGGACCTGCTGTTGGAAGGCTGCCACATAGACACCGGCGGCACGAGCCAAGTCTGCGGTGATGTCGTCGCCCACCAGGCCCAACAGCGACGGACCAGGGCTGGCCGTTTGCGCAGGTGTGGCGAGCTCAGCCAGCCGATTCAGCGCTTGCTGTCGATCGCCCAGGTGGGCTTGAACGCGCGCCACAAAGGCTTTGTCGTTGGCCACCTCTTGGCAGGACTGCTCGAGTTCAAAGGGTAAGCGGAAAAGGTGAATGGTCCGCCCAACGCCGATCACCTCGTCATGGACCTTGGCGGCAGCGGCCGTCACGCCGTTGTACTGTGCCAGGAACACAGACCGGGTGAATATGGGAGAAAGGAAAGCGCCCGCAGTCAAACTGAAGAAATCGCTTCCCCACCAATTGGCTTGCCACTTTTCTCCCAGGCTTCCGACTAATGCGCGTAGTTCGACAATCGCTTCTGCTGTCATGTTTTGCTCTACCCTCGTGATGCTTTGCGTGGTCCAGACGCTGTGACCTGCCCCCATTGACCGTACCAACGGATTGGAGAAGTCCGGGGTTGAAGGTTAATCGAAGTTTTGTTTCTGCTCACTGCCAGCAGCACCGCCAGCGCGCTGGCGGTGCTGCTGGGCGAATCGTGCCGGCGGGATGCGTCCCAGACTGCTGTGCGGCCTGACCTCGTTGTAATCCCGCCGCCAATGTGCAATGCACTCCCGGGCCTGTGACAACGATTCAAACCACTGCTCGTTGAGGCATTCATCTCTGAACTTGCCGTTGAAGCTCTCGATGTAGCCGTTCTGCATGGGCTTGCCCGGCTCAATCAGGATGTGCCGAATCCCGTTCTTGTACGTCCAGGCCAGGAACGCCCGACTGGTGAACTCCGGGCCATTGTCCGTTCGCACTGCTGCCGGATAGCCACGGAACCTTGCCACTTGGTCGAGCACGCGGGTGACGTATTGGCCCGAGATGCCGTAGTCCACCGTGATGTCCACGGACTCCTTGCTGAAGTCATCCACCACCGTCAGGCACTTGATGCGCCGTCCACTGGACAGGCTGTCCGAGACGAAATCCATGCTCAGCACCTCGTTGAT
>NZ_CYIG01000053.1 GCF_001298675.1 Paenacidovorax caeni
GCGTTGACCTCGCTGGGCTGCGGCGGGTGGCGGTAGCTGTCTCGGGATAGCCCCACAAGGCGGCAGGCGTGCCGCTCCGAGAGGTGATGCTGCTCAATCATCTGTCGGATGGCATCGCGGCGCGCCTGTGGGGCTAGCGCTTTACCCCGAAGACGCTCTTGAGGGCGTGGATGTCCAGGTGGGCCTCGGCCAGCAGTTTCTTGAGCTTGGCGTTCTCGCTCTCAAGCTCGCGCAGGCGCTGGGCCTCCGAGACCTGCATGCCGCCGAACTTCGCGCGCCATTTGTAAAACGTGGCCTGGCTGAAGCCGCCGCTGCGGCACAACTCGGGGATGCCCATGCCGGCTTCGGCCTGTCTCAAGAAGCCAATGATTTGTTCGTCGCTGAACCTGCTCTTCTTCATGTCCGTCATTCTCCTGGGTTGACGGACTTCTCTCGTTTACCGTGGTATGGCTGGTGGGGGGAAGGTCAGCACCTCGAACACCGGACCGGTGAGCACATTGCCACCGCCCACAGATTTGTCCTTGAGGATGCCGTTGTAGAGCAGATAGATGGCACGGCCCTCGTGCACGCCCAGTAGCGAATCAGCAGTGCCAGTGAAGCCTGTGCCGGTTTCGGCGAACCAGACAAATTCGGCCAGTTGCGCGAACTTCACATCGCTGCGGATTTGGCCGTCGGCGTCGAACAGCGGTTCGGCAGACAGGCGGCAGAACTGGAAGCCGCCGCCGAGCCCCTCTACTGTTTGGCCTTTGGCGTTACTGTAGCCCTCAGCCACCCGTTTAACACGCTCGCGGGTGACGTCCTGGGCGATGTTTTCATCCATTTCCACCATGATGAAGCGGCGATTGCCGCCGTCCTCGTCGTTTTGTTTCAGTACGGCGTGGGCCGTGGTTCCAGAGCCTGCGAAGCTGTCGAGGATCAGCGATTCTTTGTCGGTGGCAATTTGCAGAACGCGCTGAATGAGCAAAGACGGCTTTGGCGTTGCAAAATCTGAGACAGAAGGAATGTCGTGCAGGACTTCGCGCAGTTCTTTACGCGAACCATCCGTGTGGCCAGCAAATTCGTGCGGCCACAGCGTTTGCGGCACCACCCCATCATTGCGGAGCAAGTGTTTGTAGCGCTTATAGGCAGGCACTTTGCCCTTGCCGTCCTTGCCCCAGTAGATCAAACCCTCTGCCACATGGCGTTGGTGTTCCTCTTGCGAGTAGGCCCAGACACGGGTGCGTTTGGGCCAGATTTCCTCGCCCGTATTGGGGTTGGTGACTGGGTAGTACAGATTGGGGCGCTCTTCGGCTGTCTTGGCGCATGTGTAGTTGTCTGGTCGAAAAATGCCTCCCAAATCCTCATACTTATATTGGGAGTCTTTTTCTTCACCTCGTGGAAGCAAGTTGCGCTTCCAGTTTGCTGACTTTTGATAGACCAGCACAAAGTCGTGCATTGGAGCAATGGTTTTGTGGTCGTTAGCTACTGCGTACTTCTTTTGCCAGATAACTGTGCCCACAAAATTACGGGCTTCAAAAATCTCATCCATCAACAACCGTAGCGTCGCCACCTCGTTGTCATCGATGGACACAAAGATCGCACCGTCCTCACGCAGAAACTGCTTCAGCAGCACCAAGCGCGGGTACATCATCGACAGCCAGCGGTCGTGCCGGTCCAGCGTCTCACCTTCCTTGCCGACCACTTCGCCCAGCCAGCGGCGAATCTCCGGACTGTTGACGTTGTCGTTGTAAACCCAGCCTTCGTTGCCGGTGTTGTACGGCGGGTCGATGTAGATGCATTTGACCTGCCCGGCGTAACGCGGCAGCAGGGCTTTCAGTGCGTGCAGGTTGTCGCCCTGAACGATGAGGTTGCCCGAGTCTTTGCCTTGCGCCGGGCCGTAGGAAAGATCGGCCACCGGCTCCAGCAGTCGAAACGGCACGTCCTTGTGGTGTTTAACGACGGCTTCTTTGCCGATCCAGTTCAATGTTGGCATTAGCGCCCATCCCCTCAAGCTTTGCGCGATGGCGTTTGACCGTCGCTGCGTTGTTCTTCATCTGCGCCCCCGGCGCGCACCCAGCCATCCACCTCGGACACCTGGAACTTCCACAGCCGCCCCACCCGGTGCGCGGGCAGGTTCTTGCGGTCGATCCAGCGGTAGATCGAGTCGCGCGTCACGCCCAGATGCTCGGCAATCTGGTCCACGGACACCCAAGGTTCAGCAGTCATCGCAGCACTCCGGAAACAGGGGTTCGGGTGGCATAAAGTCGGTTTGAATAGCAAAGGTTGCAATTTATCAGGTTGAAGGGCTCCAGACGAGGGAGCGATGCTGTGGGTATCATCTTTTTCTTGGCTTCCTGATCGTTCAGCGCGTGAATGGTGGCGTCATCCACCAACCAAGGAGCCCCGCGATGAACACCCGTCTGCCCGATGGCGTGCGGGGCTGGGTGTTTCCGGCGCATCTCGACGACACCTGCGTTGTCGCGCAGCGCATCGGCAGTGAGGTGACTTTCGGCACGCTGTGCCACCCGATCACGGGCGAGGCCATCAGCTACCGCACCGATACGGAGTCCGCTGTCGGATTCGCGCCGCCGCCCTTGGCTGCACAGCCACAGAGCACGGTTTGACCTTGGCTTGTGCCCGCCACAGCGCCTGAATGTGGATGTCTCAACGACTGGAGATTCCTCGATGAACAGAAACCCCAACACGGGCGTCGGCACCGTGTCGGCGCAGATCGCGGCTTTGCCCGCGTTGCCGATGGCCGAACTGTGGACGCTTTGGGATCAACACTTCCCCCGGCGGCCCAAGCACATCAATCGCCCCTTCCTCGAATCCCGGCTGGCCTACCGGATTCAGGAGATGGCATACGGCGCGGTGCCTACCGGCATTCGCCGCCATCTGGTCGAAGCCGGTGCCGCGCATTCCAAGATCAAGCACCGGCTGGACCCGGTTGCGGGTGACAGCCGCCAGCAGCACCTGATGCCCGGTACGGTGCTGATCCGCGAATGGGACGAACGCGAGCATCGCGTCGTCGTCACGCCGGATGGTGAATGCGAGTACGAGGGCCAGAGGTTTCGCAGCCTGTCGGCGGTGGCGCGGCACATCACGGGCGTGCAGTGGAACGGGCCGAGGTTCTTCGGCCTGCGCGGCCAGAAGGAAGGTGTGCAATGAACCTGCCGCTCGTGCCCCCGAAACGCTGCGCCGTCTATTGCCGCGTCTCCAGCGACGAACGCCTTGACCAGTCCTTCAATTCCATCGATGCACAGCGCGAGGCAGGCCGCGCCTACATCCACAGCCAGCGCGCTGAAGGGTGGATTCCGGTCGGCGACGACTTCGAGGATGGCGGCTACTCGGGCGGCAATATGGAGCGGCCTGCGTTGCGCCGCCTGCTCGCCGACATCGAGCACGGCAAGGTGGATGTCGTGGTGGTCTACAAGATCGACCGGCTCTCGCGCTCGTTGTCCGACTTCGCGCGGATGGTTGAGGTGTTCGACCGACGCGGCGTGTCGTTCGTGTCGGTGACGCAGCAGTTCAACACCACCACCTCGATGGGGCGGCTGATGCTCAACGTGCTGCTGTCCTTCGCCCAGTTTGAACGCGAGGTCACCGGCGAGCGTATCCGCGACAAGATCGCCGCCAGCAAGCGCAAAGGGATGTGGATGGGTGGGCCGTTACCACTGGGCTACGACGTGGTCGAGCGAAAGCTCGTCGTCAACGAGAAGGAAGCGGCGCTGGTGCGGCGCATCTTCGACGATTTCGTGAACGTCGGCTCCACCACGACGATGGCGAAAACCTACGCCTCCGAAGGGCTGTTGAGCAAGGTGGGCAAGCCGTTGACCAAGCAGACGATGTACAAGCTGCTGCACAACCGGATGTACCTGGGCGAGATCAATCACCGGGGCCAGAGCTATCCCGGCGAGCATCAGGCCCTGATCACGCAGGCGCAGTGGGATGCCGTCCACGCGCTGATCGAAACGGACGCACGGCAACGCAAGCGGGTGGCGCGCGGCGAGGTCGAACCCTTGCTGTCGGGGCTGCTGTTCACCGACGACGGCGAGAAGCTGATGCCGACCTACACCAACAAGAAAGGCAAACGGTACGCCTACTACACGCCGGTGCTGCACCGGCGCATGGGTGCGTGGGCCAGTCGGCACGGGTCGTTGCCCGCCGAACCCATCGAAGCACTGGTTATCGAGCAGATCGTGATGGCGCTGCAGGCCCCGCACATCGTGCAGCGGGTTGTGGATCGGATGCACGTCATTCGACCTGACCTGGACGAGCCCCAGGTGGTGCTGCCGATGCGCAACCTCGCGGCGATGTGGCACACGCTCTATCCAGCCGAGCAGCGGAGGCTGGCGCAGTTGCTGATCGAGCGGGTGGTGCTGGGTGATGCCGGGCTGGAAATCGTCTGGCGTGACCTTGGTTGGCAGGATCTGGCGATGGATCTGCTGCCCGGCACCATCGGCGCGGAGTTGCAGGAACTGGAAGCGGAGGCGGAGTGAAGAACAAACCCAAGATCGAGGCCACCGGGTTGGCGGTCAGGCGCAAGCGGCGCGACGGCGATGAAATCCGGCTGACGACCTTCATCCCGATCAAGATCAGGAAACGTGGCGGCCGGGCCGTGGTGGTGCGGCCTGAGGTGGCGCAGGTGCAGGCCAAGACGGCCGCCGTCCACGACCAGCCCTTACTGACGGCGCTGTCGCGGGCGTTCTACTGGCAGCAGCTGCTCGACGACGGCGTGGTCGAAACCGGCAGCGAGATCGCCAAGCGCGAAGGCTTGCACCATTCCACGGTCAACGAACTGCTGCGGCTGACGCTGCTGGAGCCAGACATCGTGAAGGCGATCTATGCCGGGCAGCAGCCACGCTGTATGAGCCTGCTGTGGTTCCAGCGCAACCCGTTGCCGACCGACTGGGTGGCGCAGCGGGAGGTGGTGGCGGGGTTCGATTCGTAACCAGGACCGTCGTTCGCTTCAATCGCTGGATGCGGGCAGCCACTTGATGCCTGCCACACCCAGGTTTTTCTGGCTGATGTGATCACTGAGGATGGGCACGAGGGTCTGCACGTTGGTATCAAAGCTCTGCCGCCACATGGCTTGCAGCTTCTTCAATGCGTTTTCGTTCCGGTAGATGCTGCCGTCCCAGTCGATGACCATCATCGCCACCTCACCGTCGTCCGCCAGCATGCACAGCAGGGCGTCATCAGCGTCCTTGTCGAGCGAGGCCTTGAGTTCGTCCTCGTAGTCGGCCAAAACTTCCACGTACAGATCGATGCTCAGTGGGCTCTGCCCAGATAGGGCTGACTGCAGATCAGCAGCGATTTTCTTTTTGCTTGTCATCGTCGACATTTTCGCCGCCAGGGTCCTGCTTGCTCGCAGCCGACCGAATGGGCCACCCAGTGGGAGGTCGTGGCGCGGTTCGATGCTTAACCGGCGGGCGCGGTTGACAGCGAACCAGGGCGCGTAAGTGGTTGATTTTTTGGGGCTTCAGGCTGCGACTACCCGCAAGCCAAACAGAGACAGAGACGACTCTGGGCGGGAAAAGTGCCCGAAAAACGCCGATTTTGGAGCCGAGCGGCAGGATGGCATCCGCAAGCCCATCGGCCGGCACCCCGCGCCACGCGGGGATTTCAGGCAAGAAAAAGGGCCCGGAGACTATCCGAGCCCTTGTATATGGTGGTGGAACACGGAACCGAACCCGCGTCCGTCATCTGAACCCGATAGTAACGTCTTGGCCGTGAGGGCGTGAATTCGACGATTTGGCCATATCACATCATGAAAGTGATGTTTGCCGCTCGAAGCTCACCGCACCTGCCTAAACGAAGGTAGCCGCACCAATGCGCCATCGGCCAGGACCTCCCTGCGCTCATCCAATCTGCTGTCGGGATCTTCGCAAGGCTTCTGATAAACGATTCGGTACGCGTTGCCCACCTCCTCCTTGAGCCAACGGGACAGTTGTAGTCCTCGCTCGTCAAAGGCGGCCCAATCCCATCCGCTGGCGTCGAAGTCATCGGAATGGAACGATGTCCGATCAAACTCGATCGCCCAGTCTGCGAACTTTCGCCAGAGCCCTTCCGACATCGGGAAGGACTCATCCCACCCCGAACCGTCGCAAATGTTTCCGCCGACGCCTGCCTGTTCCGGTGCACCGACGCACCACAAAAACGGCGCGTTGCCATAGTCCACCATCACGGTGAGGATCGGGACGAACGGCTGGGAGTCCGTCACTGTGCCATCCACTTCTGTCGCCATTTGATCTCCCCGGGTTGAGTGCCCTTCAGCCAGGCTGATCGGCCATCCTCTGAAAGTTCGAGCCATTCGCAAGGTAGCGTGGGACCGCCAAGCATGGACTCGACGACGCAGCAGTCCTGCCAGATGCGTTGTCCGTCGACCTCTGCGGTCGGCTGAAATCCAAGAGACATCCACTCCTCGACGAGTGATTCGATATCGGCCGGATTCATCGCTCCATCCCGCAGCAAGTATTCATCGAACCAAACACGCCCCCCGATCAGGCGCTCGTGGTCCTGCAGGCATTGCGCCCAGCCGCCCGGCTACTACTTCTGCCGGATGAGGGCAATCGGTACGACCAAGTCGATGAATTCAAGCGCAATGGCCATGGGTCAGCCCTTCACGCAGACGACCTGCTTCAGCGTGTGAAGGATTTCTGTCAGGTCACGTTGGTTCGCCATGACCTGATCAATGTCCTTGTAGGCCCCCGGAATCTCATCGAGTACGCCCTTGTCTTTTCGGCAGATGACGCCTGCGGTCTGCATCTCCAGGTCAGCCTCGGTGAAGTGCTTTTCCGCCGCCGTTCGACTCATGCGGCGACCGGCACCGTGGGCGCTGGAGCAGAAACTCTCGGCATTTCCCTTGCCACGAACGATGTAGCTTCGCGCGCCCATACTGCCCGGCACAATGCCCAGATCGCCTTCGCGGGCGCGGATGGCGCCTTTGCGCGTCACCCAGACATCAGCACCGTAGTGGTGCTCCTTGGCCACGTAGTTATGGTGGCAGTTCACAGCCTCGGTGGTCACAGTGAATGGCGGCAGGTGCCGCGCCAGCGCATCGAGCACCAGGTCCAGCATGGCCTGACGGTTGGCCATGGCGTATTCCTGCGCCCAATGCACTGCCTCCACGTAGTCATTGAAGTGCTCGGTGCCTTCCGGGAAATAGGCGAGATCACGATCCGGCAACTGGATCATCCAGCGCTCCATGTCCACACCGACAGCCGCCGGGATGATGGCCTTGTGCGTGGCGATCACTGATCCGATGGTGGCGCCAATTCCAAGATGCACGTCAGGCATCGCCGCGACGTGGTGATGCACAAAAGGCAGCCCCGCAATATTGGCCAGCTGCTCTTTCGATCGGTCGTCGACATCATCGGTCCAGATCTTGACCGGTACGCGCTGGTCGGTGAGAACTTGTTGAACTGGCATTTCTAACCTCCACCCTCGATGTCATAGAAGGGCTTGCTTACATCAATATTCACCACGTCCTGAACGAATAAGCCATGCACTGGCCACTCGAACTTGCTTGGCTCTACGCCGACCAGTGCGCGAACTGCATCCAGGTAGTCGTCAATGGCCTTCACCATCTGGGCCCGCTCAAAAGTCAGCACGACCGGGACTGCAGTCTTCTCCCACTCACTCAGCGCTGGGTCCAGGAGATTGCCTGCGCTTTGTGGCCGGCGGAATGACCACCGAACAAGATCTGCGTCGTGCGTGACCTGTATGCCATCGACGATGCCAGCACACTCGCCGACTCCGCACCCACAAGTGAAGATCTCGAACCAGCGCTGCTCATGCAGGCTCTGAACGAGCAGCGGCAGGTCGATAAAGTGCGGCTCATCGATGTGGTGTCCGTCGACCCAGATCTCCGAATACAGCGTGATCTTCCCGTCGGTGAGATGCTTGCCTTGCGCAACCCCATCCTCAAGACGCAGCTCGAAGTGATTGCAGGGCTGCTCCAGATCAAGCGATCGTGGCGGCTTCTCTGGCATCTCGCACCTCGTCAACCGCACCGCCCAACGAAAACACCCGATCGGGCCACGCACTGGCTGTCATTCCATCCAAGACTGCGACCATCGCTTCGACCAAGGCCACATCAACTCTGGTTGGTCTTGTAGCCGGGTCACTGGCAAACACGCCGCGCAGGCGCAGCACCGTCGACTTAAGGGCACCGAGCAGGCCTTCGGACTGTGCCAACGATTCATAGGTGTCTCGCCTCGACATCAGGTACAAGAAAGCCTCGACCACTTTGGACTCGGCATACAAAGTGCCCTCGTGGCTAGCCATCTCGAGCTCAAGCCAGTCGACCAACCATTCGCCCACGCCCATTTGCCGCAACCCCATGTAGGTTGTTGGCCATTCGGACGCTGGTGTGATGCGCAGCCACTCGCTGACCCCCAGTGGCGTCAGACCTGAGTAGTGCTCTGACCCAGCCCAATATCGACGATCCTGGTGATCGATGATCTGGTCGCGTTTGCGCAGGAAGGCGGGTATGGTGGTGTCATCCATCGCGCAGAACTTGATAGATGGCTCACGCACTGTCCTGAACACGGCCGGAACAGACGGAGCGTCGACACCGCTCCAGTCGAGCGATCCAGACGTTTGATAGTCGACAACCCGTGTTTCGAAGAAAGCTGCACTGCGAGAGAACATCACCGATCCTGTGCCACCCCAACCAGCCGGAACCATCTGATCCACTTTATGAAGCTCTGGCATATCGGTGGCTTTTCCGCCATCCGGTCGGTCGTGAACCAGCAGGAAATTGGTCCTGTCGGTCACCAATTGGTAGTCAACAGCCAGCCGGGTGGCTTCAATCGGTTGACCGATCAAAAGCTTGTTACCGGCCGAGTGGAACCGCACAGACGCCGCCACTCGCGACAGTGTGTCTGCCGCATCCAGCCGACTCGGGAGCGTCGCAGTGCCAATCTCCTGCAGGAGGTCGTCGTCTGAACGCTTGCCTAGCAGCCGCACTTCGCCTGCCGGCAGTTGCCCAAACAAGGCGAAAGCGTTCACTGTGTCGCCATCAAACACTGAGGGCAAAAGCGGCGACACCCACTCAGGAACCACGCCCTCAGGCCATTCAAGGCACAAGTCAGCCAGTCGAGGCGACCTCAAGCGCGCAAACATTCGCAGGACGGCGGGTTCTACCGCCTCGCCGGACGCTACAAAGTCACAGGCACCGCCGGTGGCCTCGGCCAAGCGACGCAGGTGGGTCTCGGCTGGGCTGCTGCCGATACCCACGACAAACAAACGATGTCCTGAGTCTTTGGCCGATTCGATGGTGCTGTCGATCGCGCTGATTTCCCCGTCAGTCACCAGCAGAATGTCACTGCTGACCGTTTGGGCCAGGGCGAAGGTCGACGACAAGGCCGCTTCCATCTCGGTGCCACCCAGATCGGCCTTCAACGCTCCAACCCATCTCTGGGCGGCGAGCTTTGTCGTCTCAGTCGCCTTCCACAGGCCGCGCGAGCGGTGCTCCACGGTGCTACCGAACCGGGACAAAGAAAAACGGTCACCGGCACCCAATTGCCGGACGATGGCTTGCAAGGCCCGCTTTGCCGCATCGATGCTGTCACCCGCCATCGAGCCGGAGCAGTCGACCAGAACCTTGACAGCCGTTGAGGAGATGCCTTGCGTACGAATGCGAGGGCAAAAGCTGGCCAGGATGGCTACGCGACTGGGCTCGACGCAATCTTGAGCGGCAACAGCAACCGAGCCGTGCGCAAGCTGATCGACCACCAGCACAAAGTCTCGATCCAAGGATTCGCGCCGCGCCAATGACACGGTCAGAACACTGCCTTGATCAGAATTGCCATGGGCAACACCGACCGGATGGCTGGGTGACGCAACGCGTGCCTGCGCCAGCTCGCCGTGAAGTCGCAGCTCAAGTTCAAACGGGTGATCTGCCGTCAGGCTGTGGCTAGGTGCCTGGTGCGGCATCAGTCCACCATCGTGCTGAGCATCGCCATAGCGTGGCGCAATCACCGTCGGGATCAGCAGCCGCAGGCCACGCTGTTCAAACTGCAGTGTCTGGGCGTAGCGCAGCGTGATGGTGCAGTGCTCTCGGGGTGCGAGGTTGCCCAGGTTCAGGCTGTAGCTGTGATCGCGGTTCTTCTCAAGCATGATCGCGGCATCTCCCTCCGAGATAGCCTCTTCGTAGCGCGCCTCAGCCTGTTTCTTCTCAACGACCGCGCCAGTGAGGTGCTTGTCACCGAGCACAACGTCAACGCCCAGCAAGACAGACCCCCAAGGCAAGGGGAAGCTGTAGACAACTTCCACGTTCTTGCCACCCGGGTTGCAAAAGCGCTGTTCGATGCTTGCCTCGAACATCAAGCCGCGCAGGTCTCCCGCAAACTTGACCCCCATCAAGCTCACCGCTTGCCCATCTCGCGTCTCCAAACGCGCATGTTCACGCTGGTCCATGGTTTTGCCCTTCATTTCTTGCTTTTTGCCTCGGCCATTGGCACCGCATCCACGCCGCTGACCTCTGCGAATACCGCCATCACGCCCTTGATGAACTGACGCACCTGATCGGGTGACAGGCCCGCACGCCCTGGCTCGATCACGACTTCGACGCCGTCTGCCACCATCAGATGGCTGTGCACCTCGACTGACCCAATGGCCCTCGCTCGGGGTTGAACCGGGGCTTGCTCACCGCGCAGCAGTTCCCGAATCCGATCCAGAGACAGCCCAGCCGCCGTCCACTTCTTGATCAGCAGCAGTTGCTCCAGCTGCGTTGCGCCGTAGCGCGCGGCTCGGGTCTCACCCTCGGGACGATCAACCAACCCAATCTGTACGTAGTAGCGAACCGTCCGGGGTGGCAAGTCCGCGAGCACACACAGGTCGGCCAGTGGGTAGCTGGGTGTTGACGACGCTGAATCAGTGTTCATGGACAAATTAGAACATCTTTACTGTATTTATACAACTGTATCAATAATCGGTATCTGCATCAGCCTCTGTTGTCGTATTGCCCCTGAAGCAAGCGTCCAGCATCACAGCGACGCAGGCATAGACCCATGCGGCTCAAGGCTTGGGTGGCCAGCGAGAGCCCTTCACGTTTGACGCACCCCGATCTTGATGTGCTGGCCAGCGTGACCCGGGCGATCCATCAGGAATGCCCGCTCGGCATCGAATACCACTCCATCTCCAGCGGGCTGTCGGATCGCGAGATCGTTCCTTTCGCTCTGATCGACAACGGCCTGCGCTGGCATGTCCGCGCCTTCGATCGCAAGTCTCAAGAGTTCAGAGACTTCGTGATCACCTGTATCAAGCAGCCTATGGTGCTCAAGGGGATGCCGGTGGCTCCTCACGAAGTCAGTGATCAGGACATCCAGTGGACCCGAATTCTGGAGCTGGATCTGGTTCCACACCCTGACCAGCCGCACCCTGAAATCTCCGAGATGGACTACGGCATGGAGCGGGGCATGTTGAAGATGAAGCTGCGCGCTGCCATGGCCGGCTACATCTTGCGCAAATGGAGCGTGGACTGCTCACCGACGCACAAATTGAACGGCCCCGAGCACCGGCTCTGGCTCAGAAATCACCTGGTGCTGTATGGCGTCCGAAGCGCTGTACTGGCACCCGGCTACGAAAGCCGAGAGCCCGTCGAGCCAGAACAGGACTGCGATTGATATGAATCCTCCACCTAACAACAGAGGAAGGTTGGGTGCATCCGCTCACCACCGTGCTTGCCGCCTCACCACGATCGGAGGTTACCGATGAGTGGGCGCTGGAAGACGATTTCGCCGTCCCAGTTTCCGTGGGAACAAGATGCGCTCGACTTTGTGCAGCGCGCGCTGCCCAACCGCGAACCGTTCAGGGCCTACAGCAACTTCGAGTTTGTCGCTGACGACGGGAGCATCAACGAAGTCGACCTGCTGATCATTTCGCGCTACAGCATCTTCCTCGTTGAGATCAAGAGCCGCCCCGGGGAAGTCAGTGGCGATTCGCACACCTGGATTTGGCGGGATGGCGCACGGGAATACTTCGACGACAACCCGCTGCTGCTCACGAACCGCAAGGCAAAGAAGCTCGCTTCACTGCTGCGCAAGCAACTGACTGTTCAGAAGCGTCGCACGCCCTATATCCAGTCCCTGGTATTCCTGTCCGATCCTGCGCAACGGTGCAAGCTCGTCGGTCCTGCCCGAGAGAATGTCCATCTGCGGGCCGACATCGCCAACAAACTGTTCGATGAATCGGCCCCAGTTGCCAGTGCACAGCCCATAGACCGCGATCTGGCGACGTCACTCAACCGGGCGCTGGAAACCATTGGCATCCGTCCGCCGCAGCAGAGCCGCCGCGTCGGTGACTACCAGCTCGAACAGGTTCTTGCCGAGACCGACTTTCACCAAGACTGGCTTGCCAAGCACGTATCGCTCACCATCCTGCGCCGACGCGTCCGTCTCTACACCGCCAAGCGCACGCTCAATGCCGCACAGCGTTCGATGCTTGCCGACGCAGCTCGGCGCGAGTTTCAGTTGCTTGAAGGCATCCGCCACCCTGGCATCCTGCGCGCTTCAGATTTCATCGACAGCGAGCACGGGCCTGCCCTGACAGAGAACAGAGAGAGAAAACGGGGCCAAACGACCCGGAAACGGGCACCATCAGAGGGGTGGCGCTAAAGAGGCCAACGCCCGGAACCGCGCCAACACTGGCGCTGCGGGCAGAAAAAAACCCAACCGATAAGGGTTTTAAAGTATTGGTGGCGGAACACGGAACTGAACCCGCGTCCGTGTATGAGGCTCTTTAGGAAAGCACTGTTCTTAAGGACGCCCGCCTCTATCAAAATGGCCGTTTTGCATCTTGAAAAAAACGGTTGAACCAGCTCAAAGTTGTCACAGTCCCAAAATGGGACTACACTATGGCCAATGCGAGTCATTGCCGTGTCCACCCTTCGAGCATTCTGGGAACTGCACCCTGATGCCGAGCAGCCACTGAAAGCTTGGTACGAGGAAGCGACGCTCGCATCCTGGACCCAGCCCGCAGACATCAAGGCGCAGTACCGCAGCGCCAGCGTGCTGAAAAACCGTCGCGTGGTCTTCAACATCAAAGGCAATGACTATCGACTGATCGTGGCCATTGCTTACAAGTTACAGATCGTCTACGTGAAGTTCGTCGGCACCCACAAGGAGTACGACGCTGTCGACGCAGAAACCGTTGAAATGGCCTGATCGGCCACGGAGGAAAACATGGACATCCGCCCTATCCACACCGAAGCAGACTACAAGGCGACGCTCAAAGAAATTTCGGCTTTGATGGAGTCCGACCCTGATCTAGGCACGCCGGAGGGTGATCGCCTGGACATCCTGTCCACACTGGTGCAGGCCTACGAGGCCAAGCACGTGCCCATCACTGCCCCCGATCCAGTGGAAGCCATCAAATTCCGGATGGACCAGAGCGGTCTCTCCGTCAAAGATCTTGAGCCCATCATTGGCAAGAGCAACCGGGTCTACGAGGTTCTGAACCGCAAGCGTCCACTGACTTTGGCGATGATCCGCAGACTGCACAAGAGTCTGGGCATCCCGGCCGATGTGCTGATTGCGGAGACGGCTGCAGGGTGATCGTCGAACACTGAGCTTGGCTTCTGCGGGGAACAGCGTTGTCATGGGTGCATCCGTCTTGGAGAAGAAGATGCACTACCCCGTGATGACCGAAAGGCAACTTGCCGCCCGCTGGAAGATCAGTCTGAAAACCTTGCGACGCTGGCGTTCAGACAATGAAGGGCCCACCTGGCACAAATTGTTCCAGTACGTCCGTTACCACGAAGCTGACGTCCTCGACTTCGAACGACAGAGCGCACAGCACTGGTCAGCGATTCTCGGCGACGGTGAGCGCGTGCCCAAAGTCGTGACTCGGCCACCGCAGGAGCAGCCTGAAACGGACGAAGATACCGGGGCGTTTTACATCACGGCCCAAGATGTTATTGAGGCAACCGGACTGCCGAAGCACTGGTTCACAACCCCGGAATACCGTACCAGAAAGCAGGTCCCGCATCTGACTTTGGTTGGCAACGTGCGCTTCTCTCTGCAAGCCCTCTGGCAATGGGAGCAAAACCACAGCACCGTCGGTCGGCCGCAGGAGCCCAAGGCGCCACCACCTGTTACGGACCCAGAACCTGCGCAGCCTTCGCACGTGCCGCGATGGCATGAACTTGCCCAGGAACTGGACAGAGAACGATTCGATTCCCCTTCGTAGTCCGAACAGATGTCCCCGGTTTTGGGCCAGAGTCCACCGTTTCGGCCATTTGCCCCTTGAAGGCGGAATACGGAACTGAACCCGCGCCCACTTTCAGAGCCAAATAGTAACGCCTTGGCCTTGAGGGCGTGGATTCGATGATTTGGCCAAATTACCCCGCCAGTTCATAACCCTTACTTCGCCCACCACCCGGTGTTGTGTGTAACACCCCAAGGTCCAGCAACTGCGCGATATCGCGCAGCGCCGTGTCGGGCGAGCGCCTTGCAATCGCTTGCTCAAGCCCAGACTGCTTTGCTTCATGTCTGTATTGACTGGGCTTCAGACCCTTGCAAGCACATCAGGCGTGGATTTGTGCAGAGGATCCTTAACGATGATCTCCACGCGGTGACCGTCACAACCATCACTGATCGGTGGCTATGCTCGTGACGATGGTGATGGTTGTGATGGTCGTCGCTTATTGTTTACACCGGCGAGCGCGCACATATCACATATCTATTGGCGGTCCGATGGTCACACGACGTCGGGTTCCCGCATCCAAGCCGGGATGTCCCGCTGGCCGTGCAATACACGCCAGACGTCGATGTGATCGGGGCGCTCGACGTAGCACACGAGGTACGGGTAGCGTGTCAGTGGCCAGGCGCGCAGGCCAGGTAAGTTGAGCTCATGCGCGTAGCGGGGAGAGCCCGTTGCAGGATGGCGGGCAATGTGGCCGTAGGCCTTCTCCAGCGCATCAATGAAGCCGAGCGCCACGGCCTCGTTGGCTTCATTCAGATAGTAGGCAACGGCCTCATCCACATCCCGGGTGACCTGCTCACGCGGGACGACTGGTTTGCGCTTCACGTCGTGGCGTTGGTTGGGCTGCCTTGCGCACACGATCCCGCAGGCCCTGGAAGTAGCTTGCATCGGCGGGTGCCACCGGGTTGGATGCCGCACCGGCCAACAGCAAACCACGCAGTTGCAGGCGATCCTGGTCCTTGCGGATCAACTCGCGCACGTACTCACTACTCGTGCCGTAGCCGCGCTGGCTGACCTGCTCATCCACGAAGGACTTCAGGGTGTCGGGGAGGGAGATGTTCATCGTGCTCATGGCACAAGTGTCGTTTCTTTGGCAAAATTTGGCAAGGTCGATGGCGCGTGATGTCTTTATCCTCGACGTCAGCCATCACCATTCCATCCCCCGCCGAAGACCCAACCGTGACCAGGTTGTCAAGCTGGTGCTGGTCAGCAGTAGTGACTTCCTCATCTTCCAGCGCCTCAGGACGACTGGGCAAGAGCCAGGCGTCCGGGTGTACGACACGGCTTTTCCAAATGAGTCGTTCGAAAGTGATGCTGCCATCCGGTTCGCGCACTGCCCAGGGCGTATGTGAGTCCACCTGGCGGATGCGCCAAGCAACCATGCCGGATTGGTAAGAGGTCGAACTCACTGGACCTTGGATCTCAACGAACTGATCTATATTGGATGCGCAGGCTGGCTCATCGTGCACAACGATGGCGAGGTCTCCGTGGTTGCAGCGTGTGGTCATCCGCACACCCTCCCTGTGCACACAACATGGTGACGCGTTGCAGCCCCTGCGTGATCCGGGGGTTGCGCCTTGAGGACAGAGAACAGGGAAACGGATGCGCGTTCAAAGTCGAACGGCGGGACACGGCGCCGAGTGTGTCTCGGCCGGAACGTGGCGAGCTCATGCATGAGCAACTCCTTGTTTAGCTGCGTTTGACCTGGGTGGTCGGGGGCAGCAAGTCGGGATAAATCCCCCCAGCCGATTTGCCTTGCAGCAGGTTGGCCAGACCCAGAAACGAAAAAACCCTCCGAGGAGGGTTGACGCTTGACCGGCTTGGTTGCCCATGAGGGCCACATCGCACTTGGCTTACCACCTTGCCCCGGAGGCAGGTTGGCGAGAGCGTCAGCTCTTCTCTGAATGTGCTTTCACTTTAACACGTTGTTTTTATTCCTACAACCATCGACACAGGCAGGATCGGGCGTCAGAAAAAGACATCGATGCCCTGATGACCGAGCACCTGGCGCAGCTGGAGGAGAGGTAGTCCATCGTCATCGAGGTGGCTGCGGAATGGGCTGCTGCGAACCCAGAGCTGGCGAACAAGGCTGGCATGGGGCAGACTGCGGCGGCACAGTCCGATGTGCGATATTCCGCCAAGAAAGATTGGGCTCTCTATGACGACCTCCGATCCAGAATTGAACAGCGCAACGTCCGAGGACTAGGTGGACGAGTTTTTGGCGAGCTGGATCTCATCGCCGGGCTTTCCGCCGGACTGGAGCGAGAGGGGACCGTCCTTTATCGTTCTGCCAGACGGAACGGAGATGCCAATGGCGCCATTGCCTGGGAAGGCGCCCCAGTGTTCCCAGGGGGGTATGTAAGCTCCGGCCTGAAGGTCCGCGCGGCCGATGGTGCGCCAGGCTTCATGACGGTGGTGATCCCGTCGCGCTATTTGTCCGAGTCGCCGACGCCGGCAGAGATTGCGAAGGCGTACAGGGAGAGCTGGAGAAGCTGGAACTTGCGGAACTGGGTCAACACTCGGCCCACCGGGTTGCGCATGACACGCGGGGCGTTAAACCCCGTGTAGTCCTCGTGGGTGTCGTAGATCACCTTGCCGGCGTACTTCACCGCGTTGCCCGAGCCTCTGGCCTATTCCAGGCGGATGGCCGCAACGGCCGTGGCCAGGCGGTTGACCAGCGAGAACAGGTCCACGTAGGCCTTGCGCAGGGCGGCAGCACTCCTGGCGACCCGCCAGCACCGGCAGGGACATGGTGAACGGCTGCGTCGCGTTGGCCAGGCCTGCTTATCAACGAGTGATTTAGTTTGACTACGCCTAGGGTAGTGCCGACAGGGTTGCTACCCCATCCGTACCATCTGGTCGCTGCAAACCAAGGCTGAGTGGCGTTCCAAAAAAGGACGGCACGATGTAAAATGTACAGAATTCTGCACTATTCTCGTCAACCGGAGGCCCCCATGGCAATCTCAGCCAGCGACGTGATCCCCCTGTCCCACGCTCGTGCCAACTTTTCTGAGCTGGCTGAGGATGTCAGAGGTGGTGCTGAAAAACTCATTACCAAAAACGGGGAGGCCTACATCGCCATCATCGATGCGAAGCGCCTCGACTACTACCACCAGCTAGAGCGCGAGCGCATCCATCTGCTGCTGATCGACGAAGCATCCAAGGGCCTGGATGACGTGACGGCAGGACGCACACAGGATGCTCGCGCAGCACTGACAGCCCTCAAAAAACGACGCGCAGCCGCTTGAGCATTCTTGGCATCCCATGAGCAACCGCGTGACCATCAAGCTCACCGCCAACTTCGAGCGGAACCTAGCCGACATTGAACAGTTCCTGATCGAGGCAGAAGCCCCTCAGGCATTCGACGGACTGCTCGACGAGTTACTCGGCAGGGTGCTGCCCAATCTTGAACGGTTTCCCGAGCTAGGCAGGCCGTTTTTCAACCGCGCTATCGGGTCAGCAGAGGCCGTCAACGCCACTGCCGAACTGAAAGCCAAGCTGGCTACTCTTGTGGGCACCTCGTTGACCAGCTTGCGTGAGTACGTGATGAACCACTACCTAGTGCTGTACGTGCAGGTTGACGACACCCTTTTCCTGCTGTCGATCAAACACCACAAACAACTGTCATTCGACTTCGAGGGGCATTGGGGAAGTAGTGCTTGCCAGACGCAAGCCGTCTTCCGGTGCGTGGCCTGTGGCCACCAGGCCCATGCCGATGTGGTGGGGGCGATCAACATACTGGCGCGGGGGCACCGCGCAGCAGCCTGTGGAGAGGTCGTCAGTCGCGCCAGGCCCGAGACCGAAAGGTCGAAGGCCAAGCGTGCAGCCTCAGCGAAGCAGGAACCCACCGAGGCGACCACGGCAGGCTCTGCTTGCTGTGGCGCGGTAGGAATCCCCCGCCTTTAGGTAGGGGAGGATGTCAAGGTGAGGCTCTCGATTTGCAGGTTCAATGACAAACTACATTGCAGATAAGTTGCGCCTCAAGGGCTGGTCGATGAGCAGCGCGGCGCTTTATCTGGGTGTTTCGCGCCAGCGCCTGTACACAGTGTTCGCTGATCCCGGCCGCGCGCGCCTTTGGGATTGCGCTATCGAAGGTATGCCTGCATGCACGCCGGAGATCTCTCAGTCACTTCAGGCGCTGCGTGCACGGCGGCCCAAGGCGGCGCCCAGGCCCGTTGTCCACGTTGAGGAATTCGAGGTGGGTGATGTGGTGATGTGCACCAAGCACGCTGGTATCGCACAGGAAGATGACGAGGGCCATATCGCAGGCCTGCGGGGTTCGAATGCCAGCCTCGAAATCCTGGTGGTGATGCCGGATGGTCAGGACTGGTTTCCGCGCGCCCTGTTCTATGACCACTTCGCCAGCACTGGCCTGAACCTCCACCGCTGAGGGGCCTTCATGCCCACCAAGAACGCATCCATCACGCGAACCGATGCCGATGGCCTTGCCAGCTTCACCGATGCGGCCATGCTCGTGCTGTACCTGTCGCGCGAAGAAGTGGAGAGCGGGAACGTCGCCAGCGCGCTCGAACGTCTTCACATCATCGCGGACACCCGCGAGTCCGCCATGCGCTACCGCGAGAGTCTGGTGTTCATCGTCTGTGGCTACGACGATGATCCGCGTGAGCTTGCTGAAATCCCCCAGGTACGCGCCTTCTTTGCCAGGCTGGTGCAGGAGTGGCCGCACTGGCTCTGGTTCCTGGCCCGGGGCGTTGGCGCCGTTGGGCTTTTCATGTCGCTGCTTTGCCGCGTGAAGATCCACCGCTCGCCTGGACACTACGGCACCGAGTTCGTGGATTTTGCCGAAGTGGGGGCAGTCATGGGCGACTTGTTTGAGCGCGGCAATGCCATGTTCTACGCCTACGGCATCACCGCCGAACAAGCGGATGGGAGCGCCGAAAGCGCCGTTGCTGAACTTCTCGCCGCATGAATCCTATGAGCACCAACGAGTTCCAAGTTGTCGCGGCGCCCTCCTCTCAGGCGCTGATATCTCAAGCCGCCCCTGCTGAACTCGTCTCGGCCGAGGTCGTTGATGACGTTCAGGCTATTCGCATCTTTATTGCCGGGTACAAGCACAAGTCCAGCCACACGACTCGCGCCTACGAAAAGGAGTGCTACCGCTTCCTGCTGTGGCTGCGGTTGAAGCGCGGTGCAGGCCATGCGCACCTGCCCGCCGTGGGTATTGACGACATGAACGTCTACATGGATTTTGTGCGCGAGCCCAGGCCATTCAATGAGGAGTTCCTCAAGGCCAATGGGTGGGACCACCAGCCGTTCAGGAACGCACTGAGCAAGACGAGCATTGCGCTGTGCATCACCGTGCTGCATCGTCTTTTTACCGCCATGCGCGAGATGCGCGGGCCGGGTGGCCAGCCCTACTGCACGTATAACCCGGTGAAGCTGCTCCACGAGGGTCTGGCCAGCCGCAGCAACCAAGACGATGAGGTTGAGCAGGCTCTGACGGAGATCGAATGGGGCGCCGTGCAAGAGGTCATTGAAGGGCTACCCCAAGGCACCGAGCGAGAGAAGAAACACTACCACCGCGCACGCTGGATCATGCAGCTGCTTTACCGGGCATTCCTGCGCCGGGAGGAGGCAGCAAACCTCAAGATGGGCAACTTCATCGCTTCCCCCCAGGGCTGGAGCCTTCGCTTTGTGGGCAAGGGCGACAAGTGGTCCACGATCATCGTGACTTCCAAGCTGATGGATGAGCTGAAGGTCTACCGCACGTCACTAGGTTTGCCCGCCCTACCCTCGCCTGGTGAATCACGCCCCGCCATCATGGCTGTAACGGGCGTGGACAAGGGCGTAACAGGCCAAGCGATTTACCTTATCTGCAAAGAGATATTCGGCTGGGCTGCCGATCTCATTGAAGGCTCTGATAACGCTGCAGCAGCGCGCTTGAGGCAATCGTCCCCCCACTGGATGCGCCATACGGGGGTTTCTCACTCGATGGAAATGGGCGTCGATCCACGCTATGTACAGGCTCAGGCTCGTCATTCCAGCCTGAACATTACAGCCCGCTACGACCATAAAAAGCGACAAGCCTGGAGAGATGCATTCAATGCTGCCGACAATTCCAAGAAATAATAATCTCCTCTATGCAACACTGCATAGAACTGATTGAAAATATCTTGTATTCAGAAAACATTGCTGCTATTATCAAAACAAATAGGAG
>NZ_CYIG01000054.1 GCF_001298675.1 Paenacidovorax caeni
ACAACTCGGGGATGCCCATGCCGGCTTCGGCCTGTCTCAAGAAGCCAATGATTTGTTCGTCGCTGAACCTGCTCTTCTTCATGTCCGTCATTCTCCTGGGTTGACGGACTTCTCTCGTTTACCGTGGTATGGCTGGTGGGGGGCAGGTCACTGGGCTCACAGCTTAGTGCCGCTGCCGCATGGGCGCATGGCGGGCGGGAGTTCGTTTTTGAGTTGTTTTGTTTGGAGGTGCTTTGTGATGACTGACGATTCCTTGACGCCCCCGCCGCTGGAGCGGTTGCTCACTGCGCTGCTGGAGTTGCCGCCCCTGCCTGGGCTGGCATCCCTACACGAAGCCGGTGATGGTGCGGCACAGTTGGTGTTGGAGGTGCTGGACACGGCGCTGCACACGCCGCCCGCGCAACCCCAGTGCATGGCTGCAGTGCGGTATTTCTGCAAGCACGCCCGCCACCGCCTGGGCTTGGCGTGCTGGCGGGATCTTCAGGGCTTGCTGGAGCAGTACCCGCAAAGTGACGAAGGCGATGCCGAAGTGGCGCGCTTGCTGTGGGGTGTAGAGGCCCGTGAACATGCGCGGGCACTGCGCGTGCTGGTGTGGTTCATGGCAGCGTATGACGTTACCGAGCTGGGGCAGTGGCATGCGTGGATGGGCACGAGTGGGTTTGAAGAAGCCTTGCGGGAATCGCTCGATACGTTGGGCGCTGTGGCGGTGGTGCTGTTGTGGCAAGCCAAGTCAGGGCGTACAGACCACGCCTGGGTGCTGCGGTTTGCGCGAAGGGCGCTGGGGCATTCGGTCAGCGAGGGGCCTGCCATGCTGGCGTTTCGGGATGCGGCAGAGGCAATGGGAGTGCCGCAAAGGGTGCTGGCCCAGCAAGTAGCCCATTGGGAACGGGCAGCTATGGGCATTGACGATGCGCCAGGCCTGCGGGTGCTGTGGTGGCAGTGTGTGGCCGAGGCGTTGCAGGTGCATGTAGCCCAAGAAAGCGGTACAGCAGCCAGCAGCGACGAATGGCGTGTTGATTTGTCACCAACGTCGGCATTGCGTTACGGCGAAGCTGGCATCGTGCTGGAATCCCAGGCAAGAGAACTGCAGGCCAACGCGCCTGTGGTCACAGCGCTGCGACTGCGCCAGCGGAGCTGGGCACAAGGCTTGGGGCTGTGGCTGGAGATTCAGGGCGAGGGGCGGCTGTCGGCAATGCACCAAGCGGCCATTGCCGAGCGGTTTGAGGCTGCGGGGCACCGGGCGCCGCAGTTGCGGTATGCCAGTGCAAATGGCGGTCACCAAGCCACATGGTTGGCGACATGGCGCTGGGATGAAGCGGTGTGGGTGCCTCGGGATATGCCGGTGGCTGATGTGAAGCGCTGGGCGCTGGAGACGGCACTCAAGGCGACCGAGCACTGGCTGTTGATGTGCGGCATGGTGGCGCTAGCGGGAAAGCTGCAGGGGGCTGCACCGGCGCTCGATACTGGGCTAGTGGGGGTGGATGTCAAAAGGGAAGCCACCAATGAAAAAAAGTTCTAGGGCCAGGGGCGCTAGAACTTCTTCAGGCTGGTGGGTGTGCCACTTTCTGAGCCAAAACTGGCTGAAAATAACCGTATAACCAGCCGTATAACGGTTTGATGACTGTGCTAAAAGTCTTTGAAAATCAATGACTTAGAGCTGTATCTGGCGGAGAGGGCGGGATTCGAACCCGCGGTGGGGATTAGCCCACACACGCTTTCCAGGCGTGCGACTTAAACCGCTCATCCACCTCTCCGAAGCCTCCCATTGTAGCAGGACTTTGATGCACACATTAGCCCATGGCGATGGTGAATTTGCACGGCGCTGCGGTCGAGAGCGGACTTGGGAATGATTGGGTGTAGGCTGTTTACATGACCACTTCCATCATTCCTACTCCTTCACAGGCGCCTCCTGAAGGCGGTGCTTCCGTATCGCGCCTGGCGGTGCGCCGTGTGGCCATCGACACCTGGCGCGAGAACGTCGCTTACCTGCACCGTGACTGTGCTGTGTACCGTGCGGAGGGTTTCCAGGCGTTGTCCAAGATTGAGGTGCGTGCCAACGGCCGGCGCATTCTGGCCACCCTGAACGTGGTGGATGACCTCGGCATCGTTGCGTGCGATGAACTGGGGCTGTCCGAAGACGCCTTTGCCCTTCTGGGGGTGGAGGCGGGCTACAAGGTGGCGGTGGCGCAGGCCGAGCCGCCCGAATCCATGGGCGCGCTGTTCCGCAAGATCGCGGGGGAGCGCCTACAGCGCGAAGACCTGCGTGCCATCGTGCGTGATATCGCCGAGCACCGCTATTCCAAGATCGAGCTCACGGCCTTCGTCGTCGCGTGCAACCGCGACGAGTTGGACCGCGAAGAAGTGTTCTTCCTCTCCGACGCCATGGTGGCCACGGGCCAGCGGCTCGATTGGCACGAGGGCTTGGTGGTGGACAAGCACTGCATCGGTGGCATCCCGGGCAACCGTACCTCCATGCTGGTCGTGCCCATCGTGGCGGCGCACGGCATGCTGTGTCCCAAGACGTCGTCGCGTGCCATCACATCACCGGCGGGCACGGCCGACACCATGGAGGTGCTGGCCAATGTCGAGCTGCCGCTGCAAGACCTGCAGCGCATCGTGCGCGACCACCGCGGCTGCCTGGCCTGGGGGGGCACAGCCCAGCTCTCGCCCGCCGACGATGTGCTGATCTCTGTCGAGCGCCCGCTGTCCATCGACTCGCCGGGGCAGATGGTGGCGTCCATTCTGTCGAAGAAGATAGCCGCAGGCTCCACCCACCTGGTGCTCGACATCCCTATCGGCCCCACGGCCAAAGTGCGATCCATGCCTGAAGCGCAGCGCCTGCGCCGCCTGTTTGAGTACGTGGCGCAGCGCCTGGGCCTGTCGCTCGACGTGGTCATTACCGATGGGCGCCAGCCCATCGGCAACGGCATTGGCCCGGTGCTGGAGGCGCGCGATGTGATGCGCGTGCTGGAAAACGATCCGCGCGCGCCCAATGATCTGCGCCAGAAATCCCTGCGCCTGGCAGGCCGCCTGATCGAGTGCGACCCAGACGTTCGTGGCGGCGACGGCTATGCCATCGCACGCGACATCCTTGACTCCGGCCGTGCCTTGGCGCGCATGCAGGCCATCATCGCCGCCCAGGGCGGCAAGGCGTTTGACCACAACCACCCGCGTCTGGGTGCGCTGCATTTTGAAGTTTGCGCCCCGGCTGACGGTGTGGTGGCAGGCATTGACAACCAGCAGATCGCCCGCATCGCCCGCCTGGCTGGCGCGCCCAAGGTGCAGGGCGCGGGCGTCGATTTGCTGTGCAAGCTGGGCGATGCCGTGGTCAGCGGCCAGCCGCTGTACCGCGTGCATGCCGACTTCTCGGCCGATTTGGAATTCGCTCGCCAGGCTTGCGCGCAAGGCAGTGGCTATCGCCTGGGCACCGCCGACGAGGTGCCGCGCGTTTTCGTGGAGTTTTGAACATGACCGGATTGCCCGCAGCCCAAGCCTGTCTGCTGTACTTCGACGACGAACGCCCCGCTGCCGAGCGCCTGGCCGCCGCCAGCGGCCTGGACCTGCGGCCCGTGCAGCGCCATCGCTTTCCGGATGGCGAACTCAAGCTCACTTTGCCGGTGGACGGGGCGGGCCAATTGCCCGCGCGCGCCGTGCTGCTGCGCAGCCTCTACCAGCCCAACGACAAGCTGGTCGAACTGCTGCTGGCCGCCCGTGCTGCGCGTGGCCTGGGCGTGCGCCACCTCACGCTGGTGGCGCCGTACTTGGCCTATATGCGCCAGGACATCGCCTTCCATCCCGGCGAAGCCGTGAGCCAGCGCATCGTTGGTCCGTTCCTGGCCAGCCTGTTTGACGCCGTAGTCACCGTCGATCCACACCTGCACCGCGTTGCCACGCTGCCCGAGGCCGTGCCCGCGGCCCAGGCCGTGGTGGTCAGCGGTGCACCGCTGCTGGCCGACTGGATCGTGCAGCAGCGCCCCGGCGCGCTGCTGGTGGGCCCCGATGGCGAATCGGCCCAGTGGGTGGCCCAGGCCGCGCAGCGCCACGGGCTGCAGCATGCCGTGTGCACCAAAGAGCGCCATGGCGACCGCAGCGTCACCATCGCACTGCCGCCGCTGGACGTGCGGGGCCGGGCCGTGGTGCTGCTCGACGATATGGCCAGCACTGGCCATACCCTGGCGCAGGCGACGCGCCTGCTGCTGCAGGCGGGCGCCGCCTCGGTCGATGTGGCGGTGACCCATGCCCTCATCGCGCCCGACGCGCTCGCCGCGCTGCACGAGGCAGGCGTGGGCTGCTTCTGGAGCACCGACTGCGTGGCCCATGCCAGCAATGCCGTAGCCATGGCGCCGGCCCTGGCCGAGGCCGTGGCGCAGGTGGCGGCCGCGCTGGAGTGACCTGGAAAACTCCTGTTTTAATAGCTGCTGGCGCTTGTCCCGTAAGGGCTTGCGCCATATTTACCTTCAAACCACTCAGCCTGCACGCTGCAGCAGCCGCACCAGCATGGGCCGCACGAAATGCGCGCCCTGCGCCGTGCAGTGCGGCGCAAAAGCCGCCGCCACGCGCTCCAGAATCTCGGGCGTGATGTGGTGGTCGGCAAAAGTGGGGCGCATCATGCGCCGCTCGAACTCGGCGAAGTCCTGGAAGTGCACCGGCATGTCGAAGCGCCGCTGCGCTGTCTCCACCCACGGGCTGCCCGGTGCGGCCAGCGCGCGGTCCAGCGCCGCCTGCGCGGCAGCGCGCACCGTGCCTTCGTCGTTGTATAGGCGCACTACCTCGTTCAGCGCACCGTCGTACACCGGCTCCGACACGTACAAATGCCCGCCCGGACGCAGCACGCGCGCGGTTTCGGCCAGTGCCTGGTCCATGGCGTCCAGCGGCACGTGGTGCAGCGACTTGAGCATCAGCGCCAGGTCGAAGGCCCCGTCGGGGCACGGGATTGCCTGCGCGCCCGCCGCTTCGAAGCGCATGCCGGGCGCGGGTGCCTGCAGATTGCGCTGGTGCTGTATGGCATCCACCTCCAGGCCCAGGTAGTCCAGCCCGGGCCAGCGCTGCAGCATCTGCCGCGCCATGCGCGCGGCGCCGCAGCCCAGCTCGATGATGCGCGGGCCGGGCGCGGGCAGGAGCTGGGCAAGGAGGTCGAGTTCGTCGGTGAGGAGGGGCGGTGTCATGGGCATAAGTGCTGGTGCAGATGAATCCCTCACATCATCCACTAACAGGCCAGCGGGGGATTGGCGGCGGGACACGAACACGCGGCAGCGCTTGCGGTAGGCTCGTCCCATGTGGTTTGAAGGATTCGAGAGCGGCGCTTGGGCCGCCGTGGCCGTGCTGGCCTGTGTGCCGCCGCTGGCCTTGGCCATCGATGCGGTGTGGGGCGAGCCGCCCGCGCCCGTGCACCCCGTGGTGTGGATGGGGCGCGCCCTGGGCTGGTGCGGCGAGCGCGTCGCTCCCCTGTCGCCGCAGGCGCGTGATTTCAAGCATTTTTGGCTTGGAGCCTTTGCCTGGTACGCGCTAGCAGCTATTGTTTTGATAGTATCCTGGGGGCTGGAGCGGCTTGCGCTGCAGCTGCCCGTGCCGCTGGCGGCGCTGGCATTGGCGCTGTGTCTGAAGCCGCTGCTGGCCTGGCGCATGCTGCGCGACGAAGTCCTGGCCGTCGAAGCGGCGCTGGGGCAGTCGCTGCCAGCCGGGCGCGAGCGCCTGTCCTGGCTGGTGAGCCGCGACGTGCAGCAGCTCGATGCCGTGCAAGTGCGCGAGTCGGCCATCGAGTCGCTGGCGGAGAACCTGAGCGACTCGGTGGTCGCGCCTGTGTTTTGGTTCGTGCTGCTCGGGCTGCCGGGCGCGGCGCTGTACCGCTTTGCCAACACGGCCGACGCGATGTGGGGCTACCCCGGCCCGCGGGGCGGACGCTACTGGCTGTGGGCTGGCAAATGGGCCGCGCGTGCGGACGATGCCCTGTCGTGGCTGCCTGCGCGCCTCACGGCGCTGCTGCTGGCGCTCGCGGCGCGGCGCTGGCCCGCTGGCTTGGCGCAAGAGGCACGCAAAACCCCATCGCCCAACAGCGGCTGGCCCATGGCAGCCATGGCGCTGCTGCTCGGCGTACGACTGGCCAAGCCAGGGGTGTACGCGCTGCACCCGCGCGGGCGCCAGGCCGGGCCGCTGGACACGCGGCGCGCGGCCGCGCTGGGGGGGCTGGCAGTGTTGCTGTTGGCACCGTTGTCCGTGCTGGTGGCGCTGGTGCTGGGGGGGCTGGCGTGAACGCAGTACATGGCGGGCCGGACGCGCAGGGCGTGCCGCGGCATGACTTTTCCACCAACGCCAATGCCTGCGGCCCTTGCCCGCAGGCGCGTGCGGCGCTGCGCGCGGCCGATCGCCGCCGCTACCCCGACCCGGCCTACACCGCGCTGCGCGCGCAGCTGGCGGCGTTCCATGGCGTGGCGCCCGAGCGCATCGTGGTCGCGGCCAGCGCGAGCGAGTTCATCCACCGCATCAGCGCCTTCGCGGCACGCGCCGGGCTGCGCCATGCCGTGCTGCCCGCGCATGGCTACGGCGACTACGCCCGCGCCGCCGCCGTGTGGGGGCTGGCCGAATGGGGCGCTGCCGATGGCCACGCGCCGCCGCCCGCGCTGCACTGGGCCTGCGAGCCGGGGAGCCCGCTGGGCACGGCGGACGCGGCCCTGGCGCGCTGGGCGGGCGAGGGCGCTGCGCTGGGTGCGCTGCGCGTGCTCGACTGCGCTTATGCGCCGCTGCGGCTGGAAGGCGCCGCCACCACGCCGTCGACTGGCGCCTGGCAGATGTGGACACCCAACAAGGCCCTGGGCCTGACTGGCGTGCGCGCGGCCTACGCCATCGCGCCCGATGCGGCGCAGGCGGCCGCCGTGCAGGCATTGGCGCCGTCGTGGCCGCTGGGTGCCGACGGTGTGGCGCTGCTCAGCACGTGGACGGGCGCAGAGGCCCAGGCCTGGCTGGCCCGCTCGCTGGCCACGCTGCGCACCTGGAAGGCCGCGCAGCTGCGGCTGTGCGCCGTGCTGGACTGGGCCGTGGTGCCGGGCAGCCAGGCCAACTACTTCACGGCGCGGCTGCCACTGGCCGTGGCCGACGTGGC
The DNA here is from genome assembly GCF_001298675.1 of Paenacidovorax caeni. Lineage (GTDB taxonomy): Bacteria > Pseudomonadota > Gammaproteobacteria > Burkholderiales > Burkholderiaceae_C > Paenacidovorax > Paenacidovorax caeni. The sequence goes on from NZ_CYIG01000054.1 coordinate 7,097, forward strand.
GCCCGCGCTGCAGGCGCTGCGTGCGCAGGGCATCAAACTGCGCGACTGCGCTTCGTTCGGGCTGCCGGGCCATGTGCGCCTGGGCGTGCTGGGGCCGGGGGCACAGCGTGCGCTGCGGGTGGCGTGGCTGCTCCTTAATCAATAGCTGCTAGCGCTTGCTTGGTAAGCGTTAGAGGCTGATTTTGATGTGAATCTCGTGCGTGGCGCTGTGCGGGCCCTTGGCGCTGCACGCCGTGCGTGCAGCCGTTGCCGCCAGGCCTTCAGGTGCGTGGTGGCGGCTCAAGACGATGCCGCTTCCAGCCCCTGGTACGCCAGGTGCCTGAACTCAAAGGTGTAGGGGTTGCCAAAGCCGAAGTAACGCTGCGTCATCAGCACGCCGGCGGTGTTCAGGCGCGGGTTGATCCACCACACGGTGCCCGCCAGGCCGCCCCAGCTCACTTCGCCGGTGCTGCCGGGCGGGTCGTATTTGCCAGGGTGTTCCAGCACCGAAGCGCCCAGCCCGAACACGCGGCCGGGGTGCGCGGGCATGTTCGGAAAGCGCACGTACTGGCCTGGCGCGATGTGGTTGCGGTGCATGAGCGCAATGGTCTCGGGCCGCAGCAGCGTCGGGCCACCGGGCATGAGCGACTGCACCAGCCGCACCTGGTCACCCAGCGTGGACACCAGCCCGCCGCCGCCGGTCTGGCGCGGGGCATCGCTCAGGTAGGCGCCGGGGTAGGGGGCACTGTCCATGCGGCGCAGGCCGGGCAGGGTGGGGTCCATGAAGTCCACGCCGCCGTACAGCGCCGTCAGGCGCGCGCGCTTGTCCTCGGGCACCCAGAAGGCCGTGTCCACCATGCCCAGCGGGCCGAAGATGCGCTGCGCGAAGAAGTCGCCCAGGCGCTGGCCTGATACCACCTCTACCAGCCGGCCGAGCACGTCGGTGGCAAGCGAATACTCCCAGCCCTCTCCGGGGTGGAAGGCGAGCGGCAGCGCGGCGAGCTGGTCGACGAACTGCGCCTGCGTGAGCAGCGGGTGGTGGATGCCCGACTGCTTGTAGGCCCCGTCCAGCAGCGATCCGGGGTCGAACAGACCGTAGGACAGGCCGGCGGTGTGCGTTAGCAGGTGGTGCACGGTGATGGGGCGGCGCGCGGGCTCCACGTCGTCGATGCGCGTGGCGCCGGCGCGCAGCACCTGCGGGTTGGCGAACGCGGGCAGGTGGCGCGCGATGGGGTCGTCCAGCGCCAGCAGGCCATCCTCCACCAGCAGCAACACCGCGCAGGAGGTGGGCAGCTTGGTGTTGGAGAACACGCGGAAGAGGTGGTCCTCGCGCAGCGGCACGTCGGCCTCGATGTCGGCGTGGCCGCAGACAAACTGGTCCACCACCGTGCGCCCGCGCAGCAGGGCCGTGGAGACGCCGGGCAGAAAGCCCTTTTCGACCTGCGCGTGCAGCGCAGCATGGAGGGCATGGAAAGGCGATGCGGGCATGGTTCTCCTCGTGGCGGGCAGGGGGCGATGCGCGAGCATGGCGCAGGCGTTGGCGCGTGGCCGGTCGCGCGGGGGACAATAAGGGGTTTTTCCTGCCTGCCCCGCCATGACGACTGCCCCCGCTTCTGCTTCTGCCACCCGCCCGGCCCGCTGCATCATGGTGCTGGGCACCACCAGCGGCGCGGGCAAGAGCTGGCTCGCCACGGCGCTGTGCCGCTATTACGCCCGCCAGGGGTTCAAGGTGGCACCGTTCAAGGCGCAGAACATGAGCAACAACGCGCGCGTCGTCGCCGGGCCGCAGGGCGCCTGGGGCGAGATTGGCAGCGCCCAGTACTTCCAGGCCTTGGCCGCGCGTGCCGTGCCCGATGTGCGCATGAACCCGCTGCTCCTCAAGCCCGAGGCCGACACCCGCAGCCAGGTGGTGCTACTCGGGCAGGTGAGCGAGGAACTCTCCGCCATGCCCTGGCGCGGCCGCAGCCAGCGCGTGTGGCCGCAGATTGCGGCGGCGCTGGATGCCCTGCGTGCCGAGAACGACGTGGTGGTGATCGAGGGTGCGGGCTCGCCCGCCGAGACCAACCTGCACGCCAGCGACGTGGTGAACATGCGCGTGGCCCGGCATGCCGGGGCGCGCTGCCTGCTCGTGACCGACATCGACCGGGGCGGCGCTTTCGCCCACCTGTACGGCACCTGGGCGCTGCTGCCCGAAGACGAGCGCGCGCTGATCCACGGCTTCGTGCTCAACAAGTTCCGCGGCGATGCCAGCCTGCTCGCGCCGGCGCCTGAGGATTTGCAGCGCCGCACCGGCATTCCTACCGTGGCCACCATCCCCATGCAGTGGCGCCACGGCCTGCCGGAAGAAGACGGCGTGTTCGATATGGCACCGGCAGGCGCTGATGCCCGAGGTGTCGTGCACACCACGGTGGCCGTGGTGGCTTACCCGCGCATCAGCAACCTGGACGAGTTCCAGCCGCTCAAGAACGTGCCGGGCGTGCGGCTGGTGTGGGCCCGCAGCCCGGCCGGGCTGGCGGGGGCTGACTGGGTGGTGCTGCCCGGCTCCAAGGCCACGGCCGCCGACCTGGCCTGGCTGCGCGCGCAGGGGCTGGACGGCGCCATTGCGGCCCATGCCGCGCGCGGCGGCCGGGTGCTGGGTGTATGCGGCGGGCTGCAGATGCTGGGCGAGGCGCTGGTGGATACCGAGGGCATCGACGGCAATGCGCCCGGCCTGGGCCTGCTGCCGCTGGTCACGGCCTTTGCGCGTGGCAAGACCGTGCAGCCCACGCAAGCGTGCTTTGGCGCATTGCCAGGTGCCTGGGGCGCATTGACGGGCGTGGTGGTAGCGGGCTACGAAATCCACCATGGCCAGACGGCGCAGCACCCGGCCATGGCCGCCAAGGGCGACGTGGCGCGCGAGGTGATCCCCGGCCTGGCCTGGTGCAACCCGGCGGGCAACGTGCTGGGCCTGTACCTGCACGGCCTGTTTGAAGACGCTGCCGTGCTGCGCGCGCTCTTTGGCGCCGAGGCACCCACGCTGGACGGCGTGTTCGACGGGCTGGCCGATGCCTTGTGCACCAGCTTCGCTCCCGGCGTGCTGGATGCCTTGGTTCAATGACGCACGCCGTGAAACACCTGCGCCGTGGCCTCCGTGCCGATGCTCTGGGCCCAGGGGGCTCTTGCGCCAGCCTGCCTGCGGCGCTGGATCGTTCGGCCGGCCGCGCGCATGCGACTGGACTTTCTTTGTAAACCCTTGCCGTGCCGCTTCGGGCATGGCGTTCTCTTTCCCCGCCACCATGACCACACCTCTTGTGATTCCCAGCGTTGATGACCTGCATGATGCTGCGCTGGCCGAGCGCCTGCAGCGCGCCATTGACGACAAGACCAAACCCCTCGGCGCCCTGGGCCGCCTGGAAGCGCTGATGCTGCGCCTGGGGCTCATCCTGGGCACCGAGGCGCCTACCCTGCAGGCGCCGCAGATGCTGGTGTGCGCAGGCGACCATGGCCTGGCCGCACGCGGCGTGTCGGCCTATCCGAGCGACGTGACGTGGCAGATGGTGGAGAACTTTTTGGCTGGCGGCGCGGCCGTGAGCGTGCTGGCGCGCCAGCATGGCGTGCAGCTCTCGGTGGCCGACTGTGGTGTGGCGCGCGCCATTGCGGCGCGCGAGGCCGCACCCGGTGCGCCGCGCCTGCTGCAGTGCCGCGTGGCGGCGGGCACGCAGGATGCCAGCCAGGGCCCGGCCATGGATGCGGCGCAGTGCGCGCAGGCTCTGGTGCATGGCATGGCGATCGTGCGCGGTATGCCGGGCAATGCGCTGTTGTTGGGCGAGATGGGTATCGGCAACACCTCCGTGGCCTCGCTGCTGCTGGCCCGCCTGGGGGGCGTGCCGCTCTCGGAATGCGTGGGGGCCGGCACCGGGCTCGACGCTGCTGGTATCGCGCGCAAGCAGGCGGTGCTGCAGCAGGCGCTGGAGGCGAACAACCAGGCGCACGAGCCGCTGGATGCCCTGGCGGCGCTGGGCGGCTTCGAGGTGGCCACCCTGGCCGGGGCGGTGCTGCAGGCGGCGGCCGAGCGCCGCGTGATCGTGGTGGATGGCTTTATCACCTGCGCGGCCGTGCTGGTGGCCAGCCGCCTGCAGCCGCACGTGCTGCAGCGCTGTGTGTTCTCGCACCGCTCGGGCGAGCGCGGCCATGGCGCCATGCTGGGGGTGTTGCGTGCCGAGCCGCTGCTGGACCTGGGGCTGCGCCTGGGCGAAGGATCGGGGGCCGCGCTGGCTTGGCCGCTGCTGGAGTCGGCTTGCCGTGTGCTGCGCGAGATGGCGAGCTTCGCCAGCGCAGGCGTATCGCAGCAGTCGGCCTGAAGCTGATGGGGGGGCGTGGCTGCCTAGCCGATGCAGGTTTGGTTGCGCCCCTGCGCCTTGGCCTGGTACAGCGCCTGGTCAGCGCGGGCCAGCATGGCGTCGAGCGTGTCGTCGGGGCCGCGCCATGACGTCAGGCCGATGCTCAGCTGGCAGTCCAGCCGGTGTCCCACGGCCAATGCGGTGTGGATGCGCTGGGCCACCCGGCGCGCCTCCTGCGTGCCGGTTTCGGGCAACAGCAGCATGAATTCCTCGCCGCCATAGCGGCCGAGCCGGTCGGCACGGCGCAGCACGGACTGGGTGGTGTGGGCGAAGTGCACCAAGACGGCGTCGCCATGCTGGTGCCCGTGGGTGTCGTTGAGACGCTTGAAATGGTCTAGATCCAGCATCATCAGGCAGGGCCCCCGGCCAGTGCGCTGGCTGCGTGCCAGTTCCTCCTCGCAGCGCTCCAGCAGCGCGCGACGGTTGAAGACCTGGGTCAGCGGGTCGTACGTGGCCAGGTGCTCCAGCTCGGTCACCAGCCGGTCAGTCGCCATGAGCACGGCACCAATCGACAGCATCAGCACCGTGAGCACGTAGGCGCTGATGTACAGCGTCTGCAGCAGTGTCTGCTCCATGAGGTGCGCGCCCGCCATGCCGGCCAGGGCGGTGGCCAGCCGCAAGACCAGCACCGCCAGGTGGGCCGCCAGCACGATTTGCACCATGCGCACGGGCAGGCGTTTGCCCCCATGGCGCAGCAGGAAGTGCAGGTTGGTGGCGTAGATCGCGCTCACCAGCGTGGTGAACAGTACCAGCCGCATCTGAAAGTTCGGCTCTACGTAGGTGAACCACGCGAAGCCGAGGGCCGAAGCCACAAGGTACAGCCCCCAGGCGGGCCAGCGCGTGGGGTGGCCGATGAAACGTTGGCAGCCGATGTGGAACAGCACCGTACCTAGCATGAGCACCGTGTTCGCCCCGACGACTGCCAGCAGGTCGGGCAGGCCACCCTCGCGCCCGCTGTAGAGCACCGAAGCCACCAGCCACGCCAAGGGCGCCGCCGCCCAGTAGCCCAGGCCGCGGATGCCCGGCGGGTAGTGGCGCCGCATGAAGGCCAGCACGATGGCCATCGCCGTCGCCATCACGCCTGCCATGGCGATGAGTGAGCGGGGATCCAGGGCAAGCATTGGGGGCGAGGTCAGGGTGCGGGCGTTTTTGGGGTGTATTTACAATAAGTTACCACATTGCATTCCCAGCAGCGTGGCTTGCGGGCTTGGCAGACGTAGCGGCCCAGCAGGATCAGCCAGTGGTGCGCGTCCACCCGGTAGGCCTCGGGCACCCGCTGCAGCAGTTTCTTTTCTACTTCCAGTGGCGTTTTGCCCGGGGCCAGTCCGGTGCGGTTGCCGACGCGGAAGATGTGCGTGTCCACCGCCATGGTGGGCTGGCCGAAGGCCACGTTGAGCACCACGTTGGCGGTTTTGCGGCCCACGCCGGGCAGCGCCTCCAGGGCTTCGCGGGTGCGCGGCACCTGGCCGCCGTGCTGCTCTACCAGGATGCGGCAAGTCTGCAGCAGGTTGCGGGCCTTGGTGCGGTACAGGCCGATGGTTTTGATGTACTCCTCTAGGCGCTCCAGGCCCAGGTCCAGCAGGGCCTGGGGCGTATTGGCCACGGGGAACAGCTGGCGCGTGGCCTTGTTCACACCCACGTCGGTGGCCTGGGCCGACAGCAGCACCGCCGTCAGCAGCTCGAAAACGCTGGTGTATTCGAGCTCTGTGACCGGGTGGGGGTTGGCCGCCTGCAGTGTTGCGAAGAACGGTTCTATGTCCTGGCGTTTCATGCGCCGCATTGTCGCTGCGCTGCGAGGCGCGGCGGATTGGCGAAAATGCGGGTTTGCTATTTCGCCCATTGCCTGGAAACCCATGCCCATCGCCTTCGCCGACCGCCTCGCCAACGTCGAAACCTCCGCCATCCGCGAACTCTTCAAGCTGCTGGGCAAGCCCGGCATCATCAGCTTTGCCGGGGGCTTTCCCGACAGCGCCATGTTCGATGTGGAAGGTATCCGTGAGGCCAGCGAGCGTGTGCTGCGCGAAGAGCCCGGTGCTGCCCTGCAGTACGGCGCCACCGAAGGCTACCAGCCGCTGCGCGAGCAGCTGAGCGCATTCATGGCTGCCAAGGGGGCGCTGGACGTGGCGCCCGAGGGGTTGATCGTCACCACCGGCAGCCAGCAGGCGCTGGACCTGCTGGGCAAGACGCTGATTTCGCCCGGCGACAAGGTCATCGTCGAGGGGCCGACGTTCCTGGCCACCATCCAGTGCTTCCGGTTGTATGGCGCCCAGCTCATCAGTGCGCCCATCGACGGGCAGGGCGTGCAGACCGACCGGTTGGAGCAGCTCATCGTCGAGCACCACCCCAAGTTCGTCTACCTGATTCCCACCTTTGGCAACCCCAGCGGGGCCACGCTCAGCCTGGAGCGGCGCCGCAAGGTGCTGGAGCTGGCGGTGAAGTACCAGACCGTGGTCGTCGAGGACGATCCGTACGGCGACCTGTACTTTGGCGAGGCGCCGCCGCCCAGCTTGCTGGCGCTGTCGCGCGAGGTGCCGGGCAGCCGCGAATGGCTGGTGCACTGCGGCTCGTTGAGCAAGGTGCTGTCGCCTGGGCTGCGCGTGGGCTGGATGATCGCCCCTGCCGCGCTCTTGGCCAAGGCCACGATGTGCAAGCAGTTCAGCGACGCACACACCAGCACGTTCGCCCAGGCCACGGCGGCGCGTTACCTCCAGGCCGGGCGCATGCCGGCCACGCTGGCGCGCGTGCGCCAGGTCTACGCCGAGCGTGCCCAAGCCATGGGCGACGCGCTGCGCCAGGGCCTGGGCGACGCCATCGGCTTCGTGCAGCCGCAGGGCGGCCTGTTCGTGTGGGCGCGCCTGACCGACGCCGGCGGCAAGGTGGCCGACGGCAACGTGCTGGCGCAGCGCGCCATCGACAAGGGCGTGGCGTTCGTGCCAGGAGCGCCGTTTTTCTGCGCCGAGCCGGACCACGCTACGCTGCGCCTGTCGTTCGCCACGGCCGACGTGGACAAAATCCGCGAAGGCGTGGCACGCCTGGCCCAGGCGGTGCAGGCGTGATGTCGGAGACATCGCTGCGGCTGGAGGCGTTGGAGGTGAAGGCCGCCTTCACCGAAGACCTGCTCGACCAGCTCAACCTCACGATCTACCGCCAGCAGCTGCAGATTACGCAGCTGCAGCGCGAGCTGCAGGCGCTGCGCGAGCAGCAACCCGAGGGCACGCCGCGCAGCCTGCGCGATGAATTACCCCCGCACTATTGAGAAGAACACCCGCATGCCCGTACCTCTCGATTCCACGGCCATCACGCATGGCATTCAGCTTGCGGTGGCCCCCGTTTTCCTGCTCACGGCGGTGGCCGGCATGATCGGCGCGGTGGCCGGGCGGCTGGCGCGCATCATCGACCGCGCGCGCGTCGTGGAGGACAAGGCGCGTGCCAGCAACGATGCCGAGCTGATCCAGCGCACCTATACCGAGCTGGCCACGCTGCGCACACGCGGGCGCATGGCCAATGTGTGCATCGGCCTGCTCACGCTGTGCGCTTTCCTCATCGGGCTCACCATCATCCTGCTGTTTCTGGGCGAAATCATGGGCCTGCAGGCTGCGCGCATGGCGGTGGCGGGCTTTCTGGCGGGCGTGTTGTCTTTCCTGCTGGCGCTGGTGTTCTTCCTCACCGAGACCGTGATGGCCACCCGGCTGCTGGACTTCCATTTGCTGCAGCAACCGCCGCAACGCTGAGAGGCGCCATCGCCATGGATTCCGAACTGCTGCGGCGTCTCGTCACCACGGAAATGCCCTATGGCAAGTACAAGGGGCGGGTGCTGGCCGACCTTCCAGGCAACTACCTGGCCTGGTTCGCGCGTGAGGGCTTTCCGCGCGGCGAACTGGGACGGCTACTGGCGCTGATGCATGAGATCGACCACAACGGGCTTGGGCACCTGCTGCAGCCTTTGCGCGCCGCAGTGCGCAAGGCGCACGGCTAATGAGAGGCACACTCTCTTTTTGATAGCTTCTAGCGCTTGCTATCCAAGCGTTAGAGCCGTTTTTGGTTGAAAAAAATGCAGGCCTCAGTGGCTGCGCCCGTGCGCCTGTAAGAAGGCGGGGGGCTGCCCCAGGCACACGCGGAACAGGTTGCGCGCCACGCCGTGCGCCGTCTGCTGCAGCTGCTGTGCGACTTCGGGGGGGAAGCGTGCGTCAGTGTGCACGGCCCACAGCCGCACCCAGGCGGCGAAGTGTGCGGGCGTGATGCCCTCCAGCGCCAGATGCCGGACCGCCACGTTGCCCCGGTAGCGCTTGCTGCCCAGGGCCACGGTGCTCCAAAAATCCACCATGCGTGCCAAGTGCGCATCCCAGTGCGCGCCGATGGCCTGGGTGAAGACCGGGCCCAGCAGCGGGTCGGCGCGCACGTCGGCGTAGAAGCCGTGCACCAGGGCGGTGATGCTGTCGAGATCCAGGGGGCGCGGGGCGTGGTCGGGTGCCATGGCCGCCATTGTCGCGTGCCGAAGCCCGGCGGCAGCGCTGTGCACCGTTCAGCTGCAACCGCAGGTGCCGCCGCCGCAGCCCTGCGTGGCGGTCTGCTCGAACTGCGGGAACAGCACGTTGTTTTCCAGGTGGATGTGGTTGATCAGGTCGTCGCGCAGCTGCGCCAGGCCTGCATACAGCGCACGCCAGGTGTTGCATGCGCCCAGCGGCGGGGTGATGTCATGGGTCAGGCGGGCGATCTGTTCCAGCGCTTCGCCGTGGTCGTTGTGCTCGTGGCGCATCATGGCAATCGGCTGGGTGACGAAGCTGTTGCCGCCCCCGCGCAGCATGGGAAACAGCACGGCCTCTTCCTTGTGCATGTGGCTGAGCAGCTCTTGCTCCATGGCCTCCAGCGCATCACCCAGTCCGGCGGGCACTTCCGAGTGGTCGCGGTGCACGGCCTCGACACGGCGTGCCATGCGGATCAGCTCGGGCAACTGCGCGCGGTGCACCTCGTGGTAGCGCGCCAGGATGTGGTCGATGAGCTCCGACGGCGTGCCCGCGTCGGGCAGCTCGGTGGGGCGCTGCAGGGTGGACAGTTCATCCACCACGGTTTGCAGGTCCAGCCCTTTGGCGGCGCAGGACTGGCGCAGGCTCACCTGCCCGCCGCAACAGAAGTCCAACTTGAGGCGGCGGAAGATCGCGGTCGAGCCGGGCAATTGCACGGCAATCTGGCCTATGGCTTGCTCGGCGTCTATCGGGGTCTGGGGCAGACGGGCATTCATGGTGGGGTCCTTTAAATATTCATTCGACATGCCTATTTTATCGAAATAAAATACAAAATACATACCTGTTTTCTTGACTTAGGACAATTCAGCCCATGCGCCTCACCCAGTGGACCGATTACGCATTGCGCGTGCTCATGTACTGCGCCGCCTGCCAGGCGCGTGAGCAGCCGGTGACCATCAGCGAGGTGGCTGCGGCGCACAACATTTCGCGCAGCCACCTGACCAAAATCGTGCAGGAACTGGCGGCGCAGGGGCTGCTGGAGACCACGCGCGGGCGCGGCGGTGGCATGCGGCTGATGAAGCCCGCGAGCAGCATCAGCATCGGTGCCGTGGTGCGCCTGATGGAGACCGATTTCGACATGGTGGAGTGCTTCAATCCGGCACTCAATACCTGCCGCATGGATGCGCACTGCGTGCTTAAAGGTGTGCTCGGTCGCGCCACCCGGGCCTATCTCACAGCGCTCGATGGCGTGACCCTGGCCGACCTGGTGCCGCAGGCGCAGGTGCTGGCCCCCCCGCCGGCGCAGGTGCTGCGTCCCGTGCCTGGCCTGCCCATAGCGGCCGCGCACTGATTCAGTACGCTATGGGTATAGAAAATGGCCTGATTAGCGACATATCTCAGACTGAGCAGAACCAACGCCAGCTAGAGGACTCGAAAGGACATGCCGAGCCTCGGCGCCAAGGAGCAAGCGATGTCCATCAACGCGATCCAGTTCCAACGCGGCCTGTCACTGCCCCAGTTTCAAGCCCTGTACGGCAGCGAGCAGCAGTGCGAGCGCGCTCTTGTCGCTGCCCGCTGGCCCCATGGCTGGCAGTGCGCGCACTGC
>NZ_CYIG01000055.1 GCF_001298675.1 Paenacidovorax caeni
GAGACCAGCACATGGGCCAGCAGGCCGGCGCCGGCCACACCACGCGCAATCGGGCGGCCCGGTGCGCTGGCCTGGAAGATCGTCTGGCAGCCCACGCAAACCAGCTTGGGCCGCACATGCCGGATCACCTTGAAGTGCGCCGGCACGTACTCCAGCTGCTCGGAGACGTCTTGCCCGATCTTGCGCAACCGGGCACCGCAGGCCGTGCAGCCGCAGGGTTGGCCCGTACCGTCGTGATGGCTGTTGCTGAGCTGGGGCAGGTGTTCCTGGACGTCGCGCGGCAGATGCGCCGGCAGACGGCGGTCGATCTGCGCGTCATTGGCGGGGGCCGGCACCGGGACGCCCTTGGCACGCATGCTCAATGCGGCTTGGTCGCCATCGATCAAAGGCATCTGCGCCGTCAACTGCTCGCTGGATGTACAGAATTCGGAACGAACCCGGCGCAGCAGTTGCAACTTGAGCTTGTCGACCATCAGCTTGAGCAGTGCCACCTCGCTATCGCGCGCCTCGATGATGCGCCACAATTCTTCGCGGCTCGGCTGTGATGGGGTGGGCGTCGACACGGCCTGGAGTGTGCCTCACCCCCAGCCCGGCTCCATCGGGAATGACCCGCAACGCCAGCTTTACGCGGCCAGCTCCGGGCGATGCGTGCGCGCTGGCATGCGCCAATCGATGCCTTCGAGCAGCATCGACAACTGTGCCGGTGTCAGCGATACGCCACCGCCCGAGGCTTGGGGCCAGACGAAACGCCCGCGTTCAAGTCGCTTGCTCAGCAGCAGCAGGCCCTGGCCATCGAACCACAGCACTTTGATAATGTCGCCGCGTCGGCCGCGGAAGACGAAGACGTGGCCACTGAACGGGTTCTCGCTCAGCGCGGTCTGCACCATCGCGGCCAGACCATCGAAGCCCTTGCGCATGTCGGTGTGTCCGGCCACGATCCACACCCTCGTGTTCGCTGGCAGGCCGATCATGCGCGCAGCGCGGCCAGCACCGTCGTCAGTTGTGCGGCATCGACCTGACCACTCAGGCGTATGACGGCGCCGCACAGTTCGATCTCCACCGTGCCCGTGGACAGTTGGGCACTGGTGGTCGCCACCACATCGGCACAGGGCTGCTGTGCGAGAACCGTGACTGGCAACAGTGCCTGGGTGCCCGATTGCCAATGACCCAGCTTCATCCAGTGACGCAGCAGATTGGCGTTGACGCCGTTGCGCAGCGCCAGACCCGAGACGGATGCGCCTGGTCTGCCGGCCTGTTCGACCAGCCAAGCCTTGAAAGCTGAGAAATAGATCTGCTTGCCGTTGCGAAGGGTGCGCTCAACCTTCGGGCCGCTCCACTCAGGGGTATGTCCACTGTCTTGCATATGGACGCATGCTGACCTGATCCCATCGGCCCGGCAACAAGGGCCTTGAGGCCACGCTTACCATTCGAGCGCTGCGAACTCAACGGCTTTCCTTGATGGCAGATGCAGCCGTATCGAGCGACGTGGAGTCAAACAAAGCATGAGCCGCAAGGGCAAGTGCTTTGACGACGCGACAATTGAGAGTTTCTTCGGCACCATCAAGGCCGAGCACTTCCGGCTTGCTGCGCCCAACAGCATTGATGCGCACGAAGCGTGCGTGAATGATTACGTTCACTACTACAACCTTGAGCGTATCAAGCTCAGATTGAGCGGACTCAGCCTGTTGGAATGCCGACTGAAAAACACCGCCTGGTAGGCAAGGAGGCAAACGTCCAACTTTTAGGGTCAGTTCAAACCTTGGGCGATTCACTTGCCTGAACCGTGAGTCGTGTGGCGTGGCAAAAAAATCGTTTTAGTGAACTCAAGCACGTGCTTCCTAATTACAAGCGCTCTTTTCAAGGGTTCGGCAACAGCTAACTTGAGCTCTCGAACGCAAGCAAAGATTGCGAAAATATCACTTGAGACAGCTGAATCTTAATCTGATGCTGAGTATCCACAACGATTTCTGCAAACACTGGGTTTTTTCCCCTGCCTCAACCATCCAACATAAATCTGCAAAATTTTTTAGTTATTCAAAATTAGAAAATTTGTCCAGTGTGTAATAAAAGCGTCTCTATCAAGCTTTTTAAACCAAGTGTGGGATTGGCGCTGTCCCCAAACTGTGCTGACGGCATGTAAAGGAATTTCGTGTCCTGCAAAAAGTAGGGTTTCATCTGGCAGCGTGAATAGGCGTTGAACGACACTGTCCCACAGGGCTTCGGGATCTGCCGGATAGGGTTGTAGGTCACAGGCATCTACCGCCATGAGACCTCCGCAAAAGACGCGATCGCGGCAAATGTAGCTCAGGCAATATGGTGTGTGGCCGGGCGTGCGCCAAATTTTGATTTTCTCACTTCCAAAATCCAGGTTTTGACCGTCGTTAACTAAGGTGGCTCCCTCGCGCGGCTCACCTTGCACTAGTGGAGCGCCAAGTTGTCGTAGTCGCTCGAACTCCATTGGGCGCAGATGGTCGTGCTGGTGGGTGCGCAATACCCAACGAAGGCGGAGTTGATGTTCTTGTAGCAACGCACGAATCACAGGTAGGTCGCGCGAGTGGGGGTCAATCAGCACGGCCTCACCGCAGGCTCTGTCGGCTAGCAAGTAACTCAACTCACTACTGTTTGTGCTGTGCAAAATGCGAAAGTCCACGGTGCTTAAGTATTTTCTTTTTCGTCTTCACCGATTAACAGCGTAGTGTCATCGAGATAGCTATGGGGTGGCACCACCAAGTTGGTGGGGGCGGGCTTATTCTTGAAAACGCGACCGGCTAGATCAAAGGTAGAACCATGACAAGGGCAGAAGAAGCCACCCTTCCAGTCAGCCGGTACACTGGTGTTGGCGGTGCCTTCGGGCAAAGTTACCGGGGAGCAGCCCAAGTGGGTGCAAATGCCCACGGTCACTAACAAATCGGGCTTGATGGACCGATGTATATTTTTTGCATATTCAGGCTGTTGTGGGGTACTCGAGTTAGGGTCGGCCAAGTCGGCGGTGTTCGATAGACTGGCCAGCATCTCGGGGGTACGGCGTAAGAGCCAGACAGGTTGGCCGCGCCATTCCACTGTACGCATTTCGCCTGGGGCTAAATCTCCAACATTCACCTGCACGCTTGCTCCAAGCGCTTTCGCCCGCTCACTGGGGGCAAAACTAGACACAAATGGCCAGAGTGTGGCGGTAGCGCCTGCGCATCCCATGCCGACTGTAGCGCGCATCCATGTTCGGCGCTCCGCATCTTCGGGTGTGCCGGCTGTTGGCAGATTTAGTGTTGAGTTCATAAGAGACTCCAAGCGGTTGTGGTGCCTTACAGCTTCAAAAATCGTGCCACCCTTTTTGATCTGTAAATTGATTGTGATTCAAGCGTTTTGAGATCGAGAGAGTCCGAGTGCGTCACGCGTACCGAGTGACTGCTGCCAAATGGCAGCCATTATTGGCAGTCTGAAGCTGATCCCCTACACTGGACACTCATCTTTTCTTTGCCATGAAGCCACTGCCCGAACTTATCGCTTTTCTAGACGGGTTACCCGAACCTCACATCGTCTTTGACTTGCAGTACCGCATCCTTGCGGCCAACACTGCCTATCTGTCGCATCCCGGACGATCATATGGTCGCTTGTGAAACAGGTGCGGGTGGGTGTGATGCCACTCTTTCATGGCCTGCATCGGCGTACTGCTCTTGAGCGCTGACTGTGGCAACTGGTGGTTGTACAGGGCTACATAGCGCAGCAAGGTCTGCTCCATGTCTTCGCGGCTGTTGAACCGGTGGGTCTTCAGGACGTCTGCAATGCGGCCGTTAAACCGCTCCACCATGCCGTTGGTTCTGGGCGTCCTGGGCTTGGTCAATCGGTGCTCTATGCCCAACTCCCGGCACAGTTGATCGAATTCATGGTTGCCGCTGGGTTCGCGTTCCTTGCTGGCAAACAGACGGTCCGTGAACTCTTTGCCGTTGTCGGTCAACAGCTTGTTGATCCTGATCGGACAGGCCTTGTGCAACGCCTTGAGGAAGGCCTGTGCACTGGCTGCGGTCTTGTTGGACTTGAGCTGCACAAACACCCAACGCGTAGCCCTATCGATAGCCACGAACAGGTAGCGCCGGCTGCTCTCATCCTGCATCTGGGGCAGGTACTTCACGTCCATGTGCACGTAGCCTGGCTCGTAGCTCTTGAAGGCCTTGTGGGCTAGCGCAGGCGCCTGGGGCTTAAGGGCGTTGAGGTTGCCCGCTCCATGGCGGCGCAAGCACCTGTCCAGCCCGGAGCGCGAGACATGACAGCAGATGAACTCCCGTGTCACGGCCAGCAGGTCATCCAAAGGCAACAGCAAGGTACGCCGCAAGTGAACCACCACTGCTTCTTGCGCTGGCGTGAGCACGGTCTGAAGGTGGTGGGCAGTGTGCGAGCGGTCGGCAAAGACGTCGCGCTTCTTCCATTTGTAGACCGTCTGCTCCGTGATGCCAAAGCGCTGGGCCAGGACGCGGGCTGGTTCATTGCTGGCTGCGATCTCGGCACGCACAGCGGGCGTGGTGCGGGCGTTCTTGTGCAGGGCTATCAACATGGCTTCACTCCCCGGGTGGATTGCAAGGACTCTATCAACTCCTTCAGAACGGCTCGAGCCATGAAGAGTGGATAGCGCCTAGAGTCTATGCAATCGTCCGGGATGCGACACCTATCGTCAGCAGTTCAGCCCGCAGCGCAGTGTGATTGGGCGTACTTGCTACGAGGTATCGCACAATTTCTCGGTTCCGTGCGATCAAGCGGGTGAAAGCTGCCCGATGGCGCTTTCGCGCGAATCAGGACAGCGTGAGCGAGTGCTGCACCTGCACCACACTCCTCATGGGGAGGCATACGTCAATATCGAACTGGCACCTTTGCCGGGTGAGGACGGTACACCGGTTTTTTTCGTTGAAAAGATGGAGCCACTGAGGGTGCCAGAAAGTCGGCCTAATGTCCAAGGGTTGGTTGGGCGCGCTCCTGCCTTTCGCCAAATGTTGGAGCTTGTGGCGCGCGTGGCGCCATCACGAGCCGCGGTGTTGCTATTGGGTGAATCGGGCACCGGCAAGGAGCTGGTAGCTCATGCTCTGCACGATGCCAGCCCACGCGCAGGGAAATCACTGGTAGCGGTTGATTGCTCCAGTTTGCCCGAGGCTTTGTTCGAGTCGGAGTTGTTTGGCCACGAACGGGGTGCATTTACCGGTGCCGCTGGGCAGCGCGGAGGCTTGGTAGAGGCTGCTAGCGGCGGTACATTATTCTTGGACGAGGTGGGGGATATTCCGCTGCCGATGCAGGTGAAACTCCTACGCCTGTTGGAAACTGGCACCTACCGCCGCGTTGGCAGTACAGACCTTCGGCATGCCGACATCCGTGTTGTATCCGCCACGCATCGTGACCTGCCAGCCATGGTAGCCGAGGGTCGTTTCCGCGAAGACTTGTACTATCGGCTGTGCACTTTCCCAATCCGCTTGCCGGCATTGCGCGAACGTACCGAAGATATCGCCTTGCTGGCGGCAGCTCTGCTGGAGCGTGTTGCATCGCCTCGTCACCTGCGTTTGTCCAGAGACGCGTTGATTCAGCTTAGTTCGCTGGACTATCCTGGTAACGTGCGTGAGTTGCGCAACCTCTTGGAGCGAGCAACCTTGTTGTGCGACGGCGATACCGTAGAAGGTGTTCACATTCAAAAGGCGGTGGACACGGGTATTTGGGCGCGACCAGCCCGACACTCGCCTACGCCCTTGGTGCTACAGCCTGCAGCGTCTTCTTCTGTCGCCGCAGTCGCTTCGGGCAGCTCGCTTAAGTCCTTAGAACGAGATACCTTGCGCGCCCTTGCTGCTGCCCACACCGGTAGCCGTGCAGAACTTGCTGCCCAGCTCGGCATGAGCGAACGTTCGCTTTATCGCAAGCTCAAGGCACTGGGTTGATCCGAAGTACTCCTACAGGACAGCCTGGCAGTAATGAGCAATTGGCCCGTTCTGCCAAAGCCAATGCGGGCCAAGAGCGTGGGTAGGGTGTAAAGAAAATATCACCTTGAACCGCCCCGGTTTTTGAGGAGGCTCTTTTCCCTGAGAGGATTGAGCCATGAGCAAGAAGTCAAACAAGTTCTCACCCGAGGTCCGCGAACGCGCTGTTCGCATGGTGCAGGAGCACCGAGGCGAGTACCCCTCGCTGTGGGCCGCCATTGAATCCATCGCCCCCAAGATCGGCTGCGTGCCGCAGACCCTCAACGAATGGGTCAAGCGCGATGAGATCGACAACGGCGCCAGGGCCGGCGTCACGACGACCGACCTGCAGCGCCTGAAGGAACTTGAACGCGAGAACAAGGAGCTGCGCAAAGCCAACGAGATCTTGAAGTTGGCCAGCGCGTTTTTCGCCCAGGCGGAGCTCGACCGCCGTCTGAAGTCCTGAACGACTTCGTCGACCAGCATCGACAGGCCCACGGGGTCGAGTCGATCTGCAAAGTGCTGCAGATCGCCCCGTCAGGCTATTGGCGCCACGCCGCTCACCAACGCAACCCCCAGCTGCGCTGCGCGCGCACCCAGCGTGACGACACCTTGGTGCCGCACATTGAGCGTGTCTGGCAGGCCAACATGCGGGTCTACGGCGCCGACAAGATATGGAAGCAGATGAACCGCGAGGGAGTTGTCATTGCTCGCTGCACGGTCGAACGCTTGATGAAGCGCCTGGGCTTGCAGGGCGTGCGCCGTGGCAAGGTGGTGCGCACCACCCTCAGCGATGCCAAGGCGCCGTGCCCACTGGATCGGGTCAACCGACAGTTCAAGGCCGAGCGGCCCAACCAGCTGTGGGTGTCGGACTTCACCTACGTCTCAGCCTGGCAAGGCTGGTTGTACGTGGCCTTCGTGATCGACGTGTACGCCAGGCGCATTGTGGGTTGGCGGGTCAGCACCTCCATGCACACACACTTCGTTTTGGATGCCCTGGAGCAGGCCCTATATGCCAGGCAGCCCGAGCGTGATGGTGCCTTGATTCACCATTCCGACAGGGGGTCGCAATACGTTTCCATCCGCTACAGCGAACGGCTGTCAGAGGCAGGCATCGAGCCATCTGTGGGCAGCAAGGGCGACAGCTACGACAACGCCTTGGCCGAGACGATCAACGGGCTGTACAAGGCCGAGGTGATCCATCGCCGGTCTTGGCCAACCCGTGAATCGGTGGAACTGGCCACACTGGAAGGGGTGTCCTGGTTCAACCATCACAGGCTGCTCGGACCTATTGGATACATACCGCCTGCAGAGGCTGAGGCAAACTACTACCGGCAACTCGCCAGTCAGACCTCCATGGTGGCGGTCTGACTTAAACCAACCGGCCTCCACGAACACCGGGGCGGTTCAATCCCGACAGATGGATGAGCTGAAGCTGGAACAATCCAAGAGTCGGCAGCATTTCAGCGCTGAGTTGGAGAAGGGGCGTACAGCTATCGATGAGGCCGCCAAACGGGCCACCGAATCAGAGCATCGAGCCCTTCGTGAGATCGATCGGGAGCGCACCGCGCGTGCCCAGGCGGAAAAACAACTGGAGCAACTGCGAAGCAGACTCGCTGAGACCGAGCGCGATATGCATACCAAGCTCCTAGAAACTAGCTCCATACAGACTCGGTTGGCTGCAGAGCTTGACAGTGCGCGCACCG
Organism: Paenacidovorax caeni; assembly: GCF_001298675.1. Taxonomy (GTDB): domain Bacteria; phylum Pseudomonadota; class Gammaproteobacteria; order Burkholderiales; family Burkholderiaceae_C; genus Paenacidovorax; species Paenacidovorax caeni. The sequence continues at coordinate 7,631 of NZ_CYIG01000055.1, forward strand.
CCCTCGGAGAAAGTACAAGAGCTAATCAAGTACAAGGTGCCGAGTTGCAGCATGCCCTTCAGGCTGCAGCCCAGCACAAAGCGGAGGCAGATACCCTACGCGTATTGGTCGCACAGTTTCAGCTACCGTCAAAGCCTGGACGCAAGAAACGACCGGCGGACAGCTTAGGCGGCAAGTGACCGTTGGGAGGTGGACGGAAACTTAGACGTCCATGATCGAGATGGTTCCGCGTACTTGTGGAGCACCCCTTGGTGCGATATACCGACCTTCGCAATCTCAGAGGTTCAGTCCAAGCCGCAGAATGTGATCGCGCAATTGGTTGCACGCCGGTCCCATCAAGGCAGCGGCATCACAGCCAGGCTCGTACCTATAGGGGATCGTAGTGATACCGGTCATGTCACTGGGCAACTTTACCCCGTGCTCGCGTGACTCCATCAATATCGCACGGTCCTTACCAAGGTGTCCCATGGCCATGCCAAGTTCGAAGATCACGTTGTCGCGTGGTGTAGGCCAATTCTGACCGCGGACCGTGGTTGTGTCGTCGGCATGGGCAATCGCAACGGCGAAATCTGCGTCGTATACCGCGTCGAAAAGGCTCTGAAGCGGGTAGTTCGCTACGCGGAAAACATCGTCAGTCCAAGGTTTCACGACAAAATTGTCGTATGAGAGTGCATTCTGGACGACGCGCGCGACAGCGAGGGACTCCTTCGATGAGATGACGAACACCTTGATGCGGTCGCGAGCCGCGCCAACATGTGCGTTGCGCTGGTGGAGCCGTCGCGACAATTCGCGAGCCACTGCTAGATACACCTCTGGGTACTTGCTGCCAACGGCCGAGAACTGCGCTTCCGAGATCTGAGCCACTACGCTAAGCTCCGTGGCCACAAGAGAAGCCGCACGCTTTTGCGTCATCTCCACAGCAGCCATCTCGCCAATGTGGTCGTTGGGGAAGCGGCGCGCCACGATATGCCCGTTGACCAACACATTGAACGCGCCGGTCACAATAAAAAACACATCGTTGTCGGCCGCATCCTGCTGGATCAGCACTTGCCCCTTTGTCACCTCGAAGAACTTTGCATTTTCGGCCAAGTACTCAGCCAGCTCGCGGTTGCCCGTGACCATCTTCTGAGACAGCATGGCTTGCACCCGCAGACGACGGCCCTCTTTACCTTGTAGTCGTTGAAGCATTTTTTCCTTTTTATCTGTTGTGCTTGGCGCGTATGTGCCAGTATTGCGGGTTCGAGTTGTATGAAAAGGTCTTTTGCGTACGTCTACATGGCCTCCAGAATTAATCGACGGCATCGCTGCGACGGAAGCAGGAGGTCACCTGTGGAGCAATGCCACCTCTGGCACAGCCGTTGGCTCCACAGCCATCAGGTGATTCGACACCCCATCTTTCGTTTCGCATCGCCAAGTGGCCCAGAGCTTGGAGCCAGCGGCATTAGCCACCCCAGTGTCTAGCTCAATCGCCAGCCAGTTCCGCGCAGCCAAAACCCGCCGGTTCGACTGCGGAAAGATCAGCATCTCTGCACTTGTGTTTACGTCCAAGTTTTGCGTGGTCCTGCCCACGTTGTCCAGGACGTGAAAAAACAGTCGTTCCGCCACAGATACCAGCGACGGGTGCACCACAGCTGTCGATGTGAACTGCTGAATCTGCGCCCAGTTGTCTTGGGGGCCCACGTCTTTGCGGTAGGCGACTCCGTGGGCCGCCACGTGCACGTCTCCTGAGACGATGGCCGCTCTGAGTTGCTTGGCCTTTGCAGTCGCGAACAGCGTTTCGAGCAGGCGTAGGCGTTCGCCCTCATGGTCGTCGTGCGTCCAGTGATCCTTCAGGTCATCTGAACTGCTATCCAGAACATGATCCGAACCGAAGTTGTCCAGGAATGCTTCTGCAAGCGATAGCTTCGGGTGCACAACCGGGACGGACGACATAAACAGCAAGTGCTGGCAACCTTCGCCTGGGTGCTTGCGCCCGTTCTCTGGAATCTGCTTAAGCCAGGCCTTCATCGCAGTCCATGTGTCCGGTCCCAATACCTGCTCGTGCGAGCGCTCGGTTCGCAGGTCGGCTACCAGCAGCTGCACGGGCCCGATAGCGTGCGCGAAACTGAAACCGGGTTGGAGATCCAGTAGAGGCAACGCGAGGGCATCGCGTTTGAGTGCTTCCGTCCACGCAATTTTCTTGAAGAGCGGGTCATTAGCCCTGACTTGAACGTCATCCCTCGGCACAAGATCAGGGAGGTTGTCAGCCGCATGCTGCATCTGGAATACCCAGAATGCTCGTCGTGCATGATGGAAGAGTCGTTGAAACAGTGGACTGTGCTGCATCTCGCAGCTGTAGGAACCCCAGCCATCGAAGATGTCGTGGTCATCCCACATCATCACTGTGGGAGTCCGCGCCATAGCCTGCGCTGCATCAAGCGGCTTCGTCTCACCACCCCAAGTGCCTCGCTCTTTGGGTAACCATCTGTCGGCGTAAAGCTTGAGGTAGTAGTCCTCAATCTTCGCCTCAAGTTCGGGGCTGACGGGGAATACCAACTGCTCATCCCTCGGCAGCCCAATCCACCCTTTGAGCTCTTTGACGTCTTCCCAGATTGAGTCAAAGTAGATCTGATCTCCTCCCATCAACAGCAAGTGGAAGCGCTGTAGATTCTTGTCGTGGGTCCTCGACTCATGCCAAAGCTGCTCTTTGTCGAGCATGTAGCCCGCAGGGCGCACCTGCTTGTCGTGGTTGCACAGCAGATCCGCCCAGACGGCGTTTTCACCCTTGATCAGCTTGCGGATGCTGCTGGGGTCCGAAAAGCCATTGCACGACACATAGGCCATGCGAGGTGCATAGTTTTGTCCTGGCACAGTGAAGTGCCATACCTCGTCTACGTCCCCAATCGTGTACTCAACCTTGCGCTCTTGATCACCTTGGTTTGTGGTCAGGTCGTAGCGCAGGTACTGGCGTCCACCATGTCTGAGCAACACCGAGCTCTTTGGCGCAGCCTTCCCATCGACGGTGAATTTTGGTGCTTTTTTGCCCTCATCAATTCCGATAAGCGCACTGACTTTCCACTTTCCTTTTGAGGCCCCCCGAAACGAAAGCACAGGTCCAAGCAGAATTTTTGTTGTCATTGATGTGATCCCTCCAGAGTTTTCTTTGGATTTATTTCAAGTCACTTGACGCGGTGCTTTGGTGGCCGCTGTGGCAATCTCATTGCCGCTGTGATAGATCGATCAGTACTTGACAAGGAGACCTACCGTAGCAATCCATGGGATCACAGCAAACAACGACCAGCCTAGACATTTTTTGACGTACTCATGCTTCTCCTGCGCAATTTCGGCGTTCCGATGAATCTGGGCTGCAATATCTTTGAGGATGTCGTGCTCACTCACAGACTCGAACCTCATGACATAGTCGGCACGTGGCATCGATGCAATTGCGCCAAAAAATACTAGCGATTCTTTGGGCCCATCCTTTAGACGAGGGGAGAGCACCATTGCTGTACAGAACAAGGCAATAAATAGCCCCCCCGCAGCACTTGCACCGAAGAAAATTGCCCAAGGATTTTTCGATGGCTCTGCGCTAAAGAACGCACCCAACGCCGTGAGCATTGCCAAATCGATGGCGGTAATTGCACCGACCTTGATTTCTGCAGCAGCAATCCAGACGAGCGTTCGCTCAAAAATCCATTGGGCGCTGGTCAATCTGTCTTGACTCGTACTCATTTGTAATTCAGCAGGTTTTAGGTGTTCAGGGCTGCAGCGGGCAGTTGTCACAAGTCCCACAGCATTGTCTGTCTCGAAAGGAGTGCCAGAATGCCTTTTCTTCGATTTCCCACAGAAGGAGAGCCATAGCTAAGTGGGACGCGTCTGAAGCATGGGAGCCACACCTACGAAGTCGTTTGCGACCCTTTTTTCCAGTCGAACCGCAAAGGCAGCGCTGCTTAAGGTTCACAACCTTCTTAGAGTCAAGCCAAACGCTATATAGATGGTTTTTGTCTTTCAAGAGCTGCAAGACACGCTTCTTCTTTACGACTGAAAGCCGCCTTTCTTTCAACGCGATCACATACTCGCCCCCGAGCTCATGCGCCGCTAGCTCTGCTCTGTACTGGTGGACAGCCGCTGCACCGTGGGCCCACTCATTTTGGTTTGGCCAACGCCGAGCTTTTTTTACCCGGGCCTGGAGCGTCAGAAACTTCCACAGGATTCCCCACCATGCGTGCGCCGTCTCCTCATCCGAAATGTCCAAGTTGGACACTTCCCGCCAGTAAAGACAGAAGGAGCCATCGGAATTGATATGGCGCTGGGGGCAGAACTCAGGCAAATTGATCGGTTGGCGCTCCTTTGCCATCGCCTTCCTATCCCCGACCTGTTTAACTTCGATCTCGTATGGGACAGTCCGACCATCACTGAGAGCAAGGTTGAATCGGAGAATGACACTTACGGCCGACACATGTTCAGCGGCTGCGTTGTACGCGGGCGCGACAGCCGCGATGAACTCGACGGCAGTCGGCATTACGCCCCCTTCACACGACAGTAGGGCCGGACCACCTGTTCTTGGGCTTTCGCAATAGCAGGGGTGCTGGCGACCGTGCCAGCCGAGCGGGCGCTGTTGGCTGCTTTGTCGCCGTTATCAGCGAGTGCTTCTGTGGCCTCAAAGTAGTCGAGATTTGCGGTTATGCGCTTGTCGCCGAACACCTTCTTTACCGCCTCAGAGGCCTCGTCATAGGCGCTCTGGCCGATGGCCGTTTCTGTTCCTTTGCAGCGGACCTGTTCGTCCTCCGAGGAAAGCACTCCACGGCTCACCGAACAGCGAACACGACTCCCCTTCAGGCCGAGACGGGTTACTGTCATTGGGCCGTAATCGAAGCCGATAGCGAGACCCATCTCTCCGGAAAAATACTTTTTCTTTTCAAGCTTCTCGATAGCAAGGTCAAAGCTGCTGCGGAATGCACCAGCCAGACGTGTAGCCTCAGAAATCGTGTCCTGCACTTCCGTAGTTGCTACAGTGCCTTCACAAATGAGGCCATGGACGCAGTCCCCAATGAAGCGGATTCGCCGCCCCTTGAATTCTGTGGTGAGGACGCGTTCGAGTTCGGCACGCAGCACATGGAGTACACGGACTACGTTTTCAGCATTCTCCTCAATGTTGTCTGCCACATATGCTGTGAAGCCATCGATGTCTGCATAGATGCTCACCGCCTCTTGACGGCGCGAGTTGCCGGGGGTCAGCGCCGGAATGTCCATCGTCGAAAACGGTGGGGTATGCCGCGTGAAAACAAAGCCCCCCAACGGATTGTTTTTCTGGTCTTCCCGCCACTCTTTGACGATGGTCTCGGCGGTGACGTCAAGGTCTGCAGCATCTTGGCAGTCCTTGATTTCCTCCTTTGTCAGCGCCGTCTTTGCGGGAGTGTCGACTTCCTTGAGGCCAATCGCCAAACGTGCCGCATTCGTAAGGTAAATACCCTTGGTGGACAGGTTGCTGGCCAGTTTCGCAGCATGGTTTGCGGCATCGCCCAGGAACAATGGTTCGCGATTTCCGTTGCGCCCATTGTTGACAGCCAGTGTCTCTCCAGTGTCAATGCCAACGCGCAAGATTGCTGCGGGGATCTTTGCGTCGTCATCTTTGGTCTCGTTCAAGACGTCAATCATGAGCTGCGCTGTTGCGACTGCGCGTTGCACGCGCTTCTTTTCCGCACCAGCCTCGGAGTTGTACGGCTTGGTGAAAAGAGAGTGCAGACGCTGGTTGTGGAAGTCCACCCGCCGCGCGTCAACGCGCTTGAGGATGCGATTGACAGCGCGATAGTGCTGGTCAAGAAATCGCAGCATGCGCTTGTGGCATTCAGTGCCTTCTTCACCAGTCACATTCAGCATTTCGCGCAGGTTCTGGATGTCTGCATACATGTGAACGCCATCGACGCGGTACGCTGCATTGGTCGCAATGGACTCAAGCGACATATCGCGCCCATACTGCTTGATGGTGACGGTCTCCACATCCTCCATCTTCTTGTCGATGTGGGTACTGGCGCGTTCGTAGTTCCAGGTGTGGCTCACAGCTATCTCCCAATGTAACCCGCGTGGACAAGGAGCGGTCCATTGCGTATAGTTTTATTATGGGTAGCGATTTTTTACCTGTCAAGTAACTATACTTATGAAATTTGCAGCCGACAAAATTCGCTGGGGCACTGAACGGCGCCTCGAATTCATTGAATTCCGCCTCTACTGGGAGGGTGGTGTTCGACGTGGAGACATTACGGAAAAATTTGGGGTCTCAACCCCCCAGGCGTCCGCAGACCTTGGCCTGTACCAACAGCTTGCTCCGGGCAACCTGATGTATGACGCGAGCGAGAAGCGCTACATCAGCACAGAAAACTTCACTCCGATCTTTCTAGACCTTAGGGCGGATGTCTATCTGGCTCACCTGCACGACGCGTCTGGGGTTCGCGTTCGGCTAATGGATTCGTGGATGGGCTACATCCCGAGTGCCGCACTGATGCCCGTTCCAACCAGGCGGGTGAAATCAGATGTGCTTCGGGCGTTAGCAAGGGCAATACGAGAAAAACGGTCGATAGAGGTTTCTTATCAATCGATGAATAACGCCAATCTGGACAAGGCGTGGAGGTGGCTTTCCCCCCATTCTCTTGTGAACGATGGAGCGCGATGGCACGTCCGAGCTTTTTGCCACAACAGGCGCGCTTTCCGGGATTTCCTTCTGTCACGGTGTGATGCCACCAGAGGATTGGGCAGCGCTGAAGGAGACATCACCAACGACACTGCTTGGAATGAGCTGTTTGAAGTCCTGCTTCATCCAAACCCCAAGCTGAATGAGCCTCAGAAGCGAGGAGTCATGGAAGACTATGAAATGGTGGATGGAAAATTGTCCATCCCTATTAGAAAAGCACTTCTTTTTTACTTTGAAAAAAATCTTCGGCTTGACGTACCCGATGTTGAAGGGAATCCTGCAGCTACGCCTCTGAAAATTCTGAACTACGAGGATTTCAAGATCGCGATGTCACACGGCTAACTGTGAATACACGTTGGAGCTAAGTTCGACACCCACGTGCATATCTGCTAACCCTGACCGGCTACTCATCCTGTGCCAGCTCTCACAAGGCGAACGCCGGGTTGGTGAGCTTGAAGATTTGTTGGGCATCGTGCAACCCACCTTGTCGCAGCAACTAACCGTGTTGCGCGGTGAGGAACTGGTGAGCACTCGCCGTGAAGGCAAAAACATCCACTACGCATTGACCAACCCTAAAGCGCTGGCCGTGATGCAGGTGCTGTACGAGCAATTTTGTGTTTGCAAATCGGAGTGAACCATGACGATTGATTGGATCAATTTCACGCCCTGGGTGTCATTTTCAGAAGACGACCGCACCAAACATCAAAAGTCGATTGCACTGTGCCGGTGAAAGAAAAAAACTGACTAAATTCAGTACGCGCTAAACCTGCTTGTAGGGGCCAACCGACAAGCTGGGTACCTTGGCTCGGGGTCGAACTTGGCGTTGAGTTCATTGGGCGCTGTCAGATAGGGTCTTGCTCTCATCACACAACCTGCTATGATAGTAATAGATGACTTTCTTTTGGATTGGCGATGAGCGAACACCCTAAGCACCTTCCGGCTGATGAACGGAGAGCGGCCACCGTAGAGGCGGTGATCAATCTGGCGGCTGAGCAGAATCCCAGCGACATCACCACCACGGCGATCGCGCAGCGCATGGGCCTGACCCAAGGCGCGCTGTTCCGGCACTTCCCCACCAAGGATGCCATTCTCGAAGCAGTGATGACATGGGTGGCGGAACGTCTTCTTTCCCGAGTAGACAGGGCGGCACAGAACGTGACTTCTCCTCTTGCCGCGCTGGAAGCGGTCTTCATGGCTCATATCGACTTCGTTTCCGAGCATCCGGGTGTGCCACGGATGCTCTTCGGAGAATTGCAGCGGCCCGGAGAAACACTCCCTAAAAGGATGGTTCAGACCTTAATTCAACGGTACGGAGAACGCTTGCGCCATCTACTGGAGCGGGGCAAGGCGATAGGCGAGCTTGATGCCAACCTCGATATCGAGGCTGCCTCGGTATCGTTCATCGGCTCCATCCAGGGCTTGGTGATGCAGTCACTCATCGCGGGTGACGCCGCTCGCATCCGTCGCGATGCCTCTGGTGTTTTTGCAATCTATCGTCGTGGCATTGGGAGTGAGTCATGAAATTTCCACCCTTACAACGCCGCACACTGGCACTTGTCGTAATCATCATTCCGCTTCTACTACTTTTCATCTATGTTGCTTTGCGTTCAGGGCCATTGGCTCCTATTGCAGCTACTGTCAGCACGGTAGAGTCCCGCTCCGTTGCCCCAGCATTAGCTGGTATAGGGACAGTACAAGCGCGCTTTACTTACAAAATCGGCCCCACCGTTGCCGGGCGCGTCAAGCGGTTGGATGTGCATGTCGGCGATATCGTTAAGGCAGGGCAAGTGCTCGGTGAAATGGATGCGGTGGACCTGGACGATCGCGTTAGCGCTCAGCAGGCTGCAATCAAGAGTTCCGAAGCTGCACTTCGACAGGCTGCGGCCAAAGAAACTTTCGCGCAGACACAGGCCACACGCTATGAGCAGCTTTTATCGGTGCGTGGCACCAGCGAAGAAACGGTAGTCACCAAACGGCAAGAACTGGCTGTGGCGAGCGCGGCATTGGTCGCCTCGCGAGAAGATATCGCGCGTCTGCGCGCAGAGTTGGAAGCGCTCCGCGCTCAACGCGGAAACTTGCGGTTGGTGGCACCGGTTGCCGGACTGGTCGCAGCACGCGATGCAGACCCTGGCACCACGGTGGTGGCGGGGCAAGCGGTAATCGAAGTAATTGACACCGCAAGCCTGTGGGTTGATACACGCTTTGATCAAATCAGTGCCGAGGGACTGGCTATAGGGCTTCCAGCCAAGATTGTTCTGAGATCACGGCGATCTCAGGCAGTGGCGGGACACGTATTGCGAATCGAGCCTCGTGCCGATGCCGTGACTGAGGAAACCCTGGCAAAAATCGTTTTCAACGCGCCTCCAGTACCTCTTCCACCATTGGGTGAGTTGGCGGAGGTGACTGTGCAACTGGGCGAATTGCCTGCCGCGCCGACCATCTCCAATGCCGCAATTCGGACAGTCGATGGAAAACGCGGTGTATGGAAGCTGGTTGAAGGAGGTTTGACTTTCACTCCGGTCGTGCTGGGCCGCTCCAGTCTTGATGGCCTGGTTCAGGTGCTCGAGGGCTTGAGCGTTGGCGACCAGATCGTGCTCTACAGCGAAAAGACACTCAGCGCCAAGAGTCGGATTAACATCGTCGATCGTCTGCCAGGAGTCTCACCGTGATAAGCCTGGCCGGACGTGACATCCTTCATGCCTGGGGGAAATTCATCTTTACGGGCATCGGCCTGGGCCTGTTGATTGGCGTCACGCTGACCATGGCGGGTGTGTATCGCGGCATGGTCGATGACGGTAAGGTGTTGCTGGACAACAGTGGTGCCAACTTGTGGGTGGTACAGAAAGATACCCTGGGCCCTTATGCCGAGTCTTCCAGCATCCCTGATGACCTGTGGCGCAGCATCCGCACCCTGCCGGGCGTCGCAGAGGCCGCCAATGTGACCTACCTGACCATGCAGGTCGGAAGAGGTGAAAAGGATGTGCGCGCCATGGTCGTGGGCATTGCGGCAGGCGAACCGGGAACATCGGGTTGGCCACCTCAATTGGTCGCGGGGCGCCAGATTACACGTGGCCACTATGAGGCGGTCGCGGACATCGCCACCGGGTTTCGGCTGGGCGATGAGGTGAAAATTCGCCGCAACCATTACACAGTAGTTGGCCTGACCCGCCGCATGGTGTCCTCCAGTGGCGACCCAATGGTGTTCATCCCACTCAAGGATGCGCAAGAAGCGCAATTCCTCAAAGACAACGACGCCATTCTGATGCAGCGTCGCCGCACCGAAGCCAATCCGGCCTTTAACCGCCCCGGCGTGCCTGGTCTGCTCGATGCTGTGATTGCCTCACAAACCAGTAACAACTCGGTAAATGCGGTGCTGGTGCGTATCCAATCTGAATACTCCCCGCAGGAGGTGGCTGAACCGATACGGCGCTGGAAACGGCTCACGGTTTATGACCGCGCGCAGATGGAAGAGATTTTAGTGGGAAAACTCATTGCCACATCCGCCAAGCAAATCGCCATGTTCCTGGTGATTCTGGCTGTGGTCAGCGCCGCCATCGTGGCGTTCATCATCTACACCCTGACGATGGACAAAATTCGCGAAATCGCAGTGCTCAAGCTCATCGGCACACGCAACCGCACGATTTCGGGAATGATCTTGCAGCAGGCGTTGGTACTTGGGGTCATCGGTTTTGTCGTTGGCAAGATCACGGCTACCTTCGCTGCACCCTTGTTTCCCAAATACGTATTGCTGATGCCCATTGATTCAATCTTGGGTTTCTTCGCGGTGATGGTTATTTGTGTGCTGGCCAGCGTTGTCGCCATCCGTATGGCGCTGAAGGTCGATCCGGCCGAAGCGATTGGAGGCTGAACATGACGGCAAAAGGCATTCACATCGAAGGCTTGAGCAAGCGTTACGGAGAGGGAGACACTGCGGTTCTCGCCTTGAAGAACGTGAACATGCAGGTTGCGCCGGGCGAGGTGGTTGGTCTGATCGGCCCATCCGGTTCCGGCAAGAGCACGTTGCTCAAGTGCCTGGGAGCCGTGATTGACCCCACCGCCGGTCGCATGGTGCTGGGAAACGAGGTGATTTTCGACGATGAATGGAAAGTGCGCGACCTGCGGGCTTTGCGCCGCGACAAGATCGGTTTCGTGTTTCAAGCGCCGTACCTGATCCCGTTTCTCGATGTCACCGATAACGTGGCGCTCTTGCCGATGCTCGCGGGTGTCGGCAATGACGATGCGCGAAAACGCGCGCTCGAACTGCTCACCGCGCTGGATGTGCAGCACCGCGCCAGGGCCATGCCGTCACAACTCTCAGGCGGAGAACAGCAACGCGTGGCTATTGCTCGCGGCTTGGTCAATCGACCACCAGTGATCCTGGCTGATGAACCAACAGCACCGCTGGATTCGGTGCGTGCGATGTCTGTCATCCGCATCCTCAACGACATGGCTCGGCGTTTTGAAACCGCCGTCATCGTCGTCACGCACGACGAAAAAATCATCCCGACGTTCAAGCGCATTTACCACATCCGCGATGGCGTCACTCACGAGGAAGCGGGTGAAGGGCGCAGTTTTGAATGACTGCACCACTCGTTATCGATGTCGCTGAGAAAAGAAGAGGTCTCATGAACAGCACTAAAAAACCGTTCCTGGTCATTGCCACCGTGCTTTTCACGGTGATGACCATATCAGTCAACCCTGCTGGCGCGCAGGCAGAATCCGCAAAGCCGATGGCGCTACGTGGTGTGATGGACAAATTAGGCCGCGACATGCAAGCCATTACAGGCGCAATTTCCAAGGAAGAGTGGGCGGTGGTTGCCGAGTTGGCGCCGAAGATTGCCAACCACGCAGAGCCTCCCGTCGCGGAAAAAATGCGCATTCTTGCTTGGCTCGGAACCGATGCTGGGAAGTTTCGCAGCCACGATGGGCAGACGCACGAATCTGCTACAGCTATGGGCGACGCAGCCAAGCGTGGTGATGGTCTAGCCGTTATCTCTGCTTTTTCGAAGGTGCAACAAAGCTGTCTCATTTGTCATCAGAGCTTCCGTAAGCCGTTCCTGGAGCATTTCTATGAAAACCGATGACCTGACTTGCACGGGCCAATGCACGAAACCCAGTCAAAGTCCAGCCAGAGCCCTGACATCTCTCGCACTTGTTGGTTTGTTGGCTGGTTGTGCGGTCGGGCCTGACTTCAAACGCCCCGAAGCTCCGACTACATCCAAATACACCGTTGCCACCATGCCAGCGCAAACCGCCTTGTCCACAATCCCCTTGGGGGAAGTGCAAACCCTCCGGGTCGGTCGGGAGGTCAGTTCGGAATGGTGGCACAGCCTGGGGTCATACAGACTCGATGCACTGATTGCATTGGCTTTACAAAACAGTCCCACGTTAGCCTCCGCAAAATCGACACTGCGGCAGGCGCAGGAGCTTCATGCTGCGCAAGCGGGATCAACGCGCTACCCCCAAGTCGATGCGAGTATCGGTGCGCAACGCCAACGCATGAGCTCCAGCGGTCTCGGATTGGCCGGCGAGGCACGTGAGTTCAGTCTTTACAACACCAGTGTTGGCGTAAATTACCGCCTCGACTTGGCCGGAGGGAATCGTCGTGCGCTGGAAGCGCTGGCCGCTCGTGTGGACTACCGGAGCCATGAACTGGCGGGCGCGCAACTGACCCTTGCGGCAAATATCACCACCACCGCCATTGTCCGAGCAAAACTCGCGGGTCAGCTTGCGGCCACCAAAGCGATGGTCGAAGCACAGGACGAGCAGATCAATGTCACCCGCGAGCGGGTGCGTTTTGGTCAAGCAGCACCGGACGAACTGCTTGCACAGCAAACGCAGACCGAACAGACTCGTTCTGGACTACCCCTGTTGCTCAAGCAACTGCAACAAAGTGAGCATCTTCTGGCTACGCTTTCCGGCCAGGCCCCTGGTGACGCGAAGGTGCCGGATTTCACTTTGGCCGAGTTCAAACTGCCCACCGAATTGCCTCTTGTGATGCCTTCTGATCTGGTGCGCAGACGGCCTGATATTCAGGCGGCAGAAGCATTGCTTCACGCGGCGAATGCCGAATATGGGGTGGCGATCGCCAAGCTGTATCCACAAATCAACCTCAGTGCAAACCTTGGCTCACAAGCACTCACAACCGGGGCTCTTTTTGGCGGCAACTCTGCTGTTTGGAGTGTGCTGGGGCAGTTGACCCAGCCACTATTCAATCCGGGACTACCCGCAGAAAAACGGGCATCGCTGGCGGCATTGGATGCCGCAGCGGAAAATTATCAGGGCGTTGTGCTCGACGCTCTGCGCAACGTGGCGGACACATTGAGCGCACTGGAGCACGATGCACAGGCATTGAGTTCACTCGCGTTTGCAGACTCAACTGCACAGTCTTCTCTTGAATCCACGGGGCGTCAGTATGCGCTTGGCGCAGCCAGCTACACGCAATTGCTGATTGCAAGGCAGCAGGCTCAACAAAATAGCATTGCCTTGGTCGCAGCGCAGGCGCAACGACTTGCCGATAGTGCCGCTCTATTTCAGGCGATGGGTGGTGGTTATGATGGATTGAAGGTCAAGCCTTACTGAGCAACTTCGTTCGGGCGTGTCCGAATTTTTGTGTAAACGGGTCGGACTTCAATTGACGGAGATGCGGTCTCCGAACTGAATGGTAAATCGGGTCAGCGCGGCCTTCCAATCCCGGATGGGCAGGGTCCACTTCTGACTGATGTTGCGCAGGGCCAGGTAGAACAGCTTGGTCAGCGCCTCGTCGCTGGGGAACGAGCCCCGGTTCTTGGTCAGCTTCCTCAGGCTCATGTTCACCGACTCGATGGCATTGGTGGTGTAGATGACCT
>NZ_CYIG01000056.1 GCF_001298675.1 Paenacidovorax caeni
CAAAGCGAACAGGAAAGTCAATGAAATCAACGGTCTACCCAGACCACCCCCGCGCCAGTGCTAGCTTTGCGTACCGTCACTTATTGCACTGAAAACGAGGAGACCCCAAAGATCCGAGTTGGGGCACGGTGAGAGGTGAACCTGTCAGGCCCATGACCACGGTGAGGGGGGCATTGATCTCCCGGACGAGCGCTTCGATGGTCTTGGGGTCGGAAGCCCCCGGCACAAAGAGGCAATCCGCACCCGCCTCTCGGTACGCATTGCATCGCTCGACGGCCTCTGCAAAAACATTGCTCGCACCAGTCAGGTAGACATCGGATCGGGCCGTCAGAACAAAAGGAACTCCCGACGCGTCCGCGGCGCGTCTTGCTGCCCGAACGCGCGCGACAGCGTGCTCTCTGTCGAACAGGGCTTGCGCAGGATTGCCGCTGTAGTCCTCGATGTTCGCGCCCACCACACCAGCACGAATCGCAGCCGCGATGGTTTCTCCAACCTCTTCAGGGCTCGCACCGTAGCCCGACTGGAGATCGGCGGAGACAGGAAGTGGACTTGCCGCAGCAATGGACCCCACGCGATCCAGCATGGTCTCCCTGCTCACAGCAGCTTCTTGATCAGGGAATCCCAGCGAGAAAGCCACGCCTGCACTCGTAGTGGCGATAGCGGGAAAGCCGCAGGACGCGAGCATCAGCGCACTACCAACGTCCCAAGCGTTGGGCATCAGAAAGATGGCCTCGGCAGTGTGCAATTGCTGGAACCGTAGACCCCGTTGGATTTGGCTCATTATGGCCATCCTAGTCGCCGAAGTTGGTGGCGGGTACTTCAGTCGGTATCGTGCGTATGGGCAATCTCGCCCAGACACCGCATCAACTTGTCGTAAAGCGTGCGCCCTGTTGTCGGGGGAGGTATGCCACACACCCATGTACTTCCTGCCGTTTTTGCGATTTGGTAGAGCGCCTCACTTTTCGACCATAACCAGCGCATGCACAGATTCGTCGGTGTCGAAAAACGGCTCACGTTGCTTGCGTGGTTGCTTTAGGCAGCGCGTTCGAATCTCCTCGGGACGATTCAAGACAGGTTTACCGGGCAAACGCTCCGCAACTCCTATGTGGCCGTGTCAACCGCGCGTTGTTCCGGATCTGTTCACCTACTCGCCAAAACGGAGTAGATAGCTACCCCCAGATTCTGAGAGTGAAGTGGTGCAAGGCGATGTCTTCAACAAAGACGATTTGTACGAGGCATTAAGCAAGCACAGAGTGGGAATAGCGATCAATTCCAACGATCCTTCAACCCCGTCACCCGGTTGAACACCACTTTCCCGCCCACCCCGTGGTCCGCACGGTCGGCCACGAAGTAGCCGTGGCGCTCAAACTGGAATTTCTGGTCTGGCTTCGCTGCAGCCAGTGAAGGCTCCACAACCGCCGTCACCACCTTCAGGCTGTCGGGGTTCAGCGCGTCCAGGAAGTTCTTGCCGCCCGCGTCGGGTTGCGGGTCGGTGAACAGGCGGTCGTACAGGCGCACTTCGGCGCTCACCCCGTCGGCGTTGCCCACCCAGGTGATGGCGGCTTTGGCCTTGACGCTGTCGGCGCCGGGGGTGCCGCTCTTGGTGCCGGGGATGACCTTGGCGTGCACTTCGGTCACTTTGCCTTCGGCGTCTTTGGCGCAACCCGTGCATTCGATGACGTAGCCGCCTTTGAGGCGCACCACGTTGCCTGGGAACAGGCGCTTGTAGCCCTTGGGCGGCACTTCTTCAAAGTCTTCGCGTTCGATCCACACGTCCTTGCCGATCTTGAAGACGCGGTCAGGCGGCGGCGTCTGGCCTTCGGCAATGGTGCTGTGGGGCAGGGCGGGCTGGGTGCAGTCTTCGGTGTAGCCGTCAGAGCCGAACACTTCGGCCCAGTTGGTGAGCACCAGCTTGACGGGGTCAAGCACGGCCATGCCGCGGTGGGCCTTGTTTTCCAGGTCTTCGCGCAGGCAGCCGTCGAGCGTGCTGTAGTCGATCCAGGAGTCGCTCTTGGTCACGCCGATGCGTTCGGCAAACAGCTGGATGGCCTCGGGCGTGTAGCCGCGGCGGCGCAGGCCGACGATGGTGGGCATGCGCGGGTCGTCCCAGCCGCTGACTTTCTTCTCGTTCACCAGCTGCGCCAGCTTGCGCTTGCTGGTGATCACGTAGGTCAGGTTCAGGCGCGCAAATTCGTACTGCCGCGGCGGTGGGGCCTTGAGCAGGCCGCCTTCGCACAAACGCTCCAGCAACCAGTCGTAGAACGGGCGCTGGTCTTCAAATTCCAGCGTGGCGATGCTGTGGGTGATCTGCTCCAGCGCGTCCTCGATGGGGTGCGCGAAGGTGTACATGGGGTAGATGCACCAGGCGTCGCCCGTGTTGTGGTGCGTGGCGCGGCGGATGCGGTAGATGGCCGGGTCGCGCAGGTTGATGTTGGGCGAGGCCATGTCGATCTTGGCGCGCAGCACGGCGGCGCCGTCGGCCAGTTTGCCGTCGCGCATCTCGCGGAAGCGGGCCAGGTTCTCTTCCGGGCTGCGGCTGCGGAAGGGGCTGTCCACGCCGGGCTTGCCGAAGTCGCCGCGGTTGATGCGCATGTCTTCGGCTGTCTGCTCGTCCACATAGGCGTGGCCGGCGGTGATAAGGTATTCGGCCGCGCGGTACATGAAGTCGAAGTAGTTCGACGCGTAGTACAGGTGGCTTTCCTGCTTGCCGTTGAAGTTGGATTCCCAGTTGAAACCCAGCCACTGCACCGCGTCGAGGATGGAGTCCACGTACTCCTTTTCTTCCTTCTCGGGGTTGGTGTCGTCAAAGCGCATGTGGCAGACGCCGCCGTAGTCGCGCGCCAGGCCGAAGTTCAGGCAGATGCTCTTGGCGTGGCCCACGTGCAGGTAGCCGTTGGGTTCGGGCGGGAAGCGGGTGCGGATCTTGGCCGGGTCGGGCTGGCCGGCGTCGTGGAAGGCGGCATCACCCGGGCCGCCGCCCCATTGGCGCTGGGCGTAGGTGCCGGTGGCGAGGTCTTTTTCAATGACCTGGCGCAGGAAGTTTGACGTCCTGAGCGCCTGGCCCTCAATTTCTGCGGGAGCTTGGTGGTGTCGAGAGATGCTGGACGAAAGGGACGGGGGGGGCATGCAGTCATTCTAAGGAGAGGCGGAAGCTCCAAGATAATCAAGGTCTAACCCACAACAGGTGTCACGCGCTTGAACCAAAGCACTCCCTTGCCGAACGCCTCTCTGCTGAACCAGCTGTTACGGTTCACCCCCACGGCGCGCATGTTTTTCTCGGGAAATCTCTGTACCCTGACGCAGGGATCCGAGGCTGACGGCCTCAAGCAGGGGACGATGCACCTGCTGAGTCGCGGCGAGCTGCAACTGACGCGCAAGGGCTTTGCGCCGCTGAACGTGCGGGCGCCCAGCGTGCTGTTGCTTCCCCGCGCGTTGGAGCACTGGGTTCAGGGCTCAGGGCCGCAGGGGGTGGACCTGATGTGCGCCACCCTCAGTGAATTGGCGCCGCCGCTGGACATGATCTTGCCGGACGTCACGGTGATTGACTTGACCGCCACGTCATCGCTGCAGCGACCGGTAGAGCTGCTGTTCGAGGAGGCCGAGGCACGTGCTTTTGGTTATCGGGCAGCGATCGACCGCCTGCTGCAATACACCTTCGTGGTGCTTGTGCGTCACCTGATTGATCGGCAACTGCTGTCCGGCGGTGTGCTGGAGGCCATGGTCGACAGCCGTCTGGGTGTGGTGCTGTCCATGCTGCACGAATCGCCAGAGCACGACTGGACGCTTGACAGCATGGCGGAGCTGGCGCACCTGTCCCGGTCTGCCTTTGCCCTGCGCTTTGTCCAGGTGGTGGGCATACCGCCGTTGACCTACTTGACCCACTGGCGCATGGCGGTTGCCCGCAACCTACTCGCGCAAGGGCAGGCAGTGAAGGCGGTGGCCTCTCAGGTGGGCTACGGTAATGCCACCGCATTCGCGCGAGCGTTTCAACGGGCCTCGGGGCAATCGCCCAGCGCTTGGCAGATGGAGCATCTGAGTCAGCCGTAGGTCCATCGCGCCCTGGTTCTGGACGATCGGTGGCGTGATGCGGACGCCGAATGCCGTTGTGCTGTGCCGAACGGACCCGACTTCAGGTTCAATGCCTTGAGGCAGAACTTTGAAGGAGATCACGATGAACCCGAGCGAAAAAGCAGTCCTGGCCGGCGGTTGTTTCTGGGGCATGCAGGACCTGGTGCGCAAGCTGCCTGGCGTGTTGCGCACCCGTGTGGGCTACAGCGGCGGCGATGTGCCCAACGCCACCTACCGCAACCACGGCACCCACGCCGAGGCGTTGGAGGTGGAGTTCGACCCCACGCAGACGAGCTTTCGCGACCTGCTGGAGTTCTTCTTCCAGATCCACGATCCGAGCACCCCGGGGCGCCAGGGCAATGACCGCGGCAGTTCCTACCGGTCGGCCATTTTCTACACCTCGGACGAGCAGCTGGCCACGGCGCAGCAGACCATTGCCGATGTGAATGCCTCGGGTTTGTGGCCGGGCAAGGTGGTCACCGAGCTCGCGCCCGCGGGGCCGTTCTGGGAGGCCGAGCCCGAGCATCAGGACTACCTGGTCAAGCACCCCAACGGCTACACCTGCCACTACCCCCGTGCGGGCTGGAAGCTGCCGCGACGCGAGATCGGCTGACGGCCAACGCTCAAGAACGGTGGGGGTCGGCGCGCCAGTGGGCGGGCCGACCCGGTGTGTCTGTTTTTTTCCTGAGGAGATGGTGATGCAATCCCGGTGCATTCAACAGGCGCCCGAGCTGCGGGTGCCGTGGTGGATCGACGGCGAAGGGCGCAGCATGGCACCGCTGAAGCTGTCCGATCTGGGCGACGGGTTCAAAGTGATCTTCTGCTTCCAGCACTGGTGTCCGGGCTGCCACAGCCATGGCTTTCCGACCCTGCAGAAGCTGATCAAGGCGTTGGGCGATCGCGGCTTCGCGTTTGCCGCGGTGCAGACCGTGTTCGAGGGCGCCGAGTCCAACACCTTCGAGCGCCTGCGCGAGACGCAGTTGCGCTACGGCTTGAACATTCCGTTCGGACACGACCCTGCGATCGGACGCGCGTCGTCGCTCATGGCGGACTACGGGACGCGCGGCACGCCGTGGTTTTTGGTGATCGATCCGCTGGACGAGGTGCTCTACAGCGACTTCGAGCTCGACGAGCGGCAGCTGATCGGGGCGTTCGGCGCTTCGAACGATGGTCTCAAGGCGGCCTGAAGTCATGCGTGCGTCCACACCAAAGGCCGTGTCGGAGCCGAAGACGCCGGGGACGGGCCCGGCGTTTCGGCTGCCGTTTGACAACAGCTTCTTCCGGGACATGCAGGGGTTCTATGTGCCTTGGAAGCCCGAGCCGTCCCCGGCCCCGGCCTGGGTGCAGTTCAACGACGCCCTGGCGCTGGAGCTGGGGCTGGAGCCGGCGACGCTGAAGTCTGCGACCGGTCTGGCGTGGCTGTCCGGCGTGGAAATGCCGGCTGAGGCGGCGCCGCTGGCGCAGGCCTACGCGGGACACCAGTTCGGCCAGTTCTCGCCACACTTGGGGGATGGCCGCGCCTTGCTGCTCGGGGAACTCATCGACACGGCAGGACAGCGTCGGGACCTGGCCCTCAAGGGGTCGGGCCGTACGCCGTTTTCGCGCCGTGGCGATGGCAAGGCGGCACTGGGCCCGGCGCTGCGCGAGTACCTCATGGGCGAGGCCATGCACGCGTTGGGCATTCCCACGACGCGTGCGCTGGCGGTGATCCGGACCGGTGAGCGGGTGAACCGCGAGGGCTCGCCCCCCGGGGCGATCTTGGTGCGCGTGGCGGCCAGCCACTTGCGGGTGGGCACTTTTGAGTTCTTCGCGGCGCGGGAGGAGGAGGTGATGCTTCGGCGGCTGCTCGACTATGCCGTGGCGCGGCATGACCCCGCCCTCGCCAAGCTTTCCGACAAGCCCATTCCGATGCTGGAGGCCGTCTGTGAGCGGCAGGCGCAGCTGATTGCACGCTGGATGGGCGTGGGCTTCATCCACGGGGTGATGAACACCGACAACATGAGCATTTCGGGCGAGACCATCGACTATGGTCCGTGTGCGTTCATGGAGGGTTTCGATCCGGCCACGGTGTTCAGCTCGATCGACCGTCAGGGGCGATATGCCTACGGCCAGCAGCCGGCCATGGCGCAATGGAACCTGGCCCGTCTGGCCGAAGCGTTGCTGCCGGTTCTGGACGCCCGCGATATCGACGTCGTGGAACGGGTGGAACAGGTGGTGGCCGGGTTTGCCGTGCGCTTTGACCGGCATTGGACCGGGCAGCTGCGCGCCAAGCTGGGCTTGGCCGCTGAAGAGCCGGACGACCGCGCCCTGGCGGACGACTTCCTGCAGCTGCTGCAGCGGGAAAAGGTGGACTTCACGCTGGCGTTCCGCCTCCTGTCCGACGCCATCACGGGGCCGGATGCCGCACTGCACGACCTGTTCGGACGGGAGCGCCCGGCGCTCTCGGACTGGCTGGCGCGCTGGCGCCAGCGCATGGCCCGGGAGGGAAGGACCTTGCAGGACTGCGCCGCAACGGCGTGGTCGGTCAATCCCTTCGTGATCCCGCGCAATCACCAGGTGGAGGCGGCGCTGTCGAGTGCCGTGGACGAGGCCGACCTCGGTCCGTTCGAGCGCCTGCTGGCGGTGCTGGGGCGGCCGTACGAGACGGTGGAGTCCGCGCGGCCATTCACGCTGCCGGCCTCGCCCGAAGTGGCCGCAGCCCACCGCACCTTCTGCGGCACCTGATTGGGGTACCCAACGATTTCTGAAAGGAGACTTCGCATGACCACAACGAAACAGGAACCCGGTGTCCTTGGCGAAGCGGCCGCTCCCCTGGGTGTGACCCGGTGGGTGGACGCGTCGGGCCAGGCGCTGGAACACTTCGACCTGGACCGCATGCCCGGCCGGTTCAAGCTCATCTTCTGTTTTCAGGACGCCTGCCCGGGGTGCCATGCGACCGGCTTTCCGGCGCTTGCCCGGGTGGTCGACGCGTTTCGGGGGAGCGACTTCGTCGGGTTCGCCGCAGTCCAGACCGTGTTCGAGGACTTCGGTTCGAACACCTGGGAGCGCATGCTGGCCAATCACTC
The DNA here is from genome assembly GCF_001298675.1 of Paenacidovorax caeni. Taxonomy (GTDB): domain Bacteria; phylum Pseudomonadota; class Gammaproteobacteria; order Burkholderiales; family Burkholderiaceae_C; genus Paenacidovorax; species Paenacidovorax caeni. The sequence continues at coordinate 7,134 of NZ_CYIG01000056.1, forward strand.
CCGCTACGCGCTGGGCATTCCCTTCGGGCACGACGCCGGTGACGAACAGGACGGCGCGGGTTCGGAGCTGATGCGCCGCTACCGCAACGGCGGCACACCCTGGTTCATCCTGATCGATCCCGATGGCAGAGTGGTCTACAACCATTTCCGAATCGACGCCGACAAGCTCGTCACCTTTCTCAAGCGGCTGGAAAACGAACCGGCGGCACCGGAGCCTGGGCCCGACATGTTGACTTGGAAAGGAGTGATTCAACTGGTGGAAACGGGCAACCCGACGCCACCGCGCCGAGTTGAGCGCAGCGAAGCCGAGTGGGCCCAACAGCTGACGCCCGAGCAGTTCCGAATCACGCGGCTCAAGGGCACCGAACGGGCGCACAGCTCCTCGATGTGTACGCTGTTTTCGCCCGGGATCTACCGGTGCGTGTGCTGCGGCACTGAACTATTCGATGCGTCGACCAAATATGACAGCCGCAGCGGCTGGCCCAGCTTCACGCAGGCCATTGCCCCGGGTCTGGTGGGCTATCACGGAGACAACAGCCACGGCATGGTGCGGGTGGAGACGACGTGCAACGTCTGCGACGCCCACCTGGGTCACGTGTTTCCCGACGGACCCAAGCCCAGCGGTCTGCGCTACTGCATCAACGCCCTGGCACTGGAGAAAGCATGAGCAGCGAAAAGGTAGGCTTCGCTGGCAGCAGCCAGGGTCTGCTGGTGGGTGTCTTGGAACGCCCGGACCATGCACCGTTACAAGCCCTGGCGGTGTTTGCCCACTGCTTTACCTGCGGAAAGAACTCTCTCGCCGCGACCCGCATCAGCCGGGCGCTGGCTCAGCAGGGCATCGCCACGCTGCGCTTTGATTTCACCGGTCTGGGCGAGAGCGAAGGCGACTTCGGGCGCGGTGGCTTTTCGTCCAGCGTGGCGGACATTGTGGCGGCGGTGCACTGGATGCAGAGCACGATCGGCATGCCTGCACTGTTGGTCGGACACAGCCTGGGGGGGACGGCGGCCATCGCGGCGGCTGCCCGCCTCGACGGCATACGGGCGGTTTGCACGCTGGGCGCACCCGCGACGGCCGACCATGTGCTTCGTCACTTCGGTCCGACCAAGTCCGAAGAGGATGGGCAGATCCAGGTCGACCTGGGCGGCCGGGCGTTCAGGATCGCGCCGGCCTTCATTGAAGAGCTCCAGGCCCAAGCCCACGAGAACCCGGTCAAGGGGCTTCGCGCGGCCTTGCTGGTTATGCACGCGCCAAGTGACGCGGTGGTGGACATCGGCGAGGCACAGGACCTGTTCAAGGCGGCCAGACATCCTAAGAGTTTCATCAGCCTGGACGATGCGGACCATCTGCTCACGCGCCCGGCCGATGCGCAGTATGCGGCTGACCTGATTGGCGCCTGGGCCTCGCGGTTTCTGCCGATGCGAGCCGAGCGAAACGATGCGCCGTCGGACCTTCGTGCGGGCGAGGTGTGGGTGGGGGAGCACGATCACGCCTTCTGGCGATCGATGCGAGCAGGTCCGCACCACCTCGACGCCGATGAGCCCAAGGAAGTGGGTGGTGGCGAACGCGGGCCCGATCCTTATGAACTTCTGCTGATGTCGCTGGGCGCCTGCACGTCCATGACATTGCGCCAGTACGCCAAGCGAAAAGGCTATGCGCTCAAGGATGTCCAGGTCAGGTTGCGTCATGAGCGCGCGCACGCGACCGATTGCCAGGAGTGCGGGGATCGCTCGGGACAGGTTGACCACGTCACGCGGCAGCTCCTGCTGAGCGGACCGTTGAGTGAAAGCCAGCGACAGGACCTGTTGCGCATCGCCGATCGTTGCCCCGTGCATCGAACGCTGGAGAACCATCCGGTGATCACCACCACACTGATTCGGGACTGATCCCAACCACACACAAACGAAGGAGACGGAGCATGAGAGCCATCTGGAAAGGCACCACCATCGCTGAGAGCGATGACATCGTGGAAGTTGAAGGCAACGCCTATTTCCCACACGACGCGTTGCGCCCGGAACATTTCAAACCAAGCGATACGCACACCACCTGTCCATGGAAGGGGCGGGCCAGCTACTACGACGTCGTGGTCGGCGAAGACGTGAACGCTGACGCGGCGTGGTACTACCCGTCGCCCAAGGCTGGTGCGGAGGCGGTGACCGGCAGGGTGGCGTTCTGGCGCGGTGTCGAGGTGCGGCCATGAGCGGGGAACAGAGGTTCGACGCGATCGTGATCGGAGCCGGTCAGGCCGGTCCCTTTCTGGGCGCGACACTCGTTGCCCGGGGTATGAAGGTGGCGCTCATCGAGGAGCGTGACCTGGGTGGTACCTGTGTCAATCGGGGCTGCACCCCAACCAAGACCCTACGCAAGTCGGCTCGTGTGGCTCACATGGCGCGCCGGGCCAGCGAATTCGGTGTGCAAACCGGGTCGGTCCAGGTCAACTTCAGGGCAGCGATGGAGCGCATGCAACGCCGGGTGGAGGAGGCTCGCTCTGGCCTGCAGGCCTGGCTGGGCCAGTTGGAAGGACTCACCATCATCAAGGCGCGCGGTCGCCTGGCGGGCCGTGAAGGCGAACAGTTCGTGGTGCTGGCCGGCGAGCATCAGCTGGTGGCGCCCAAGGTGGTGCTGAACACCGGCACACGTCCCTTTGTTCCGCCGGTGCCTGGGCTGGACGAGCTGCCGTTCCTGGACAACGAACGGCTGTTGGCGCTGCGTGAATTACCGTCCAGGCTGGTGATCATCGGCGGTGGATACATCAGCCTGGAGATGGCTCAGATCTTTCGGCGGCTGGGAAGTGAGGTTGCCATTCTGGAAACAGGGCCCCGCCTCACGGCCCGCGAGGACGAGGACATTGCAGCCGCTGTGACCGGAATGCTGACAGCGGAAGGCATCGAAGTGAACACCGGCGTGCGCATTGAGCGGGTCGGCAAGGCGGACAACGACGCTGGCGTGCGGGTGCAGTTGGCTGGTGGCCGCAGCGTGGATGGCAGCCACCTGCTGGTGGCCACCGGGCGAATACCGAACACCGACTGTCTGGGCCTGGAAACGGTGGGCCTGGAGGTCAGTGCGCGAGGCTACCTGGTCACCAACGACCGGCTCGAAACCGCGGTTCCCGGCATCTGGGCGCTGGGTGACATCAATCAGCGCGGGGCCTTTACCCACACCAGCTACCACGATCAGGACATCGTGGCGGAGAACCTGGCCGGAGGGCAACGCAGCGCCGCCGCGCGCGTCGGCATTTATGCCATGTTTACCGATCCTCCGCTGGCCCACGTCGGTCTTTATGAGGCCGACGCGCGAAAACTCGTGACCGAAGGGCGACGCATTTCCCAGGCGGTTCACGCCATGAAGGACGTCAGTCGCGCGAAGGAAGAAGGCGAAACCGTGGGCAAGATCAAGCTCCTCATCGATGAGGACAGTGGTCATTTCCTCGGAGCGACCATGCTCGGGATCCAGTCGGACGAGATCATTCAGGCGATCGGTCTGGTGATGGCCAGTGGCGGCACCTGGAAGTTGGTCCGGGATGCATTGCCCGTTCACCCGACGGTCACCGAGTTCCTGCCCACCATCATTGATCGACGCAAGCCCTTGACCGCAAGTTCTGGGTGAGCCGGAGGACCCACACCATGCCCATCAACCGCTCATTCAGCGGCCGCAATCGCGATGTCCACAACCACGGCGGTCGACTTCCGCCAGGACAGTCCCTGACGGAAGGTTTTCCCGTGCTGACTGCGGGCCCCACCCCAAAAGCCTTGGCGCTTGGCGATTGGCGCTTGACCTTGAAGGTCGGTGTGCGGCCGGTTCGCGTTTGGACCTGGAGCGAATTCCAGGCCCTGCCCCAGACCGAGCAGGTGGTCGATATCCATTGCGTTACCACCTGGTCGAAATTCGACACCCGCTGGCGCGGTGTGACGTTGGACACCTTGTTGCAGGCGGCCGGACTGGAAGCGCCCACGCCTTGGGTGTTGGCGCATTCTCAGGACGGCTACTCCACCAACGTGCCGTTGGCCGATCTGACACAAGGGCGCGCAATGATCGCAACGCACTACGACGACCGACCGCTCGCGCCCGAGCACGGGGGACCGGCACGCCTGTTGGTGCCGCATCTCTACTTCTGGAAGTCGGCCAAGTGGGTCAATGCGCTGCAGTTCAACGAGCGCGACGAGGCCGGGTTCTGGGAACTGCGGGGCTATCACATGCGAGGCGACCCTTTCAAGGAAGAGCGCTATGGATGAGGCTGTTGGTCAACACCGGCTGAGCTGGCAGACCGCACGCATCGATGCGTTGCAGGCACTGACTCCACGCGTCATGCGGGTGGTGCTGCGTCCTGACAGATGGGTTCGCCCGAGGCCGGGCCAGCATTTGGATGTCCGACTGACAGCGGAAGACGGCTATCAGGCACAACGGAGCTATTCACTCCTCTCACCTCCTCAACGTACCGGGCTCTATGAGCTTGGCATTGAGCGTTTGGACGATGGCGAAGTATCCACCTGGTTTCACGACAAGGCCCAGCACGGCGAAACGATTGAAGTCCTCGGACCGGTTGGAGGTCATTTTGTGCTTGACGAGTCGAACACACGACCAGCCTTGCTGATTGGGGGAGGATCTGGCGTCGTTCCCCTTTTGTCCATGGCAGCGCAACGCGTGGGTGCATACAGCCAAGCGCATACAACGCTGTTGGTTGCCGCACGCCATCTTGACGAAGTGTTGCTCTGGCCCACCCTGCAGCGATGGGAAGCGTTTACGCCGCGGTTTCGCAGCCGACTGGCACTCTCGCGGGATACCTGTGCCCCGCGCGCACAGGACCACGTTGGCCGCATTGATGGAGCCGATGTTGCTTGGGCATTGCAGCAATTGGGTGATGTGGCGACCGAATCTGCGCAGGTTTTCATCTGCGGGCGTAATGACTTTGTCGAGTCCATCGTTCATATGGTCACCGGGCTGAATGTGCCCGAGGCCTCCATCCGCACCGAGCGCTTCGGAAGTTGACTCTCTTTTTTCTCATCTGCCGTGACACCTGAAGACATCCGCCTAACCCGATACGTCTCTGTCCGTTCGCGCAGCGAACGTCTGTGTGCCCCTCTGAGTGCCGAGGACCATGTTCCCCAACCGGTTTCCGACGTCAGTCCGCCGAAGTGGCACTTGGCCCACACCACGTGGTTCTTCGAGACTTTTGTCCTCGCGAAACAACAGCCGGACTATCGGCTGTTCCATCCTCTGTATGGCTACCTGTTCAACAGCTACTACGAATCGGAGGGCGCTCACCTGGCACGCCCGCAACGAGGGAGCTTGAGTCGCCCGACGGTGGCTGAGGTGATGGCGTACCGCGCGCATGTGGACGAGTCCATGCGCCGTCTGCTGAAGGAACCACTGGAGCCCGCGGTCGCGGCTTTGGTAGAGCTGGGCATGCAGCATGAACAACAGCATCAGGAGTTGCTGATCACAGACATCAAGTACATCCTGGGCCACAACCCATTGCATCCGGCGTATGACCCTCTGGGCATCGGTCCCCAAGATGTGACGGCCGAACATGATGGCACCTGCCCACCCCTGGACGATTGGCTTAGCGTCGAAGGGCAGACGATTCGCATCGGCCACCAGGGGCCAGGGTTCGCCTTCGACAACGAGTCGCCATCGCATTTGGCGCTCATTCAAGGGGTAGACATCCGTGTGGCGCTAGTCACCAATGATGAATACCTTCAGTTCATGCGCGACGGAGGATATCAGCGCCATTCGCTCTGGCATGCGGAAGGCTGGGACTGGGTGCAAACGCTCGAACACCGTGCGCCGATGTACTGGCAGCCCGACCCTAACCAGCCTGACGGATGGGGTCATTACACGCTCCAGGGGGTGATGCCGCTGACCAGTCAGGCACCGGTCACGCACGTCAGTTACTACGAGGCACACGCTTTCTGCGATTGGGCGGGGTGGAGATTGCCCACCGAATTCGAGTGGGAAGCAGCGGCAAGCCGGTTCGGCTGGGGGCGTCGATGGGAATGGACGCGGAGCGCCTATCAGCCCTATCCCGGTTTTGCCCGCAGCGAGGGCGCAGTAGGGGAGTACAACGGGAAGTTCATGGTGAACCAGCAGGTCTTGCGCGGAGCGTCCTGGGCCACATCACCGGGCCACGCCCGTTTGACATACCGGAACTTCTTTCACGCTCCATTGCGTTGGCAGTTCACGGGCATCCGTCCTGTTCGCTCGCGGGACTCGGCATGACTGATCGGGACAGACTGACAGAGCATGTTCTGCAAGGGTTGACACGACCACAGAAGGCGCTCTCATCCGCTTGGTTCTACGACGATGAGGGCTCGCGCCTGTTTCAGCAGATCATGGCGCTGCCCGAGTACTACCTCACACGCCTTGAGCACGAGCTGCTGCGCTCACGCGCGGATGAGCTTTCCCGGTGGATAGATCCTCGGTGCAGCCCGATCGATCTGATTGAACTGGGCAGCGGCGACGGGGCCAAAACGCTGTCGCTGTGCCAGGCACTGGCGCAACGTGAAGTGGATTGCATCTACAGGCCTATGGATGTGTCCGCACACGCCCTAGCGGATCTGAGCCGCCGCTTTGACACGTACCTCCCCCGCATGGCCATCGAACCGGTGCTGGGAGACTATTTCGAGCATTGGCCTCAGATTGCCGAAGGGCGACGCCAGGTTGCAATGTTGCTGGGCAGCAATCTGGGCAACCTCGACGAACACGGTGCCGTCAAGCTGCTGCAGCGGGTGCATTCGCATTTGCGCCCGGGTGACCTTGTGCTGCTTGGTCTGGATCTGGTCAAGGACCCGGCCATGTTGCGCGCAGCATACGACGATTCACAGGGCGTGACCGCTGCGTTCAATTTGAATCTGCTGACGCGGTTGAATCGCGAGTTGGGCATGGACTTCGATCTGACGAAATTTCGGCACTACGCCAGCTACTGTCCGCTGGAACACGTGGCCAGAAGCTTTCTGGTGAGCCAAGTTGACCAGGTGGTCCACAGCAGAACCCTTGACCGAGGGTTTGTATTCCATGCCGGGGAGACCATCTATACAGAGCAATCCCAGAAATACTCCCTGGCTTCAATCGAACACCTCGCACGCCGAAGCGGGTTTGACAACACCTGCACCCTGACCGACCCCCGAGGCTGGTACGCCATCACCGTCTGGCACCGGCTACCGTTCACCCCAACGCAACAAACGTCGACCTGAAAAAGGAGCCCTAATGAGCAACAAGACCCATCTGCGCCAGACCATGCTGGACCTTGCCGAAGGGCGCCTGCGGTTTGCTGAACAGACCTATGCGCAATACCTGGTCGGTGCGGCGGGCCGCGGAGATGAACCCAGTGAAAGCGATGCGGCGTCGCGGGCCGTCAACAATGCCGCTCTGGCGCAGGCGTTCGAATGCCCCATTCACGATCATCAGGAGGCCCTGGAAGTCTTGCGTCAGATCGATTTCGGTCCCCGGGATTCGGTGGAGACAGGCGCCGTGGTTCGCATCGACGGGCGTTGGTTCGTGATTGCGGTTGCTAGCGATGCCTTCCAGTGCGACGGCAACACCTACATGGGAATTTCCACCCAGGCGCCCATCTACGCAGCGATCGCAGATGCCCGAGCCGGTGATGTTGTCAGCTTCCGGCAACGCGAACTGCACATCGAGGAAGTCTTGTGATGCACCTCATTCGAGTCTGAACGATGGGCAGCACGCTGCGCGACCTGGTCCGGCGCTTTCATGGCACAGGTCGACTTGATGCCATCGTTCTGCGCCCGGATCGCCTCAAGGACGCGGTGTCCGTGCATGAAGCCAGGGCCGAACCGGGTCTCGGGCTGATTGGCGATCACCGCTCCCTGCGGCTTCGGCAGTCGGATGCGCAACGCCATCGCGAGCTGAGTCTGATCCAGGCTGAGCACCTCAGCTTGCTCGGGGTCTGGACGGGGCAAGCTCCAGTTGCCCCGGAGCGTTTGCGGCGCAACCTCGTGATCTCGGGGATCAACATCGCCGCAATGCATTCACCTTTCCGGGAAGAAAGCTTTGTCTGGCGAATTGGCGGATCGGTCCGCATTGAAATCACGGGGCCATGTCCTCCTTGTTCACGCATGGAGGACGAGCTCGGTGAAGGCGGTTACGCCGCGCTGCGTGGTCACGGGGGCGCCACGGCACGGATCGTTGAAGGTGGCGTGCTACGGGTTGGAGATACCGTTAACCTTGAGGTTGAATCCACCGTGGGTTGATAGCCATGATCGAAGCAGAGCGTACGCCTGGGTTTCTCCATCTTCTCCAGATGACCGGTGGTGCGTCGTGGTTGCACATGTGCATCCACAACCGCGAGACGGAGAGTTTTCTTTCGAGCGCGACCGGCCTGGACAAGCTGATCGCCGCAGCGATGGTCTCTGAAGATACCCGGTCGCGGTTGCGCGTCCACGGGCAGGGTGTGATGGTTCTGCTCAAAGCGATGCATCTGAGAGCTGATGGAGTGGGGCATCCGGAGGACATGGTGTCCATGCGAATCTGGATTGATGAGCGTCGGGTTATCACGACCCGCGAGGAGGATGTGGATCCCATCCTCGAACTTGCGGAAGACATCTCTCAGGGGCGCGGCCCTGCAACGCCAGGTGACTTCCTTTGCGATCTCATCGAAGAGCACCTCGCGGAAGTTTCCGAGCAGGTCGAGATGCTGGAGGATGGGGTGTATCTGATCGGCGGCCTTCTGGTTCAGCACCAGACGGAAGCGGCATGCCCGAGCATGGCCAAAACCCAGACCGCGATCTCTGGCTTTCTTCGTCATCTTGGCCCCCAGCGAGCCGTTCTTCAAACGTTGACAACCCTCGTCGTCCCGCCGCTGAATACAAATCACCGAGGCCGACTGGAGGAGCACCTGAACCAGCTGTTGCGGTTGCTCGAAACGCTGGAGAATTTGCGTGACCGTATCGATATCCTCAGTGACCAGGCAAACCGCATTCAGGAGCGACAGCTGAACCAAAGCTCTTATGTTTTTGCCGTGGTATCCACAATCTTCTTGCCCTTGAACTTTGTCACTGGCCTGTTTGGCGCCAATCTTCTGGGACTGCCGTTCGCAGATGCCACCAATGGCTTCTGGGTGTTGGTAGGTCTTTGCTTACTAATGAGTGTTGGGTTGGTAGCGGTCTTTCGCTGGTTCAAATGGCTTTAGTAGACGGTTTGTGGACTGTTTGAGATGTATCTTCGGAGCCGTCCATCAAGGACGGGTGCGCTGTTAGGAAAAACGATACGTGCCTGTTGATTCATCAGCACAACTGAGCCAGTGATCACGTCGAATACTGAGCCACTGGGTTGATGGATGTTCTGGCTACTCGGTTGTGGATAAGTCTATCGGGTCTGCTGCTTTTCGATCTCCTTTCTGAGCTTTTGCACGTGGCTTGGACGGTGCCGCGCCAGCGGCACTGGAGTGCTTGAATCGCCAGCTCTCATTGCCTGTCTCCACGATGTGGCAGTGGTGCGTGAGGCGGTCGAGCAAGGCGGTTGTCATCTTGGCGTCGCCGAAGACGCTGCTCCATTCCGAGAAGGTGAGGTTGGTGGTGATCACCACGCTCGTTCGCTCGTAGAGCTTGGAGAGCAGGTGGAACAGCATCGCACCGCCCGACTGCGTGAACGGCAGGTAGCCCAGTTCATCCAGGATCACCAGATCGACGTACATCAGCCGGTGTGCCAACTGCCCGGACTTGTTGGGGTCTCCTCGTTTTCAGTGCAATAAGTGACGGTACGAAAAGCTAGCACTGGCGCGGAGGTGGTGTTGGTAGATCGTTGATTTCATTGACTTTCCTGTTCACTTTCAAATCTGCGATTCGTGGCGTCAAACCGTGGTCGGTTTCATCCATTGGTGCC
>NZ_CYIG01000057.1 GCF_001298675.1 Paenacidovorax caeni
CCAATGGATGAAACCGACCACGGTTTGACGCCACGAATCGCAGATTTGAAAGTGAACAGGAAAGTCAATGAAATCAACGATCTACCAACACCACCTCCGCGCCAGTGCTAGCTTTTCGTACCGTCACTTATTGCACTGAAAACGAGGAGACCCCTTCAGCAGCCACTCGCTACGCCGCGGTTTTGCCCAGTGGGCCGGGATGAGTGGTTGGGATCTTCGGGAGTTGATGAATTACGTGGGCTGGCGCGACGTGAAGGCCGCCATGCGCTATCTGGATGGGGTCAGCACCGACCAGAAAGCACGTTTCGAGCAAGGTCTGGATCGGGCGCTACCGGAAACATCGTCCGCCTCGACGCCGCAATTGCCCAGCCTGCCCGAGGTCTCACTCACCACGATCGAGGTTTCCCTCGATCTGTCAGCCTTCAATGGCAGCCGCCGTGCCGTCGCCAATGCCCTGCGAGACATGACGAGTACCAGCCTTTCCCGGTTTCAGGCACAGCCCCTGGACCAGGAGGGCCGTCGATATCAGATTGCCGTCCCGACGCCCTCGACCGATATTTTGGACGATCATCTCTACACCTTGCTCGATGAACTCCATCGCGTTGCCGATGCCCGTGAGTGTTTTCTGGAGGCGGTCTGCCGCGACCCGGCCACCGGTCGGCATTGGGATTGATCCCGCATGACCCAACTTCACGAGACCGCGTACCCACGCCTGAAGGCAGACCCATCGGCACAGGATCTCGACGAGATTTATACCCTGACCCCCGATGAAATCGCGTTCATTGACAAAACCGTCAAGCGTCCCATTGCCCGCTCGGCAGCATTCATCTACCTGAAGCTGTTTCAGCGTCTTGGGTACTTCGTCCACATCAGGGATGTCCCGTCGGTGATACGCCAGCACATTGTGGCCCAAACGGGGTATCGGCCGGCTAGGAGCGATGAGCTTCGGCAGTTCGACCGAACGACGGCGCGCACCACCTTGATTACTGCCTTGCGACGCTACCTGAATGTTCGTCCGCTGGACGATCAGGGACGCGCCTGGTTGCGGCACGTGGCAGAAACCGCCGCAGACAGCCGGCATGTGGTAGCCGACATCATCAACGTGATGCTTGAAGAACTGGTCCATCATCGCTACGAGTTGCCCGGTTTCTCCACGCTCGATCGGTTGGGCATCCAGGCCCGGGAAAAGATTCATGATGTCCATTTTGCGAGCATTGCCGACCAGCTTGATACCAAGGTGAAAGCTTTGGTTGACGGCCTGTTTAAGGTCAAGTCAGGCGAGAGCAGCAGCACCTGGAACCTGCTCAAACGGGAACCGAAAAAACCGACCAACAAGGAAACCCGTTCCTACCTTCAGCACATCCGCCGGCTTCAGTTGCTGGTTGACCAACTGCCAACGCCCGACATCCCCGTTCCGAAGCTCAAGCAGTACCGCTACATCGCCCGTTCGCTGGATGCGACAGAAATGGCGGAACTGAAGCCCCAGAAGCGCTATGCGCTGGCCGTCATCTACATCCGCTCGCAATTTGCCCAGACGCTCGACGATGCGGCCGACCTGTTCGTCCGCATGCTTCAAAACCTGGACAATCAGGCGCGCAACAAACTGGGCGAATACCAGCAGGAACACCTGCAGCGAACCGATCGACTGATCGGCCAGTTAAAAGAGATGTTGCTGGCCTACCAAATCGACGGGACGGATCATCAACGGGTGGAAGCCATCGGTGGCAGCCTGATCGCCGAGGTCGACGACCTGGTAGCCATCTGCGATGAGCACATGGCCTACGCCGGACGCAATCACCTGCCATTCCTCATCCAACCCTACAAGATGGTTCGCGCCCAGTTGTTGAACTGCATCGAAATCGTCAATCCGCAGAGCAGTAGCGAAGACGACACCTTAATGCGGATGATGAAAGCACTTCAGGTGCTACGCGGCACCCGGCATGAAATCGTTCCGCTATCCTTGGTTGGGCTGAATGCCGACGAAGATTTTCTGTGGCTGCCCACAACGTGGCGGAAACTGGTCATCACCGAGCGCGCCGACGGTCAGGTCGTTGCCATCAACCGCCGTTACTTCGAACTCGCGGTCCTGTATGCGATCCGCGATGAACTCAAATCGGGTGACCTGTTCATCCAGCATGGCGAGCGTTACGACGATTACCGGGAGCAACTGGTTGACGACGACACCCTGAATCGCGAATTGGCGCAGTATGGCGAGGTCACTGGAGTCGAAACCGATTCCAGAGCCTTCACCGAGACCTTGAAAGCGGCTTTGCTGGAGACGGCCGAGGCGGTCGATGCCGAATTTCCTGAAAATGCTTATGCCGAAATTGTCGATGGCCGGCTGATCCTGAAAAAACCGCCCACTAGCGAACCGCCGCCCGGCATCAAGGCGATCGACCAGTTGATCACCGAGCACATGGAGAACATCAGTATCGTCGACGTACTGATCGATACTGAGCGCTGGCTGCAATTGCACAAGCTCTTCCGACCCTTGATGGGCACCGAAAGCCGAATCGAGGAATTGCGCCCGCGGGTCATCAGCACCTTGTTCTGTTATGGCTGCAATCTCGGGCCGACCCAGACAGCACGATCGATTCGGGGCATGAGCCGCAAGCAGATCGCGTGGCTCAACATCAAGTACGTGACAGAAGAGGTGCTGGAAAAAGCCATCGTCAAGGTCATCAATGCCTACAACAAGTTTGAATTGCCCGGCTACTGGGGATCAGGCAAGCATGCCTCGGCCGACGGCACAAAATGGAACCTCTACGAGCAGAACCTGATTTCCGAACATCACATCCGCTATGGTGGTTATGGCGGCATCGGCTATTACCATGTCTCCGACAAGTTCATCGCGCTGTTTAGCCACTTCATTTCCTGCGGCACCTACGAGGGCACCCACATCCTTGATGGGCTGATGACCAACACTTCGGATATCCGACCAGACACCATCCACGGCGATACCCAGGCCCAGAGCTACACGGTGTTTGCGCTTTCCCACCTCTTGGGTATCAAGCTGATGCCGCGCATCCGTGGCATCAAGGATCTGGTCTTCCACCGTCCCGACAGCAACAAGAAATTCACGCATATCGACCGGCTGTTCAGTGACGACATCAACTGGCAGATGATCGAGACCCATCTGCCGGACATGTTGCGGGTGGCGGTATCCATCAAGCTCGGGAAGATTTCGGCCTCGGCTATTCTGCGTCGCCTGGGCACCTACAGCCGAAAGAACAAGCTGTATTTCGCCTTCAAGGAACTCGGCAAGGTGATCCGAACCATGTTCCTGCTGAAATATGTTGGCGACGTCGAACTGCGCCGACTCATCCACGCGGAAACCAACAAGTCGGAGCAATTCAACGGTTTCGAGAAAAAGCTGTTCTTTGGCGGAGAAGGGGTGATTGCCGAAAACCTGCGCCATGAGCAGCGCAAGATCATCAAATACAACCATCTGGTCGCCAACCTGGTCATCTTGCACAACGTGGTGGGGATGAGCCGCGTTCTGAAACAACTCCAGGCAGAAGGGGCTGTGATCAATCAGGAAGTCTTGGCTGGCTTGGCGCCATACCGGCTGGAGCACATCAATCGTTTCGGCGATTACGTGCTGGATTTTCGACGCAAGGCCGAAGCCCTGGATGAGGGGTTCCGAATTCTGGAGGTTGAATCGGGTAAGCCAACTGAATGACCGTTGAATTTTGTGGAGGGAATCCCAATATCATGGGTTGCCATGCGCGTGCGTGGTCATTTTAGGGAGATGTTCATGAGTAAAACGCTGACCGGAAGTGGCTCCATCACGATGAAAAATCTGAATGGAACCTCTGGCAAGAATTGCAGTTGTGGCTCCTGGCTGGGCCATTGGAAGAAATTTGCGAAGGCTTCCACGACACCGAAATGTCATGTGCAAGGATGTGAGTCCCACGCTGAGGTAGGGGCGCATGTCATTTTGCCAAACATGAAGGACGAATCGCTTCGGAAGCTCAATTTCATCGCTCCAATGTGCAAAACTCACAATGGAACGCCGAGTGCCGAGTACAAAACTAAGTCTGACAGTGTTTTTGTCAGTGCCAACAAGGCGCTGGCTTGCGGAGCCTAAGCCTCAGTTGAAGAGGACAGGCCGGTGAAAACCGGCCTTTGCATCAGCCAAGTGACTTTTTGTTTTAGAACAATCGGCTAAGCGTTTTTTTTGAGGATTTCGCACGATTCCCGGCCGACCCTCTTTTTGGTCTGCTGCAGCAAGTGCACCACTGCGGCCAGAAAGCTCAAGTAATTCTGCTGTGTCTTAGTCATTTTTTTCTACCTAAGTAAGAGGTAAGTTTTGTAGCGCTGCGGACGTTGCCGTTGCGCCTCGGGTGATATGGCATGGTGATGTCGTCGAGAGTGGGCGAAATGGACAGTTGGGTGATTCAAGATTCCCATTGACTGAGTGCCCCCCGTAAGCCAGTCACAAGTTCTTCATGCCACTCAACAGGTTGCACAATCAGCACATGTGGCAGCTAATACTGCACCACAGGCAGCAATTGATGGATGTGATTGATGTGGGCGGTGCTGCGCGCTGAGTGCGTCAGATGCCATTGACCATCAGAACTTCGTTCAACGATGCCACGTAGCCGCTCACCAAGGTCGCGTTCAATGGTGTGTACATCCACTTGAAAATCTTGGGCAAGCTGGTGCTTATCAAGCGCATCGCCTTTATGCAATTGGGCAAGAATTTGAGACAAGCGCTGCGCCAGCTTTTCGCCTTTCGACACGGTGCTTGCCAAGGGTGAAGCAGATATTCAAGGAATAATAAGCAGGTCAAAAATGTAACCATAGGTGTATTATACGACAGGCTATGCCAATTTGATGTTTTTGAAGAACCACGGCGGATTGGTCGCAACCTGCCTGAAATGATTCACGCCTTGTGTGTTTACTGCTGCTTGTTCTTTGCGAGAAGGCGTCCATGCCTCCAATGCACGCGTTAGCTCTGCCAACTGATCTTGCAGCGAATTGCTACAATGCATCAAATGAAGTAAGGCAGCGTTGATCTGCTGTGACCACTGATCCTTGGATCGTGAGCTATCGGGGTCTAAATTGACGGCCAGATCGCATTGCAGTACGGTAGGCATATCCAGCATGCGTAGCGCCTCTTGCACTGCCTGGGAGTAATTCAACCAGCGCGCGCGCTCAGCAATTTCTCGCTGGAATTGCTCAATACGCCTCATCGCTAACTGGCAATACAGGGTGGTGAAATTCCCATTCAGAGGATTTGTATCGTCCAGCGCTTGGATATTTGGCCCATAGTATGCAAGCGCCCTTGAGATGTTCTGGGAGAGGCAAGCGCTCAATTCACACTCACGTACATGCAGCACCATTAGTTGTGCATTCATGGTTTGTATGGCGGTATCGCAAGTAGTCATGGCGCTTCCAGTAAAAAAGCTGAAGGGAAGCCAAATTTTAGAAAGCTAGTGCGACAGTATGTGTCGCTTGGTATAAACGGGCGTACGGTGACGTGCTCACCGAGCGCCTCACGCACGCCTGCACAAAGGGTTCCCCCGCATAACTGCCATCACACAGCACACTTGCTGTGGTCGAAGAGTTTTACCCAGCGGAGGGGGAATGTGCCAGGATGACGGCGGAGCGGGACAGGTTCTACGCAGCAAGCGTCATGAATCAGTCTGCAAACATAATGTGATCATGAGCGATCAACCTATCCGCGTCGATCCTGACCCGGCTGCTGACCATCGCTAAGCAACGCGGCGACGACTCAACCTGCTGCTGAACCGCTTCGGCATGGAGCGCCGGCTGGCTCGCATCAGCCTCTCACCGCATGCCGAACACTTCCTGCTCAAAGGCGCCCTGCTCTTTGCGCTCTGGTACGACACCCCGCACCGACCGACAAGGGATGCCGACTTGCTGGGCTTCGGCCCCGACGATGAGGCGAACCTGATCACCACCTTCCGCGACATCGCCGCCATGGACCTGGGCGATGGCATCGTGTTTGACCCCGACTCCATGAAGACCGATGCCATTCGCAAGGACAACACCTATGGCTGAACGCGCATCACGCTGGTGGCACACATCGGTTCCGCACGCTGCGCACTTCAGATCGACGTGGGTTTCGGGGATGCCGTGACGCCGGGGCCGGTGGTTTATCCCACCTTGCTGGGCGACTTCCCAGCCACCACGCTGCGGGTCTATCCGGTCTACACCGTGATCGCTGAGAAGTACTAGGCCATGGTGATGCTGGGGCTGGCGAATAGCCGCATGAAGGACTTCTTTGACCTTGCAGTGATTGCACTGCGCAAGGAACTAGACGGTGCCACGCTTGCGGCGGCCATCGCCGCCACCTTTGCCCGACGCCAGACCGCCCAGCCCACCGAGCGGCCCTTGGCACTGACCAAGCAGTTCAGAGCTGCGCCAGTGGCAAGCCTTCCTGAACAAGAATCGCATCGAAGCTGCGAGTTTGGGTGACACCGTCGCACTGCTGGACGACTTGCTGTGGCCACCGACGCAGGTCGCCGCCGCTGGCAGTCAGACAACTGCCACTTGGCGCCCTGACGCACTGCGCTGGGTCTGAAAGTCCAGCAAAGACGCTGCCGAGCCTCTCATCCCCGCTCGGCGAACAGGCCAGAGAAATCGGCGTGCCAAAAGGGACTTTCGCGTTTCGGGAAAACATAGGCGGAGCCCCCACTGTCAGTCACGCCACCAGCAACGGGGCGTAGTCCTCCTTTGCTGATGAACCCAACCCCTACGACATGGTCCCGGCCTTGGTTGGCCAGGAATTCACTGACACGGATGCGAAGGGCGATTGGTGGCTGATCTCCAGCGCCATCCTGCTGAGCCAGATCCATCAACGATTCCGCCTCCAGCCCGTCAAGGCCCGCCAGGAACATACCGGCTCGTTGTCCGGATAGCTGCCTCTTGGCAGACCTCGACAGGGTGTCAACCGTGTAGGTCAGCAGCGAGTCGTCCTGCGCGCTTTGAAGCACAAGGACAATTGCACCCCCACTCCGCCGACCAACGATCAGAGCCTGCCTGTTTGTCGTCCCAGTGATCGCATCCACCCGATCCGGGGAGATCACAGGATGGCCACCCGCAGCACAGGTGGCCGGAACCCCGCGCTACGCGGGGATTCCAGGCAAGAAAAAGGGCCCGGAGATTTTCCGAGACCTTGTATATGGTGGCGGACGGACGCCGGTTCAATTCCGTCTCCGTCGCTTGAATAGCAATGCAGCGGGCGTGAGCGGCAATGGGCGGATCAAAGAACCGCTTCCAGTCCCTTGCGCTCGAGGATGTCCAGCAGCTTTTGCGACGGACCGCTGGGGCGCTTGTCGCCCACCTCCCACTTGCGGACAGTGGACGTGCTGGTGTTCAGCACGCTGGCCAGCACGGCCTGACTCAGGTGCAATCGCTCGCGCAGCGCCTTGACCTTTTCAGCGTCGTAGTCCTGCACGGGCTCCAGGCACAGCGCGTCGTATTTCTGCATCTTGCGCTTGTCGATGAATCCCAGGCGATGCAGATCGCTGGCCGATTCGTGAACGGCCTCGAGGATGCGACTCTTGGTCTTGGTGGTCATTGGCAAATCTCCTGCAAAGCGCCGTCGGCAACGGCTTCATCCAGTTGCGGGCCTGTTCGAGCCAGCAGGTCGGCGGCGAGGATCTGCAAGCCTTCGAGTTCCTCGTCGCTGACGTTCGCCCGCTCGTTCTTCTCGAAGCCGAACACGAAGAACCAGCGGTTGCCCTTGTTGGTGGCGACCAGCGTGCGCACGCCACCACGCTTGCCGCGCCCCGCTAACCCGACGCGTTTCTTCAGCACGCTGCCGCCGAGGTCAGCGTCGATCAGGCCGGCCGCCATCTCCTGAACGGCCCTGCACAGGACGGTATCGGTGAGCTCCGTCTTGCGCATCCATCGTTGGAAGTGGCGAGTTTTGAATACTCGCGTCATTGGGAATATTGTGCCACCGAGTGGCATAGATTGTCTACCCGGCTGTTCTGGCACCCTGCCCAGCCGACATCACCATTCGACCCGGTGCAGGCGACCGGCGTATTGCTGCAGCGTGCCTTTCCACGAGACGGGCATCGCCAGCACCAAGGTGTCCAGTGGTGGATGGTCGAAGCCTTCGCCAACCAGCTTGCCGGTGGCCAGCAGCACGCGCGGCGCTTCCGGCGACAAGGCATCGAGCATGGCGATCAACGCGGTGCGCTGCTTTTTTGACATCCGGCCGTGCAACACGAACGGTTCCGGCACCTGATCGGCCAACGCGGTGCGAATGGCGTCGATGTGCTCGGTGCGTTCGGTCAGCGCCAGCACCTTGCGGCCTTGCCGGAAGGCGTTGGTGATCGCACTGGCGATGGCTGCCGTGCGGGCCGCGTCTTGTGCCAGATGCCGGAACACATCCTGGATGCCCGCCTCCGCTGGCAGAGCGATCAGCGACTCGATGCACTGCGGCATCACCGCCAGATCGTGCGGCGCGTCAAGCGGCTGCGCCGCCTTGTGCCGGATCGGTCCGCATTGCATGAAGATGATGGGCTGTTGCCCGTCGCGGCGAATCGGCGTTGCCGTCAGGCCGACCACGTGTTTCGCCCCTGCACGCCGCAGGATGGCATCGAAGGACGCCGCGCCGACATGGTGGCATTCGTCCACGATCACCTGTCCATAGCTCTCCACCAGTGGATCGACCTCGCCTTGACGCGAAAGCGATTGCATCACCGCGATGTCGATCTGGCTGGTGGGCCTGTTCTTGCCGCCGCCGATAACGCCGATCACATCCTTGCCTGCATCCAGGAATGCGGCAAGGCGCACCTGCCACTGCTTGAGCAGTTCCGTGCGGTGCACCAGAACCAAGGTGTTGACGCCGCGCCGGGCGATGATCGCTGAGGCCGTCACCGTTTTGCCGAAGGCCGTTGGCGCGCACAGCACACCAGCATCGTGACCCAGCATCGCCGCCACGGCGGCTTCCTGGTCTGGGCGCAGCGTGCCGCTGAAGCCAACGGCGATGGGTGTTCCGGCGTGGCGCTCATCGCGCTGGTCGAGACGAATGCCGTTGTCCGCCAACAGGTCACGCGCGGCGTCTAAACACCCGCGCGGCAGCGCGATGTGCTGCGGAAAATTTTCGGCGCAGCCGATGATGCGCGGCTTGTCCCACACCGACATCCGCATCGCCTGCGCCCGGTAGAACTCCGGATTCTGGAAGGCAGCCAGCCGGATCAGGCGATTGGCCAGCGCCTGCGGCATTTGCGCCTTCTCGAAATAGATCTGATTGGCCAGGATGACGGTCAGCGATTTGGGCATCAGACCGGCCAGCTTGGCTGGTTTGCTTTCCCTCTTCCACGGCGTGGCCAGATCCTCGTCGTCGATGAAGGTCACGTCCAGCGGATGCGCGCCGCCCGTGGCGCGCAAGATGTTCGGTTCGATGTCGTGCGCGGGCATCCGCGCAACGGAGGCTAGAAACGCCCACTGGTCGGAATACGGCTGCAGACTGGCATCCACGAATACGCTGAACCCCCGCTCGCGCGGATGCTTCTGCAAGGGCAAGGCGATCAGATTGCCGAAACCGCCCTTGGGCATCGTGTCCTGATTCGGGAACAGGCGGTCGTAGGACGTCAGTTGTAGTTGGCGGGTGCGCGTGCAGGCGTGGCTGATGATGGCCGTACCCAGACGACGCGCATCGCGCGCCGATACCGCACCGGCGAAGAACACCCAGGCGTGCGCGCCCTGGCCAGAGCGGGATATCTCCAGCGCTGCCGACACGCCCAGTTCAGTACAAGACTGGATGAAGGCCTTGGCATCCTCGCGCCAGTCGGCCTCATCGAAATCGACTGCCAGGAAATGGCAGGTGTCGCCTTCCAGCAGCGGATAGATGCCGATAGTGTGCTCCCCGGCCAGATGGTCGTAGATCACCGCATCGGTCAGCGGCTGCAAGACGCGGTGAGCGCAGTCGCCACACTTGATGCGCGGCTTCTCGCAGACGCCCGCGCGCCATTCGTTGGCACAGGCCGGGGCGTAGCCAGACTTGCCGCTGGTCTTGCTTTCCCAGCGGATGGGATACACATCCGTGCGACCACGAAACAACGTTCGGAACAGTGCCACCTTCTCAGCAGTGGACAACCGGGATAGTTCTGACTCCTGCACGGCAACAACTGGCTGTGCCGGCACCCGCCATTCGATTCCGTGAGATTCGAGCAGCGCGATCAGGCGCGCGTTCTCGGCTCGCAATCCAGATAGTTCATCGCAATCCAGCACCCTCACTTCCTTGTCTTGTCGGGCTTCGGTAATGCCTTTGCTGCTGCCTCCAAGGCTCGTACATTGACCTCGGCCCCTTCCGCCTCAAGGAATGCCCGACGCTGAGCTGCAAACTGCTCGTACTCGCCCTCTGCATGGGCGTCGGCTTGTTTCTTGGAAACCCGGCCCGCACCATCCAATACGTTGCGATCGTTGAACTTCAAAAATGCATCAAGTTTTCCGGCCCAATCCTTGAGAAATACTTCTTTCCGCCGCCGCGCCTGATCTTCTGCGAAGTCCAGCCACATCGTGACGATGCGATTAAGCTCGTTGATCTCTGGTTCGTGCAGGTAGTTTTTGGCCACAGTCACGTCGGTCTTCTGTACGCTGCCCGATTTCCAGGTGGTCAGGCCCATGTTCGGACGGTTGCTGTCAGCGCGCTCGGCAATCAGCTCGGCGGCGGTCTTGCCGGTCACGGCGAAGTGCAGCTTGTTCTGGATGAATCGGAAGAATTTGGTGGTTTCCGGCAGCGATGGAGAATAGTCTGCCGCCATCGCAAAAATCTCGCGCACGCGCAGGTACATCCGGCGCTCGCTGGCCCGGATGTCGCGGATGCGATCCAGCAACTCGTCGAAGCGGTCCGGTACCGCCGAGCCAGCGACGGGCGGGCTTTTCAGGCGTTCATCATCCAGGGTGAAACCCTTGACCAGATACTCGCGCAGCCGTTCGGTGGCCCAGCGACGAAACTGCGTACCGCGCGGCGAGCGGACCCGGTAGCCCACGGCCAGGATAGCGTCGAGATTGTAGAATTTCACCGTGCGCCGGACCTGCCGATCTCCCTCCGACCGAACTTGTAAGTAACTCTTACAGGTTGCCTCAGTGGCAATTTCCCCTTCCGAGTAGAGCGCCTTGAGGTGCAGCGTAATGTTCTGCGGTGAGGTCTGAAACAGCTCTGCCATCATGGCCTGAGACAGCCAAAGGGTATCCTCAGCGAAACGGCATTCGACCCGGGTGCGACCGTCCTCGGTTTCGTAAAGTAGGAATTCTCCGGGGTTAGGTGCTTGTATTTCGGTCATATCAGGGCCACATCCGCTTTCGCATCACGTACGGCCTGTCTGCCCAGGCAAACTGGAAGAACTCCTTCATATCAGGTACGTCAGGCATACCCGACCTGCCAGCAGGGCTTGCTTTCCAGGCACTATCACACAGTGAATCGATCACTTCGCGCAGGGCAGCGATCAATGTCACCAGCGCATAGATGGCATGCCGAGCCGCCGAATCCAGTTCCGAAGCGCGAGTGAACAAGCGAGCGACATCCATCTGCTGTTGATTCATATCACTGATCAGGCTGGCAGCGGCGTCACCGAAGGCTGCGGATGCCAGCTGTCCGTTCAACTCAGCACGTTTGCGCTGACCCGGCGTGGCGTGCTCATTCATGATCCGACTAGCAATCTCGCCCCACTTCACGAGGGGGTCAGCCATCGCCTGGTGCTTGTGACCTGTCAGTTTGTTGATGTTGGAATAGCGCCCGCCCGGGTGTGCGAAATCATCAAGAAATCCCAGGATAGCGTTTGGCAATGAATCCGGCTGAAACGCATCCAGCGCGGGAACACCACGCGTGGCGCAAATCGCCTTGGCGCTATCGAAGAGCACGCGCAGTTTGTGGCCGTAATCCTCAACAGTCTTACTGTCTGGTGGATCCAGTTGGTTCCGCGCCATGTGGTCAAGGATCAAGATCAGTTTCAGCGTCCGCTCGAAGCCAATAGACAACTCGAAGAAAGCCGAATAGAAAAGCCCTTTCTTATCACCTAGGTTGGCACGCCGCAGGGCAGTCAGGCCATTGCATAGGCAGGCTTGGGCCAGTAGCCCCTCTTGCTCCAAAAGAAACCAAGTGGCGCTGAAGACCATCAAACTGACCTCCCGGGATTCAGGAAAGCGGGAAGTGGGCTGCCGAGCGGCGCATCGGGAGCACCAGTCTTGCTGGCGAGCGCCAACGCCTCGCAGAACTTGGCCTTCAGCGCTGTGAGTTTGTCACCCGCCAGGCCACCTGATTCAAGCTCACGGAGGACCTGCACTGGCTTTTGGTCATTGCGCCCCGGCAATGCCTTGCCAAGGAAGGACTCCATATGCGTCGGGATGAACACGGCTGGCGCAAGGCGATGCTGCCCAGTCTGATTGCGCAGCATTTCGTTGACCGCCTTGTGGTGCTGCTTGTCCTGATCGTCGTCAAGCATCAGACCGTAGGGAATGCCGAACTGCTCCAGCAGCGCCGTGTAGCGGTGGAAGTTGAACTTGCCCATCACATCGACCACGACGATGCGGTATCGGGTCAGTTCATGCCAGTCCCGCGCCAGCAGCCAACCGAACAGCGCTTTTTCCGTGGCCCCTTCGACCAGCAGAACGCGATCGGCAAAGAACATCGAGGCGCGTTCGGAATCCAGCCACAACTGATACCGGAAGCGTTCCTCCTGTGTGGCGATTTCCTCATCGGGTTGCGCTGCTTTCAGGAGATCCCGGGCATCCTTCTTCTGATCGTCATGAATTGCAGTGTCATTCACAAAGCCTTCCAAGCACTTCCGAAACGCCAGCCCTTCTGCAAAGACGTCCTTGGCGATCACCCTACCGATCTGCCCCAAGGCCGTGATTCCACCTTCGCGCCGCGCCCGGACGATCTGGCAAAGATCATCGGCTACCTTGCCAACAAAAATTGGAGAGTGACTGGTGATGACAACCTGCTGTCCAGCTCCCGCACCCAGGCGGCGCAGGTGGAAAGCCATGTTTTCCTGCTGGGCCGGATGCAGGAAGGCTTCTGGTTCCTCAAACAGAATCAGCGTGAAGTCCGGATCAAATTCTTTCTTCTCGCTTGTTTTGGTGTCCGCGAATGACGGCGCGAGTTTGATCAGCTCATATAAAAATGAGCGTTGGAAACCGTGCCCATAGCGGTCCAGCGCAAACGCGGTATCGCCCAGCATGGCATCGGCAAACGCGTGCTTGACCAGATTTTTTGTGATGTCATCCGGCGATACTGCATTGACCGACATATCAAAGCGCACGCCCCAGTGGCCGATAGCTTCGTTGATCGGTTTTGCGATTTTGGCAAGGAAACCATCGTCGCCACGGGCCTCTTCATTGAGTTTGCCGAAAGCTTCCTCCACAGCCTTATAGGCCACGCTTTCCGACACCACACGCTTGAGCATGAAATTGAGCATGTCGCGCAGCGGTGACGGGCCGGAGGTTTTCATCTGATCGGCGGCCGTCGTCTGCGCAGGGATGTAGATGACGCGCCCCACCTTGGCCGTGCCGATATTCTTGGCACCGTAAAAATAAGAATCTTCCGGCTCACCTTTGACCAAACCATAGATGTTGCTCTGATTTGCCTTGACGCGATCCTTAGAAACAAAGTAGCGCCGCACCGTCAGGGTCTGGTCCGTCACACCCTCCTTGTACTTGTCCGCCAGGCTGATCCATTCCGCATCGGTCAGCGCAAATGCCAATTCGATCCAAGTCTCGTCGGAACTCTTGCCCACTTTGGGAACGTCCTCGGCGGACCATTTGACGTCTTCGTAAAACGCCCGCAGCGCCGCCAGTACATTACTTTTGCCTGCGTTGTTGGCACCGACGATCATCGTATAGTCGTGAATCTCAATGTCGGCCTCGATAGTCGAGCGGAAATTGTGAATGCGCAGGCGGCGTAGCTTCATCAGATGCTCCTGATTTGGATTTTCTGCGTGCTGGTTTTCGGTTTCACTTCAGCACCTCCTCAACCCAATCCCAGCGCTTGTCCTTGACCATCACGAATCGGCAACGGCCTTCCGACAGATTGGCCCACAGGCCACCGATCAAACGATCATCTTCAGCACCGTTCCAGCGATCAGCCCCCTTGTACTCCACCGCCAAAATCACTCCGGGCTTGTCTGCACTGCCTGGCAACTGGCACAGAAAGTCCGGGTAGAAACGGCCATCTGCCTTCTGCAAGAAGAAGGAACTGCCTTCGCGCCGAACCAGGTTGCGCACCCAGAACTGGATACGGCCCTGCTGCGCCCACATATCCAACTGGCAGGCACACTCGAATTCTTCCTTGCTGTCGAAGTCACCCATGCGCCCATAGAAGTGCTTGCGGAAATCGAAGTGCCCAAAGCGCCCGTCGTAGTCACGGCTCGGGGCATAGGCTTGGGCATGAAACTCGAAAGTGTATTGGTCGGTCACCGCCACGCGCGTGGCCGCATCATCACCAAATAGTGCCTGTTGGAAAGCCTTGGCAACGGCCTGCTTGCGCAGTTCACGAATGCGCGCCTCGATCAGATTGCGGATCAAAAACTTCTGCAAGTTGGCGCGTGCCAGCGTGAAGCCTTCCCGGCGCAGCAAATCGGTGAGCCACGCGGCGACAAACGTCTGCTTGCTGGCGTGGGTCAGCGACGGCTCGGGCAGGTTGCGGCACAGCCACGTGGCAATGCGGACTTCATCCCAATTTTCGGGTTGATAGACGAGGCCCAGATCGCGCTGCAAATCGGGCAAGAAGCGCGACACCACGTGACCGCCAGCATCGATGTCGATCTCGCCACCTTCCGACACTTTCAGCGCCGCACCCAATGCGGTCAGGTCGTCGGCTGTCGGTGCAGCATCGTAGGGCGAAAGGTCCCACGGATATTCCAGAACCTCCGGATCATCAAACAGCGCCAATTCACCTTGACTGCCCTGCACGCGCAAGGCCAGTTGCGGCACGCGGAAGCGCTCGCCCAATTCGGCGGGCGTCTGGAAAAACTCAATCGCCGTTGTGCGGCTGACCTCGGCCGCTTCCACAATGGCCGCTGCCGCTGTTTCGGAGGTCACCGAGGCCTTGAGCACCTCGGCTTCATCTTCGGTCAGTGGGGTGCTGATCGTCAGGGTGTTGAGCTTGCCGTCCCAGCTGACCTTGTCACGCACCGGCTTCGGTACGCTCTTCAGGTCGGGCTTTTCGGATAACGTAATCGCAACTGGCCGAACGATGACGCGCCCGGCGTGGCCCTCCAAATCCAGCCTCGCCTGCTCAGCCTTGGCAGCCGTGACGAACTCCGTGACTTCACGCCGCTCGAAACCGGCGCCCGCCACCAGACGATCACGCAGTGCGCCCGCTGTTTCGGCAAAGTTGCGCGACACCACGAAGGCGTAGGACTGGTTCAAGGCCTTCGCCTGCCGATGGCTGGCACCGGGCTGCCGCAGCACTCGCCCCAGCAACTGCTCCACAGCTGTGGCCGACGACAGCGATGCCATGCTCACCAGAATGTAGGCAAACGGGCAGTCCCAGCCCTCGGCCAGCGCCTTCTGGGTGATGACAAACTTCACCGGGCAGGCCGGGTCGGCAATGCCCAGCTTGTAATCGGCGTCGATCTGCTCCAGCCCCTTTTCTTCACCGGTGGCCACCACAATTTCGCTGGCCGGGATGCCGTGGTTGGTGATCAGCTCGTTCTTCACCTTCTCGAAATCCAGCGTCTCGATTCCTGCTCGGCGCGGTTCCGACTGAATCAATACCAGCGGGCGCAGGTAAGCCGCACCTGCCCGGCGCTCTTCATCGGCCAGCTTGTGCAGTGCATCGCGCCGACCAATGGCATCGGCCAGACACTGTTGCCAGTTCGGTTCGGTTACCAGCACCACTGGCAGCTTGATCATTTCTTCCGCCTTCAACTCGGCGGCGGACACGCTGTGCAGCACATTGCTGGGCGTGCGCTCCAGATCGGGCGTGGCGGTCAGCTCCATCACGCCGCTGGGGCGGAACCGCGCCAGCATGTCGAAGGCCAGTTCTGTGCGACTGTTGTGCGCCTCGTCAACAACGACGAAGGGCCGACGCAGACGCAGCACGTTGGCCAGTGAATACGGTGTGGTCAGCTCGCTGCCCTCGCCATCGGTCAGCAATTCATCACGCTGGCTGGGGGAGAGATTGTCGAAGTGGTGCATCAGCGCACCGCTGGACTGATACACCTTGCGGCATTCTTCCTCTTCCACCTGAAACGCTTGGCGCGTGGCAACGATGATCGTGGTCGAGGTATCGAGCGTGGCCCGGGTCACGCTCTTGGCTTCTTCCAGATCCAGCACCGTGATCGGCCCCGCCTCGCGCAGTGCAGCGTGATAGGGGTGGCTGCGATCCTTCAGCGCCTTGATGGTCTGCTCACGAATCGGCTTGCTGGGCACCAGCCACAGAATCACGCTGTGCTCGCAGCGCAGCAGATGCGTGTTGACGAGTTGAACGCTTTTTGCCGCCAGCCAAGTCTTGCCGCCGCCAGTGGGTACGCGCAGGCAGAAGTACGGCATGTC
Organism: Paenacidovorax caeni; assembly: GCF_001298675.1. GTDB lineage: Bacteria > Pseudomonadota > Gammaproteobacteria > Burkholderiales > Burkholderiaceae_C > Paenacidovorax > Paenacidovorax caeni. The sequence goes on from NZ_CYIG01000057.1 coordinate 16,486, forward strand.
AGCCGGAAAGCCCGACAGCGGGTTGTACGGGTTGCCGCGACCCCACAGGCGTTCGGTGGTGGCGGTGAAGGCAATCGAGGGCGACGGTAATTCGTGGCAGGTTTTGAAATATGCTTCCACACTGTTCAATACACCACCACCATCGACAGGATCGTATTGATACTTCTTTGGTGAGAAATTTGTCATGGCTTACACCTCCAGCGCGTAAGGGGTTTGCTTGAAGGTGATGCCTTCACGCGCGGTGCGGGCACCCATGCGGTTGGCGGCGGCGTAGATCACTTTCGGGCCGCTGAACTTTGGCAGCACTGACCTGCCCCCATTGACCGTACCAACGGATTGGAGAAGTCCGGGGTTGAAGGTTAATCGAAGTTTTGTTTCTGCTCACTGCCAGCAGCACCGCCAGCGCGCTGGCGGTGCTGCTGGGCGAATCGTGCCGGCGGGATGCGTCCCA
>NZ_CYIG01000058.1 GCF_001298675.1 Paenacidovorax caeni
CGATGAGGTCTTCAGGCTTCTTGTAGTTAGCCAGCAGGCCAGACAGCAGTTCTTCGGGTACGTCGTGTTTCTTGGTGCTCATTGTGCTTACGGACAGGCCGGCTCGCGCCGGCGGTGGATTGTCCGTTTACACAAAATTCTGCACACCCTCTCAAGAAGCGAATGAAGGTGGACTTCGACGTTCGCGTCGTGGAAATCGCCTGATTCATCACCCGCAACCACAGGGTTGCACTTTCTCAACCCTGACGGGCATCTGTTGCCCGATGGGGCCGGTGTCCGTCGTCACTTTTTCTGGAGACGACCATGACAACTTTGAAATTCCGCGTACTCGGTGCCCACGCCAACCGCAACTTCTTCGATATCGAAGTCGAGGCGACAGATGGTATGAGCGCATTCGGGGCTGCAGCCCTGGTGCTGCGCGAAGCGGATGAGGATGGAGCGGCTGAGTTCTTCGCTGCCATCCCGGCAGGCACGCAATACACCCTCCCGGGCGATTGCGTCGTCACGCTGGAATCCCTGACAGCGCCCGCGCTGGCACAAAGCTGCGAAGCCCCAGCGGCACCAACCCTGGACCAGGGGGCTTTGGCTGACCAGGCCTTTGCGGAGTACAACTTTGGCGAAGGCGTGTACGTGACGGATAGCTCCGGCTGGGAGTACTCCACCCCCGGCCATGAGCGAACCCGTAAGGTCTACGTCGAAACCGACCCCGAGGATGACGGCCCAGCACCTCGCTGGAGCCTGAACTTCACGGTGCGGTTCGACCCTGAAACCGGCGCACTCCAAAGCGCCACTGCCACCGACGACAAGGGGCAGGATTGGGGTCACTCGGCAGCGGATCTGTCCGCCTGCTGCGCCTGTGGCGATAAGGTCTTGTCTCTCATCGGTTGCCCCGATGGCAGCGAGATCTGCAACGCCTGCTTCAACGCTGGCGGCCACTGAGCCATCGCTTTAGCTTTTCACCCACCCTGACGGGCACCAGTTGCCCTTAGGGGCCGGTGCCCGTCGCTTTCTTAGGAGAACGACGATGACATCCAAAACGCAAGAACTGGCCAACAACTTCGGTATCAGCCTGGACGACGTAGCTGAATGGTGCGGTCTGCACTACGGCCGCGACTTCTACACAGAGTCTGCGCCCAAGAAGCGCGAGTGGATCGAGCGCTATGCTGAGATGCACGGCCTCACGGCCCAAGCCCCCAGCACAGCCCCACTCAAGCAACTGGCCGCCCAGGTGCGCGACAGCGAATCCAACGAAGGATGCGATGGCGACCTCACGGTCGTCTCCAAGTCCCTGTTGGACAAGCTGCTCGCCGCCATCGCGTCCCGGGATGAGGCCATTGGCCTTTCTGAGACCTTCATGAAGGAGCTGCTCGACAGCACCGAAACCCTCACCGGCATTGCCGAGGAACACGGGGCCCGCACCTTGGCGGACCTGATGTACCTGCACAGCGCCATCGTGAGCGGGGGCTTCATCGACCACTGGGAAGGAGAGTCCCAAGCACTGAAACTCGTTCGCGCGCTACCCTCGGGTGAGCGCTGGGCGTCCTACGTGCAAGTGATCTCCACCCAGCCGTGAAGACCACCACCTGAACCCAGCTTCGGCTGACCAAACAAAAGCCCCTCATGCACTGCAGAGGGGCTTTTTTTTTGGGTATCCGGAATCCGCTGTTGAATCACTGGATTCACTGAGAGCATACTACCAAGTAAAAATCGGATTTGACTGTTGAGATTGCGACACATAAGATGCCCAGGAAATCGGAATTTAATGTGGAATTAGCCACTAGGTTCGACCTTCTCAACCTGGCTTGCCGCTATTGTGAGTATCAAGGTGAAATTTTCAATACGTTTGGGGCGCACCACATTGGTCATGGCTTGGGCCATCGCAACGGTACTTCACTGTGCCGCTGAGCAAGCTCCTTCAAATGTTGAATCGCTAATTAGCGGCAACCAATGGAAGGAGGCATCGCGGGCGATTTTCTTGGAAGCAAGGTCGGCGGACAGGTTTGAGTTGTCGATTCCTGTTGGGCAGGCAAAGGCAGGTTTCTTTGACGACGCTTTGGATACGATTGGCGGGATGCATCCAAACATGCAGCCAAGCGCTCTTCTGGCTCTTGTTGCTGATGTCCCATCAATACCGCCCAAGCTCTCTGTCGAGTTGGTACAGCGAGCACTTGATTCGGCTCGGAAGATGTCCGGGAAATCGGCAAACTATCTAAAGTCTGGGGAATTGGCTCAGGTTGCTCTCTTCTATTCGGGCAATGGAGCAGAGTCGGATGCCAGGACCATCTTCGAAGAAGCTCTAAGGGCAGCCGAGAAAGGAGCAACCGAAGAAGGCAGCGGCGGTTACCGGCAAATTTCTGAAGCACTGGCGCGTGACCTGAAGAACAGCCAGGAGTGGATGGTTGCGCTTGTGGCCAACCATCTTCAGCGACAGGGAAGAACATCCAATTCCGCGTTCGCTTATATAGATTTGGCTGAAGTCTCTGCTCGGTATCCCAAAAGCCAATTGGCATCAGAGTTGATTGAATCAGGAATTTCAGCAGCCAAAGCCATCAAACAAGAATCCTCGCGGAAATACGCATTTGAGAAGTTGGCGAATGTTGCACTAAAGGTTGGATACACAAAGGGTCTCCCCGAGAGTTTCCCCTATACCCAGGCAATTCAGGAGGCACGTTCAGGTAACCCACAAAAAGTGTGAGGCTTTGAAATTAATGAGACGTTGTCGAAATTGATGCGACACAATCTGGTGCGTGAAACGACTGGAGTGGCCCGTTGTTCTTCCTGAAGCTCACCCCTAGAGTCGCCAGACTTCGAAATATCGCCCTCCATCCATAAGCACTCCCTGTCCTGTGCCACTCCACAAGATCGCGAAGGCTCGCGCCAACGCCCCCTCTGACCTACCCTTGATCCGCAATTCCGCATGCGTGGTTCTTACCTGGGTTGCCTGTGGCGGTGAATGGAATGCGGCGATCGCTAATTTGAAGGCGTCACACGGATCGAACTGGTCTTTGACAACGGGCTGACCGCACACAGTCGGCTGGGCTACCTTATCGAATACGGTCCGGTCACAAGTTGCGCAGACGTGAGAGCAGTTGCTCTCCCAGCAGAGATGTCAGCCCCGTCCTGCCCTCAACCAGAAACAGCGACCTGCAAAACGGTCTGTACAACCAAGACCGATCATCGACCGCGAGCCAGGGCAGGTAAGCCCGGTCATGGGCCCGCAACCACGCATTGCATTCCGCCTCTCGCTCATAGCTGACGAGTGGCTGGGGAACGTCTACCAAGTCACCGATTTTGGGTGTGGCCCCCACGATCCTGGCCGCCACATCCCGAGAAAATCTCTCTCGAAGGCGCCCAAGCGGCTGCTGCAGGCGCCAGGTGCTGGTAATCACCAGCTCGCAATCTGGCACTTGCCGCACCACCTCCTCCAATACCGGCAGGCAGCAAAAATGCCGGGATTCGTGGCAAAACTCGGGGTGCAACACCCCGTCGAAGTCTAGGAAAAGGGTTGGCATGGCATGCGTTTGTCTGTGCCTGTCCAGGGATGGCCATTTTTTCATCACTTGGCCCCCCAATGGGACCCGTTGGTCATGGTCTTTCTGGTCCCATTGCGCGGAAATCGAGGCAATGCCGGGAAAGAGTGTTCCTCCCCAAGCTGACTTCAGTCGTGCGCTGAAGCAAGTGCGCGCCGCCCGGGGCGTGACCCAGGAGGACATGCTCTCGACGACCACGCGGGCCCAGCAGGTAGCCGATGCACCGCTGCCGGCTACATCCCATGCCGGGGCATTGCTGCACGAGGCCGAGACGTTGGAAGCGATTTCCACGCTGCTGGCTCAGGTGAACCGGCGGGGGTTTTGGTAAGTCTGGCAGGACCGTAGCAAAGGACGGCGAACGTCGCTTGGCATCGGATCGGATGCCTTCATGCAGCGGCACTTTGCTGCAACTTCCGCCGCAACTCATGCCGAACTTCCGGGTTGGAAAGTCCGGTAGTGCCCTCGCAAGCGATCAAGTTGCCGATTGCGGATTGAGGCCAGTCCTCGATGTCATCGTCCAGAGCGACCCAGTGGCGCGGCTTTCTTCGTTGCACGTCAGCCAGGATCTGCATGCCGCACGGGGTACTGCGGAACGACGCCAGGTTCCATGGATCGGCTCCATGGATACGCTTGTGGTACGTGCCGCCAATGAATCGGGATCGCAAGCTCTCCGGCAGACGTTTGAGGGTATGGGCGTAGCCAGGGCGAATGCACCAGGTGCTGCTGAGTACCAGAGCCACTGAGGGATAGGGAGTAAGTTCCTCTTCCAAGATAGGAACCCACTCGAACAGCGTGCGGCCAACTGTCCCATGCGGGCTCATGTAAATGCCGATGCGCGGATGCCAGAGCACCGCCTCGTGGTGCACCACGCCATCCAGGTCCAGGTACAGAACCACGTCTGCGCTGCGCGGGGTGGATGCAGGGAGGTAGGGAGTACTCTGCATGGAGAGCATGACGGCGTGTGAAGAAGAAGTACGGCCTGGCTACGTGAGCGGCGGGATTGCCAGTTTCATGCAAGAGCAGAGCCTCTGCAACCTCATGCACCAGGACAGCGGCGAGCTCTGCTGCTTGGCAAACACTCTAGTTCACCGACACTGTTTGCACGAGCCGCATAGACATCCGCAAATATTCACCAGATTTTCTGAATAAATCCTTTTAGATCATAAGACTGCATGAGGTCTATGATCCGCAAATGGCGCCACACTTGAACGATCCAACAGCCCTTGAGCCACTTCTACCCAGCACCCCTCGGGCGGATAAGCTGCTGGAGAAGGCCCATGACCTTCGGATGGAGGCGGCACGGCTGAGCGGTGCCTTCCCTGGCGGCGTGAGTACGGAGTTTGTGGGTCTTCTGCAGTCGATGAACGCCTACTACTCAAACAAGATCGAAGGCGAGCACGCCAGCCCGCTGCAGATTGCACAGGCACTTTTGGGCAGGTTTTCTCATGAGGCTGAAACTGCACGGCTTCAGCATTTGGCAGTGGCGCACATACAGACCGAGCGCTGGATCCAAGAATCATCCCCACTCCCAGCCGATCTGTACGCGGCCCATACCGTTAGGTCTATCCACTCCCACCTCTTTAGCCCTTGGGGCCACGAGGATGGGGGCGGGCTCCCTCCTGGTGCGCCGAGCGGCACCAACAAGGCGACCTATTCGCCTGGGGTGCTACGCACATGTGACGTGGTCATAGGACACCATGTCGCGCCGGGTTGGCAGTGTCTGGAGGCGCTGTTGCAGCAGTGGGCCAAGGGCTACGGGACAGCGCGGCCGGGGGAGATGCAGATCGTTGCGGCTGCCGCCGCACACCACCGCCTACTGTGGATGCATCCGTTTGTGGATGGCAACGGACGTGTCGCTCGCCTGCAGACCTTGGCCGTTATGCAGTCTCTGGACCTGGCGCCAGGGCTCTGGTCGCCACTGCGCGGGCTGGCAAGAAGTGGCGGCAGGTATTTCCAGAGGCTGGGTGATGCGGATCAGCCCGGCCTGGATGATCTGGACGCGCAAGGGCCTCTTAGCGAGCGCATGCTGGTGGCGTGGATCGACTTCTTCCTCGACGTGTGGCTGGGTGAGGTGCGCTTCATGCAGCGCATGCTCAATCAGCAAGAGATGCTGGGAAGATTGGGCGCACTGCTCGCGTATGAAACGCAGATGGGCAAACGAGGGTTGCGCATGGAGGCCCTGCGGCCCTTGCACTATCTTTTTGTCACACAAGGCTCGATCACCCGAGGGGATTTCGCGCGCATGACCGGGCTTGGCGAACGCACGGCGACCACACTCATCGGCAAACTACTAGGGGCCGGCCTGTTGTTGTCAGATTCGCCCCGCGGGGCGGTGCGCTTCGGTGTGCCGATGGATGCGTTGCGTTTTTTGTTGCCTAACCTGTGGCCTGAAGCCGAGGCGGCAGCTTGTCGCAGCGACTTGTAGTGGCAGACGAGAACCTCGGCAATGCCAAGAGGCACCAGCCTTAACTGTCAGCGCGTCTGCACTGCAAGCTTGCGATGCGGATGGCCGGAGAACCTGCTGGGACGACAAAATCTTCCCGGAGGAGGATGGCGACTTCAGGCTGATTGCCGAAGCTCAGTGAAAAAAGTCTGATGCCCGGTATGGGGCCCAAAGGCGACAGTAAGCGTCCGGCCAACTCATAGTGACGAGTGGCAGTGACAGCGGGCGGATTGGTGAGTCCGAGTTCACGGATGCAGTAGTAGTTCACCCACCAGTGAAATTTCGAATCTAGGCCACTTACTATCGAGCGCTGGACGCTTCGGCCAAAACGTTGCTAGAGAGGCTGGTACCGTTATCCGCAACGTTGGCAAAGCACTGCGAATCCGCTGGTGAGGGCTTCAGCAGGTAGGCATCCCTAAAGTTAATGGACCACGATGAACGTGGTGTTCGCGGTTGAAGACCCTGCGGGATGGAGCGATTGGTGGAGGACGGTTCAGTCCGCTGTGGTTTCAAGCGAGCTTCAACCCGGACTTTCACTTTTGATTGGTACGTCTAAGCTGATGTGTCGAAGTACCGTAGCATCCGAAGAGCTTTCCTGACGTGCGGCCATCCAACGTAGTGGCCGTGGGCGATCGCGTTGCGCAGTCTCAGCGTATCCCGGTACAGATCTGGTACTGCGCCCGTCGGGCAGCTCTTCAGGTTCTCTCCGAGTGATGCAAACGCCCAAACGTCGTCAGCAGTATCTGGCAACGCAGGGTAGGCACGCGGATAGACAACGAAGTCATCGCGTCCTGACTTAAACCGTTCTTGATTCGCGATGGTCTGATCCGTGAGCCTCTCGCGGTCTTGGCGGCCATGTAGATTGGTTTGGATTTGGCTCTCGAACTGCAGACAGAGTGAAAGGATCTCTCCGGCTACAGGGGCACAGACAAGATGATGCCGAAGCGCCCAAACTTGCTTTCTAGGTAGTCCAGGCATTGCCAGCAAAGCGCGGGCTGCCCATGGGACTACATGCAGGCTGCTCATCGAAGGTGGCCGCCACAATAAGCTCATTGCAAGGAGATCCGCTTGCAGACCTTGAAGTCGAGTTTGGCTTGGCCTTGCACCTCTAGCTCCTAAGCCCACCAATTCAAAGAGCAACTGACACCCGGCATGACCTACAAGGTGCTCTTTCGCGTGTGCCTGAAGCTCCTCCTCGACAGCTTCATCATCACCAACAGCGCCACGAGTCAGTTTGCTCCCAACAGACAGTGCATAGCTCAGGCAACCACCTGCCTCCCATGCCGCACGATGGTGTAGATAAGCCGGCCAGAGTAACCCCTCATCCATGGTCGAAGACACCTCCGAGAGGACGTGGTGGGTCGGTCGACCGTTGAGGAAGTCGCAGACTGGCTCTGATCTGACGGCGCCTCGACTATCGATCACTACGGCAGACAAGCGGACCGGGTTTATGGACTTGCGGTAGTACTCAAGCAGGCCAACTATCCCTTCCCACTCGTTTATATCCACGGGAGCAACTTCAACGAAGACAAGAACGAAGCTTCGATCCAGTAGGCAAGCCCTGATCTTGTCGCGAGCTTCGAACGGGCTGATTGCCGGATGAAGTTCGAAATCACGAAGCAGTGCCTGCGTAGGAGTACCAGCTTCGCCACCGACCTCAAGTCGCCGGACATCGAGGCGCGCTTCCCCGCTGTTCGCTCCGTGAACCGCACGACGGACAGACGGGATGACCAAGTCGGCGACGTCAGTACTCTCGGTTCGAATGACGCAGAGCCCACCTTCGTGTGACCATGGCTTTGCCTCGGCCCACGTGCTGAACGTCCTTGAGCCGCGAAACGTCCAGTGCGACGCGTAGCCGGCAATCGAAATTTCAAGTTGCACTGCTTGGCCTGAGCAATTTGATCAGCCTAACTAGCGTGCCGGAGCGATCAAAGCTTACGCGGCCTAGCGAGTTCGAATTGTTGGCGGAGCCAATATCTGCGCGCGCAGGGAGGAGGCCGACCTCGGAGAGCAGCTTAAGCGCTGACCAATCTGTAGGGTCGCTGAACGGTACGCCGATCGTTGATTGCGCAGCCAAGAGCGACCAGCACTCATGGAAGTCCCGCTCTAGATCGAAGTCCTCTGACACCTCCTCGCTGATCTGGACAGCCATCTGGAGGAGTTCCACTTCGCGGCGTGAGAGACCACCACTCCATGACGCGTTGCTCAGCTGAGCTGCGTAGTCCGACATTTGCTCGTCGAAGAGCTTCAATGCGGCCTCCAGTTCAAGCTCCGTGACTTCTGAGCCAGCCGTCTGCTGCAGCAAATTGTCAAAAGCTCCAACGAGGAACGGCACGAGCCCCGTAGCTCGGGCAATTCTGGCTACTGAGTTTCCGGCCTTGAAGTGGAGTGCGCGCGCATCCTCCAGCCACCAGGTCAGGGTGCCCTCAGTCAGTCGGCCAAGCGTCACCACTTCGACCGGCACCTGACCACCATCCAAGGCGTAGCGTCTGGCAACCCTTTGCAGGCCCAAGCCGCCAATGAGCACCAAGGGCCTGCCTGCGTCCGCATCCAGGAAGGTCTTCCAGAGATCGACTGAGACGTTACCGAACACCTGCCTTCCATCTCCGATCTGGCCTGCGGCTTCATCGGGACAACCGGGGAGTGCAAGCACGGAGCGTTCGCAACCCAATCGGTCAGGTACACCGCACTTTGGATCCAGGAGAGCATCAGTCCAATGGCCTCCAACTACGATCAACTTGCAATCAGTGCTGGTCTCTTGGCGATACCAATACCGGATCGTGTCCAGCGCGCTCTCCGAGAGAACGCACTGCGATACGCGCCGCTGAGATGCGCCACCGCGGATCGCCTGAATCTGTTGTCGAACTTCCAGCGCAACTTCTGACTGCTGAGTTAACACTGGCAAGAAGTGGGGGAAACGAAGCCGATATTCCCGCACGCCAAAGCGAGGGGCGTCTGAGACCGTCAGCAACTCGCGATCGATGAAATCCTGCAGATTCCGTTCAATCTCTGCGAGCGGCGAGGTGTCGACGCGCTCAAGCCAGTCGGAGTTCGGGTCAATTTCACGCAGTTTCGCCAGCACCTGCGTGGGACCCTCCGTCAGCGCCAAGCCTGGCTCAAGGTCCTTGAGTGCGAGGAGCGTCGCACCGAAGACGACGGCTCCGATCCGATTGCCTTGGAAGTTGTTGTTGACGACGGTCTTGATCTCGTCCAGAACGCCCTGTTCGCCAAGCGTGGCGAGCACTTCTTCGTGAGACACGGTCAAGGTCTCGCGGTCTGCCGATCTGTTGGAGCGCTTAAGGCGCCTGACAAGACTCTCGCCAAAACGGATCAGTACAGCCGGCTGGAAGCCACATCGCATGGCCACAAATGGAGCGTGGTTGCCCAAGGCAACGCCAATGCGGGCGAGCATCCCTTCCAAGAACTGCACCGCCTCATCCTCAGCAAGAGGACGGAGTACCAGGACATCGCCAGCATTCGCCCAGACTCCACCCCGCGTATTGGTGACTCGATACCCTGAGAAGATCGTTCGGATCCGGGGAAGTTGACTGCCATCCACTTGTGCCGGCAGCTCCTTCATCATGCGGAAGCTCAGAGAACCTTCTCGATCATCGTCGTACCGAGAGAGCTGTCCCTCGACAAACGCGTCGGCTTCGTCCAGTATCAACAACACGCTGTGCTGGGACTTCTCCTGCAAGAAGCGCTTCATGTATGCAGAGAAGCGCTCTGCTGGCGGTTGATCCTTCAACCCAGGCTGCTCCGCCAAGCTAAAGCGGCTTGCCATCTCATTGACGATGCAGTCGACGACCCAGCGCTCGGATTCGCCGCCTGCGATCGTGATGAAGAAGACGTTGAGCGTGTTTCCAGAAGGCAGCGGATAGCCGTCGAACGTGCTCGCTACGTACTTCAGTAAGGCGCTCTTGCCCAACTTCCGCCCGGAGAACACCCGCGTGTACGACCATCCAAGCGCCACGCGCTCCGCCTCGTACTTACGTCCGATGTAGGTCTCTAGACGAACATGTTGACCATCGAGACTGGAGAAGGGTGATGCCGTATCAAGATCCAGCTGTTCCAGCAGGACCTCGAGAAACGGAATGAAGTCGTGCCCATCCAGTCGACTGCTCGCCGCACAGAGCCTGCAAAGATCCAAGTCGTCGATGATCGCGGCCGAGACGCCTCGCTTTCGAAAGCCGGAGCAAAGCTCATCTCTGCGAGTGATGGGCAGCCCTGGCGCCAGGAAGACAACCAACGAGCTTGGTGCCTCACTACTTGCCGCCTTACACCAGTCATCCAAGACGCTTGCACCTCGACTGGCCTGTTGCGGTGAAGACGCAATGACAATCTGACTGAAGGTGGCCAACTGCGGGAGGAACGAGGGGTTCAGCTTAGAACCCTTGAAGTAGTTTCGAACCGTCTCGCAACTGATCGTGGTCTTTTTGTCCTTGTGCTCGCGCAAGTCCGCAAGCTTTATGGGGAATCGCTTCTGGTTCTCACTGGGGGTACGTCCTGCCTCGCCGCTGATCACTGCGTAGAGCAACTTCGGCATTGCGTCTCGTTGACTCGGTTCAACGTTCCCGGAGGTCCAGAGTTCAACCAAACGCTTCTGTTCGGGAGTTGACCCTTTGAGGTCGTTCGCCAGCTTTGTTCTCGGCTCAGGCCAAGTTTTCCGGGAGTGCTCGCGCCACAGCGTTCGGCGGCTTCCAAGACGGTCGCCGTCTGTACTCGGCACCTCGCCACTGTGGAAGAGCGCCACACCGGATCGATAGTCGCCGGCCTCAAAGTACTTTGTGATCCGAGCGGCTGTATCGCCGGGCTTCTCAACAGCCAAGTCCAGCAGAGCCTTTGCCGCCACATCTATGTGGACAGTCGCCAAAGCAACGGATTGCCTCAGCCAAGCCAGCAATAGCAAGCTGACGGTCATTGAACCCGAAGCACCAGCGGCCAGGGTTCTGGCTTCTTCAACGATAGCCCTGAGTCTCGGCTCGGTCGGGGCCATGAGTTCATTACTGGCGCCCCAGAGGCGTTCCAACTTTCGTGTGGCCTCAAATGCCTGGTCGCCCATTTCTAGGGCGTATTGATGCAACAGAGTTCGCTCATGAGACTGAAGAACGTCTGTTGCAGACAGCGAAGCGAGAACGTCGCGCCGCTCTCGATCAGCCGCGACGTTCCTCAAGCACGTCCAGACATCGGTATCCTCCGTAAATGTTGGAACAGCGAAAGCGCGCCAGTCCTGCAGCATCGCACTAACCGCCGTCGCGTTTTCGAAATCCGGCACACGGATGCCTTCAATCGCAATTCCTGGCTCCGCTAGCGCTCTAGGAGCCAGATATCTGATGAACCGCCCCGGCTTTCAAGGAGGCCAGTTGGTTTAAGTTGACACCTCTGCCGAGGTGTTGCTGTTGGCGAGTTGCCTCCAGTAGTTTGCCTCAGCTTCTGCCGGAGGGATGCCCCCAATCGGCGTGAGCAGTCGGACGTGGTTGAACCAGTGCACCCACTGCAGGGTGGCCAGTTCCACGGATTCCCTGGTCTTCCAGGGTCCCCGGCGGTGAATCAGCTCGGCCTTGTACAGCCCGTTGATGGTCTCGGCCAGCGCGTTGTCGTAGCTGTCACCCCGGCTGCCCACCGAGGGCCGTATGCCCGCCTGGTCCAGGCGCTCGGTATAGCGGATGGAAACGTACTGACTGCCCCTATCGGAATGGTGCGTCAAGGCATCAGCCGCAGGCTGGCGGTCGTACAAGGCCTGCTCCAGCGCATCCAGCACAAAGTCCGTCTGCATGCTGCGGCTGACCCGCCAGCCCACGATGCGCCGGGCATACACGTCCACCACGAAGGCCACGTACAGCCAACCCTGCCAGGTGGAGACGTAGGTGAAGTCCGACACCCACAGCTCGTTGGGGCGGCTGGCATGGAATTGCCGGTTGACGTGGTCCAGCGGGCACGGCGCCGATGTGTCAGGCGTGGTGGTACGCACCGTCTTGCCACGGCGTGCCCCTTGCAACTCCATGGCACGCATCAGTCGCTCGACCGTGCAACGCGCCACCGAGATGCCCTCGCGGTTCATCTGCAACCAGACCTTGTCGGCTCCGTAGACCTGCCAGTTGGCGTGCCACACGCGCTGGATATCGGCCTTCAAACCCTCGTCACGCTGGGCGCGCTGACTGCGCAGTTGCGGGTTGCGTTGCCGGGCTGCGTGGCGCCAGTAACACGACGGGGCCATCTGCAACACCCGGCAGATGGGCTCGACCCCGTAGTCGTCTCGGTGGCGGTCGATGTAGGCCTTCACGACTTGAGTCGGCGGTCGAGCTCCGCCTGCGCAAAAAACGCGCTCGCCGTCTTCAGGATGTCGTTGGCCCGGCGCAATTCCTTGACCTCACGCTCCAGTTCCTTGATGCGCTGGGCGTCTGCCGTGGTGGTGCCGGGGCGCTGGCCGCTGTCGACCTCCGCCTTCTTGACCCAATCGTTCAAGGTCTGCGGCACGCAGCCAATCTTGGGCGCAATCGATTCAATGGCGGCCCACAGCGATGGGTAGTCGGCTCGGTGCTCCTGCACCATGCGTACGGCGCGCTCGCGGACCTCGGGTGAGAACTTGTTTGACTTGTTCATGGCTCCATCTTCTCAAGAGTTGGAGCCTCCTCAAAACCCGGGGCGGTTCATTCCCGCATCTCCCGCATATTCGCTTGTGTATGTAGCTCTGAGTTCAGCGATCAAAGAACGACTGACCCAGCGCTCCCCTTCAACGACTATCTTAGCTGGCGTCTGGCTGTCGCTTGCGGCCTCGCCAAGCGCACAAGGTTTCCATGGACAACCGCTCTACCCAGCCTCTGGGCCTTGCGCTCCTCCACCGTGTTTAGGTCATCCTAGCGGCGAACGAAGGGGAGGTAGGCGATCTCTTCGACCAACTTGATCGTGTTGGCAGTTCCGTCAGATCAGAAGGCATTTCAGAGCGCGTCGGCTTTGCTGCGGAGTTGGCCAGCGAGCATGTGTTGAGTGTCTTCAAGAGTTGGATCGTGTGAGTGAGCCGCGCGGCCGCTGGGTGATGCTGTCAGGCCTGCCCAGGCTTCGGAAGCAAGGACTTGATGTCAGCGAGGTTGGCGATGACCACCTGCTTCTCGCCCTTCCGGGGTGTGCCGTTGGGTTCGAAGTTCAGCGTCCTCAGGGTGTAGAACAGCATCGCTTGACGGCAGGGCACGGTGACCTTTCCGTTCTTCATCCCGTAGTCGATCTCGACACCCTCGCGCTGCTTGAGCGTGAGCGAATCGTCTGGCTTCAGGACGAGGTCCACGTTGGTGTGCCACTCGCGGTCCTGCGACGAGTCAACGTCAGACGCCACAGGTGCACCGGGCGACAGGATTCGGCCCAAGACGAAGTCTCTGAACCCCTCACGAAGGTGGCAGTAGGCCCGCACGTGCCACCGCACGCCGTCATAGCCGAACGCGTGGGGGCTGATGTACCGTTCCTGAGGCTCATCCCGCGCAATCGACTGGTATCGGATACGCAGCTTCGCCCGTTCGGCAATCGACTGCAGCAGAAGGGCGAGGGTCTTCGGCTCGATCGTTCGACTGGGAAGGGGTACCGAGGCCATGGGCGGCCGAAACGCCAGGAACGCTTGGTCGCTGGTCAAGATCTGCCGTTCCAGGGCCAGCAGCTGAGACAGGTACTGGCGCGCTCCGCTGGACTCATAGTGAGGGGCATACGCTGGCGTAGCGACGTACGTGCGGGAACTGGTGTCGTACTCCAGGTTGCCCGGCGCTACCTCGGCGTAGCGCGCGATGTCGGCGGACGCCTGGGGCACCGAGATCTTGAAGAAGTCTGTCACGTCTCGGCGGTTGATGCGGCCACCCCACTGCAGACGGAAGTCGATGAACTGCAGCCTGCGCTCTTGGCTCCACTTGACGGTACCGGTGTCAGTGGCCTCGTCTTGGGGCGAAGCCTTGCTTGAGCGCAAAGAGGGGCGCGGGGCGGGAGGTCGTGCAGCACCGAGCTCAGCGGGCGGGCTGATCACCCGGCTCAGGTCAGCGGCTCGGCGGGGGGAGGTTCGGCTTGGCATGAAGCCAGTATAGTTTATTGACGCGAATACAAAATATGCGTATAGTAACTGTATTGGCTTCGGTGCCACTCGGCAAGTGCCGACGCGCCGTACTTTCAAGTCAACCAACGCTCAGGCTCCATTCAAAGGTTCACATGACAAACAAACATCAAATCGTCTTCTATCCGGTGGGCAACGGTGACACATCGCAGGTCGTCCTCAGCCAAGGGCGCCGTGTCCTGTTCGACTTCTGCCACCGCCCGAACGCCGAGAGCGCGGACACACCCGAGATCGATCTCAAGAAGCGGCTCAAGGAGGAGTTGGAGGCTGCTGGGCGGGACTACTTCGACGTCGTGGCCTTCACGCACGCGGACGCCGACCACATCATGGGCAGCACGCAGTTCTTCGAACTGAAGCACGCCGCAAAGTACCAGGGCAAGGACCGCATCAAGATTCGCCAGCTCTGGGTTCCCGCCGCGATGGTGTTGGAGAGCGCTTCCAACGATCAGCAGAGCGATGAGTTCGTCATCCTGCGGCAGGAGGCGCGTCACCGCCTGCTGGAGGGCAAGGCGATCCTGGTCTTCTCGAAGCCACAGGCACTGATGGACTGGCTCGTGCCGAAGCTCAAGGAGCGCGGCGAGGCGGCAACCGCACGCGACCATCTGTTCGTCGACGCGGGCACGCTGGTGCCGGGCTTCTCGCTGGCGGCGGACGGTGCTGAGTTCTTCTGCCACTCCCCTTTCATCAAGCACTGCGAAGGCGGCGACGTGATCCGGAACACCGCTGCACTGGTGTTCAACGTCAGGCTGCAGGCCGGCGACAGCACCTTCGACTACCTCGAGATCGGCGATGCCCACTGGGAGGATCTGGAGGACATCGTGCGCATCACGAAGTGGCACAAGAACGATGACCGCCTGGCCTGGGACGTGGTCAACATTCCGCACCACTGCAGCTATCTGTCGCTGAGCGACGTGAAAGGCGAGAAGGAAACCGAGCCCAAGCCGCTGGTGAAGGAGCTGCTGCTGGCGGGCAAGCAGGACTCGTACATCGTTAGCTGCAGCAAGCCGGTCGTGGACGTGAAGAAGTCCTACGACCAGATCCAGCCGCCCCACATTCAGGCGCGCAAGGCCTACGAGCGCTACCTGAAGGAGGTGAAGGGCCGCAAGTTCCTGGTAACCATGGAGGAGCCCAACGCCACCAAGCCCGAACCCCTGGTGTTCGATGTGACCGCAGGTGGTGTGTCGTGGACCAAGATGGCGCTGATCGGTGCCCCCGCCATCGTGGCCAGCCGTCCGTCGCGAGCCGGGTGATGGCAGAGGAATTCCACGAGATCGCCGGCTTCGGGGAGCTGACCGACACCGAGCTGCTGAGCTTGCCCCGTGCACGAGCGTTGGTGGCGGCAGTACGTGACGCGAGCGACTTCACGCTCGTGCAGCTGCTGTCCCACACCGTGCCGGGCGTGCCGCGCATCGAAGTCTTGGTGGTCAATGTCGAGTGCGACGGGGTGCCGTCCAGGAACCCAGCCGGCATTCAGTACCGCGAGCGCCTGGCCTTGTACGTGCCCGAGGACCCGGGGGCGCTGGTCGAGGTGCTCGCTCTGCGCAAGTCGTTCCCGGTCTTGATGCACCAGAACCACGGCACGCGCGATGGGGCGGCCAGCCTGTGCCTCTACTTCGAGCCGACCCAGACGGTGATGCGTACCTGGACGCCGCAACGGTTCCTCCGCCGCATCCAGTGGTGGTTGGAGCAGAGCGCCAAGGGCGAGCTACACCCTGCCGACCAGCCCGTGGAGCACCTGTTCTTCGCCTCGAAGTACGAACTCGCGCTCCCGTGGAACCTGGAGGCGCTCCGGGCCACTGCCGGCATGAAGATGGCTGTCGCGCGCAGCAAGGCCAGGCCCGACGGTGGCGGAACCTTTTTCTTGCGACCAGTCGGCAATGGCGGCACTGAGCCAGCGGGTTTGGCATCGCTCATCGAGTTGACGTTGCCTCCCGTGGTGCAAGGGTTCGTCGAGCGCGATCCTTCAACCCTAGGTGGTCTTGCTGACATGCTGTCGCATCGAGGAGTGCAACTGTTGCCGTCGCTGATCGCCGCGCTGACGGAAGGCGTTGGAAGTCTCGGCGCGCCTGCGGGAACGGCTGAATCCTTCGTGGTCATCGTTGTGCATATCCCGCTAGTGCGTGAGTCTGGCGGAGCGGTGCAACAAGTCTCTCGCCGCGCCTTCTTGATTCAGGGGGATGTGCGGGAGCTGGGCGTCAAGGCGGGGGCGCTGTACATGCTCGACAAGAAGTACTTCGTCGAAGTCCAGGGATCTATGCTGGCGCGAGCCACGGCGACCGAATGGATGAGTGAGCCCATCTTCCCAATGAGCGTCCTGCAGTTCCCGGACAGTGCGGCGGCGCGCAAACAGTCCAGCATCCATGTCGAAGGACCGCGTGCAGCGTTGGTTGGAGCAGGCTCACTCGGCAGCGCTATGCTGAACTTGTGGGCCCGCGCCGGCTGGGGCCAGTGGTCGGTCATCGACAAGGACCATGTGAAGCCTCACAACCTGGTCCGGCACGCAGCCTTCTCGCTGCATGTTGGTGAGCTGAAGTGCGATGTCGTATCCGAGCTTTGTGGGGCCGCCACCGATGGCGCGGCCACGGTGACGGCGGTCAGGGGTGACGCTTGTGACGCCGACGTTCCAGCGGTGAAGGAGGCGCTCAACGCGGGGTCGTTGGTCGTCGACGCATCCGCTGCTCTGGATTACCCACGCCAGGTCAGCTTCCAGGATGCGCTGCCTCGCCATGTGACAGTTTTCGTCACGCCCGCCGGCAACGGGGCCGTCCTGATGTTCGAGGACAAGGCGCGTTCCATGCGCCTGCGCACCTTGGAAGCCCAGTACTACCGCGCCTTGATCCGCCAGGCTTGGGGTGAGCGGCATCTTGAAGGCAACCTGGGAACCTACTGGAGCGGTGCGAGCTGCCGGGACATCTCGGTGGCCATGCCGTACTCGCGGATTGCCGTGCATGCCAGCACCCTGGCCGAACAGGTCATGTTCCGAGCTCAGTCCGATGAAGCTTGCATTCGGGTTTGGGAGCGCAATCCCGACACCGGAGGGGTATCGGTGCATGACGTCGTGCCAGAAGTAGAGCGGCGCCTTGACTTCGGCGATCTGGCGGTCTTCTACGATGATGGCTTAGCAGCGCATCTGAAAGCGCTCCGGCTGGCAGCCCTGCCGAACGAGACTGGTGGCGTTTTGCTGGGCTATCACGACTTCAATGTCGGGGCGGTTGTGCTGGTCGATGCACTGCCGGCCCCGTCGGACAGTCACGCCAGCCCGGGTTCGTTCGAGCGGGGCACTGCCGGTTTGGCCAAGGCTGTGCAGGACGCCTCGGCGCGGACCGCGGGTATCGTCGGCTATGTCGGCGAGTGGCACAGCCATCCCCGCGGTCACTCAGCCAGGCCGAGTCGAGATGATCTGATCCAACTGGCAGAACTCAGTCTGGGCATGCATGGTGACGGGCTCCCCGCGCTCCAACTCATCGTGGGAGAGAACGACATCCAGGTGCTGCAGGGCATGGTCAAGACATGACGGCGTCTCATCCATCCATTGCGCTGGCGCTGTCGGGCGGAGGTATCCGGGCCATGGTGTTCCACCTTGGCGTCATGAAGCACCTGGCCGAGCGCGGTTTGTTGGAGGACGTGGCCAGGGTCTCCACCGTGTCCGGGGGCAGCTTGCTCGTCGGGCTGCTACTTCAGCAGAACCAGATGCGCTGGCCGACGTCGGAACAATTCTTGGCGCGCTCGCTACCGGCACTGCGGGAGTCGCTGTGCATGCGCAGCCTGCAATGGGGTGCAGCGCGGCAGTTGCTGAACCCGCTGAACTGGCGGTTCTTGCTGTCGCGGTCCAACTTGTTGGCGCGGGCATTGCAGCGCGAGTGGCAGGTGCAGGCGGCATTGGCAGATCTTCCGGTGGCGCCCGAGTGGTCAATCAATGGAACGACCGCAGAGAACGGCAAGCGCTTCCGCTTCAAGCGACAAGACATCGGCGACTACACCCTGGGCTATGCCTCGGCTGAACGGTTTCCACTGGCCAGCGCACTGGCTGTGTCTGCTGCCTTTCCGGGGGGGTTCGGTCCGTTGACCTTGAATGCTCGCCGTTTTGATTGGCGCAGGCGTTCATGGGATGACCCGCCGGAGGCAGCCAAGCCCGTCGAGGCGGCTTTCCGGCGGCTCCATCTGTACGACGGCGGCGTCTACGACAACATGGGCCTTGAGCCGTTCTTTGATGCAGGGCGGCAGCGCCCGAAGCATGACGGTGGATTCATCATCTGCTCGGACGCTGGTGCCCCGTTGGTAAACGGCTTTCGCCATGGGCCGCTGAGTGTGTTCCGGCTCAAGCGCGTCGCCGACATCATGTCGGACCAGTCGAGATCGCTTCGGGTACGTGCGTTCGCCCACTACCTGCAGCAGACGCCATCTGGCGGTGCTTACCTCTACATCAACACGCCGATCTCCGCGCCTGAGAAATGCCCGTCCGCGCAGTTCGCCGCGTCATTCCCAACGACTTTGCGCCGGCTTGACATCGAAGAGTTTGATCGAATTGCAGCACATGGGCAGGCTGTCGCCAAACAAGCGCTAGTGACTACGGTCTGTTGACGAGTGGGCACTCGTTGGGCGCACCAGCCAGATCGAATCGCGAGTCCACGTTGGCATGAGCGGAGCGAACTACCGCTTTGCGCCCGTCAGCGGGCGAACGGTGCTCGACTACGGGTGACAGCAAACGCTGCACAGAGGACATCGGCAGCCGCGACACGAATGGCAGCAACGGGTCGAAAGCAGCCGATATGCGGCAGCCCGCAAGCTGAACGACAGGCGCTCTCCTAGGGCCCACGGAAGAACCTATCGTCCTGGTGGTGCGCGATGTTCGGTGCTTGTTTCCTCTTGCCGCGTCGGCGCGTGTGGCCGTCGTGAGCAGGCCGTCTGCATACCAGGCCCGCGAACCTATGGATGTCTACAGTGCTCAATGGCAGCCTAGCAGGCTGCAACACGTGACGGGGCTCTTCGGCCCGCAGTTGGCTCGGCGGGAGTGAGTGGAGCCAGCTCTTGAGCCCGTATGCCGGTGGTGCTACACTAACAAACAAGGACGTGCCTTCAACTTGGAGCCATATGCAATTGAGCTTATGAACTCTCGAAGGTGGCGTGGTCCTCTTAGCCCTTGGCTAGTTCCGGGGGAGGGTGGACACTAACGTCAGCGGGGTGAATGCGCTAAAGACCCTGTGTCGTCGAAGCTGAATCGGCGGCTCTCAGAAATACTGCAGCAAACGGGCTCACTAACGGTGGGCTTTTGTTTTTCTGAGGGGTTCTTATGGAAAACGTAAACGTGCCCGAGTTCGACCGGGCCGCCTTCGCAGCGCGTCTTGAAGAGGAGCTCCGAGCGCTCGCTGTGCCGCTGCTGCCAGGCTCCCAGCTGGCCAAGCTGGTCAATAGAGCCTTAGGTGAAGGGCGCTCTTTCCGGGACTACTTGCCTGGTCCTGAGCTCCCCAGGTTACGCACATTCATCGAGCGTTTCGTTTCGCCGGAGGTCGTCAGGCCCACCGAGCAGCGCCAAGGCTCAGACATCCTATTTGCCGTTCCGCATGAGGCGAGCGCGTTCAGCTTGGCACAGGATGGCCGCTTGTGGAAGGCGTTCGTCGCTGTCCAGCCAGTCTCGCAGCTCGTCTTCAACCGCAGCACTGGCGCAGTCTCCGTTCTGCCCGCAGGCCTGCCGGTGCCCGACGGCTGCGCGGTCGTACAGCGAGTGCAGCCCCACGAACATCGCGACCTGCGCGCCAACTTCTGTGACTCTCTGACGAAAAGGGGCGTTCCTATAGGCGATCTCTTGGAGGCCGCCTTGGAGGAATCTGAGGGCTTCTATCAGCGCTGGCTGCAGATGCTGCGCGCCAGGAAACCTCTGGACCGGGAGTGGGGGCACTTTCGCAACGAAGAACTGCTCAGTTTGTACGAGCAGCGACTGCGACAGCTTGGTGCACCTGAAGACCGCGCGCAGCAGCTCAAGAAAGAGCTATTCCTAGACCACGAGGTCGCTCGCGCTCCCAAGAAGGCCGCCGACGCACTTGTCGCTGCTGAAGCCGCGAGCAACGCCCCTCGTGACCACCGAGACAACCGCGAAAGACGCGCGCGCGAGCTGCTGCGAGTGGCTTCCGAGCGCTTGCCGTTGGAGCAGCTGCTCTCGGTGCAGCTCCCAGTGAGTGTCATCCTGGACTTGACTGCGCACTTGCCCGAACAATGAAGCAGTTGGTGCTTGTCGCAGCACCAGCGTCTCGAAACTCCATCGAGGCGCTGCTGCATGAACAGACCGCCGGGCGCTGGCCGCGGTGGGTCACATTCTTTCCGCTCCACGGCAGTAACAAGGCCGTCAATGACGCGGAGTTGAACGAGTTCGCCCAGAACACCGACGCGGACATCTTGGCATCGAGCAGCGTCATTTCGGGCTGGGTGGCCCAAAACAACTCGAACGTAAGACGCTTCAAAGGCGACGAGCTCAAGGGCGAGGTCGTGCGACTCCTGGAGCAGGACGGAGAGACCTGGTCGAGCAAGTTGAAGGCCCTCCAGGGGCTGAGCGGCGCCAAGCTGCTGAATGCCCAGGAGTGGCGCGCGCAGTTCGCCAAAGTGGACCCGGACATTGGTCCTCGGGTGGCCAAAGCACTGATTGCGCAGCTGCGAGTCGTGCGCCTGTCAGAGCTCGCCGAGCTGCTGGTTGCGGGCGGGGCGTACGACTACAACGTCTACTTTCTGGGCAACGACCCGCACAGCGGGGACTCGGCACTCGTTACGCCGCTGGCTGCCCACCTCAGCCCCAAACTTTTTGAGGCGTCGAAGCTACCTGCCTTGCCTCAAGGAGCGGCCGTCCGCCTCTTCTCGGATGGTGGCTGGAGCGGCGGCGAGACCGCCAATCGCATCAAGTGCATCACGACGCCCTGTCCGAACAAAACGTGCCATGTTGGCCCCAGCCACACGCTGCATGTAAGTCTCGGCTTCATAACGAAGAAGGCCGAAGCTTTCATCACGCACATTGCAAAGGAGACGTGCACCGCCGGCAAAGTGGCCGACCTCACGTTCTCTTGCTCGAACGTGCTCGACCCGGGTGCCGGCCCCGGCTTGGGACTTGCGTTCGCTGACAATGACGTCAACAGGTTCGTGGACCCGCGCAATCCGAAAGCTTTCCACGACTTTTGCAAAAAGGTCGGAGACTCCATCGACGTGAACCGCTCGCTGGGAACGCATGGCATCGCATCGACAGTTCTCTTCGAGCATAGCCTGCCTAAAGCGTTGCTGCCTCTCTTGATGTTCGGAGGGGCGCAGGTGACAGCGGCAGACGGCTCGCAATTCTTGTGGAAAGCGCTTCTGGATAGCCAGCATGTGCAGAATCCAGCTGCCAACAATCCGAACCATCATTGCGCTGCATGCCGGCTGAAATAGGCAACGGGTGTGATGGCAAATCAGCGCGAACCTATTATCAGTAGTTGAACTCCGGCGATCGCAACGGCTGCTTCCGGCCAGGAGCTGTCGTCTGGCGCGTTGCTGTGAACGGCTGGTCGAAGCTGATCTCGGACATTGGGACGTTGAGCGGCCAAAGTCGGCTCACACCGAGAGCAGTTCTACACAGCGAGAGCTTGGATAAACCAGGGCCCCACCTCCTCAAGAAAGTTGCTGCATGGCTTCGTGCTGCGTCAGTCATTCAAAGGATTCCTCGCGTGGAACGAACCAATCCCTGTCGCGTTCAATCCGTCGACGCATAGACGTCAGCGCCTCCGCGGCCCAACCAGCCACGACAGGATCGGAGTGGGTCGCAAGGGCTTCTGCGAGGGCGACGAACGGTGCCAACGTCTGGCCGAGACTGCCTGACCAGTGAGATGGATGAAAGCTCCTGCCGGGGTCTCCTCGTTTTCAGTGCAATAAGTGACGGTACGAAAAGCTAGCACTGGCGCGGAGGTGGTGTTGGTAGATCGTTGATTTCATTGACTTTCCTGTTCACTTTCAAATCTGCGATTCGTGGCGTCAAACCGTGGTCGGTTTCATCC
>NZ_CYIG01000059.1 GCF_001298675.1 Paenacidovorax caeni
ATCACCTGCAGCGGATCGCCCACCTCGTCTCTCTTGTGCTGGCGCGAGGCCTCGGCGAACAGATCGAACTTCAGGGCGCTGCGGGGCGTGATCATGGCAAGGGGCGGGTCAGGCTTCTCGGGTCAGGAAGAGAGCGGATGGGTTTTGAGAAGTTCCCCTTTGCTAGCTGGCTGGTGGAGGCCTGCCAGCCGGCCATGCTGGTGGAACTGGGAACGTACCACGGGGTCTCCTATGCCGCCTTCTGCGAAGCCGTGCTGCGCCAGGGATTGCTGACCCGTTGTTATGCGGTCGATCACTGGCGCGGCGACCAGCACAGCGGCCGCTACGACGACTCGGTCTACGAGGACCTGAAAAGCTTCAACGAGCAGCGATACGGTGCCTTCTCGGAGCTGATCCGCAGGGATTTCAGCGTCGCGGCAGCAGGATTTGCCGATGGCTCGATCGACCTGCTGCACATCGACGGACTGCATACCTATGAAGCCGTGGCGTACGACTTCCATACTTGGCTACCCAAGCTGTCCGGGCGGGGCGTAATACTGTTCCACGACACCAACGTGTACCGCGACGACTTTGGCGTCCACCGGCTGTTCCAGGAGTTGTCCCGGCAATATCCCTCGTTCGAGTTCCTGCACGGCAACGGGTTGGGGGTGCTGGCCTGCGGGTCCGAGGTGCCGGAAGCGATTGCCCGCTTGTGCCAACTCGATGACCAACGCCAGATCCTGGCGGTACGAGAACGATTCGCCCGCCTGGGCTTCACTTGGGAATTGCAGGCCCGTGAGCACGAGCGCCGAAACGTCGCATTGGCTGCCGCGCAAATGCCCGCCGCAGTGCAAATGCAGGCCCCGGCCCAGGCGGCCATTCTCGAAGAGCGGGATGCGGCTCAGGCACAGGTGCAGAGGCTGCAGCAGCAGGTCGTGGCGCTGCAGCAATCGGTTGCGGCCCAGGCGCTCATCCTGGAAGAGCGGGATGCCGCGCGCGAGCAGGCACAGCGGCTGCAGCAACAGGTGGAAGCCCTGCAGCAGGCGGCTGCGGAGGCCCATCAGGCGAACAGCTTGCGCCTGGCCAACGCTGAGAAGCAGGCTCTCCGGTGGGAAGGCGTGGCCCGGGAAATGACCCAGGAACGTGACGGGCTGATGCAGAGCCTGTACGACCAGCAAGCGGATCTGACGGCACAGCACCAACGGCATCAGCAGCAGACCCGGATTTACGATCAGGTGATGACGGACCTGTTGCGCCGGCACGCGGAAGAAGTGGATTTCGAAAATCAGCCCCGGCATGAAGAACGTCATCCGGCCATTCCCCGGCTGCTTGCCTGGTGCCGCAGCCAACTGCCGGTCAGCCTGCCGTCCGGTCTGCAGTTCGTGCGTCCGCAACTGCACCAGCTGCTGATCGGGATCAACCCCGTGGCGAAGGTGGTAGCGCGCTCGACCTTTTTCGACCGGGCGTGGTATCTCGCCCAGTACCCGGATGTCGCTGCGCTGGGGGCCCATCCGGCCTATCACTACACGGTGATCGGCGCCAGGACTGGTCGTGATCCCGGCCCCTGGTTTTCCTCCCGCCGTTACCTGGCCCTCCACCCGGAACTGGCCGGCGCCGGCGTTAACCCCCTTTACCACTTCGAGATGGTGGGGCGTAAGGCCGGGCGTCCACTGGGACTGAGCGGCGACATCACCATGACACTGGTGCCCACTGCGCCCAGGGCGCCCATGCTGCCGGCGCAGGAGGTGGCTCCGCTGCCGGGTGGCGGCCCAGCGCCCGAAGACAAGACCAGGCATGTGGAGCAGGCCCGGCACCAGCTGCGGGCGTTCCTGGCAGATGCCGGCAACCGGCTGGCCTTCTCGCCACAGCCCGATCCCGTGGTGTCGGTCGTGGTGGTGCTGTTCAACAATGCTGCGCTGAGCTTGCAGTGCCTGACGTCGATTCATGCGCAACGGGCAACGCCGCTCGAACTGATCGTGGTGGATAACGCCTCCACCGATGAAACCCCCCTCCTGCTGGATCGTCTGGAGGGCTGCACCGTGTTGCGCCAGCAGGAGAACCTGCACTTCCTGCGCGCGGCCAATGTCGGTGCCCGGGCTGCCCGGGGACGCCACCTGTTGTTCCTTAACAACGATACCACCCTGGGCAGCAAGGCTCTGGCCGAGGCGTGCGGAATTCTCGACCGGGAGGCAGACGTGGGCGCGGTTGGCGGTCAGATCCTGCTGCTCGACGGTAGTCTGCAGGAGGCCGGCTCGATTATCTGGCAGGACGGCAGTACCTCCGGCTATGGACGCGGTGCCGATCCCTTGGACCCGTCCTATCAGTTCCAGCGCGACGTGGATTACTGCTCGGGCGCCTTCCTGATGGTCAGGCGGGTGGTGTTCGACCAGCTGGGCGGTTTCGACCCCTTGTTCACGCCGGCCTACTACGAGGATGCGGACCTGTGTGTCCGGATCTGGGAGGCGGGGCTGAGGGTGGTCTACAGCCCGCGCATCCAGATCATGCACGTGGAATCGGCCAGCTATGGCGCCAATGGCAGCGTCAACAAGCACATCGTCAACAACCGGGAACGCTTCAAGCGCCGTCACGAGGCCCGACTAAAGCGGGCCTGGGCGCGCCAGAGCACCGACGAACTGATTGCCCGGCTCGCCCTGGGCCGCTACCCGGCACGCGTGCTGTTCGTGGACGACTGCTGGCCCCTGACGAGCCTGGGCAGTGGTCTGCCTCGGGCCCGTGAGCTTGTGTCCGCCCTGTGCCAGAGCGGGGTTTTCGTGACCCATTACGCCACCAATCTGGATAACGCTGTCCCCGCCGCGCTCCAGGACGCGCTGGCGGTGGGGGTGGAGCGTATCGCGGGTGGCCTCAGCCAGTTGTCACCGTTCCTGCAGGCCCGTGCCGCGTGCTACGACTGCCTTGTCGTCAGCCGGCCCCACAACATGCAGGCGGTGAGCGCCTGGCTTGAGCAGCACCCGGACGCGGCCACCAGGCTGCGCGTCATTTACGATGCCGAAGCGATCGTGTCGCAAAGGGACCTGCTGCTCAGCCAGGCCCGGCCGGGCGCCCCGGTGCCGTCCATGAGCTTGATGGACGAGATGTCGCTGACGCGCAAGGCCGACACCATCGTCGCCGTCAATGAGGCCGAGGCCCAGATGTTCCGCAACGTCGGCCGCGCCGACGTGCGGGTGCTCGGGCATTGCGTGGACCTGGACCTGGGACTGGCCCCGTTCGGAGAGCGCGCCAACCTGCTGTTCGTCGGCCGGCTGGCCGAGATGGATTCGCCCAATGTGGACGCCATCGAATGGTTCATCGAGCAGGTCATGCCCTTGCTGGACCGCCAGCTCGGTAACGACTACTGCGTGGACCTGGTCGGCCTGTGCGCCGACGAACTGCGCCACCGGTACGCCCACCATGGGCGCCTGCACTTTCATGGCCGGATCGACGATCTGACCTCGATCTACGCTAACGCCCGGATCTTCATCGCGCCGGCCCGCTTTGCCGCCGGCGTGCCGATCAAGGTGTACGAGGCGGCTGCGCGCGGCGTGCCCGTGGTGGCCACTTCCTTGTTGGGTCGGCAGCTGGGCTGGGCCGATGGGGAGGGCATGCTGCTGGCCGACAGCCCGCAGGAATTCGCCCTGGCCTGTGCCACCCTGTACCACGATGCCTGGCGCTGGTCGGAGATTCGCGAGGCCGCCGCGCTGCGCGTGCGCCGCGAATGTGCCCGCCAGGAATTCAAGGGCCGGGTGCAGGACCTGCTGGCCGAGCCCGCCCCGGTCAGATCCTCCGCCTTGGTCGCCGAGTCGGCCCTGCCCGCGCCCGAATTGGGCCGGACCACTACGGAATGGAGTAAGTCGCCCGAAGAGCGCAGTCGGGCCCACGGCATGTTCTGGATGACCCATCCCCGGGTGGTGGAGCGCCTCAATACCCAGATTTCGGGGGACCCGAAAATCGGCACCTACCCCTATCTGAAATCCCTGTTGCAACAGCGGGGCCTGCGCTTCCCCGTGTCGCGGGCTGCCAGTCTGGGCTCGGGATTCGGCGGCCTGGAGCATAGACTGATCGCACTGGGCATGGCCGAGCGCATTGACGGCTTCGACCTGTCGGCAGAAGCCGTGGCGGCGGCTCGGCAAGCGGCCAGCCAGGCCGGCCTGTCGGAGCGCTTGCATTATCAGGTCTGCGATCTCGAACAGGTCCATCTGGAGCCCGCGGCCTACGACCTGATCGTGGCGCACCACAGCGTGCACCACATCGACGACCTAGACCGGTTGTTCAGCCAGGTCAAGATGGCCCTGAAGCCAGGTGGAGTGTTCTGCCTGGAGGAGTACGTCGGCCCCAACCGGTTTCAGTGGAGTGATCATCAGCTCGATGCGGCGAACGACTTTCACCGGCGCCTGCCGGCGCGCTACAAGCGTATGCCCAGCGGCGAGGAGCGCGGCGAAGCCTTCCGGCCCGCCGTGGCCGACGTGATGGCGGTGGACCCGACCGAGGCCATCCGCTCGGCCGACATCCTGGCCACGCTGCGGCAGCACTTCAGGATCGTCGCCCTGCGTGAACTCGGGGGCGCCATCCTGCACAATGCCCTGTACGGGATTGCCCAGAATTTCGATGTCCAGGTGGCCGAGGATCGACAATGGCTGGAATCCCTGTTTGCCCAGGAGGATCGCTTGATGGCTGAAGGCTCGCTGGGTTCGGACTTCGCGGTGATCGCCGCGGTCAAGGCCTAGGGCGGCGGTACTGTCCATGCATGAAACCGCCTACCGGACCGGACAGTTGTTCTTTGCGACCTATGCCCGGGATGACTGGGGCCGGGCCCTTGAAATAGGCAGCGCCAACGTCAATGGCTCCCTGCGCGAATTCTGCCCGTCCCAGGTGCATTACGTGGGCCTGGACCGGTTTCCGGGGCCAGGCGTCGATCTGGTGGCCGATCTGAGCCAGGGCCTCCCCTGTGAGGCCGGGAGCTTTGACGTGGTGCTGTCTAGCTCGGCCCTGGAGCACGATCCGGCCTTCTGGGAGACCTTCTGCAACGCGGTCAGGCTGCTCAAGCCCGCCGGGCTGCTCTACCTCTGCGCTCCCAGCAACAACGGCTTCCACCGCTATCCCCTGGACTGCTGGCGCTTCTATCCCGATGCCAGCAAGGCTCTGGAAAACTGGGCCCACCGCCAGGGCCTGACGATCGAACTGGTCGAATCCTTCACCACCCCGCCGGAGCAGTCAGGCTGGTCGGATTTCATTGCCATCTTTAGCAAGCCGCCGCATCGCTTTCAAGCTAACGCACGGCTCTGGCAGCAGCGCCAGGCCCAGAACATTTGGGATATTGACCATGCCGCGTTGTTGCACCCCAGCGGCGATACCTTCGATATGCAGGTACACGCCCAACTGCAGGCCGAACTCGCCGCTTGCCAGCAGGAGAATCAGCAACTGCGGCGTCAGCTCGCTATGCAGTTGCGGGAGATCGATGCTGCCTACCGTGCCCTAGCTGAACTAGCGCCGCCGTCGGACTTTACCCCGGCGGACTGATCTCCCTGGCTGTCATGGCGGCCCGCACCACTGGCTGATCGCGACGAGTGGCCCATCGCGGTACTCCTCTGCGCTTCGACGCGAAGATGACCCGGATACGCATAGGCCCTCTTGACCTCCTGCGTTGTAGGCGCAGGAAGTACGCGAGACGACCGCCGACTTACTTCGGTGCGAGGCGGATGGCGCCGTCGAGGCGGATGACTTCACCGTTCAGCATGTCGTTTTCCAGGATGTGTTGCACCAGCTTGGCGTAATCCTCGGGTTTGCCCAAGCGGCTTGGAAAGGGAACGCCTGCGGCGAGCGCATCCTGCACTTCCTGCGGCATGCCGAACAGCATTGGGGTGCCAAAGATGCCAGGCGCAATCGTCATGTTGCGGATACCGTTGCGTGCCAGATCGCGGGCGATGGGCAGGGTCATGCCGACCACGCCACCCTTCGAGGCGCTGTACGCTGCTTGACCAATTTGGCCGTCATAAGCCGCCACGCTGGCGGTCGAAATCAGCACGCCGCGTTCGCCTGTGGGCTCGGGATCGTTCTTGGCCATGGCCTCGGCGGCCAGCCTGATCATGTTGAATGTGCCGATGAGGTTGACGGTGATGGTTTTCTGGAACAACGCCAGGGCATGCGCGCCGTTCTTGCCAACGGTTTTTTCAGCGGGAGCAATACCAGCGCAGTTGACCAAGCCCATGAGTTTGCCCAGCGAAGTGGCTTTTGTGACTGCGGCTTGGCCATCGGCTTCGCTACTGACGTCGCATTTCACGAAGGCGCCGCCAATCTCTTTGGCAACCGCTTCCCCCTTGTCAGCCTGCATGTCGGCAATGACCACCGTACCGCCCAGTGCCGCCAATCTGCGAGCCGTGCCTTCACCGAGGCCCGATGCGCCGCCCGTGACAATGAATACCTTGCCTTTGATGTCCATGGATTTGTCTCCTGTAAGTAACGTTGACGTAAACGTCAATTATGCGGCACGCGTGCCATGGCGTTGACGTTCAAAGTCAAAGCTTGAGAAGGCCCGTGTTGAGAAGCCTTGGCTTCCTCAGTGCGCCACGCTCAGCTCCGCCAGGTCGCGCTCAAGCAGGGCCGGATCACCGAGCTGCAGTTCGATGAGGCGCCGCAGGTGGGTCACGCTGTCGAGGTCGATGCTGTCGCAGCGCAGACCCATGCTGGGGCCTTCGGTGTGCACGACTTCCATGCGCATGGCGATGTGATCCTGTTCGCTGAGCTGAACGGTGAGCTGGCAGGGGGTGCCTGCTGCCAGGGAAATGGGGTTTGCGGCCAGCAGCAGGGCACCTTTGAGGGAGAGGTCCAGTACCTGGACGTCAAACACGCCCTGGGCGCAGGTCAGTTGGGCCGGGGAGTCGAATTGGACGCGGACAAAATGGCGGCGCTCGTGGGGCATGGATGGTTCCTAGTGGGCCGGTAGTGCAGTGCCGCCATGCTAGCGCGTGGACGGTGCTGTGCAAACACAGTTGTCACCTAAGACATCGTGCGGGCGTAAAACACTTTCCGGGGCGCTCTATTGCAAGGTGCGGTGGCAAAAAAGAGATAGCATGTTTCTTGTTTTGTCTTATTGCTTGCTTTACAGAAGGAAAAAGCCATGTTCAAGCACATTCTGGTTCCCGTGGATGGCTCCGAGACCTCGACCAAGGCCGTGGTCAAGGCTGTCGGCCTGGCCAAGGCTTTTGGCAGCGTCGTTACGGTGTTGTATGTGATCGACCCCTATCCCTTCACGGGCGTGGGCGCCGATTTCGCCTATGGCCAGGCCCAGTACCTGAGCGCAGCGACGGCCGAGGCCAATCAGGCGCTGGATGAGGCCAAGAAGGTATTCGAGGATGCTGGCGTGCAAGTGAACACCTTGCTGGGCGAGGGCCATGCCGTGCACGAGGGCATCGGCCGCGTACTGTCCAGCGTAGATGCTGACCTGATCGTCATGGGCTCGCATGGTCGCCGCGGGCTGGAAAAACTGATGCTGGGCAGCGTGACCCAGCGCGTTCTCGGTGTCGTGCATGTGCCGGTTCTGGTCGTGCGTGACTGAGTTGCCTTGGGGCCTTCCCCCTCAGCGGAAGGCTTCTGCGCAAACAGCAACGGCTCCCTCGGGAGCCGTTTTCTATGGGGGCGCTGTTCAGCGTGAGAGCAGCCGGGCCAGCCAGCCTTTCTTCTGCTGGCGTTGCTCCAGCTCCTGCAGCAGTTCGGCCTTGAGCCGCTCCCGTTCCGCCTGCTCGTTGCCGCGTGCCATGCGCAGGTAGGTCTTGGCGGCATCGACGTAGCCGTGGTCCTCGTTGCGGATGTGGTTGAACAGCCAACGCGACAGCATGCCGTGCAGCTCGGCGGCCACGTCTTCCCCCGCGTCGAAGCGGGTCTGCATCTCGGACACGCGGCGCGTGAACAGCTCGTGCACCTTCTTGTGCGGGCCTGCGAACATGTAGCCCGCGTTTTCGATCAAGGTCTCCTCGAAGACGAAGTGCGAGAGGGTGTAGTCCACCATCTCGCCAATCACGTCGCCCAGGGCTTCCCGGTCTGGCGATTCGCGCAGTTCGTAGAGCTTGTTGATGTAGTCCACGATGCGCCGGTGCTGCCGGTCGATTTCGTCAATGCCGGTATCGAGCTCTGGTACCCAGGCCAGGATTGCCATGGAGTTCTCCAAAATCCAAAGAGATCTTGGAAGTATGGAAGCCGTGTGACAGCCGTGTCTTGATGCACATCACGTTTGCTGCACTGCACACATCAAGCTCCTCCTGGCCTGGCAGTGCCGTTACATGCGCTCGAAGATTGCGGCGATGCCCTGGCCACCACCGATACACATCGTCACCAGGGCGTAACGGCCCTGGATGCGCTGCAGTTCGTACAGCGCCTTGACGGTGATCACGGCACCCGTGGCGCCGATGGGGTGGCCCAGCGAAATGCCCGAGCCGTTCGGGTTGACCTTGGCGGGATCGAGCCCCAGGTCCTTGGTCACGGCGCAGGCCTGGGCGGCAAAGGCCTCGTTGGCCTCGATGACGTCCAGATCCTGCACCGTGAGGCCGGCCTTCTTCAGCGCCATTTGCGTGGCGGGCACAGGGCCAATGCCCATGTATTTCGGATCGACGCCTGCGTGGGCGTAGGCCACCAGGCGTGCCAGCGGCTTGGCGCCACGTGCCTGGGCGGTCTTGGCGTCCATCAGCACCACGGCGGCGGCGGCGTCGTTGATGCCCGAGGCGTTGCCGGCCGTCACCGTGCCGTTTTCCTTCACGAACACGGGCTTGAGCTTGGCCATGTCTTCCAGCGTGGCGTTGGCGCGGAAATGCTCGTCGGTGGCGTAAGCCACCTCGCCCTTCTTGCTCTTGAGCATCACGGGCACGATCTGCTCCTTGAAGTAGCCCGCCTCGGTCGCCTTCTGCGCGCGGCGGTGGCTCTCCACGGCCAACTGGTCCTGCTCCTCGCGCGTGATGCCCCATTTGGCGGCAATGTTCTCGGCCGTCACGCCCATGTGGATGGTGTGGAACGGGTCGTGCAGCGCGCCGATCATCATGTCGATCATCTTGGTGTCGCCCATGCGCGCGCCCCAGCGGCTGGCAAGGCTGGCATAGGGCGCGCGGCTCATGTTCTCGGCACCGGCGCCGATGGCGATGTCGGCATCGCCCAGCAGGATGGCTTGCGAGGCCGAAACAATGGCCTGCAGGCCCGAGCCGCACAGGCGGTTCACGTTGAAGGCGGGTGTGCCCTCGGCACAGCCGCCATGGATGGCGGCCACGCGCGAGAGGTACATGTCCTTGGGCTCGCTGTTGACCACATGGCCAAACACCACATGGCCCACATCCTTGCCCTCGACGCTGGCGCGCGCGAGCGACTCGCGCACTACGGTAGCGCCGAGTTCGGTGGGGGGCACGTCTTTGAGGCTACCGCCAAAGGTGCCGATGGCGGTGCGCACGGCGCTGACGACGACGACTTCACGGGTCATGGTTTCTCTCCTGTCGAGGGTGGTGGTTTACAAGGAAAATCAGGCTCTAGCCCTTGCGTGGCAAGCGCTGGCAGCTATTAACGGCATAGCGTTCTTACGGCTGGCGCACATCGGCTACCGGCTCTGCGCCAAAGTCCGGGCGCTGCAGCCAGGCCAGCACGCGCGCGGCAGCGTCGTGTGGCGCGGTGAGCATGCCCGTGGCCTGCAGCTGGGCGAAGTTGGGCTGGTCAGGAAAGGCCGTATGGTCGGCGCCGCGCAACTGGACCTGCATGCCGGTGTCGATAACCCCCGGCGCCAGCGAACACACCTTGGCCCCGTGGGGCTTGGCCGCCTCGTCCAGGGCCAGGCAGCGGGTGAAGTGGTCCAGGCCTGCCTTGGCCGCGCAGTAGGCGGACTGCGAGGCCATGGCCCGGCGCCCCAGGCCCGACGAAATATTCAGCACCTTGCGTGGTACGGCCCAGCCTTCGGTGGCGGCGAGGAAGGCGGCGGTGAGCTGCATCGGCGCTTCGAGCCCCACGCGCAGCGCGTGGGCCAGGCCGGCGAGGCCTTCGGCATCGGCGCACTGCGCCAGCGGCGCGATGCGTGGGATCACGCCTGCGTTGTTGATGAGGGTGGCGCTGGCATAGGCGCCAGCGGGCTGTGCCTGCAGCCAGTCGGCCAGGCGACGGGCGGCGGGCGCGCCATCGGCCAGGTCCAGCGTCCACTGCGCCAGCGTGGCGCCAGCGGGGGCCTGGAGCGCCGGGCTGGCGTTGCGTGCCATGCAGACCAGGGCGTGGCCAGGCTGCAGGAGCTGCTGCGCCATGGCCAAGCCCATGCCGCGCGAGGCGCCGGTGAGGATGTAGAGATGCAGGGGCATGGGGCAATGGTAAACGCCCGTTGCCCAGGCGCTGGCGCGCAGGCGACGCCGGGTGGCGCAGGCACTTTCCGTTAATCCGAATTTTGTACGCTTTTGCTCCTGAAAAAAGAGCTGTTAGCGCTTTCCAGTCAAAGGCTAGAGGCCATTTTTGCCAAATTCTGGTGGCAGCGTAAAGCGGCATGCCTGACCGCCCATGGGGTGCGCGAACGCCAGCGCGCAGGCATGCAGCAACAGCCGTGGCGCCATGGCCTGCGTGGCGGCGTCGGCGTACAGCGTGTCGCCCAGGATGGGGTGGCCGATGCTGGCCAGGTGCAGGCGCAACTGGTGCGAACGGCCGGTGAGCGGCTCCAGGTCGAGCAGCGTGACATCGCGCGCTGCGTCGTGGCGCACGCTGCGCCAGCGTGTCTGGCTGGGCTTGCCGTGTTCTAGGTCTACTTTCTGCAGGGGGCGGTTGGGCCAGTCGGCGATTAGCGGCAGGTCGATCAGGCTCCAGCCGTCGGTGTCCCCAGCATGGTCATCCGGCTGCGGCAGGCCGTGCACCACGGCCTGGTAGCGCTTGTCCACGCGCCGCTGGGCGAAGACGTCGCCCAGGCGGCGCTGGGCCTCGATGTGGCGTGCCATGAGCACCAGCCCCGAGGTGGCCTGGTCGAGCCGGTGCACCACCAAGGCGCCAGGCCAGCGTGCCTGGGCGCGGGCGCTTAAACAGTCCTGCTTGTCCGGGCCGCGCCCGGGCACGCACAGCAGGCCGGGGGGTTTGGCCAGCACCAGCAAATCGTCGTCCTGGTACAGGCAGGTGATGCCACTGGTGGGGGCGACATCGACTGTGTCAGGGGGCGTCATGCAGAAGGCGGTCTACGGTGGCGCACAGCTCGTCCACGTCGTTGGGCTTGTGGATCAGCGCACGTGCGCCAGCGGCCAGCGCAGCCTGCTCGATTTCGGTGGTGACGTAGCCCGAAGCCAGCGCCACGGGCAGGTCGGCACGAATGGCGCGCGCGGCGTGCAGCAAATCCACGCCAGAGTAGCCGGGCATGTTGTAGTCGGTCACCAGCAGGTCGTAGCGCTGCGGGTCGGCCTGCAGCGCGGCAGTGGCCTCGTGGGGATCGGTGAAGCCGCTGACCTGGTAGCCGCGCCGCCCGAGCAGGCGCTTGACCAGGAAGACCAGCGCCTGGTCGTCGTCCACATACATCACATGGTGCTGGCGTGCCGAGGCGGGGGGGCTGGCCAGCACGGGTGCGGCCGGCGCCGGTGCGGGCAGTGTCCGGGCCTGCTCGGCCTCGGACGCCACCGGAAAGTACAGCGTGAAGCACGCGCCCTCGCCCGGGCGGCTGTGCACGTCAATGCCGCCGCCGTGGCTGCGCATCACACCATGCACCACCGGCAGGCCCAGGCCGGTGCCCTGGCCCACCGGCTTGGTGGTGAAAAAGGGCTCGAAGATGCGCGAGAGGGTGGCTGCATCCATGCCCGGGCCGCTGTCGCGCACGTCCAGTGCCACGTAGGCACCCGCGGGCAGGCCCAGGCGCTCGCACTGGCGCTGGTCCAGTTGCACCAGGTTGGCCTGCATGAGCACGCTGCCGCGCGCGTCGCCGATGGCGTGAACGGCGTTGGTGCACAGGTTCAGCAAGGCCTGCTCGATCTGCGTCACGTCGGCCAGCACCGGGGGCAGGTGGGCTGGCGCCTGCACCTGCAGATCAATGGTGGGCGGCAGGGTCACGCGCAGCAGGCGCTCGGTGTCGTGCATGACCTCGGCCATACGCACGGCGCCGCGCTGCAGCGGCTCGTTGCGGCTGAAGGTGAGGATCTGGCGCACCAGATCGCGCGCGCGGCGCCCGGCTTTCTCGATCTCGCGCAGGCTCTCCAGGATGGGCGACTGCGGGTCTTGCGCCAGCGCATCGCCCTTGGCCAGTTCGACGTTGCCCAGGATGGCGCTGAGGATGTTGTTGAAGTCGTGCGCGATGCCCCCGGCCAACGTGCCCATGGCCTGCATCTTGTGCGACTCGCGCAGCTGTGCCTCCAGCTCGCTGCGGCGCTCTTCGGCCTTCTTGCGGCCCGTCAGGTCGCGCGCGAACACCGTGGTGGTTTCGCCCTCGCTGTGGCGCTCAAAAGAGACGCTGACCTCCACCGCCAGCTCGCGCCCAGCGGCGGTGCGAGCGGTCATCTCACCCAGGATGGCCTGGGTGGCGAGCTGGTTCAGCTCCAGCGCCCGCGCTGCCTCGGGCAGGAAGCGCTGCAGTGGGCTGCCCAGGGCGTCGCTGGTAGCGCACTGGAACAGCGCTGCGGCCGTCGGGTTGAACACGGTGATGCGCTGGTGCTGATCCACGCAGATGATGGCGTCCAGCGCCGAGTTGATGACGGCCTCCAGGCGCCGCTCGCTGGCGTGCAGTTGCTCGTTGCGTTGCTGCAAGGTCTGGCGCTCGGCGATCAGCGGGCCTTGGTCAATCACGGCGCACAGGTACTGGCGCAGCGGCAGCAGGCTGCCTTGCTGGGTTTCAATGCAGGCAATGTGCAGGTCGCCCGTCATGCGCGCGTTCTCGCCGATGTTGAACACCACCTCGGAGGTGTCGGCACGCCCCTGCGTGCGTGCGGTGAGGAATGCGCGGCGCACGCGCTCGGCGTCGGCGTCGCTGACGAAGGGCATCAGCGAGATGAGGTGCGGGTCGCGCTCGGTGGGTTGGAACGAGCGGTGCGCCATGGAGTTGGCCTGCACCACCATGTCGTGCTCGTCGATCACCATCAGCGCCAGCGGCACGCTGGCAAACAGCGCCTCGAAGCGCTCGGACGCGCTCTCGGCCGATGCCTGGCTGAAGCGCAGCACCTTGTTCTGCGTCTCGAGTTCGAACTGGTAGTTGCGCAGTTCGTTCACCAGATCGTCCATCGGATCGCGCGGACGCTTGGGCGCGCGCGGCGTCAGCGGGTCATCCCCGGCCAAGGGCTGCTCCGGCTCCGGCTCGTCGGGTGTCCAGTTCTGGAACAAGAAAGAAAGATCGGGGCGGCTCATGGCGTGGAGCGGGGAGGGCGCTGGGCGGTTCGTTGCAGGGATTGTCTCCGAGAACGCCCGGTGCGGGTGACGTGGGGCTGCGGGGGGAACGCGCAACGTGGTGGCCTGCGAGGAGGCATGCGTGATTCACGCGGTTGTTACTCGACTGAGCCCATTAGCCCTTCAGCCTAGAATCGCTGCCTTGCAGTGTGGGCACGGTGCCCGCGCGTTGCGCCCGTAGGTCTCTCGCCCATGTCCAGCCCCCGCCCCGTCCGCTCGCAGTATGAAGATTTCATGCGCCACGTGTTTACCCACGGCGTGGCCAAGGGCGACCGTACCGGCACGGGCACGCGCAGCGTGTTTGGCCACCAGATGCGCTTTGACTTGAGCGAAGGCTTTCCTCTCGTCACGACGAAGAAGGTGCACCTCAAATCCATCATCGTCGAGCTGCTGTGGTTTCTCACGGGCTCCTCGAACAACAACTGGCTGCGTGAGCGCGGTGTAACCATCTGGGATGAATGGGCGCGCGCCGACGGGGATCTGGGCCCGGTGTACGGCGTGCAGTGGCGCAGCTGGCCGACGCCGGACGGCGGCCACATCGACCAGATCCAGCAAGTGGTCGACACACTGAAAAGCAACCCCGACTCGCGCCGCATCATCGTGAGCGCCTGGAACGTGGCAGAGCTGGACAAGATGGCCCTCATGCCTTGCCATGCTTTTTTCCAGTTCTACGTGGCCGAGGGGCGGCTGTCGTGCCAGCTCTACCAGCGCAGCGCCGATATCTTTTTGGGCGTGCCCTTCAACATCGCCAGCTACGCACTGCTGACCCACATGCTGGCGCAGCAGTGCGATCTGCAGGTGGGCGACTTCATCTGGACCGGCGGCGACTGCCACATTTACAGCAACCATTTCGAGCAGGTGCAGACGCAACTGGCACGCGCGCCGTATGCCTACCCGCAGCTGCACATCAAACGGCGTCCTGACTCGATCTTCGACTACGCCTACGAAGACTTCGAGATCCTCGGGTACGAGCACCACCCCGCCATCAAGGCACCCGTTGCGGTGTAGCGCCTTGCGCCGCTGCCTGGCATCCGCCGTGCTGGCCGGCCTCCTGGCGGGGGGCGCACATGCTGTGCTCGCGGGCCAGGCGGCGCCCCCCCCTGCGGCGGCACGCAAAGCGGTTGCCGCCGCCTTGGAGGGGCGACTGGTGGTAGGTGGGGCAACCTTTTACCGGGTGTCGCGTGTGCTGTCGATCGATGTGCAGGACGGCACGGCCACCCTGCATGCCGAGGTCGATCCGCTGTACGAGGCCCAGTACGCGAGCAGCCCCGAGGGGCGAACCAGCGACGGCCGCCTTTATTACAACGTTCGCATCGCCCCCCAGGCCGCGTGCGGCCTGCCGGGCGTGAGCAACCAGCTCGACACCAGCGACCTCCTGGTGTTCCACCAAGGGGCGTTCGTCACGCTGCGGGAAGCCTTTCCTGATGCGCTCCTGCCCGCCTCGGATCGGCCCCTCAACTTCGTCACCCCGCCAACACTTACCCGACTCCGGCAATGTGCTGAACAAATCGCGCAAGTGGCCGATGCCATGCCGTTCTCCCGCATTGCGGTGCATGCGGGCGCGCAGCGCATCGCTGAAGTCGGCCGTACCGCCACCACCGCATTCCACTACGAAGAAGAACCGGGTGAAACACAGATCGGTGCCATGACGCATTTGGTGATCACACCGAAAAAGCCTGCGTTGCCGCAGGATTTCACGGTCAGTGTGCGTGCGGTCTCCGTGATGCAGTGCGACTACGA
The DNA here is from genome assembly GCF_001298675.1 of Paenacidovorax caeni. GTDB lineage: Bacteria > Pseudomonadota > Gammaproteobacteria > Burkholderiales > Burkholderiaceae_C > Paenacidovorax > Paenacidovorax caeni. Next base: position 15,061 of record NZ_CYIG01000059.1, read on the forward strand.
AGGGCCGCACATTGAGCTGGATCGCTGGAAGCAGGGCCTGGGGCCGGAGGTGCCCCTGGCGCGCACTGGCACGAGGTTCGTGATTGCCCCCCACGCGCTGGCGGGCACCGCACCGCCGTTTCCCCGCTACACGCCGACGGAGCTGCGCCGCGCGATTGCCCAGCATTGGGGCAATGCCGGTCTGGCTTCGCGCGAAGAGGCCGGGCCCTGCCAACCCTTCCTGCGCGGCTATCGTTTCGCTGTGCGCTACCAGTCTCGGTTGGTGCAGGAGGTGTTCATGGCCTTCGCAGGCGGTTGCTGAGAGACACCGATTGGAGTTATTCCCCCCCATGGAAATCGCACTCATCTACGCCCGCGCGGCCAATGGCGTCATTGGAAAAGACGGAACCATGCCCTGGCACCTGCCCGAAGACATGGCGCACTTCAAACGGCTCACGCAAGGCTGCCCCGTCATCATGGGGCGCAAGACCTGGGATTCGCTCCCGCCGCGCTTTCGCCCGTTGCCAGGCCGCGCCAACATTGTTGTTACGCGCCAAGCGGATTGGAATGAAATTGGCGCCCAGCGCGCTCCCAGCCTGCGCGAGGCGCTACAAATGTGCGAGCACGCGGCGACGGCGTGGGTGATCGGCGGCGCGCAGATCTACGCCCAAGCCTTGCCTTTGGCCCAGCGCGTGGAGGCCACCGAGATCGAGCGCGATTTCGACGGCGATGCCTACGCGCCCCTCCTGGATTCGCAATGGCGCGAGGCGGCACGCGAGCGCGTGGTCAGCGCCAGCGGGCTGCCGCTGAGCTTCGTCACCTACTTGCGCGCGTCCTGAGCCGCAACGCGCTGGTGCACTCAGAGTCTGTTCACGATCTTTTCCTGGCGCCCACAAGGCAGCAAAAAGCCGCAATCTAGGCGCGCGCCACAGCCCATGCTGGCGGCCTGGGCAAGGTGCGCAACGACGCAGTAGCGGCTTTTTGCTGCCTTGCCCTTCGGGTTGCCTCGACATCCCCCCGTTTTGAGTAGCACTGAGCTTTGGAGTCCGGAGTTAATTTAACGGGTTTTGGGTCAGCCTTTGGGCATGTGCAGCTGGGGTCAATCCGCCGAGGGACTTCTTCGGACGCTCCTCGTTGTATTCGCGGCGCCAAGCCTCGACTGAAGTCCTGAAGTCCCCTCGAATTTCTGAGCCAATCAGAAGTAGAGGTTGGGGAACAGTTTGACACGGTACTCAACCGGTGGGATGCGGCCGAGGGCTTCATGGGGGCGATGGTGGTTGTATCGGTGCAGCCAGTCGGCCGTCATGTCACGCACCTC
>NZ_CYIG01000060.1 GCF_001298675.1 Paenacidovorax caeni
AATCTTCTTGCCGTTGGGCGTGCGGCCCACGGCTTGCAGCACCAGGTCGTACACCTGCGGTGCGGGGGCGGTGCCACCCTCCTCTGCCGGCGCAAACGTCACCTCGATGCCTTCGGGCGTGGCGCGGGCCCCCACCGTCTTGGTCTTGAGCATGATGTGGTCGAAGCGGTGCTGGTTCATCTTCTGCCACACCTTCACCAAATCGCGGTCAGCGCCCTGCATCAGGCCGTCCATCATTTCGACCACGTCCAGGCGTGCGCCCAGCGTGCTGTAGACGGTGCCCATTTCCAGGCCGATGATGCCGCCGCCCAGGATGAGCATGCGTTTGGGCACTTCCTTGAGCGCCAGCGCGCCGGTGGAGTCGACCACGCGCGGGTCGTCGGGCATGAACGGCAGGCGCACGGCCTGCGATCCCGCCGCGATGATGGCGCGCTGGAAGGCGATGACCTGCTTGCCGCCTGTCTTTTCCTGGCCGGTGCCGGTGGTTTCCTCCACCTCCAGGTGGTGCGCGCCGACGAAACTGCCATAGCCGCGCACGACGGTGACCTTGCGCATCTTGGCCATGGCCGCCAGGCCGCCGGTGAGTTTGCCAACGACTTTCTCTTTGTGGCCGCGCAGCGTGTCCACGTTGACCTGGGGCGCGCCGAAATCGATGCCCGCCTTGCGCAGGTGCGCCACTTCGTCCATCACGGCGGCCACGTGCAGCAGCGCCTTGGAGGGGATGCAGCCCACGTTCAGGCACACGCCGCCCAGCGTCGCGTAGCGCTCGACGAGGACGACCTTCAGCCCCAGGTCGGCGGCGCGGAAGGCCGCGCTGTAGCCGCCCGGGCCACCGCCCAGCACGAGCACGTCGCACGCCAGGTCGGCCGTGCCGCTGAAGCGGGCTGCTTCAATTTGAGGAGCTGGTTGCGCTTGGCTGGGCTTGCTTTCCAGTACTTTTGTCTCTGAAACCGGCTTTTGGCCAGCGCTAGCAGCTCCTGATTCAGTAGCACCGCTGGCTTCCAGCGTCAGCACCACGGTGCCTTCGCGAACCTTGTCGCCCAGCTTCACCTTGATGTCCTTGACCACGCCGGCGTGGCTGGACGGAATCTCCATGGACGCCTTGTCGGATTCCACGGTGATCAGGCTCTGCTCCGCCCGGATGGTGTCGCCGGGTTGCACCAGCACTTCGATCACGCCCACTTCGTCGAAGTCGCCGATGTCGGGGACCTTGATGTCGATCACTGCCATGTTCGTTGTCCTTTCACAGCAGGATGCGGCGGTAGTCCGCCAGCACCTGGGCCAGGAATGCGTTGAAGCGCGCGGCCGCGGCACCGTCGATGACGCGGTGGTCGTAGCTCAGGCTCAGCGGCAGCGTGAGGCGTGGCACGAACTGCTTGCCATCCCACACGGGCTTCATCTGTCCCTTGGACAGGCCCAGGATAGCCACCTCGGGCGCGTTGATGATGGGCGTGAAGTGCGTGCCGCCAATGCCGCCCAGCGACGAGATGGACATGCTGCCGCCTTGCATGTCGGCCGCGCCCAGCTTGCCGTCGCGCGCCTTCTTGGCCAGTTCAGCCATTTCCGCGCTGATCTGCAGGATGCCTTTCTTATCCGCGTCTTTCAGCACGGGCACCACCAGGCCGTTGGGCGTGTCGGCTGCGAAACCGATATGGAAGTACTGCTTGTAGACCAGGGTGTCGCCGTCCAGGCTGGCGTTGAACTCTGGAAACTTCTTCAGCGCAGCCACCACGGCCTTGATGACGAAGGCCAGCATGGTGACCTTGACGCCGCTCTTTTCGTTTTCCTTGTTGGTGGCCACGCGGAAGGCTTCCAGCTCGGTGATGTCGGCTTCGTCGTTGTTGGTGACGTGGGGAATCATCACCCAGTTGCGGTGCAGGTTGGCGCCGCTGATCTTCTTGATGCGCGACAGGTCCTTGCGCTCCACCGCGCCGAACTTGGCGAAGTCCACCTTGGGCCAGGGCAACAGGTCCAGGCCCACGCCTGATCCGCTGCCCGCGCCGGTTGCAGGCGCCTTGGCGGCCTGGGCCTGGGTTTGCACGGCACCGGCCATCACGGCGCGGGTAAAGCCCTGCACGTCGTCCTGGGTGATCCGGCCCTTGGGGCCGGTGCCCTTGACTTCAGTCAGCGGCACACCCAGCTCGCGCGCAAACTTGCGCACCGAGGGGCTTGCGTGCGGCAGGCCCGGCGCAGGCGTGCCGGGCTGGTGCGCGGGCATGGCCGGGGCTGCCGCCACGGGCGCAGGCACTGCCACGGCCGCCACAGCGGGCGCGGGCGCGGCTGCGGCCGCCGTGGCGCTGGGCGCCGCCGCTGGCGCAGCGCCTTCAAGCAAGGCCACGAGGTCGCCCACGTTCACCTTGTCGCCCAGCTGCACCTTCAGTTCCTTGAGAACGCCAGCCACGGGCGAAGGGATTTCCATCGATGCCTTGTCGGACTCGACGGTGAAAAGCGATTGCTCGACGCGGATCGCATCGCCGGGCTTGACCAGCAGCTCGATCACGGCGACGTCCTTGAAGTCACCGATGTCGGGCACGCGCACCTCAATGGTGCCGCTGGCCACAGGGGCGGCAGCGGCGGGCGCTTGCGTTTCGATAGCGGCTACCGCTGGTGTAGCGGGCGCTGCAGCCGTTTTTGGCTCGGAAGCCACGGCGGCCGTTTCGGCGGCCTCGGCCACCTCCAGCACGGCGATCACGCTGCCCTGCTTGACCTTGTCGCCCAACTGGACCGTGATCTCCTTGACCACGCCGGCATGGCTCGACGGGATTTCCATCGACGCCTTGTCGGACTCGACCGTGATGAGCGACTGCTCGGCGGCCACGCGCTCGCCGGCCTTGACCAGCAGCTCGATCACACCGACCTCGTCGAAGTCGCCGATGTCGGGAACCTGGATGTTTACCAATGCCATAACTGTGTCTCCCGGGCCTTCAGGCGTGCAGAGGGTTGTTCTTCTCGGTTTGGATGCCGTACTTCTGGATGGCCTCGGCCACCTCCGCCAGGGGCAGTTGGCCTTCTTCGGCCAGGGCCTTGAGGGCAGCCACGGCGATGTAATGGCGGTTCACTTCGAAGTGCTCGCGCAGCTTGCTGCGGAAGTCGCTGCGGCCGAAGCCGTCGGTGCCCAGCACCTTGTAGGTGCGGCCGGCCGGGATGAAGGCGCGAATCTGCTCGGCGTAGTTCTTCATGTAGTCGGTGGAAGCCACCACCGGGCCGCTGCGCTGGCCAAGCTGCTGCGCCACGAAAGGCACGCGCGGCGCCTCCAGCGGGTGCAGCAGGTTCCAGCGCTCGGCGTCCTGGCCGTCGCGGGTCAGCTCGTTGAAGCTTGGGCAGCTCCACACGTCGGCCTGCACGCCCCAGTCGGTGGCCAGGAGCTTCTGCGCCTCCAGGCTTTCGCGCAGGATGGTGCCGGAGCCCAGCAGCTGCACGCGCTTGTCACCCTCGGCGCCGGGCTTGCACAGGTACATGCCCTTGATGATTTGCTCCTCGGTGCCGGGCGTGAGGCCCGGCATGGCGTAGTTCTCGTTGAGCAGGGTGATGTAGTAGAAGACGTTTTCCTGGCGCTCCACCATGCGCTTGAGGCCGTGGTGCATGATCACTGCCACTTCGTGCGCGAAGGTCGGGTCGTAGCTCACGCAGTTGGGGATGGTGCCGGCCAGGATGTGGCTGTGGCCGTCTTCGTGCTGCAGGCCCTCGCCGTTGAGCGTGGTGCGCCCGGAGGTGCCGCCCAGCAGGAAGCCGCGCGCCTGCATGTCGCCGGCGGCCCAGGCCAGGTCGCCGATGCGCTGGAAGCCGAACATCGAGTAGTACACGAAGAACGGAATCATGATCCGGTTGTTCGTGCTGTAGCTGGTGGCCGCAGCGATCCAGCTGGCCATGCCGCCGGCTTCGTTGATGCCCTCCTGCAGGATCTGGCCCGCCTTGTCTTCCTTGTAGTACATCACCTGGTCCTTGTCGACCGGGGTGTAGAGCTGGCCCTTGGGGTTGTAGATGCCGATCTGGCGGAACAGCCCTTCCATGCCGAAAGTGCGCGCCTCGTCCACCAGAATGGGCACCACGCGCGGGCCCAGGGCCTTGTCGCGCAGCAGCTGCGTGAGAAAACGCACGTAGGCCTGGGTGGTGGAAATCTCGCGCCCCTCGGCGGTGGGCTCCAGCACCGCCTTGAAGGTGTCGAGTGCCGGCACGGTGAAGCTCTCGTCAGCGTGCGTGCGGCGCTGTGGCAGGTAGCCCCCCAAAGCCTGGCGGCGCTCGTGCAGGTACTTCATTTCCGGCGTGTCGTCGGCCGGCTTGTAGTACGGGATGTTGGGCAGCTCGCTGTCCGGGATCGGGATGTTGAAACGGTCGCGGATGTACTTGATGTCTTCATCGGCCAGCTTCTTGGTCTGGTGCACGGTGTTCTTGCCCTCACCGGCCTTGCCCATGCCATAGCCCTTGACGGTCTTGACCAGCAGCACCGTGGGCTGGCCCTTGTGCGCGTTGGCGGCGTGGAAGGCGGCATAGACCTTGGCGGGCTCGTGGCCGCCGCGGCGCAGCTCGAACACCTCCTCGTCGGTCATGTGTTCGACGAGCTTGAGCGTCTCGGGGTACCTGCCGAAGAAGTGCTTGCGCACGAAAGCACCGTCATTGGCCTTCATGGCCTGGTAGTCACCGTCGAGCGTTTCCATCATCAGCTGCTTGAGCTTGCCGCTCTTGTCGCGCGCCAGCAGCTCGTCCCAGCCGTAGCCCCACAGCAGCTTGATAACGTTCCAGCCGGAGCCGCGGAACTCGCCTTCGAGCTCCTGCACGATCTTGCCGTTGCCACGCACCGGGCCGTCCAGGCGCTGCAGGTTGCAGTTGATGACGAACACCAGGTTGTCCAGGTTCTCACGCGCGGCCAGGCCGATGGCGCCCAGCGACTCGGGTTCGTCCATCTCGCCGTCGCCGCAGAACACCCAGACCTTGCGGTTCTCGGTGTTGGCGATGCCGCGTGCGTGCAGGTACTTCAGGAAGCGTGCCTGGTAGATCGCCATCAGCGGGCCCAGGCCCATGCTCACGGTGGGGAACTGCCAGAACTCGGGCATCAGCTTGGGGTGCGGGTAGCTGGACAGGCCCTTGCCATCCACTTCCTGGCGGAAATTGTCGAGCTGCTCCTCGGTGAGCCGGCCTTCAAGGTAGGCGCGGGCATAGATGCCGGGGGCACTGTGCCCCTGGATGTAGAGCAGGTCGCCGCCGTGGTTCTCGCTCTCGGCATGCCAGAAATGGTTGAAGCCCGCACCAAACATGCTGGCTACCGACGCGAACGAGCCGATGTGGCCGCCCAGGTCACCGCCGTCGGCAGGGTTCAGGCGGTTGGCACGCACCACCATGGCCATGGCGTTCCAGCGCATGTAGGCGCGCAGGCGCTTTTCGATCTGGATGTTGCCGGGGCAGCGCGCTTCCTGCGTCGGCTCAATGGTGTTCACGTAGCCCGTGTTGGCCGAGAACGGCAGGTCGATGCTGTTCTGGCGCGCGTGCTCCAGCAGTTGCTCCAGCAGGAAATGCGCGCGCTCCGGGCCTTCCTTCTCGATGACGGCGGACAGCGCCTCCATCCACTCGCGGGTTTCCTGCAGGTCCTGGTCGTATGCGCTCATGCCGTTGCCGGCCTGTGGGTCGGGTTGTACCGCCATGTCTTGTCTCCTAGGGGGAAGGGTTGGCATCAGGTCAGGTTAGCCCGAGGGCGCACGCGCGCACCAGCGGGAAAACTTGCATGCGAGTTTCGCACAGATTTTTAAAATTTCAAATTACGCCATTTAATTTTGTATTGTGGAATTTTGCTGCGACTGCACAAATCCACCCAAGGCTCGGCATGGCACTCCCCTACACTTGCGCCATGCAACCCACCCCCTTGGAAGCCGAGCCCGCGCCCCCTACGCGCAGCCTGTGGCTGCGCTGGTGGCGCAGCCTCTCGCCCGTGCGCCAGGACCGCTTCGCTGCCCTGGCGCCGTTGGCGGCCGTGCTGATGTTCCTGGCCGCCATCCTCACGGCGTTCTGGTACCTGCGCATGGAAGAGCTGGACCGGGAGCAAGAAGCCCTTCGGCGCGATGTGGAATACGCCCAGCAGCGCGTGCGCCTGCGCCTGCTGGAACGCCAAGAACAACTCATGCGCGTGGCGCGCGACCTGTCGAACCGCGACCTCGACCGCAACGAGTTCGCCAACCGCACCGAGGACCTGATCAGCCAATACCCCGAGCTGCAAGCCATCACCTGGGTGGACGACCAGCGGCGCATCCGCGCCAGCCAAGCCGCGCCTACGGTGGCCAGCAGCCAGTTGCGCATGGCCGGTGAGGTACTGCGCAACGGCGAGGCCGCCGAAATCTTCGGCCTGGTGCGCCAGCTGCAGCAGCCGGTGTACTCCCAGCCCGTGGCGGCGCCAGGCGAGCCTGCACCGTTGCTGCAGTTGCAGGTGCCGCTGGCGGCCCGGGGCCAGTTCAGCGGGGTGCTCATGGCGGAATACTCGATCGACAGCCTGCTGCGCTACGGTACGCCCACCGAAGTGCTGGCGCGCTATGCCCTGACGCTGCTCGACGCCCACCGCCAGGTGCTCGCCGGCACACCGCTCACGCAGGATGGCCCGTCCCAGTGGTGGGCGCCCTGGCGCACGCGCACCAACGCCTACGAGGTCTCGGTTTCGCCCGTGGGCAACAGCCTGGTGCTGCGTGCGCAGGCCTACCGCACGTCGCTGGGCGTGGTGGGCAGCGGCCTTTTCTGGCTCGTCGGCACCCTGAGCGCGATGACGTCCTGGCTGCTGATCGCCACCTGGCGCCACACGCGCCGGCGCATGCGTACGCAGGAGGCGCTGATCGCCGAAACCAACTTTCGCCGCGCGATGGAGAACTCCGTCCTCACCGGCATGCGCGCGCTCGACCTGCAGGGACGCATCACCTACGTGAACGCGGCCTTCTGCCAGATGACCGGGTGGAGCGAGGCGGAGCTGGTGGGGCAACTGCCGCCCTACTCCTACTGGCCCGAATCGGACCATGAGAACCTGCATGCCAAGCTGCGCGAGGAGCTGTCGGGCAAAACCATTCCGGGGGGCTTCCAGGTGCGCGTGCGCAAGCGCAATGGCGCCTTGTTCGACGCGCGCCTATACGTCTCGCCACTGATCGACGCGCATGGCCAGCAGACGGGCTGGATGACCTCGATGACCGACATCACCGAGCCCAACCGCATCCGCGAGCAGCTCTCGGCCTCGCACGAGCGCTTCACCATCGTGTTGGAGGCGCTCGATGCCTCCGTGTCCGTGGCCCCCCTGGGCAGCCAGGAGCTGCTGTTCGCCAACAAGCTGTACCGCCAATGGTTTGGCTCGCACACAGGCGGCCACCTGCAGCTCGTGGCACAGGCCGGCGTGCTGCCGGGCAGCAGCGCCGACGGCGGCGATGACGAAGACGGCCTGATGGGCCTGCCCACCGACAGCCTGACCAGCGCCAACGCAGAAAACGCCGAGATTTACCTGCCCGAGTTGAACAAATGGCTTGAAGTGCGCTCGCGCTACCTGAGCTGGGTGGACGGGCGCCTGGCGCAAATGGTGATCGCCACCGACATCACACCGCGTCGTCTGGCCGAGGAGCAGTCCGCGCGCCATGCCGAGCGTGCGCAGTCGGTGAGCCGCCTTATCACCATGGGGGAAATGGCCTCCAGCGTGGCACACGAGCTGAACCAGCCGCTCACGGCCATCAGCAACTACTGCAACGGCATGATCTCGCGCGCCGAGAGCGGACAGCTGACGCAGGAAGCGCTGCTCACCGCGCTACAGAAAACCAGCCACCAGGCCCTGCGGGCGGGACAGATCATCCAGCGCATCCGCGCCTTCGTGAAACGCAGCGAGCCCGACCGCCAGCGCTCCGACGTGGCGAGCATGGTCAACGAAGCCGTGGAGCTGGCCGACATCGAGCTGCGCCGCCACAACGTACGCCTGCGCCACTACGTGGCCGCGCGCCTGCCCCCCGTGATGGCCGACACCATCCTGATTGAGCAGGTACTGGTCAACCTGATGAAGAACGGCGCCGAATCCATCGCACAAGCGCAGCGCCCTGCACCTGACCGCAGCGTGGAATTGCGCGTGGTGCCCAAGCAAATCGAAGACCGGCCGGTGATCGAGTTCACCGTGCAAGACACAGGCCGTGGCCTGGCACCCGAGGTGCTGGAACGCCTGTTCGAAGCCTTCTTCTCCACCAAGAGCGAGGGCATGGGCATGGGCCTGAACCTGTGCCGCAGCATCGTCGAGTCGCACCAGGGGCGCATGCGCGCGGAGAACCTCTACAATGGATCAGAGGTCGTCGGTTGCCGATTCTCCTTCTGGCTGCCGCTGGATCAGCCTGCGGACGCCACTATAAATACCGTAGCAGAAGCAACGAAACCATAGGACTGGCGCATGAGTTTGATTCCGAAAAAAGGCACTGTTTATGTAGTGGACGACGACGAGGCCGTCCGTGACTCCCTGCAGTGGCTGCTGGAAGGCAAAGACTACCGGGTACGCTGCTTTGATTCGGCCGAATCCTTTTTGTCCCGCTACGACCCGCGCGAGGTCGCCTGCCTGATCGTTGACATCCGCATGGGCGGAATGACAGGCCTGGAGCTGCAGGATCGCCTGCTGGAGCGCAAGTCGCCGCTGCCGATCGTCTTCATCACCGGCCACGGCGATGTGCCCATGGCCGTGAACACCATGAAGAAGGGCGCACTCGACTTCATCCAGAAGCCCTTCAACGAGGACGACCTGCTGGCCCTGGTCGAGCGCATGCTTGACCACGCGCGTGAAGCCTTCGCCGGCCACCAGCAAGCCGCCAACCGCGACGCGCTGCTGTCCAAGCTCACCGGGCGGGAATCGCAGGTGCTGGAGCGCATCGTCGCCGGGCGCCTGAACAAGCAAATCGCCGACGACCTGGGCATCAGCATCAAGACCGTGGAAGCGCACCGCGCCAACATCATGGAAAAGCTTGGCGCGAACACCGTCGCCGACCTGCTCAAGATCGCCCTGGGGCCGTCCGGCGCCAAGGCTTGAACTTCTGTTTTGATAGCTGCCAGCGCTTGCCCAGCAAGCGCTGCAGTGCTTTTTGACTGGTAATTTTTACACATGACCGCCCAACTGATCGACGGCAACGCCCTCTCGCGCCAACTGCGCGCCGAAGTCGCCACACGCACCAGCACCCTGAAAAGCCGTGGCATTACCCCCGGCCTCGCCGTGATCCTGGTCGGCGACAACCCGGCCAGCCAGGTGTATGTGCGCAACAAGGTCAAGGCCTGCGAGGACGTGGGCTTTCACTCGCTGCTGGAAAAGTACGAGGCCACACTGACCGAAGCCGAACTGCTGGCCCGCGTCGAAGCACTGAATAACGACCCCAGCATCCACGGCATCCTGGTGCAACTGCCCCTGCCCAAGCACATCGACGACCACAAGGTCATCGAAGCCATCTCGCCGCTCAAGGACGTGGACGGCTTTCACGTCGCCAGCGCCGGCGCGCTGATGGTGGGCGAGGTCGGCTTCAAGGCCTGCACCCCCTACGGCTGCATGAAGATGCTTGAATCCATCGGCCTGAAGGACCTGCGGGGCAAGCATGCCGTGGTCATCGGCCGCAGCAACATCGTCGGCAAGCCCATGGCCATGATGCTGCTGGCGCAGAACGCCACCGTCACCATCACCCACAGCGGTACAGCCGACCTCGCCGCCATGACGCGCCAGGCCGACATCGTGGTGGCGGCCGTAGGCAAGCGCAACGTGCTGACGGCCGACATGGTCAAGCCCGGCGCCGTGGTCATCGACGTGGGCATGAATCGCAACGACGAAGGCAAGCTCTGCGGCGACGTCGATTTCGACGGCGTGAAGCAAGTGGCGGGCTATATCACCCCCGTGCCCGGTGGCGTCGGCCCAATGACCATCACCATGCTGCTGGTCAACACGCTGGAAGCCGCCGAGCGGCTGGCGGCTTGAACCTTTTTCCTGGCGCCACCATCTGACTGCGCATGAGCAACCCTCTCCTCGATTTCCAAGACCTGCCGCTGTTCGACCGCATTACCCCGGACGACGTGGCCCCGGCGGTGGACGCCCTGCTGGCGGCCGCGAATGCGGCGCTGGAGCGTGTCACCGCGCCGGACTTTCCGGCCGACTGGAACGCCATCGCCCGTGAACTCGACGTGGCCACCGAACGGCTGGGCCGTGCCTGGGGCGCCGTCAGCCACCTCAACAGCGTGGCCGACACGCCCGCGCTGCGCGCGGCTTACAACGAGGCACTGCCCCGGGTCACCGAGTTCTGGACGCGCCTGTCCTCGGATGAGCGCCTGTACGCCAAGTACAAGGCCATCGACCCCGCCACGCTCAATGGCGAGCAGCGCCAGGCGCTGCACAACGCGGTGCGCAACTTTGTGCTCTCCGGCGCTGAGCTGCAGGGTGCGGCCAAGGAGCGTTTCGCGCAAATCCAGGAACGTCAGGCCGAACTGAGCCAGAAGTTCAGCGAAAACGCGCTCGACGCCACCGACGGCTACGCCTACTACGCCAGCGCTGCCGAAATCGCCGGCCTGCCCGCCGACGTGGCCCAGGCCGCACGTGCCGCCGCTGAGGCCGACGGCCAAGCCGGCTACAAGCTGACGTTGAAAATGCCCAGCTACCTGCCGGTGATGCAGTTCGCCGACAACGCCGCGTTGCGCGAGCGCCTGTACCGCGCCTATGTGACGCGCGCGTCCGACCAGGCCGAAGGCGATGCCCGGCGCTTCGACAACACTGCGCTGATTCAGGAAATCCTGGCGCTGCGCCAGGAAGAGGCACGGCTGCTGGGCTATGCCAATTTCGCCGAGGTGTCCCTGGTGCCGAAGATGGCGCAGTCGCCCGCCCAGGTCATCACCTTCCTGCGCGACCTGGCGCGCCGCGCCCGCCCCTACGCCGAGCGCGATGTGCAGGACGCACGCACCTTTGCCGCCGAGCACCTGGACATCACCGACCCGCAGGCCTGGGACTGGCCCTACATCTCCGAAAAGCTCAAGGAAGCGCGCTACGCCTTCAGCGAACAGGAGGTCAAGCAGTACTTCACCGCCCCCAAGGTGCTGGCGGGCCTGTTCAAGATCGTCGAAACCTTGTTCGACGTGGCCATCCGCCCGGACACGGCCCCGACGTGGCACCCCGCCGTGGCGTTTTACCGCATTGAGCGCGGTGGCCAGTTGCTGGGCCAGTTCTACCTCGACCAGCCTGCCCGCGCCGGCAAGCGGGGCGGCGCCTGGATGGACGACGTGCGCACGCGCTGGCTGCGCCCCGACACCGGTGCGCTGCAAACGCCTGTGGCGCACCTGGTCTGCAATTTCGCCGAAGGCGTTGATGGCAAGCCCGCGCTGCTGACGCACGACGACGTGATCACGCTGTTCCACGAATTCGGCCATGGCCTGCACCACATGCTCACGCAGGTCAGCGAGCGTGACGTGTCCGGCATTGGTGGAGTGGAATGGGACGCCGTGGAACTTCCCAGCCAGTTCATGGAAAACTTCTGCTGGGAATGGGACACCCTCCGGCATATGACAGCGCACGTTGAAACGGCCGAACCGCTGCCGCGCGCGCTCTACGACAAGATGATTGCCGCCAAGAACTTCCAGAGCGGCCTGGCAACGCTGCGCCAGATCGAGTTCGCGCTGTTCGATATGCTGCTGCACACCGAACACGACCCCGCGCAGGACGTCATGCCCCTGCTGTGGCGTGTGCGCGAGGAAGTGGCGGTGCTGCAGCCGCCTGCATTCAGCCGCACACCGCACACGTTTAGCCACATCTTTGCAGGCGGCTATGCGGCGGGCTACTACAGCTACAAGTGGGCCGAGGTGCTCTCGGCTGATGCCTATGCGGCCTTCGAGGAAACAGTGCGCCCCGATGGCACACCCGACCCAGCCACCGGGCGCCGCTACCGCGAAGCCATCCTCGAAGCCGGCGGCAGCCGCCCCGCCATGGAATCGTTCAAGGCCTTCCGGGGCCGCGAGCCTACACTGGATGCCCTGCTGCGCCACCAAGGCATGGCGGGCTGAACGAAGCGCAGAGAGGTTCTCCCCATGATGCACATCTCCTTCCCCCTCGTGGCCATGCTGGCCTCGCTGGCCCTGGCTGGCACGGCAGCACACGCCCAGCAGGTCTACCGCATCGTCGGCCCGGACGGCAAAGTCACGTTCTCCGACCGTGCCCCGGACACGCAATTGGCCCCGACCACCACGCGCGGTGGTGGTGCGCCTGCGGCGGACGCCGCCCTGCCCTACGAACTGCGCCAGGTGGCCACGCGCTACCCCGTCACGCTCTACACCAGCAACGACTGCCAGCCCTGCAACAGCGCCCGCAACCTGCTCATTGGCCGAGGGGTACCGTTCAGCGAGCGCACCATCACGACGAGTGAGGATGTCGAAGCGTTCAAGCGCCTCTCGGGCGGCACCAGCCTGCCGTTCGGCACCATCGGTGCACAGCAGCTGCAAGGGTTCTCCGACGCCGAATGGACGCAATACCTCGACCTGGCCGGCTATCCCAAACAGTCGCAGTTGCCCGCCAACTACCGACGCCCGGCGGCGACCCCGCTGGTCGCTGTCGTGGAGAAAAAGGCCCCGGCAGCCGAGCCAGAAGCAAGGCCGCAGCCCGAGTCCGCGCCTGCCGCGCCGACAAAGACACCCGCCAACCCGGCAGGCATCGTCTTTTGATAAAAGCGCCTCTCACAGGCGCTTTTATTTTGGAGAAAGCAGGCGTCGTACTCAGTATTCGATCGTCTGCACACCCTGCGCGGTGCCCATCAGGCACACCGCAGCCTTCTGGTGTGCGAACACGCCAACCGTGACCACGCCAGGCCACTGGTTCACCTCGGACTCGAAAGCCAGGGGCTCCGCAATCGACAAACCACGCACATCCAGGATGTGCTGGCCGTTATCAGTCACCAGCGGCTGGCCGTCCTTCAGGCGCAAGGTGGCTTGCCCTCCCATGGCGGCGAACCGGCGCGTTATCTGCTGCGCAGCCATCGGAATCACCTCGACCGGCAGCGGAAAACGCCCGAGGGTCTGCACCCGCTTGGATTCATCCACGATGCAAACGAAGCGCTGTGCGAGCGCCGCGACGATCTTCTCGCGTGTCAGCGCTGCGCCGCCGCCCTTGACCATGAAGCCTTGGCCGTCGATCTCATCGGCACCGTCGATATAGACCGACAGGCTCTGCACCGCATTGGCATCAAACACGGGAATCCCCAGTGCCTGCAGCCGCTCGGTGCTGGCCACGGAGCTGGACACCGCTCCCTTGATCTGCCCTTTCATCGCGGCCAGGGCATCAATGAACTTATTGACCGTAGAGCCTGTGCCCACGCCAACGATCTCTCCAGGAACCACGTAGCGCAGCGCGGCCTGGCCCACGAGGGCCTTGAGTTCGTCTTGGGTGAGGGAGGAAGGGGAAGCAGGTGTCGTCATAGGGGAGAATCGCAGCAAAGCTTTGAATTATCTCCATGTCCCTGATTCCTTACGCCCTCACTCGCCCTCTTCTCTTCGGCATGGATGCCGAAGCTGCGCACGACCTCACTATGGACATGCTGGCGCGCGGCCAGCACACGCCATTGCAATGGGCCTGGTGCAACGAAACCGTGCATGACCCCATTCAGCTCGCGGGCCTGACCTTTCCCAACCGCGTGGGCCTGGCCGCTGGCCTGGATAAGAACGCTCGCTGTATCGACGCGCTGGGCGCGATGGGCTTCGGCTTCGTCGAGGTGGGGACCGTGACCCCCAAGCCTCAGCCCGGTAACCCCAAGCCACGCATGTTCCGCCTGCCCGAACGCCAGGCACTGATCAACCGCTTTGGTTTCAACAACGAAGGGCTGGAAGCGTTCCTGGGCAACGTGCAGCGGTCGCGCTTTAGAGCCGCAGCGCGCCAGCACCGCATGCTGCTGGGCCTGAACATCGGCAAGAACGCCACTACCCCTATCGAGGATGCCACCCGGGACTACCTGACCTGCCTGGAAGGCGTCTACCCGCATGCTGATTACGTGACCGTGAACATCAGCTCGCCCAACACCCAGAACCTGCGAGCGCTGCAAAGCGATGCAGCGCTTGACGCGCTGCTCGCCGCGATCGCCGAGCGGCGCGAAGCCCTGGCGGTACAGCAAGGGCGGCGTGTTCCCGTGTTTGTGAAAATTGCGCCGGATCTGCAGGATGAGCAAGTGGCCGTGATCGCCGCCACGCTGCAGCGCCATGGCATGGATGGCGTGATTGCCACCAACACCACCATCAGCCGTGAAGCCGTCAAGGGCCTGCGCCATGCCGAAGAAACTGGCGGACTGAGCGGTGCGCCGGTCTACGAGGCCAGCAACCGTGTGATTGCCCAACTGCGCGCAGCCCTTGGCCAGGGATTCCCGATCATCGGGGTGGGTGGCATCCTGAGCGCTGAAGACGCCGTAGGCAAGATTCGCGCTGGCGCAGACGTAGTGCAGATTTACACCGGGCTGGTGTACCAGGGCCCAGCCCTGGTGGTGCAAGCCGCACGCGCCATCAAGACAGCAGGGCGGCGCTGAGCATCTCTGGCTTTATTGGCCGACCGCTGGAAACACAGGCGCTCCAGGGCGCTGCCTCCAGGGCGCTGCCTCCAGCGGCGGTTATTCAGCGGCGGTTACGTAGCAGCAAAGGCAGCAGCACTCCAGCCCAGCGTACAAGGCGGCGCGGCCCTACCGCCATCGCCATGGCCGCAGTCGCACTTGCGGTCAGACCGGGGTGTTCGCGTGCAAAAAGCACGGCTTTGGCCAGCCAAGGCATATCGGCAGGGACACCCGTGTCCGCCGCTGCCTGGGCCGCTGCTTGGTCACGGGCCACGCGGCGAGCGCGCAGTCGCTCGCGCTGGGCTGCGATACGCTCCAGCACGGCCTGTTGCTCAGGGGTGGGCGTGGTGGGAGGAGGTACGAACGGATGGCTCACAAACGCTCCTTGCAGCTCTGCCAGTCCTGCGCCAATTCACGCCGGGTCAACGCAAAGCCCTGCCCTACTTGGCGCAGTACGGAAAGCAACGCAGCAAGCGCCGCACCCCACGCCAGTAGCCACACAACGGCCAGCCCCCAAGCCACAGCCATGCGCTGCGGCGTGTCCCAGAACTGGGCGAGAAGCGCCAGCGAGAGCAAAAGCAGCGCCACCACCGTTAAGCCGCCCACAGCCAGCGTAAGCAACAGCGCGCGCAGCAAGTGGCGCTTTTGATCACGCCACTCCAGCCGGGCCAATGCCACACGGTCATCGAAAGCGATAGCACCTTCGATAACGGCGGCCTGCCAGCGTGCACGCAAGGCATCCAGCCCCAGCAATGACAGCCAGTTCATGGGCGCGCCACCTCGGCCTTGGTGGGCATGGGGAGCGCCGCTCAACGCCGTGCCAGCAGGAAGCCCACCAGGGCTCCTACGGCCAGTGCAGCACTGGCCACGCGCCAGGGCTCGTCGTGCGCATAGCGGTCAGCCGCATGGGCCGCTTCCTTCGCCTGGCGTGCGGCCTCCTGGGCCGCGCGCACGGCCGAGTCACGTACTGTGGACATGCCGTCGTCGATGCGCTGGCGCAGCAACTTGATTTCCGGAATGGTGTCCAGGTCCTTGTTCGCCAGCAGGCCGCGCAGATCGCTCACCAGCTTTTCCAGTTCAGTCTGCGAGGTGGACACGGAATCAGTAACAGAAGCAGTCATAGCAGCCTTTCATAGCAAGAAACCCAATGAATGTGCGCCATGCAGCATGGTCGCGCTGTGTCGATGCCATCTTAGCAGTGCACCGGCCGCATGGCTGCATACGCCGGTAATGTTGTCGTGCTCTCCGGTCACTGCAGTATTTATGGCATACGCTTACAGGTAAAACCTTGGGAACGATGATTCATGACAAAAAATGCCCCCAAGGCAATAGGATAAAGCGCTAACCCGGATATTTCACGTATGTAGCCAACGGCCTGCGCAGCGGGGCATCGCGGCGCGGATTTGAGCGAGCAAGGCCACGATGTTGGCCGCAGCCATGGGTGTGATGGTTGGCATGCGCAATGCGGTCGCACTGACCCCCACCCCGGCTTGG
>NZ_CYIG01000061.1 GCF_001298675.1 Paenacidovorax caeni
CATAAAAAGCGACAAGCCTGGAGAGATGCATTCAATGCTGCCGACAATTCCAAGAAATAATAATCTCCTCTATGCAACACTGCATAGAACTGATTGAAAATATCTTGTATTCAGAAAACATTGCTGCTATTATCAAAACAAATAGGAGTTAACCAATGCTGGATCTGATCAATACGGAAGAAGTTGCACACCGCCTTGGCATCCCACCCAGTTACGTCGCTCAAATGGAAGAGGATGGATTGATCGAAAGTAAGAAGCTGGCTGGCGAAAAGTTCTACGACCCATTCCAGATCTCTCGCCTGCCGGGGTACCAATTGGACACCCCGAGCCTCAACCAGTCTCAATACCTCCTTGCGCTTTGCGAAGAGAGCACCTACTGAAGCAACAGCCGCACACAAGAAAGCCCGCCGAAGCGGGCTTTTTTTATTTAGCAACCAGCGATGGCGGCTGAGACGCTGCAGATTCAAATGCCAAGTGATTTAGCAAAGCTGGAGACCCTTGAGTTCTTCTTGGGTCGGATGGGTTCGGCATTCGGTTTAAGCTCCTCCTGCTCAGGAATCGGCGTGTCAGACTTTTGCGCCATCGCCTCAGGAACCTCGGCGGAAGACTGCTCAGGTAGCACAGAGGGCTTTTGATGCACTGCTTCGACCTGGCTTGTAGCCTGGATTATTGGTTGCGCAATAGTCTCTTTGGCTGTTGGCACTACCGGCGCGACCTGTACTACCGGCTCGGAAGTTAATGCGGGCGCACCCGATTTGGCCTCCGCAGCCATCGCGACAGCATGCAGACCCAGTGTCGCCAATGCCCGCAATCGTTCTGCCCGCAAACGCACCGGGGTGCGCTCCATTTCTGCATGCAGATCCGGGTACGCCTCATTCAGAACAACGGGGAAACGCAAGTAATTAAGCGCTCCCTCATCTTTACCGGGAAGTTCGACATGGCCAGCCGCTACGGAAGCCTGCAAACGACCCGATTGAATGAGCAAACCCATCGATGCAAGAGAACGCAGGCGTTCCGAATGGGCATTGGCTGGCAGCTGGCTCAAATGTGTCTGCAATGGCAGGAATGCCCCATTGAGCGCAACCAGAACCTTGATACTCATGCGGCACCAAGCTCCCAATAACCCCGTGCGATCGAGAGCACAGGATTTTGAGGCGAGATCACCTTGAGCTTGGGAAATGCGGTTTGTACTGCGCCACGGAAGAAATCAGCGCCGCCACCCACAAGCACCACGATGTCAGGAGACATCTTCTCCACACGCAAAGAGGTGAGAATCGAAGTTGCCGTGTTGGCGGAAAGAAGATCGCTGGCACGCTTCAGGTATGGCTCGATGTCAACGCGCTGGCCCATTACCAGCAGCGACTTTTTGCCTGCACGGATTGCCTTTTCGAATGTCTCCACGGTCGGCTTGGAACCATATTCTTCGGCGATCAAAATGCCCGCCTGTTCCAGAAGAACCGA
The DNA here is from genome assembly GCF_001298675.1 of Paenacidovorax caeni. GTDB lineage: Bacteria > Pseudomonadota > Gammaproteobacteria > Burkholderiales > Burkholderiaceae_C > Paenacidovorax > Paenacidovorax caeni. The sequence goes on from NZ_CYIG01000061.1 coordinate 1,462, forward strand.
AGAAGCCTGGTGGCTGGTGCCGCTGGATCCGCGTTGCAGTTGGCCGTTGCTGATCAGCACCCAATCCAGGCTGAAGAAACCAGGGTCAACGACCAGGATGCGTGCGTCCTCGTCGATCAGTGGATTTTCTTCATCGTCTTGGCTGATCATGTCGAAAAGGCCGCCAGTGGGTTGAGCAACAACCTTCACTTTCGAAATTTCGACAGTTCGCTTGGGTGTGATCTTGTGTTTGCCGATGAACTGCTTTTCCAGCTCTGCACGGCGTACTTCATCCTTGTATTGGTCAACGGGCAAACCCGTAACCAAAACATCCACCTCGGTCATGCCAGAAAGGAGCAAACCTGCGTGGAAAAGCGCTGTATAGGATGGCGTGCGAGCGTACTCAGAATGAAGCGAGCGCTCCCACATTTCCGCACGGTCAGAAGAAACACCGGCAATGAAAGGCTCATCGCCAACCAGAACATGCAGGAAATCGTCCTGCTCTTTACCGTCGAAGCGGCTGCCAAAACGATCCGCAGGAGCTGCACCTGCGGGACGAATGGCAGTCTGCATGCCTTTTTCAGAGTTGCCGTAAGCCAGCTTCAGATTCGAGTAGCCGATGTCCAATCCAACGATGTTCATTGCAATCCCTTGCTTAATTAGGAATTGCAATTCTACAGCAATTATTTGCCAATGAGCCTCCGGCACTGCACTTCTAGTGTTCTGCCAGTGTACCTCCAGTCGCTGTGAAGGATGGCCGCGATGTGTCATTTGTGTGCTCCTAGTCGCCTTCCAGTCGCTTGAATTCCTTGGCTCACAGCACCTTGTGTAGCGCCAGCACAGCTTGATGACCGCCTCACCAGACATCAATCGCGGTCCAGTACGCGAATCCCACATGTACCCTATTAGGGTGCAGATGTCCTTTTTATGCATTTCACCCTGCTCGGCACATGGAAAACCATGCACCCTATTAGGGTACATCTGCCCCCCCACATGTACCCTAATAGGGTGCATGGGTTTTCGACGCGTTGACAACGCCTACCATATCGCCTTGATGCAATGCAACCCCCCACTTGTACCCTAGTAGGGTACAGTTGCCTTGTTCGGATTTTGGTTAGAGCTATTATTGGAAAAGTCATGCACCCTATTAGGGTACATCTGCCACCCCACCTGTACCCTAGTAGGGTACAGCCCTTTTTCGCTAGGCGCAGAGCGGTTCGTTCGGAGAGCGAGAGAGTGAAGAGCCCTGAAATTCCACTGGGTACATGTGGGGGGCAGATGTACCCTCAGTAACTTGGTACATCTGCCGGGGGTAAAAATGGATCGTTTTGAACAAAGCATCGCAGCCATTGAGGCCGCCATCAATGAGCTGCACGATGAGGCCATGACGGCTGCAGACGCCTACTGGGATGGTGTCACCGCTCACGAGAAGCGGGGCACAGGCCTGGATAGCAGAAGCAGCTTGGAGCTTTCCTGCTCTAAGCGCGGCAACAACCTGTTGATTCAGTGGAAAGGAGTTAAGTGGTATGGGCCAACAAACAAGCGTACGAGAATTCGTGTTGCAATTGCTCGTGACAAAGAAGCTCTCACGTACCCAGATAAATCCTTAAAGCAATACGCTAAAGATTGGGAATGGGAAATGGTCAAGGAAACCGAACTGATCATGCAATCGATCCGACGTCAAAACCACCATCTAGTAAGAGCCATCATGTCTATCAGAAACGCCAAGCAAGTTAGGCGTGCCGCCGATGGAAAACTAGAGAAGCTCCAGGCGCAGGCTTCCTAGTTCTATTCCTGCGCAGGGGCCCGCCACTTTTGGCCCCTGCCCCCAAGCCCTCCGGCCTCGGTTTATTTCTCCAAGGTCTTGTGCGCCTCCCCTTCAACCGCCCGCCGTCCTAATTTCACTCAGCGCCCTAAAAGCCGAAGGCCCATGGTTCTGTTATCAATGGACGCAGGTCAGCACTCCCCCTTGTTCTCCCTCACGGCCAAGTTCATCGCGGCGTAAGTGCACCTCGGGCGTCGTGTTTTCTGCCTTACCCTCGTGGCTTTTGTCTCCCTGGGCTTCTCTCTCGGGGCTCCACGGCTTTCGGCGTTGCAATTCTGCGGATCTCGCGTTGATCCCGAGTTTTATGGCGTTATAGCGTCACGCGTGAAGATGCATTGCGCCTGAAGTCTTGTGTCCATGGCATTTGCAGGTCTTCGTGGTGCAGGGTTCCTGCTTTTTTGGTCTTCATGGCCCATTGACTTTGGGCTTCTCGGCCTCTTGAATCTTTGCTGCCTGCGGAATTTCGAATTTACTCCGCGCATTTTTCTCCTCGCCACGCCAATTGGCTGACCGTTGGCGTACGAAATGCGCATTGCGCTCGTGTTTTCTCTACCTCGGGGGTGTGGCCCCTTTCCCCCCTGGCTGTTTACCGGCTGTTTTGCCTGTGGCTTTTGGCGGCCCGACCTCTCCCGGCCTTGATTCGATGGCCCCTGGACGTTCGCCGCCCGGATTGGATGCGCCCAACATCATCAATCCCGGCTTTGCCTTTCGACCTCGTGGAAAGTCAGGCTGCGCGCCAGTGCGAACAAATTCACTATCCCGCCCGATTGCGTTTCACTGCCCTCCTCCGTGGATGGCTACACCCCTGCGGGCACCGCGCTCCTTTTTTTCCCCACCTGGGAGGTCAAAAGCCCGCTATGCCCATGGCCTTTGAACCAGAAACCGCCTTCCTTCCTTAAGTGCGAAGCACTCAAATTTAAAAAAGGCCATGGCGGCAACCATTCCACACAAAGGGTAGAGGTCATGTAATACCATTTATTGCTTTCTCGAAATACGTACCGAAACACGCACTCAAATGGCTCGGTGAATCCTGGCTTGCGAAACCCGTTTTGATTTCAAGCCCCACCGCTCCCTGGCGAAGCGTTTCGATAAACCCCGTGGATGGCGCGAACCCCGAAGGCCTTCTTGCCTGAATCCCCTGATTCGCCTCTGCCCTATTCCCCCGTAGGCCGCTTCCCGGCTTTGAATCAGCGAAATTGGGGTTTTGGAGTTTTGGGCTGCTTGTTGCCGCTGTGATTGCCTTGGGGGCTGGGGCTGGGACTGGGGTGTGTTCGCACAGCTTGCTGCTTGTGGCTTGTGGCTTTCGCCTTGTTCCCCGTGTAGCGCTGTGAGCGCCGGGGCGGCGCTGTGGGGGGTGTTGGCGCCCGGGGAGCGCCGGGGCTGTGCTTGTGCCTGCTGCCTTGGCCCCCTGCCCTTGGGTTGCCAAGCCCCCTGCGAGCTGCGCATAGCCCGCAGGAGCGATTTTTCATCCCCGGTTGCCCCCGGGGGGTGGGTCAGTAGCGTTCTGGCTGCTCTGGGCCGCCTGGGAGGCCTCCAGCCCCCCGGATGACCCCGCGCTGGGACTCGGGGGCTGTCCTGGCGCCGAGAGGGGCCTCGGAAAGCTCGTAGACGTGCCGTAGGACGCTCTGTGCCACCTCCGGCCCAAAATCCTCCAAAAGGCCGCGCTCCAGGCCTTCTCGCCCCTCCTGGCCGGTGTGCACCAGCACCACGTCCCGCAGGCGAAGGCGGGCCAGCAGCGAAGCGGCATCCACCAGGGCGGGTGCCTGGCTTGCGCCCCCCTTGCGCGAACGCATCCCGATCAGCTGCACCAGCAACCCTGCGCAATCGGCATCCGACATGGCCCCGGAGCGCACAGTGGCCCAAAACGCATCGACCACAGCCGCGTGAATCGGCGCCTCAGGCCTTCCGTTCGGTTTTTGCTGTTTTGTGGGCTCCTCGACCGCTGGCAGGCACTCTCCGGGCGCTGGCGCCATCCCCGGGAAATCCATGCACCCCGCAGGTAACCCCAGCTCGGTCTCGATGCGCGAACAAAACGCCCGCCCCAGCGCGCGGTGCCCCGTGGTGTACTGGCCAATGGCACTCGCAGACACCCCGATGCGCCGCGCGAACTCAGCCTGCGTCATCTGGTGCTTATCAAGCAGCGCTATCAAATTGACAAGCCGAATCTTGCGCAGCTCGTTCTGTCGCTGCTGTTCGAAACGTGGGGTAGAGTGTGTGTTTTGCATAGCAATGATTGTATGAGCTGATTGATTGCTTGCCAAGCTACGCCATCGTCTCACGGCGCACAAGCCCTCGCAACAACCAAGCTCGCAGAGCCGCAAGCATCAAGCAGACTTGCAAACACATCATCCGGCAGTCTATTTAGCTGGGCTTAATTTGCTGCTTGCATTACACCCACGGCATTCCCTCACCCATGAGCTGCTGCCAACCCGGCAATAGCCTGCGGGGGCAGGAATAACGCGAAAAACCAACGCGCCACCCCCTTCGTCGAAGCCTACACCCATGACTCACTCCATCTCTGCCAAAAATGAACCAAGCCTGCTAAATACCAGTAACCCTGAACGCCCTCTCCTGCTCGCTTAACCCTACCTGTCTGAAAATCATGCAAAGCGCCTCCCAAAATTCAACTCATTGACATCAAGAGGGAACTCCAGCGACCCATTGCGGTAAAAAGGAGGAGATGCGTGAAATGCAAAGCCGCACCCGCCGCCCGCCATCGAGGTAACCCTACATGCCAGAAACCCCAACCCAGCACGCCAGCGCACGGCTATTGGCCATCGTGAGCGTCGATCCATCGCGCAGAGTGATTTGCCAAGAACCCGGCTGTGGCCATGGCGTATATGCAGCCATTCACGTCGTGCAAGACAAGGAAAACCTCCTCGTACTCGGCTCAACCTGTTTTGCCAAGCGCTATGGCGGCGCATCGGCATTGGGAATGCCTGCCTACAGTGCGGGATCAGGCGGGGGCTCCCATCTCACTGAAGAAGAAAGAATGGCCCTGGTCACCAATACCGCCGAACTGATCGCGCAATTCAAAGCCCGCCACGAAGCCGTCATGGCTGCCGCAAATGCCAAGCTGCTCGCCCTTCGCCAGCGCATGCAGCAGCAGGCCCAGGCCACAAAAGCCCTCTTCAGCCGAGCCCCCACCAGGCCAGCCATCCAGCCCCCGGCAGACCACCCCTGGCCATGGCAACACCCCAACAACACCTCCGTCGCCGTCGTGCGCGGCCCCGACAGCCAGTGCTGGGTGCGCGTCATGCACCGCAGCGGCACCCAAATGCTCGCCCCCTGGCCCGCCTTCGACGGCTGGGACGAAACCTTCCCGCCCAGCATCGGCCAGCCCGACCAGCAACTCCAGGCCTACGCCGTACCCAACATCGTCGCCGCCCTGCAATGGCTGCGCCAGCGCGGCTACGAAGCCCCTCAAGTCAGCCGCTGGCCCGAAGTGCGAAAACTCCTCCCAGACCCCGTTTGACCCCTGGCACAAACGCCGCCAACATCGCTACAATGTCCTGACCAATGCCCTCAAGCTCCGCTTGTTGCGCTATCCCAGCTGAGGATCCAAAGCAGCCTTAAACCAACCGTCTACACGGTTCTATTTCCACCCACGCGGGATCAACCCGCTGGGCACTTGGTCTCCATACACCCGGAGCCACCCAGGAATTCAAGCGAACGCAGCCCGCTGCGCCAGCTCTGACCCTTTTCCCCACCCGTGCATTGCTACGCCCAAAGGCTGCGCATTGGCACACGCTTTTTCATTTTTCAACCCTCGCGGGCACAAGTCCCGCATGGGGCTTGGTCTCGCTTTTTTCCCTTAGGAGCAAACCATGTCCCATGTTTTCACCCGTGTTTTCTACACCCCCGCAACTGCAACCAACGCCAATCCGCGATCAATCGACTTCGTGATGGAGCGCGAGGACGGCACCCTCATCGGCGCCTACTCGCACAAAACCGCTGAGCAAATGGCCAATGACTACGGCGGGCAAATCCTCATCATGGACTGCGCCGAATTCAGCGCCATGCAGGACCAAAGCTACATCACCGAGCCCGAACCCATTGACGACAAAACCTACGACAGCGCACTCAACTGCCTCCCGCCCATGCAGTGGGGGAAGTGGAGCGGCGTCGAAAGCTTCCGTCTGAGTGAGTTCTACAGCGGCAAGATCACCACGATCTTCGCCCGCACAGGAGACGGCCGCTGCTGGCGTTTCCGCGACAACGGCTTCATTGCAGGTGAACTGATCGCCCAAAAGGTGATCGCCGCCGCGCGAAAGCTCGACGAGGAATGCACCCAGGCCTGACCCCCGTCAGACCCACTGCATCGCTTCAACCACCCACGCGGGGCACATGCCCTGCAAGGGGGTGGCCTCGCGACTTTTTCAAGGCCCACATGACAACCTTCAAGCACAAGCCCCACTTCGTGGATGGTGCCAAGCACCACCTGACCCCTGACGCGCAAGAAACGCCCCCAGTGCCCTGCGACTTCAAGCTCGGAGACAAAGTGACTTTCACCAACGACAACGGCATCGCCTTCCATGGCCATGTCGTCACGGGCTTCTCGCCCACCGTCGAAGGAGGTGGCCGCTTCGTCTACCTGGACAAGGACAGCTGGTGGTTTCCGGTTCGCCCGGAAAACCTCACCAAGCAACCGAAGGACGGCAGCAGCCAACCTGCAAGCCCCCTGGTGCCCGCTCACCCGGCGCGCTGAGCCTGTTGACCATCCAAGCGAAGCAAGACTGCTCCGCACGCCTAATCAAACCTGAGCCTCCATCTTCGGATGGGGCTTTCCCAAGCGCCCAAGGGACGTTTTGGAAAGTCTTCTGCTCTGGCGCGTAATGCACCAGACATTGAAGCGGTAGCTAGGCCGCGCCCTTGGGCGAACACAGCAAAAAGCGCTCGAAAGAGCAAACTCAACCCGATCGGGCTTCATGCCCTCGGGTCTGGGGCTCGGCCACAAATTGGACTACCCAATGCCCGAACCCAACATACACCCGACATCCTGTCGATCCAAGATTGGCGACCCGTCACCGATTGGTATATATTCAATATATACAAACAAGGGTGCCCAAATGACCGCCGTGAAAGACAGTCTCCTGCTCAAGTTCCGTACTCGGGACACATCGTCTGGTGTGACGCGGGGAACCGTCAAAGCACTGGCGAAAGAACTCGACGTGACCGAGACACAGGTCGTGCACCTGGCTTTGTCGAAGTTTGCAGCGGGTGTACTGCCCGCCTACGAGCCCGATGACGGCCCGTTGACCAGCAGCCAAGTCGCAGCACTTCGCAAGGACGCGGCCCAGCATCTGCCCAAAGGCAAGATCTTGAGCAGCGAGGCTCTGTTCACATGAGCAACGCCTGGAAACTCCCCGCACCCGGCGATATCGTTTGGTGCCTGTTTCCAGAGATTCCGGACATTCAACCAGGGCCCAAGCCCCGGCCTGCGCTCGTCATGCGCATTGAACGTCGAACCGATGGTGATGTGGTCGGTGTGGTCTATGCCACATCCAAGCACCTTGGCCGACTCGAAACGGGCGAAATCGCAATCACCAAGTCCAAGCACCCAGCAGCCTACGAACTTGCTGGCCTGTCCTACGACACGAAGTTTGACTTCAAGGTGATTGTTGATCTGCCCTGGACGGACCGGTACTTCAAGGTTCCACCGCATAGCCCCCATGGAAACACGCCCAAACTCGGGACACTGCATCCGACCATGATGAGAGCCTTCGCGCTCGCATACCAGTCGGCAGCGTCCCGGTAACAGCGACCTCACGCCCTGAAACCTCCCCGGAGGTTCTGGGGCATTTTTACCCCCCCTGACGGGCATCTGTTGCCCTCTGGGGCCGGTGCTCGTCTCTTTTTTCACAAAGGAGAAGCACTGATGTCCATCAACCCCCAACAAGCCCGCGCCCTGCAGGCACTGCGCAAGGCAATGGCCCTGGCCACCGAAAGCGGTCTCTTCGAAGTCATGACAGGCCTCTCTGGGCCCGACGTGGTACCTGAGTTCACCGCCGCTGTGGCCAAGAGCGAGGCATTCGTCCTGAAATCCATCCGGATTGAGGGCTTCAATGTCCGCATTGTGGCCAAGGGCGAGCGCTTCGGCCTCAATGACGGCCTGGTGCACGACAAGGACGATCCGCTGGTCGAATTCTTCGATGCCGCGCAGGACCATACGGTCTTCGGGCCGCTAGGCCAGTTCGTCAGCCGTTACTACCGCAGCACCCTGCTGGAAAGCAAGAACCACGATGGCCTCTTGCTCGACACCGGAGCGCCGCACTGGCACATCGGAGCTGAAGGTATGCGCGCCGTGAAGGAATTCATCGGCACCGTGGTCACTCACTGATAGACCGCAACACCCCACCCTGGCGGGCGCCTGTAGCCCTCCGGGGCCGGTGTCCGTCTTTCACAAGAGGATATGACAATGAACAGTTCCAAAGTCAAGGCATCCAAGGATCTCTGCCCAAATTGCAGTAAACCTCTCAACGAGCACACCAGCACCGATTGCATCCTGGCATTTCTGATCGGGCTGGTTGAAGAACGTGGTCAGCACACTCCAAGTCAGCTGCGCCAACTCACGTTGAAATGTGACACTGACCAACTTTGGTCCGAAGTCATCCCGCTGGTTGATCGCCTCGCAGAAGGCGAATTCAGCAGCTAACCCATCCTTCATCAACCCCCGGGGTCACCTATCCCCGTGGGGGTGTGGTGACTCCTCATTCAGGAGCTACCTATGAAAACAACCACCTTCACCTGGGGCTGGGAATCCCACCCACGGCAAACCGACCCGAAGCAGACACGCCAGCACATGGCCCGTTTGATGCGCTCGTGGCGGCGTGCGAAGAGCAACCTCGGGCGGCCAATCAACAAGGTCACCCTGTTGGAGCGCACCAGCACCTGCCGGGTGTACCAAGTCATCAATACCCCCTCGGGCGAGAAGGCAACGTTTTCCATCCGAACGATGCAGGCCTGTACGCAAAGCTCGGCAAATATGCCAAAATAGGCATACAAAGCGTGATTCAACCCCCGCGTAAACCCATAAAGTGGGTCGGGTCGTCAAAGCGTGATCTCGACGCGATGCCTGAGGATGTGAAAGACATCTTCGGGCACGCACTAGATCTTGCGCAAGCAGGCCTCAAGCACGTTGACGCAAAGCCGCTAAAAGGTTTTGGGTCAGCCGGAATTCTGGAAGTGGTAGAGAACGATGAGGGCGGCACCTTTCGCGCTGTTTACACAGTGCGCCTGCGCGGCTGGGTCTACGTTCTGCACTGTTTCCAGAAGAAATCCACCAAGGGCATCGAAACCCCGAAAGCAGACATCGATTTGATCAAAAGCAGATTGAAAGACGCTATCGAACACCATGCTGCCTTGCGACATCCAACAAAAGGAGCCCCCAAATGACTGAAGCCATTCATACCGGCAGCGACAACGTGTATGCCGATCTAGGGTACACAGATGCTGCGGAGATGCAGCGCAAGTCCCTGTTGGCCCATGAAATCGCAAAGAGCATCAAGGCACGCAAGATGACTCAGGAGGCCGCAGCGCAGATGCTCGGCATCGACCAGGCCAAGATCTCCAAAATCACCCGTGGCCAGTTTCGCGGCGTCAGTGAGGCAAAGATGCTTGAACTGATTGCGAAGCTCGGACATGACGTGACGATTCGCGTTGGCAAAACCAAGCGAAAAGACCAAGGCAAGATTGCCCTGCAGTTCGCCTGATCTCAGCAACCAACCGGCTTCGGCTGGAGTATTTCCTTAACCCCCTGGCGGGCACCTGTTGCCCTCTGGGGCCGGTGCTCGTCTCTTTCTTGGAGACCTTCACCATGACCAACATCCACACCATCTCCTCCTCCGTGACCGCCTTTCTGGATCTGCTCTCCCAAGCCGATGCAGTAATGGCAGACTCCAGCCCCCTCCTCATCTCCTGGGACGTAACAGAGCCAACCGGCAGCCCCAGTAACGAGCTGGTGCGCTTCAGCTGGGAAGATGGCGGCCTCGACTATGCCCTCGTCCTCACCGAAGAAGGCATCGCCGCAGGCCGCTGGCAAGGCGACAAGTACCTTTGCCTGGACTGCGAAGGCGATGAAGTGGAAATCTCGCTCAACAAGCTGACTCCACTGAAACCGACCATGTGCAAGCAATGCGGCAGCCACCTCGATGGTGACTACTGCAGCGACGAAACCTGCGTTTTCTCCGATTGGCCCCAATCGGTCGAACGCGAGGATTTGTCTGTGTTTGCCACCGATGAGATCGAAGAAAAGTACGGCGTCCAAAAGCGTACCGCCACTGCGCTCTGACTTACCGCAGAAGGCCCGCCAATGACCGCACCTATCTTCACGAACCTCTACAACCACGAAAACTGCCCAGAACAACCGGGCGTCGAGTGGGAAGATCGCTGGAGCTGCATGTGCAACGACACATGCCCTGCATGCGGCGCAGAAGTAGAGCCCTACGACAGCATTGAGCACTGACCTGCATAGATCAGCGCGCTCAACCTCAAGCCATCCCAGTGCACCCAATCGGGTCGCCTGGGGGGCTTTCCCAAGCTCCTGACCCCGGGGGCTTCGGAAAGCGCAAATTCACCCCATCCGCATAAAGTGGTTGGTTGATGCGGCAGCTGCCCGCGCCTTTGGCAAATCGCAGCACACCCCTTCGCGCTCCCTCAAGAGCCGAAATCACACCCCATGCGGCACAGCCGCACCACCCTGACGGGACATGATCCCTATGGGTCACGTTCCGTCTTTTTTTCAAAGGAAACGGAAATGACCCAGCAAACCCAAGCAGCAGCGAAGACCAAATCCATCAGCGTGATCATCGACGCCCATTGCCACAATGAGTACGCGGATGGCCCTGGCCACGCCACCTTCCTGCTCACCCAGGAACTGCTGAACACGATGCAGCATCTGCACGCACTTTGCCAAGAGCACCAGCTCAGCGAAGTGCGGATCCTGCGCGACATCGATTGGCACAACAAGGAAGCCTTGCGCATCCAAGAAGAAGAGCTGGTGGTCACCCCCGGGGGTGCCATCTGGTTCACAGCCTACGCGCGCGAAGTGGACAGCAACGTCGAGACTGAAATGACCGCAATCTCCGCCCTTGCGGAAATCTTCGGTGAAACAGCAGATGGCGACACCTACTCCCTCGCGACCGACGAAGACGACAACGACGAGAGTGATGAGCCCGAGGACGATTGAGTAGCTGCACCCAGCAGCCTCCATCGCCAAAAGCCCACGTCACACAACCCTCAAACCAACCCACCGGGGTAGCCAATCCCCGTGGGGGGATGGTGCCTCGGTTTTCCACAGGAGAACCCACCATGGGAGTCACAGTCAGCACCGCCAAACTCGCCGCCGCCTACCAGGCGAACAACGGCCAAACCGTCTACGTCCTCTTTGAGCAGACGTTCGACAAAAACGACTACCCCCACATACCGACATGGTGCTGCATCCACATTGGAGGCCTGCAAAGTACCCTTCATCGGATCTTCAAAGCAGCCGGTGTCTGTGTCGGGGGCCTGCTCGACGTACGCGGTGGCCGAAACCAGCCCCAGCAGTACATCGCGGACTGGCTCAAGGAATTGGCCAGCCCCGTGCACATGCCCGACCAGCCCGTCACCCTGAAGGTAGATGGCAGCCTGTATGCCACCATCCCTCAGGACAAAGCGAGCAAAGCGGGCGAGGCAATCACGCGCTGCGGCAAAAGCGACATCGCGCAGACACTTGCCTCTGGCGGTGCCTACGAGACCACGCTGTACAGCGAGCCGCAGCTCTTGGAAGCCCTCTACGGACAGTTCCTCATCGGACCCTGGCGCCTCATCCGCGCCACACCTCTGTTCAATGAGCGCTGCCCCGACCTGGGATACCGCCCTGAACCTGTCACCGGCTTCATGCCGCGCCTGCCTGCAGTCCTCAAACTCGACCAGTACAACCGTCTGGTCCAGGGGCAGGACGGCATGTGGCGCTGCGAAGGCTGGGAATACTCGGTCATCGGCGACTACGTGGAAAGCCTCTGGGAGGTGGAGCTGAAAGAGCCGGGTGTCTACGCCCAGCGCATCAGCGCTTTCACAGAGCACGTCAAAGCCGCCGCCGCGATTCCGCCAGGAACGCATGCGGTGGTCGATCGCACCGTGCCCCTGAGCGAAGACTGGCAAATCCTCAGCCGCGACCAAGTGCTGCGCAGCCTGGGGCTGGATGTCTTGAGCAGCAGCCGCTGCTTCAAGATCCCCGTCACCTTCAATCATGAGCACATCAACACCTTGATGCGGCTGTCTAAGAAGTGCCTCACATGGCACCTTGGCCAGCCCCCGCAACAGCAACTCGAAATGGTTGCCTAGCGGCCCACCGGCTCGACACCCCTGCGGTGGCGAGCCCCTGTCCTTCAGCCCCCACCGGGGCTGGAGGGCTTTTCAAAGCCACGGCGGCATGCCCGGGGCTTTGCAAAGCGAATTCATCCTTGCCGCGTACTGCGACAGGTCGATACGGCAGCTGGCCGTGCCTTCCAGGCGAACAGCAACCCACGTCGGCGAAAGTCGATTTTTTCAACCCCGAGATAGCGATGTGTTGCTCCTTCTCCCCGGTCTTCTGGGGGAGGGTGCTATTCTTCGCTGGAGCCATCCTTAGCAAAGGATCATGAAATGCACATCGCATTTTTCATCTTGGGAAGTTCGATTTGCGCGGGCTTTGTGTACCTGGCGACCCGCGAAACCGCGCCTTCCAAGAAGACGGACGCTGAAGCACAGCCCCGCGCTACCTGACAGAGCAAGCCCTACAGCACGCTCCCAACCGCCTGCGAATCGACTTCGGTCGATCGCGGGCTTTTTTTGCAACCCTGACGGGCATCTGTTGCCCGATGGGGCCGGTGCTCGTCTTCTTCCCTGGAGAGCACCATGAAAACCAATGCAGCACATACCCCTTGCATCCGCACCCTCCCTCACCGGGATGGATGCCGTCATCCAACTCAAGGCCGCCCTCGCGGCTGCAGGCCTCCCGCGCACGTCCACCTTCAATGGTGGCGAGCTAATGGGTTGGACTCGCAACTACGGAAGTACCGGGTTCAGCATCCGACTCGAAGGCGAGCGCATCGTCTGGCACCTTGTTATTTCCGGCCGCCCCCATCTCAACTACACGCAGGAGATGATGGGTCGAGGTGAACATGCCTTCGAGGGCTACTACCCCACGAACCCTGAGAAGCTGGCGCCGCGCATCGCGCAGGTGTTCGCTTCCCTGGGTATGAAGGCACTGACCGTCCAAGCCAACTGCTGGAGCACCGCTTGGGATGATGACGTTGGCTACGAAGTGGAAACCGAACGGCCTCTATGGCTGAACGATCGAAACGACGTGAGCGCGCGTGATGCTAAGAAAGGCGACAAACCACATGAAGGTAACGAATATGTTACCATCCGACCGTGAGGATTCGGCTTGAAGAGTACGTCCGAGAGGATGGAGACATCCCCTACAGGACGTGGTTCGAAGCGCTGGATGCTCAAGCCGCAACCAAAGTCACAGTTGCCAAGGCGCGACTAGAGCTTGGAAACACCTCAAGGATTGAGTGGTTTCGCGGTATCGGTGAGTACAAGATCGACTGGGGTCCGGGGTATCGGATCTACCTGGCAAAAGACGGCGAGCAGCTGATCATTCTTTACGGTGGCAGCACCAAGAAAGAACAGCAAAAAGCCATTGACCAGGCGGTCCTGCTGCACGCCGAGTACAAGGCAAGAAAGAAGGCGTCAATCGCCGCAACCAAGAAGGGACACAAGGCATGAACCTGACCCGCGATTACAAGCAAACGGTAACCGAACGCGTTGGGCGCGACCCTGCTTTTGCAAAGGCCCTGCTGGATGAAGCCGCAACGCTTTTTCTGGACGGGGAGCCCGATACGGCACGCCTCGTACTCCGAGACCTTGTGAATGCAACTGTTGGCTTTGAGGCGCTCGCCGAGATGACCCACAAGCCCAGCAAGAGCCTGCATCGCATGTTGTCTCAACGCGGCAACCCGAGCATGGACAACCTGTCCGAGATCTTCGGCGCCATCAAGAAGGGGCGTGTCCGAATTTTTGTGTAAACGGTTCGGACTTCAATTGACGGAGATGCGGTCTCCGAACTGAATGGTAAATCGGGTCAGCGCGGCCTTCCAATCTCGGATGGGCATGGTCCACTTCTGGCTGATGTTGCGCAGGGCCAGGTAGAACAGCTTGGTCAGCGCCTCGTCGCTGGGGAACGAGCCCCGGTTCTTGGTCAGCTTCCTCAGGCTCATGTTCACCGACTCGATGGCATTGGTGGTGTAGATGACCTTGCGGATTTCCGGCG
>NZ_CYIG01000062.1 GCF_001298675.1 Paenacidovorax caeni
GTGCACTGGTTCAACCACGTCCGACTGCTCACGCCGATTGGGGGCATCCCTCCGGCAGAAGCTGAAGCAAACTACTGGAGGCAACTCGCCGCCAGCGACACCTCGACAAAGGTGTCAACTTAAACCAACCGGCCTCCTCGATACCCGGGGCGGTTCATTCCTGGAGCGGGGATGGGAATCAGATCGCACCGTGGCGCGGCGGGCGCACGCCGTTGAGCACGTAGTTGCCCACGGCGTGGTACTTCCAGCGCACGGGGTCGTGCAGCGTGTGCACGCGGGCGTTGCGCCAAAAGCGGTCCAGGCCGTGCGCGGCCAGCGTGGCGCCGCTGCCGCCCAGCTCGAACAGCTTGCTGCCCGCCAGCAGGCTGGCGCTGGTGCTCAGGGCCTTGGCCCCCGCCACGGCCACCGAGGCAGCGGCCACGCTGTCGTCGGTGGGCAGGCGCTGCGCCGCGTCCACCGCCAGGGCGGCGCGGGCGATCAGCGCGTCGGCGGCGCGCAGGCGCACGTGCACGTTGCCCAGTTGCTGCAACAGCAGCGGGTCCTGCGTGGCGCTGTCCACGCCGGCGTCAATCCAGGGCCGCGCGTGGTCGCGGATGAACGGCAGGGCAGCCTGCAGCGCGCCATGGCCGATGCCCGCGTCCAGCGCCGCGTGGATGATCTGCGCGAACGGCCCGATGGTGGTGGGCCGCTCGAACGAGGCGGTGAACGGCACCACCCATTCGGGCTCGACGCGCACCCGCTCGAACTGCACCGAGCCGCTGCCGGTCACGCGCTGGCCGAAGCCGTCCCAGTCGTCGATCACCGTCACGCCGGGCGCGCTGCGCGGCACGAACACCAGGTACTGGCGCTCGCCCTGCGCCTCCTGCGCGCTCACCAGCGTGGGAATCCAGTGCGCGAAGATGGCGCCGGTGCAATAGAACTTCTGCCCCTGCACGAACCAGCCGCCGGGCTCGCGCAGCAGTTGCGTGCGGCGCTTGAAGTCCTTGTGCCCGATCTCGGCCAGCGCATTGCCCAGGCGCTCGCCGCGCAGCACGCGGCCATAGAAGAACGCCTTCTGCGCGCTGGAGCCGCCCACGCGCAGCGCTTCCAGCGCGTAGTAGTGGTTCTGCGGGATGTGGCCGAAGTTGCCGTCGGCCGCCGCGATCAGCGCGACCACCTGCGTCAGCACGCCGGTGGACACGCCCGCGCCGCCGTACTCGCGCGGCACGGTGATGCCCCACAGGCCGCTCTGGCTGAAGCGCTCCACCTCCTGCCACGGCAGGGTGCGGTCGCGGTCGCGCGCCTGGGCGCCCGGGGCAATTTCCTGGGCGAACCGGCGCGCGGCCTCCAGGGCTTCCTCGGCGCTGCGGATCACCTGCGTGCCCTGCCGCGGCGCCGAAGCCGGCACGGGCTGCGGCCCCGGCGCAGCCGGGGCTAAGGGCACGGCACGCGCCGTAGGTACTGTCGTTGTGTCTGTCATGCGAATTCCTAGTTCCACTGGTGGCGCCGGGGCAGCGCGCCGTTGAGCCGGTAGTTGCCCAGCAGGTGGTATTTCCAGCGCACGGGATCGTGCAGCGTGTGCACACGGGCGTTGCGCCAATGGCGGTCGAGGTGGTGGGCAGCGCGGCTGGCGGCCGAGCCGGCCAGGGCGAACAGCTGCTCGCTGGCCTGCAGCGCGGCTTCGGTGGTGAGGATCTTGGCCTCGGCCACGGCCACCGAGGCGCGTGCGCTGGCCTGCGCATCCACGGGCTGGCGCGCCAGCGCATCCAGCGTGCGTGCCGCCTCCAGCAGAACGGCGTGGGCTGCGTCCACCGCAATCTGCAGTTGCCCCACTTCCTGCACGATGTGCGGATCGGCGCTGGCGCTGGCCACGCCGGCATCGATCCATGGGCGGCTTTTGTCTCGTACGAAATCCAGCGCGTCGCGCAGCGCCGCCTGGGCAATACCCGCGTCGATGGACGCCTGAATGAGCTGCGACACCGGGCCGGAGAGCGTGGGCGTGTGCGCGAAGCGCCATACCGGTACCACGTCATCCTCGGCCACCGGCACGCGCGCCAGCACCACGCTGCCACTGGCCGTGGTGCGCTGGCCGAAGGCATCCCAGTCGTCGTACACACGCAAGCCCGGGGCGTCGCGCCGCACCCGCACCAGCACCGCCCGGCCTGCCTCATCCTCGGCGCGCAGCGGCACCCAGTGGGCAAACGCCGCGCCGGTGGAGTAAAAGCGCGTGCCGCTCAGGTACAGGCCGCCACCGGGCTCGCGCTCCAGGCGCACCGTGGCCAGCTGCACCTGCGCGGCGCGGGCCTTGCGCTCCGGCCCGGCATTGCCGAAGCGGTGGCCGGCCAGCACATCGGCAAACCAGCGCTGTTTCTGCGCCTCGCTGCCCATGTCGGCCACGGCCTGCACGATGGCGAAGTGGTTCTGCGGAATCTGCCCCAGCGACGGATCGGCCGCGCACAAGATGGCAAACACCTGCGCCAGCGTCTCGTAAGACGCTCCCAGCCCGCCATAGGCCTGAGGCACGGTGATGGTGCCCAGGCCGCTGGCGCTGTACTGTTCGATCTCGTCCCACGGCAAGCGCCGCTCGCGGTCGCGTGTGGCCGCACCGGCGTGGAATTGCGCCGCCAGGCGGTGGGCTGTCTCCAGCGCCTCGGCCTCGCTGGCGATGCGCTGGGGTGGCTGTGGCGGCAGGGGCAGCCGCGTCAAAAGCCGGGATTCTTCGGGCAAGGCTGCGCCCGCAGCATGCGATGAGGTCATTGCGTGCCTTCTGGTTTGGTTTGAGGGGTTCGTGGCGGCTGGCATTCGCGCCACGTGATTCATGCCTTTTTTGGCCTCCAGCCCTTGTCCATAAAGCGCTGGCAGCTATCGAAAAAGGAGTTCTAGCGGACATCTCAGCTTTCCATGGCGCCACCCACCATCAGCAGCCCCTGAAACTGGCGCGGCCCACGCGCGGGCAGCCGCGCAAGGGCCTCTGCCGGCCGCGCCGCCCCGCCGCGCTGGCTGCGTCCCCCTCCCGTAGCGCGAAGCGCGTAGAGAGAGGGGGAAGCCGCGCAGCGGCTCAGAGGGTGCTTCATTTCAGCGGCTGCGCAGCCAGTGCACGTAGCGGTCGCCCAGGGTCTGCACCACCGTCACCAGCACGATGAGCATGGCGATCACGATCAGCATCACCTGGGTGTCGAAGCGCTGGTAGCCGTAGCGAATGGCCAGGTCGCCCAGCCCGCCCGCGCCCACGGCACCGGCCATGGCCGAGGAGCTGATAAGCGCCACCAGCGTGATGGTGAAGCCGCCGATGATGCCGGGCAGCGCCTCGGGCAGGTAGACGTGGCGCACGATGTCCCACTTCTTGCAGCCCATGGCCTGGGCGGCCTCGATCAGCCCGGCATCGACCTCGCGCAGGCTCACCTCAGCGATGCGCGCGAAGAACGGCGTAGCGCTGATGGCCAGCGGCACGATGGCCGCCCAGACGCCGATGGTGGTGCCCGCGACGATGCGCGTGAACGGAATCAAGGCCACCAGCAGCACGATGAAGGGCGTGGCACGAAAGCCGTTGACCACGCTGCCCACCGCGCGGTGAAGGCGCGGCGACGCCAGGAAGCCACCCGGGGCGGTGACGATCAGCAGCACGGCCAGCGGCACGCCCGCCGCGAAGGCGATGCCGCCCGAGACGCCCACCATGGTCAGCGTATCGGCCAGCGCGTCCCAATAGCGCTCAATGGGGATGGACAGATTCAGCGACATATCCGAGTACCTTGATTTCATGGGCAATGGCCTCGCGGCCCTGGGTGAAAGATGTCCAGTCGGCCCGCGCGGCGGCGCCCTCCAGCGCCACCAGCAGCTGGCCCTGGGCATGGCCCTGGATGCGGTCCACGCCGCCGTGCAGCAGGCGTACGCGCGCGCCCAGCGCCTGGGCGATGCGCGGCAGGTCAGGCTCCAGCCCGTCCTCGCCGCGGTAGCCCAGCTGCAGGATCTGCGTGTATGCACCGGCTGGAGGCAGCGCCTGCAGGCGCTGCTGCAGGTCGTCCGGCAGGCCGTGCTGCAGCGGTGCCAGCAACGCCCGCGTAGCCGCATGCTGGGGGTTGCCAAACACCTGCCATACGGCGCCAAGCTCGGCGATACGGCCCTGCTCCAGCACCAGCACCTGGTCGGCGATCTCGCGGATCACGCTCATCTCATGCGTGATGAGGACCACGGTGATGCCCAGTGTGCGG
Source organism: Paenacidovorax caeni (assembly GCF_001298675.1). Classification (GTDB taxonomy): domain Bacteria; phylum Pseudomonadota; class Gammaproteobacteria; order Burkholderiales; family Burkholderiaceae_C; genus Paenacidovorax; species Paenacidovorax caeni. The sequence goes on from NZ_CYIG01000062.1 coordinate 4,188, forward strand.
TTGATGTCGCGCAGCAGCTGCAGGATGGAATGGGTGGTTTCCGGGTCCAGCGCCGAGGTGGCCTCGTCGCACAGCAGAATCTCGGGCCCGGTGGCCAGCGCGCGCGCAACGCCCACGCGCTGCTTCTGCCCGCCCGAGAGGCGGCTGGGGTAGGTATCGGCCTTGTCCTGCAAGCCAACGAGCAGCAGCAGTTCCTGCACACGCGCGGCGATCTGCGCCGCCGGCACGCCCGCCACCTTCAGCGGCAGCGCCACGTTCTCGGCCACGGTCTTAGCCGACAGCAGGTTGAAGTGCTGGAAGATCATGCCGATGCGCCGGCGCAACTGCACCAGCCCGGCCTCGGACAGCGTGCCGATGTCCACGCCATCGACCAGCACCTGGCCGCTGGTGGGCTGCTCCAGCCGGTTGATGGTGCGCAGCAGGCTGGACTTGCCCGCGCCGCTGCGCCCGATGATGCCGAAGATGCTGCCCGGCGCGATCTCCAGGCTGATGGCGTCCAGCGCCTGCACTGTGCCGGCCGAGGAGCGGTAGGTCTTGGCCACATCGCGGAACGCCACCGCGCCCGCGCCGCGCGGTGCGGCGTGCGTGGGGGTGCCGCGGCGCGTGTCCGCCGCCTGGACGCGGCCCGGCAGCCCGCCCCAGCCAGCAAACATGCGCCGCGCGGTCAATGTATTACTTGCCATGGGACGCCTCTTTGGGGGTTTGCTGCCAGGGCAGCGTGTAGAGCTTGGGGTCGTGGCCGAAGGCCTGGCTGATGGTCTGCCGCACGGCCTCGGAGTTCTGGTACAGCTGCACCAGCTTGCGCAGCTTGGCGTCCTGCGCGCGGTCGCTGCGGGCCACGAAACCCATGGCATAAAAAGTGTCGGCAATGCCCGAATACAGCAGCGCCTGGCTCGCCTGCGCCTTCTTGCCGGCGTTGACGAAATAGCTGGGCCACACCACCACCAGGTCCAGATCGTCGAGCGCGCGGATGAGTTGCGGCCCCTCGATCTCGAAGAAGCGCAGCTTCTTGGGGTTCTCCACCACGTCGTGCACGCTGGCGCCCACCGCACTGCCGTTGCGCAGCGTGATGAGCCCGGCCTTTTGCAGCAGCAACAGGCCCCGGCCCTGGTTCACCGGATCGTTGGCCACGGCCACGCGCGCCTTTTCCGGCACGTCAGCCAGGCGCTGGTAGCGGTTGGAGTAGATGCCGATGTTCTGCAGCAGCCCCAGCCCGATGAACGCCAGCTGGTAGCCGCGCTCCTTGACGGCGTTGTTCAGGAATGCCTGGTGCTGGAAGAAGTTCAGGTCGATGTCGCCGTTGTTCACCGCCTCGTTGGGCAGTGTCCAGTCGGTGAACTCCACCAGTTGCAGGTCGATGCCAGCGGCGCGGGCCTCGGGCACCAGGGCCTGCACGGCATCGGACGTGACGCCCGGCGTCGAGCCGACCTTCACCACCTCGGCCGCATGGGCCGAGACTGCCAGCAGTGCCGCGCCCAGCCAGGCCAAGCATGTGCTTTGTCGCATGTTCGCACCTCTTTTGGGTTGGCTGCGGGGGCTTACTGCCGGGTCCAGGTCAGGGTGTAGAGCTTGGTATCGCCCGCGAACGCCTTGTGGATGGCGGCTTTGACGGCCTCCGAGTTCTGGAAGACCTTGACGAACTTCTGGATCACCGGGTCCTTGGTGCGGTCGGCCTTGACGACGAACTGGATGGAAAAGCGCGCGTCCTCGATGCCGGAGTACGCCAGACCGCTGGAAGGATCGAAGGCCTTGGACGCGACGATGAAGTGCGGGTAGCCCTGGGCAATGTCCACATCCGGCGTGATGCGCACCAGCTGCGGCCCCTCCACCTCGACGAAGCTGAGCTTCTTCGGGTTCTCGGTGATGTCGTTGATCGTGCCCAGGAAGCCCACGCCGGGCTTGAGCTTGATGAGTCCCACCTTCTGCAACAGCAGCAGGCCTCGGCCTTGGTTCACAGGGTCATTGGCGATGCCAACCTTGCCCCCCTGCGGCACCTGCTCCACCGATTTGTGCTTGAGCGAATACAGGCCGATATTGGCCAGGAAGCTCACGCCCGCGCTACCGAGCTTGTAGCCATTCTTCTGGATGGCGTTGTCCAGAAAGGGCTGGTGCTGGAAGAAGTTGATGTCCAGGTCGCCGTTGTCTACGGCCACGTTGGGTGTGGTCCAGTCGGTGAACTCAGTGACGGTGACGTCAATGCCCTGCGCCTTGGCGTCCTTGGCCGCGGCGCTGATGGCATCGGCATAGACGCCGGGCAGCACGCCGATGCGCAGCTTGTCGGCGGCGTGGGCCTGCAGCATGGCGAGTGCGGCCAGCGGGGCGATTAGAAGGCGGGTGAATTTCATGGGATGCAGCTCCGAAGATGGGTGTCAATGAAAAGCCATTGCACCATCGCGTGCTGCACCGCACCACGAAGGATTCCGCATTTGGAAATGCCAAAAAAAAGCCGCAGGCTGTGCTGCGGCTTTCGGGGCACCGGGTGGGTACGGTCAGATCTTGACGCCGGCCATGTACTGGTTGAACGGGAATTCCGAGAAGCGGTTCCACAGGATCTGGTCGCGCTGGAAGGCGCGCATGTCCTGGTGGATCTTCTTGAACTCGGGCGACTTGGCCTCGTGCTCGGCAAAGACTTCCATCGACGCCTTGAAGCCCGCGTCCATCACGGCCTTCGGGAAGGCCTTGAGCTGGGTCTTGTTGGCCACCAGGCGCTTGAGGGCCTGGGGGTTCACCGCCATGTACTTGGACGTCATGTCCTGGGAGGCCACACGCATCGCGGCATCCAGGATGGCCTTGTTCTGTGCCGACAGGGCGTTGTACTTCTTCAGGTTGACGAAGAACTCCAGATCGGCGCTGCCTTCCCACCAGCCGGGGTAGTAGTAGTAAGGCGCCACTTTGTTGAAGCCCAGCTTCTCGTCATCGTACGGACCGACGAACTCGGCTGCATCGAGCGTGCCCTTTTCCAGCGCCTGGTACACATCGCCGGCAGGCATGTTCTGCGCCACCACGCCCAGCTTGGCCATGGCTTCACCAAACACACCGCCGCCCAGGCGCATTTTCAGGCCCTTGAGATCGGCGGGGGTCTTGATCTCCTTGCGGTACCAGCCGCCCATCTGGGTGGTGGTGTTGCCCGCGCTGGAGGTGCGGAAGTTGTACTTCTCAAAGAAGGCATCCAGCAGCTTGCGGCCATTGCCATGGTCCTTCCAAGCCGCCATCTGCAGCGTGGTCAGGCCGAAGGGTACGGCACAGCTGAACGCAAAAATGGGATCCTTGCCCGTGAAGTAGTAGGCAGCAGACTGTGCCATGTCGATGGTGTCAGCCTGCAGGGCATCGACCACGCCGAAGGCGGGCATCAGCTCGCCTGCGGGGTGCACGGAAATCTCGAACTTGCCGCCGGAGAGCGCCTTCACGGTTTCAGAGAGCTTTTCGGCGCTGCCGAAGATGGTGTCCAGCGACTTGGGAAAGCTGGAAGCCAGGCGCCAGCGCACGGCCTCCTGGGCATGCACGGCAGGTGCCACGCCTGCGGCGAGCACGCCCGCGATACCAGCATTTTTGATAAGGGAACGACGATCCATGTGGGGTCTCCTGGATAGTTAAAAAACTCGGCCCGCCCCATGGTGTGCAAGGCGGCCAAGGACTTCGCAGCCGAGGTGCATTGTAGAAACATGCACCAGCCGCCGAAGGCAACCGCACGTATGACCTTATAGGAACTTATGCCTGGGCGAAACGCTGGCGCACGGCGCGCGCGATGCCCTCGGCATCGAGCCCCTGCAGCGCCAGCAACTTGGCCGGGTCGCCGTGTTCGATGAAGGCGTCGGGCAAGCCCAGCTGCAGTACCGGCCGCGTTACGCCGGCGGCGTTCAGGGCCTCGCACACGGCACTGCCCGCACCGCCCATGATGGCGCCCTCCTCCACGGTGACGATGGCCTCGTGCGTGGCCGCCAGCGACAGCAGCAACTCGGTATCCAGCGGCTTGGCCCAGCGCATGTTGGCCACCGTGGCGTCCAGCGTTTCGGCGGCGGCCAGCGCCGGGTACAACAGCGTGCCGAACGCCAGGATGGCGATGCGCTGGCCCTGGCGCCGCACCTCGCCCTTGCCGAACGGCAGGCCCTCCAGGCCGGCCAGCGGGGCCACGCCCGCGCCGCTGCCGCGCGGGTAGCGCACGGCCACCGGGTGGTCCTGCTCATAGGCGGTGGTAAGCAACTGGCGGCACTCCCGCTCGTCGGCCGGACAGGCCAGGCTCATGTTGGGAATGCAGCGCACGAAGGCAATGTCGTAAGCGCCCGCGTGGGTGGCGCCGTCGGCCCCCACCAGACCAGCGCGGTCGAGCGCGAAGACCACCGGCAGGTTTTGCAGCGCCACGTCATGGATCAGCTGGTCGTAGGCGCGCTGCAGGAAGGTGGAATAGATGGCCACCACGGGCTTCACGCCCTCGCAGGCCAGGCCGGCCGCAAAGGTCACGGCATGCTGCTCGGCGATGCCCACGTCGTAGTAACGGCCGGGAAAGCGGCGGTGGAATTCCACCATGCCCGAGCCCTCGCGCATCGCCGGGGTGATGCCCACCAGGCGCTGGTCCTTTTCGGCCATGTCGCACAGCCACTGGCCGAACACCTGGGTAAAGGTGGGCTTTTGCGGCGTGCTTGGGGGCACCAGGCCTACGCTGGGGTCGAATTTGCCGGGGCCGTGGTAGGCCACGGGGTCGGCCTCGGCCAGCTTGTAGCCCTGGCCCTTCTTGGTCACGACGTGCAGGAACTGCGGGCCTTTCAGCTCCTTGATGTTCTCCAGCGTCGGGATGAGCGAATCCAGATCGTGCCCGTCGATCGGGCCGATGTAGTTGAAGCCGAACTTCTCGAACAGCGTGGCCGGCACCACCATGCCCTTGGCCTGTTGCTCCAGGCGCTTGGCCAGCTCCCACAGGGGCGGCGCGTTCTTGAGCACGTTTTTGCCCATGTCACGCGCCTTGGCGTAGAACTGCCCGCTCATGAGCTGCGCCAGGTAGCGGTTGAGCGCGCCCACGGGCGGGCTGATGCTCATGTCGTTGTCGTTGAGGATGACCAGCAGGTTGGTGTCGGCCACGCCTGCGTTGTTCAGCGCCTCGAAGGCCATGCCGGCGGTCATGGCGCCATCGCCGATCACAGCGATGCTGTAACGGCTCTCGCCGCGCTGGCGGGCCGCCAGCGCCATGCCCAGCGCGGCCGAGATGCTGGTGGACGAATGGGCGGTGCCGAAGGTGTCGTAAATGCTCTCGGCACGCTGCGGAAAGCCCGACAGACCGCCGAGCTGGCGCAGCGTGTGCATGCGCTCGCGCCGCCCCGTCAGGATCTTGTGCGGATAGGTCTGGTGGCCCACGTCCCACACCACCCGGTCGTGCGGTGTGTTGAAGACATGGTGCAGCGCCACGGTCAGCTCCACCGTACCGAGGTTGGAGCTCAGGTGCCCTCCGGTCTTTGACACGCTGTCGAGCAAGAACGCGCGCAGCTCTGTCGCCAACTGCCCCAGCTCGGCGCGCGAGAGACGGCGCAGGTCGGCAGGGTCGTTCACGCGCGAGAGCAACGGGTAGGAATTCGTGGTCATGGACTCTTCTTTTGATAGCTGCTAGCGCTTGATGGATAAGGGCCAGAGGCGTTTTTTACTAGTATTTTCAACACGGCGCATCACCCATTAGCCACAGGTGCATGAAACCGGGGCAGCCCCGGCGAGGGCAGCCGCGCAAGGGCCGCCCCGCCGCGCTGGCTGCGCCCCCCTCCCACGCAAAGCGTGAGAGAGGGGAAAGGCACAAAGTGACCCAGGGGATGTTCCATCTCAATTCGAACGGTTCACGACCATCTCGGCCAGAGCCTGCAAGGCACGCGTATCGGACAGGCCGCTGGCGGCCAGCGCCGCCAGCGCCTGCCCCAGCAATTCATCGGCATGGGCACGCGCACGCTGCAGCCCCAGCAGCGACACGTAGGTGGGCTTGTCGCTCGCGGCGTCCTTGCCCGCGGTCTTGCCCAGGGTGGCCGAGTCCTGCGTCACGTCGAGGATGTCGTCCACCACCTGGAAGGCGAGCCCCAGCGCCGCGCCATAGCGTGCAAGTGCCGCCTGTGCGGCAGCATCGGCGCAGCCGCAGGCCGCCCCCATGGCGACGCTGGCCTGCAACAACGCGCCGGTCTTGAGACGGTGCATCTGGCGCAGTTGCGCTTCGTCCAGTGCCACGCCCACGCTGGCCAGGTCAATGGCCTGGCCGCCGGCCATGCCCTCGGCCCCGGCCGCGCGCGCCAGCAGGCGGCACAGCGCAGCCTGCACGTGGTCGGGAATGCCCGCGCCCTCGGGCACCAGCAGCTCGAAGGCCAACGCCTGCAGCGCATCGCCCGCCAGCAGCGCCTGGGCCTGGCCGAATTGCACGTGCACCGTGGGCTTGCCCCGGCGCAGCACGTCGTTGTCCATGCACGGCATGTCATCGTGCACCAGCGAATAGGCGTGGATCAACTCCACCGCGCACGCGGCGCGCAAAGCGGCCTCGGGCAGACCCGCTACGGCCTCGCTGGCAGCCAGCACCAGCAGCGGGCGCAGACGCTTGCCGCCATCCAGCACGGCGTAGCGCATGGCTGCGCCCAGTCCCGCCGGGGCGTCGGGGGCGATCCATTGCGACAGCGCCTGCTCCACGCACTCAAGGTGGTGGCGGCTCCAGGCGCCCAGGTCGAAGGAAGCCGCCACGGCGGAAGGATTGGAACAGCTCACTCTTGCGTCCATGGTTGCAGCGCCCCCTCGTCCAGCACTTTGATCTGCTCCTGCACGGCTTCAAGCCGCGCGCGGCAAAAGGCCAGCAGCGCATTGGCGCGCTCGTAGCCCGTGAGCATCTGGTCCAGCGGCAGCTGGCCCGACTCGATACGCCCCACCCACTGCTCCAGCTCCTCCAGCGCGGCTTCGTAGCTGGCGGGTTCTGGGGGCGTGGCAGGTGCGGCAGGGGCCTTGGGCATGGGGATTCCAGGAAGGGGGACGCGGGGTGAAAACGCCGGATTTTAGAGGCTGGCATCCACGCGGCGTGGAGAGTTCCCCTCAACCCCCTGCGCTCGCACGGCCACTCAATACACGCATGCGGGATGCGGAAATAACCCCACCGGCTATAATCCCATTCCTTTCCGCGAGACCGGCCCTGGGTACCCATCCCGGCCGGTTTTGTCTTTTATCCAACCGCGCACGCACGCGCACCTCCCTGTGGGGAGTCTTTAGGTCAGGTCGCCCATGTCTGATTTAAGTCTTCAACTGCAGCAGGCCGCAAGCCAACTACCAGTTTCCAGCTACTTCGACGAAGCACTGTTCCAGCGTGAAATGCAGGCCCTGTTCCAAAGCGGCCCGCGTTACGTAGGACATACGCTCAGCGTCCCCAACCCCGGCGACTACTATGCGTTGCCCCAGGAAAGCGAGGGCCGCGCGCTGGTGCGCAATGCGCAAGGACAGGTGGAGCTGATCTCCAACGTTTGCCGCCACCGCCAGGCCGTGATGCTCAATGGCCGCGGCTCCCTGCAAAGCCAGGGCAAGGGCCACGCGGGCGGCAACATCGTCTGCCCCATCCACCGCTGGACCTACGCGACCAGCGGCGAGCTGCTGGGCGCACCGCACTTTGCCCACGACCCCTGCCTGAACCTGAACAACTACAAGCTGCGCGAGTGGAATGGCCTGCTGTTCGAGGACAACGGCCGCGACATCGCTGCCGACCTGGCCGGCATGGGCCCGCGCTCGGACCTGTCGTTCGAAGGCTACGCCCTGGACCGCGTGGAGCTGCACGAGTGCAACTACAACTGGAAGACCTTCATCGAGGTCTATCTGGAGGACTACCACGTGGGCCCCTTCCACCCCGGACTGGGCAACTTCGTGACCTGCGACGACCTGCGCTGGGAGTTCAGCAAAGAGTTCTCGGTGCAAACCGTGGGGGTCGCGCCCACCTTCGGCAAGCCCGGCTCCGACGTGTACAAAAAGTGGCATGAGGTGCTGCTGAAGTACCAAGGCGGCGAGCGCCCGCAGCGCGGCGCCATCTGGCTGACCTACTACCCGCACATCATGGTGGAGTGGTACCCGCACGTGCTCACCGTCTCGACGCTGCACCCTGTCAGCACGACCAAGACGCTGAACATGGTGGAGTTCTACTACCCCGAGGAAATCGTGGCCTTCGAGCGCGAATTCGTCGAGGCGCAGCAGGCCGCCTATATGGAAACCTGCATCGAGGACGACGAAATTGGCGAGCGCATGGACGCGGGCCGCAAGGCGCTGCTGGCGCGCGGCGAGAACGAAGTCGGCCCCTACCAGAGCCCGATGGAAGATGGCATGCAGCACTTCCATGAGTGGTACCGGGCCAAGATAGGCGCCGTGTAAGCCTTTTCCGGCCCATTTGCTACTCTTTCAATAGCTCCCAGCGCTTACCCCATAAGCGCCAGGAGCTTTTTTATTGCATAAAACTCACCATGCAAGCCCTCTGGATGGTGCTGGCCGCATTCCTTTTCGCCAGCATGGGCGTGTGCGTCAAGACGGCTTCGGCCTTTTTCAACACCGCAGAACTGGTGTGCTACCGGGGCCTCGTCAGCATGGCGCTGCTGTGGACCCTGGCACGGGCGCAAGGCGTGCCGCTGGCCACGCGCTACCCCGGCATGCATGCCTGGCGCAGCCTGCTGGGCGTGGCCTCGCTCGGCGCTTGGTTCTATGCCGTGGCCTACCTGCCCCTGGCCACAGCCATGACGCTCAACTACATGAGCAGCGTGTGGATTGCGGCGTTCCTGGTCGGCGGCACCCTGCTGGCCTGGCGCCCGTCGGCGCGCACACCGCGCCCACCGCTGCAGGTCCCGCTGGTGTTCACGGTGCTGGCGGGCTTTGGCGGCGTGGTATTGATGTTGCGCCCCAGCATCGCCCCGGAGCAAATGTTCGCCGGACTGGTGGGCCTGGCCTCCGGGCTCACGGCAGCGTTCGCCTACATGCAGGTGGTGGCGCTGTCGCGCCTGGGTGAGCCTGAAACACGCACGGTGTTCTACTTCGCCCTCGGCGCCGCGCTGGGCGGCGGTGCGGGCATGGCCATGGCTGGCACCTCGCCCTGGCCCGGCTGGAACGCCCTGTGGCTGCTGCCGCTGGGCCTGTTCGCAGCGCTGGGCCAACTGTGCCTGACACGTGCCTACGCTTCGGCGCGCACACAGCGTGGCACGCTGGTGGTGGCCAACCTGCAGTACTCCGGCATCGTCTTCGCCAGCCTATACGGCATGCTGCTGTTCAGCGAGCACATTCCACCCATCTGCTGGGCTGGCATGGCGCTGATCGTGGCCAGCGGCATGGCGGCGACCATCCTGCGCACCCAGGCCGCACCCGGTACGCCGCCGGTCAAGGAAGACTGACACAATCCGCAGCTCCGGCCTTTTTCTGCCTACCGCCATGCCCTACACCACGCTGATCTCCGCCCCCGAACTGCAGGCCCTTCTGGCCAGCGGCCAGCCACTGATGGTGTTCGACTGCAGCTTCGACCTGGCGCAGCCCGAAGCGGGCACACAGGCTTACCTGGCATCGCACATCCCTGGCGCCGTGCATGCGCACCTGGACCGCGACCTGAGCCTCAAGCAGCCCGCCCCTGGCGAGCAGGCGGCGTCCGGCGGGCGCCACCCGCTGCCCAGCCGTGAGCGCTTCGCCGCATGGCTGTCGTCGATCGGGTTCACCAACGGCATGCAGGCCGTGGTCTATGACCGTAACGGCTGCAACTACTGCGGCCGCCTGTGGTGGATGCTGAAATGGGCCGGCCACGACGCCGTGGCCGTACTTGACGGTGGGCTGCAAGCCTGGACGGCCGCAGGCGGCGCCGTGCTTGCCGGTGCCGAGCCCGCACGCACACCCGCAAACTTCACGTTGCAAGCGCCCTTGCGCCGCCTGGCCAGCGCGGCCGAGGTGCTGGCCGCGCTGGGACAGGACGGCCAAACCGTGCTCGATGCCCGCGCTGCGCCACGCTACCGTGGCGAGGTGGAGCCGCTGGACCCGGTGGCCGGACACATCCCTGGCGCGCTGAACCGCCCCTTCACCGAGAACATTGCGGCAGACGGGCGCTTCAAGCCCGCGCAGTTGCTGCGCGCTGAGTTCCAGGCACTGCTGCAGGGCCGCCCTGCCGCCACGGTGGTACACCAGTGCGGCAGCGGTGTGAGCGCCCTGCCCAACCTGCTCGCGATGGAGGTGGCAGGCCTGGGGCCTACCGCGCTGTTCGCAGGCAGCTGGAGCGAGTGGTGCAGTGACCCACAACGCCCCGTCGAGCGCGGCTGACGCAGCGCTGCACCATGGCGCACAGCCCCTATAAGCGTGTAAGGCAAATTCCTACAGCATCGGCTGTGCACCCTGACGTGGCACGCAGCCAAACCCCGACTTAATTTTTGATTGGGCCCAAATCACAATCCATTTCAACGGATCACGCACTGTTTCACTGCGTATCCAACTGAAAGGATTGCACCATGACCAACGAACAACTGCTCGCCGAGATCCGCGAAGCCAACCTCACCTACCTGATGCTGGCGCAGAACCTGATCCGCCATGACAAGGCCGAAGCCGTGTTCCGTCTGGGCATGAACGAAGAAGCCTGCGACATCCTGGCCTCGCTGTCGGCCGCCCAGGTGCTCAAGCTGGCTTCACGCAACACGCTGCTGTGCAGCTTCCGCGTGGACGACGAGCTGGTGTGGAGCTTGCTGACCAACCACTCGCTGAAGAAAGTCGGCAACGACGCCACCAACACGCTGCACGCCAACATCCTCATGGCCAGCCGCGTGGCCGAGGTGCTCTGAGACCTGTCGCAGCAAGGAGCCCGCCCCATGACCACCGCCGCCACCGCCACCAAGAGCGTGCTCAACGAGTCCCGGCAGATCGAGCGCGCCGCCATGCTGATCCGCATGGGCGCCCGCATGCAGGTGCTCGAATCGGAAACCACGCTGTCCTACGAGCGCCTGATCCGCCTGTACAAGGAAATCGCGGGCAAGTCGCCTTCCAAGGGGCAGTTACCCTTCTCCACCGACTGGTTCCTGACCTGGCAGGAGAACATCCACAGCTCGCTGTTCCTCAACATCTACGAGTACCTGGCAAAAGGCGTCAGCATCGACTCGGTGGAGCAACTGACCAAGGCCTACCGCCTGTACACCGAACAGATTGAAGCAGCCGGCCTGGAGGCGCTGCTGTCGTTCACCCGCGCCTGGCGCCTGGTCAAGTTCGTTGATGCCAACATGCTCACGCGCACCAAGTGCTCCGAATGCGGCGGCCTGTTCGTGACCGAGCCGTACGAGAACGCACGCCACTACCAATGCGGGCTGTGCAACCCGCCCGCCCGCGCCGGCAAGAGCAAGAGCGCCGGGGCCCTGCAGCTGCACTGACGCTTTTCCCATAAAAAAAGAGCTGCTAGCGCTTGTCCATCAAGCGCTAGCAGCTCTTTTTTTTATAGCAAAATCAGCGCCTGCGCAGTGCCACCATGGCGCCCAGCCCCATCAGCCCCGTCAGCAGAAGCATGGCCCACTCGCCCAGGGTGGGGATGGCCTGCGCCGACGCAGGCGCAAACTGCGCTGACACGTTGGTGGCCGCCGTCACGTTGGTCAGTGTGCAGGGGCTGGCGCTGCCGCTGCAACTGCCACCCCAGCCCGTGAAGCGGTAGCCCGTGTGGGCTGTGGCCGTGCAGGTGGCGTTGCTGCCGTGCGGCACGGGGTTGGGGCTGCACACCACGCTGCCACCGGCGCTGGCAGCAATGTGGATGGGGTAGGTGCTGGGCGGCAACAGGCTGAAGCTGGCGCTCACCGTGCAGTTTGTGGTGACCGCCCCGGTGGTGTAGGTGTTGCCCGCCAGGCTGCCGCCGCAGCCGCTGACGGTGCTGATGCCATAGCCGCTGCTGGGCGTGACCGTGAAGCTGGTGCTGGCGTTGTAGGTCACCGCCTGGGCGCTGCCGGGGCTGATGCTGCCGCCCGCCCCTGCCGTGGGGGTCACGTTGTATTGCCGCGGGGCGCTGCAGGCGGCGGTGCTGCCGCCGCCGGTGCCCGCGCAGCTCCAGGTGAATGCTGCTGCCGCGCTGGTCACGCTGCCGGTCACGCCCGCGCTGCACAGGCTGGCCGACGGCGCTGCCAGCACGGCCACGCCGTGGTCGCCGCCGCAGGCGCCGTTGACGGCCGGGGCCAGGGTGGTGACGTCGATGCTGCTTGGGGGCGTGCTCAGGTTGGCATCGCCGTCTTCGGCCACCAGATACAAGGTGTAGGGGGTGCTGGCCGTCAGCCCGGTAATGGCAAAGCTGGCCTGCACTGCCGCCACCATGGCGCCGTTGCCCGCCGCCACCACGGTGACGGCCCCATAGCCCACCCCGGCCTTGACCTGCGCCGCCGTGGGCGCCGCGCTGCCCTGGGGCACAGCAATCCAGTAGCCCGTGGCCGCTTCGTTGCTGGTGGCCTGCAGCGTGGTGGCGGTGCTGGTGGTGCCGGTCACGCCCAGGGCGCTGAGCACCGGCGCCGCCACATCCAGGGCATCCAAAGCGCCAAACCACTGTCCGCTACGCACAAGCCGAACAAGGAAGGTGTCGGTCTTGACGTAGGCGAGGGTGCCGCCATTGAAGAAGCCGACGCCCCAGGCGCCGGCCGGGTCGGGCGCATAAGTGGTCGATGTCCAATACCAATTGCTGGGCGTTGCCGGGAAGTAGGTGCCGTCGATCGCCGGGAAGTCCGCATCGATCTTGACCAGGGATTCCAGCTCGGTGCGGTTGGGCAGGCGCCAGTCGGCCTGGCCCCGGTGGCTGGCGCCGTTGGCCGCGGTGGCCTGGGCCAGGGCAGCGGCCCAGTTGAACAACGTGGTTGCACCGGTGCAGGTACCCGGCGGAGTGGTGTTGTCCCAGGTCTGGCCGATGGAGCATTTGTCCCACACCAGGCCGGTGCTGGTGTCGGTGATGGTGCCGTCGCCGTTGTCGGTGAAAGCCGCCCAGGCCGGCAGGGCCAGGGCGCACAGCAGGCCGGCAAGCCGGGGGCGCGGGAAAAAACGTTTCATGCAACACCTTGAGTAGAGTAAGACGAAGAAGAAGGCGTACCACCCGCCACGGCCCCAGGCGGCTGGGGGTGCCAGGCCAGCCACAGGGCGCGGCGTTTGAAACCGGTTTTGAAGTGCCCGTCCTGCGCCACCAGCACATGGGCCAGGCCTTGGCGCTTGAGCCACTGGCGCAGGCCGGGCAAGGCGCTGGGGCGCCACACATGGCACCCGCCCAGGCCGGGCACCACTTCGCAGGCATGCGCCGGCAGTGCACCAGGGGAAGGCCTGCCCGCCTGGGGCAGCACCCAGCGGTTGCCCACCTGCATCAACACCAGCGCCTGTGGGTGGCGGCGCGCAAAGTAACGGTACTGGCTGGCCACACCCGTCACGCTCGCAGGCACCCAGGCCGGTTGCAGCGGGCCGCCGCCCGGTGGCACGGCCGCATTGGCAAACATGCTGGCCAGCCACGGAAAACCCGCCAGCGTGCGCTGCCACAGGCGCGCACTGGCCGCATGGGACAACTGCGCCCGATAGCTGGCCACCTGGGCACGCAGGCGCTCGCGGGCGGCGTGGTGCAGCACCATGCCCCGCGGGTGCACATGGCGCTGCGCAAAATGCGCCAGCACGCGGTGCATGCGCCGCACGGTGCGCCGGCGCACCAGGCGGTAGTGCGGGCGCACGATGTAGCCTAAAAAATCCACCCCGGCCGATACGTGGCGGGGCGTGCTGCGCTCCTTCAGGGCCAGGCCCAGGCGCTGCGCCAGAAAGGCCTCGATGGCATCGCGCCAGGCCACAAGCTGGGCGGGGTCGGGGTGCAGCAGCACAAAATCGTCCACATAGCGCAGGTAGTGGCGCGCCTTGAGCTGGTGCTTGACGAACTGGTCCAGCTCGTTCAGGTACACATTGGCAAAAAACTGGCTGGTCAGGTTGCCAATGGGCAGGCCGCGGCCGGGTTCCTGCGCTGCCAGGCGCTTGTGCGGTGGCACGGCGGCAAAGCGCGCGGGCGGGCCTTTGCGGCGCACGCCCTCGGTGGGCGCTGCCTGCAGCAGGGCGCGGCACAGGGTTTGCAACGTGCGCGCCTCGTCGGGTGCCAGGCCCTGGCGGCGCACCGCACGCACCAGGCGGTGCTGAAGCAGCCCAAACAGCGTGGGCCGGTGGATGCGGTTGAAGAAGTTGGCAATGTCCAGCTGCAAGGCATACCACTGGCCGGGCTGGGCCTGCCCTGCCGCGCCCGAGCGCATGCATTGCTGCAGCCTGTCCACCGCTGCCAGCGTGCCCTTGCCTTTGCGGTTGGCATAGCTGTCGTGGATGAAAACGGGCTCGTACAGGCGTGCCAGGCGCTCGGTCAGCAGGTGGTGCACCACGCGGTCGGCAAAAGGGGCGGCATGGATTTCACGCCGCTTGGGCTGGTCCACCACAAAACACAGGTGCGGGGAGGGGCGCCAGCTTGCGCTGGCCAAGGCGTCGCGCGCTTGCACCAGGCCGTCGAGCAAACGGGCCTGGTACTGTTGGGCGTCGCGGGTGTGGCGCTTGCCCTTGCGGCAGGCCCGGTAGGCCCGCCACAGGGCGTGCAGGCCAAAGGGCGCAGGGTCGCTGGCGCTCTCTGGCGGGTGGGTTCCCACGGGTTCACGCTCCGCTACGCACAAGCCGAACATGGTTGGTGTTGGTCTTGTTGTTGGCGTTGGTGTTGCCATTGTTGAAGTTGACGTTCCAGGCGTTGGCCGGGTTGGGCGCTGGGGTGGGGCGGCTGCCCCACCCTCTGGCCCACCCAGATATTGGCCCCGGCGCTTCGTGCCGGCCAAGGCCGGCGGCCCGCCCTCCATCCCTGCGGTAGGAGGTGGGGCATCCTCATACCCGGCAGGTGCCGGGTGGCTGGGGCGCACAGTGAACTTGGGCACGCGCTGCGTCACGGCTCATCTCGGGCCGCAGCTTCGGGCCGCGCCTTGCGCGCAGCGCCTTGCCGCCACCCCCCGCTCTGTTTGCCCAGGCTGACGGCCAGGTCGGCAGCCACGGCGAATTCGTTGAAGCTGCCAAAAGCACGGGTTTCTTGCGCCAGGGTCAGCAGGGTTTTCATGTCTTCCACGGTCAGCACCAGCTCATCGAGCACCTTGGCGCGCTGGGGCATGCGCGCCTCGTTGGCGCGGGTGATCAGGCGGCACAGGCGGCGCGCGCACTGGCGCAGGTCTTGCCCCAGGCTGTATTTGTGGTAGCGCGGAAAGCGGCGCACCGCATGCTCCAGGTGCACGGCCAGATCCATGGCGGCTTTCCAGATGGGCAGGTGGCTATACCGGGCCATGCGCAATGTGCCTGTTCCAAAGGGCCAAATCACTGTCCGCTACGCACAAGCCGAACATGGTTGGCGCCGGCCTTGAGGCCGGCGTTGGCGTCGCCATTGACGAAGTTGACGCCCCAGGCGCCGGCCGGGAAGGGCGCGTAGCTGTCATTCGTCCAGTACAAATCGTTCACCGTGGCTGGAAAGTAAGCGCCATCGATGGCCGGGGAATAGGCGCCGTGGTGCACGATGGACAGCAGCTCGCGCCGTGTAGGCACGCGCCAGCCGGTAGCAAAGCCGCAACGGCTGGCGGCGTTGTGCGCGGCGATGAGGCTGCCACCCGCAGTGCTGGTGGCATTGTTCCAGTTGATGACAGGGCTTCTCTGCAACGACCAGATCAGGTTGGTGTGGTTGTCCTTGGTGCAGGCCCAGTCGGTGCTGAGGGAGCCGCTGGGATTGGCGGAGCTGGTGTTGGCCACCAGGGTGCCGGTGCAGGTGCCGCTGCCTTCGGCGTCGCCGCTCCAGCACAGGCGGGTGAAGTCAAACCCCGCCGCGCCGCCGCCCACCTTGGCCATGCCCGCGCGGTCGCGGCCAAAGCGGCCGTCCTGACGGGGGTAGGTGGCGGCGTCGCCGGTGTTGGCGCTGGTGCAGGCCACCAGCGTGGCGCCGTCGTAGCACAGGGCCTGGCCGGTGTCGTTGAGGCGGCCAGTGGGCTGGGCCTGGGCCAGCGGGATGCACAGGGCGGCAGCCAGGGCCAGCGCGAAGGGGGTGTGGTGGTGCATGGTGCGGTCCAAAAAGTCGAAGGCGGCACCCCAAAGAAGAGAGCGCCGCCAGATGCTTTTGAATTATAAGTAGTACCCAGGACACATCGGCCCCTGGTTTTTTCCCAAAGGAATCTCCGCAGATTGCTTGACCCAAAGCAAAACAGCATCAACGCCCCCGGAGCAAACCCCGCAGGTTGTCGTCCACCGGCAGCGCATAGTCGGTGGCGGCCACCACCTGGTTGCCCTGGGGGCTGACCAGCTTGAGGCTCACATAGACCATGGCGCCTGACACCGCATAGGTGCCCACGACCACGGCCTGGGCTTCGTGGTTCTGGCTGACCTCGCGCAGTTCGCGCGACAGCAGCAACTCCCCTTGCCCCGGTTGCAATGCCAGTTGCTCGCGCAGGCGCACCTCGGCCACCGGCACGCCGCGCTGCACGAAGCGCGAGGCGATTTGTTCCGAGAACATGCGCCCCAGGCGGGACGATTCGCCCAGGTGGTCCACACTGACCAGCGTGGCCACGATCACGCTGCGGCGCGGGTCCAGCGGTGCGGTCCGCAACAGGCGGTCTGCAGCTTCGTAATTGGTTTGCAGCACATCGGACCGCACTGCGGGCCCGCCGCGCTCGCCGTAGTAGTAATAGTGCGCGCAGCCCGGCATGGCGGCAGCCAGGGCCAACAGAGCGAGCAGGGAGGCGCGGCGCTTCATGGTGTCACCACCTTCCAGGTCTTGCCCGGCGGCAGTGGCGGTGGCACGGCAGGCGGCTCGGGCCGGTAGAGCGCGGCGTCCTCGCGTTCGATGTAATACATGTCGGCCGACCCCGCCAGGTAGCGGTCCTGGCTCTTCAACGCGGTGGTGATGAGCACCTCGGTGCGTGTCGGACCGCCAGCGGCCTCGCCCTGGGTATGGCGCTGCGTCAGATCCAGCGCCACGCCCGCCCCTAGGCCGATGGCCGTGGCCACCCCGGGCAGCAGGTAGCGGTCGGAGTAATGCGTCTGCCAGTCTCGCCACACACCCACGCCGGTGGCCAGCATGGTGAAAGGAAGCGGCACGGGCAGCCGCACAGGCGTCGCCGAGAGGTGCTGCACCACCTGCGTCTGCACCTCCAACTCCACGCCCGTGGGCACGGCAGACACCGCCACGCCCCGGTCGAGCAAGCGCACGCGCAGCAGTTTCAGAAAGCCCTGGTTGAAGCTGGAGTCATCGGGCACGGTGACGTAGATGGGGTGCTCGCCCGCTGGCCAGGCGGCGATCTTCCCGGCCACGCGCGCAGCCACGTCGTCAGCCAGCACGTCCCAGTGGTGCACGGCGCGTGCCTTCTTCTGGCCGGTGGCGGGATAGCTGTCGGCGCGCGGCACGTCCAGGTTGGCGCAGCCGCCCGCCAGCAGCGCCGCTGCCAGCAACGCGGCGAGGTGTCGGTGTGTCATGCGTGGATCCCCGGAATGGTCATGTCGGTGCAAACTTGTGCGCTCCGATCCTAGCGCCCCCGCCCTGCCGCCATCGGCGGAACAGTGGCGGTTTTGGCGCCTTCTTCCGCGGCGCACGCGCCACGGCCTGCGGGCGCTCAGCCCGTATTGCGCAGCCCTGCGGCGATGCCGTTAATGGAGATGTGGATACCCGTTTGCACCCGCTCGTCGGCCTGGCCCGCGCGCCAGCGCCGCACCAGCTCCACCTGCAGGTGGTGCAGCGGGTCGATGTACGGGAAACGGTGGCGGATGGAGCGCGCCAGCGCGGTGTTGGCCGCCAGGCGCTGCTTCTCGCCGGTGATGCGCGTAAGCGCCTCGGCCGTGCGCTGCCACTCGGCCTCGATGGCGGTGAACACCTTTTTGCGCAAGCGCGCGTCGGCCACCAGCTCACTGTAACGCGAGGCCAGCGCCAGATCGCTCTTGGCCAGCACCATGTCCATGTTCGACAGCAGCGTGCTGAAGAAAGGCCAGTGCCGCACCATCTTGCGCAGCAGCGCCAGCTGGGCCTTCGGATCCTTGCCCGGCGCGGCCAGGAACTGCTCCACCGCCGTGCCGAAGCCGTACCAGCCCGGCAGCGTGAGGCGGCACTGGCCCCAGCTGAAGCCCCAGGGAATGGCACGCAAGTCCTCGATGCGCTGGCTGGCCTTGCGGCTGGCGGGGCGCGAGCCAATGTTCAGCTCGGCAATCTCGCGGATCGGCGTGGCATTGAAAAAGTAGTCGGTGAAGCCCGGGGTTTCATAGACCAGCGCGCGGTAGGCCGCCATGCTGGCCTGCGATAGCTGGTCCGCTGCCGCCAGGAAGGCGGGCACCGCCGGTTTGGTGGGCTGCAGCAGCGTGGCTTCGAGCGTGGCGGCCACCAGCGTTTCCAGGTTGCGCCGGCCGATCTCGGGGTTGGCGTACTTCGAGGCGATGACCTCACCCTGCTCGGTCAGGCGGATCTGCCCGCGCACCGTGCCCGGGGGTTGCGCCAGGATGGCCTGGTAGCTCGGGCCGCCGCCCCGCCCCACGGTGCCGCCTCGGCCATGGAACATGCGCAGGCGGATGCCTTCCAGCTCGTCGAACAGTGCCACCAGCGCGATTTCGGCGCGGTACAGCTCCCAGTTGCTGGTGAAGATGCCGCCGTCCTTGTTGCTGTCGGAATAGCCGAGCATGATGTCCTGCTCGCCGCCCGAGTGCGCCACCAGGGCCGCCACGCCGGGCAGTTGGTAGAAGGCGCGCATGATGGGTGCGGCGTTGCGCAAATCCTCAATCGTCTCGAACAAGGGCACCACGATCAGTTCGGCACGCGCATCGGGGCTGTCCAGCGTGCCATGCAGCAGGCCCACTTCCTTCTGCAGCAGCAGCACTTCGAGCAGATCGCTCACGGTTTCGGTGTGGCTGATGATGTAGTGACGAATAGCCTCGCGCCCATAGCTCGCGCGCAGGCGCCTAGCGGTCTCGAAGATGGCCAGTTCGCCCTGCGCCAGCGCTGAATACTCCGCCCCCACCACGCGCAATGGCCGTGCGTCCTGCAGCAGGCGCAGCAGCAGCGCGCGCTTGGCCTCTTCGCCCAGGCTGGCGTAGGCGCTTTCCACGCGCGCCGTGGCCAGCAGCTCGGCCACCACGGCCTCGTGCTGGTCAGAGCTTTGGCGCAGATCCACCGTTGCCAGGTGAAAACCGAACACTTCCACGGTGCGGATCAGTGGCTGCAAGCGCTCGGCCACCAAAGCGGCGCCATGGTGCGCCAGCAAGGAGCGCTCGATCACGCGCAGGTCGTCGAGGAACGCCTGCACGTCGGGGTATGGGTTCTGCGGTGCCACGGCGTGGCGCGCGGCCTCGCCGCCGGTCAGGCTTTTCAGCGTCGCTGCCAGGCGGGCGTACATGCCGGTCAGCGCGCGGCGGTAGGGCTCGTCCTGGCGGTGTGCATTGGTGTCGGGCGAGCGCTCGGCCAGCGCCATCATCTCTGGCGCCACGTCCACCAAACGCGCCGACAGCGATAGCTCGCCGCCCAGCAGGTGCACTTCGGTCAGGTAGTGACGCAGCGCCACGCTGGCCTGGCGTGACAGGGCCAGCTGCAGCGTGTCAGCGGTGACATTGGGGTTGCCATCGCGGTCACCGCCGATCCACTGGCCCATGCGCAGGAAGCTGTGCACACGCTCACCACCCAGGGCCTGCTCCAGCTCGGCGTAAATCTTGGGAATCTCGCCCAGAAAGGTCGCCTCGTAGTACGACAGCGCGTTCTCGATCTCATCGGCCACGGTGAGCTTGGAGTAGCGCAGCAGGCGCGTTTGCCACAGCTGCGTGACGCGCGCACGCAGCTGTGCCTCGTTGCGCGCCAGCTCACGCGGCGAGAGCGCGTCGCGCGCGGCGTTGTAGAGCTGGGCGCGCTCCTGGATGTCGTCGCGCTCGGCCAGCAGCAGGGCAATGTCGCGCTCGGCCGCCAGGATGCTCTGGCGCTGCACCTCCGTCGGGTGCGCCGTGAGCACGGGCGAGACGTAGCTCTGCGCCAGCGTCTGTGCCACCTGGCCCGGCGCGATGCCGGCCCAGCGCAGGCGCGCCAGCGCCACCTCAATGCTGCCCTCCTGGGTGTTGCCCGCGCGCTCATGCACGGCGCGGCGGCGGATATGGTGCCGATCCTCGGCCAGATTGGCCAGGTGCGAGAAATAGGTGAACGCGCGGATCACGCTCACGGTCTGGTCTGCGCTCAGGCCCTTGAGCAGCTTCTTCAGCGCCTTGTCGGCCTCCTGGTCGGCGTCGCGGCGGAAGGCCACCGAGAGCTGGCGGATCTGCTCGACCAGGCCGTAGGCGTCCACGCCCTCCTGCTCGCGGATCACATCGCCCAGAATGCGGCCGAGCAGGCGGATGTCCTGGATCAGCGGCAGGTCTTTGTCGGTCTTGCGCGCCGCGGGCTCCTTGGCGGCGGAGGCGCTATCACTCTTGCGGGGCTGCGCGTTCATGGGGCGGGGTCTCCTGAGACGGTTTATTGCAGCGCAGCATGCTAGCATCCCCAATGCCCCCTGCGGCCCGGATATAAAAAGCCCCATGAACACCCCCGCCACCCCGTCTCCCGCCCCCGTTGTCATTGCCACGCGCGAAAGCCGCCTTGCCCTGTGGCAGGCAGAGCACGTCAAGGCCCTGTTGGCCGCGCGCGGCCACACCGTCACGCTGCTGGGCATGACCACACAGGGCGACCAGATCCTCGACCGCTCGCTGTCCAAGGTCGGCGGCAAGGGCCTGTTCGTGAAGGAGCTGGAAGTGGCGCTGGAAGAAGGCCGCGCCCACATCGCCGTGCACTCGTTGAAAGACGTGCCCATGGAACTGCCCGAAGGCTTCGCCCTGGCCTGCGTAATGGAGCGCGAGGACCCACGCGACGCCTTCGTTTCCCCGCGCTACGCCAGCCTGGCCGCGCTGCCGCAGGGTGCGGTGGTCGGCACGTCCAGCCTGCGCCGCCAGGTGCTGCTGCAGGCGCTGCGCCCTGACCTGAAGATCGAGCCGCTGCGCGGCAACCTCGACACGCGCCTGCGCAAGCTCGACGAAGGCCAGTACGACGCCATCGTGCTCGCTGCCGCCGGCCTCAAGCGCCTGGGCCTGGGCGAGCGCATCCGGGCCGTCTTCGCGCCGGACGAGATGCTGCCCGCCGCCGGCCAGGGCGCCCTCGGCATTGAGGTACGCAGCGACCGGCAGGACCTGATCGCAGCGCTCGCCCCGCTGGCGCACCAGCCCACCTGGCTCACGGTGGCGGCCGAGCGCGCCGTCAGCCGCGCCATGGGCGGCAGCTGCTCCATGCCGCTGGCCGCACACGGCCAATGGCACGGCGACACACTGCACCTGGACGCCGCCTGGGGCGACCCCGAAGGCCGCAGCGCCCTGGTGCGCGCCCAGGCCCAGGCGCCCGTTGCCACGCTGGCCCAGGCCGAGGCGCTGGGCGATGCCGTGGCTGCGCAACTGCGCGCGGGCGGAGCCCAGGGTCTGTAATGCGCCGCGTCCTCGTCACCCGCCCGGCGCAGGACGCCGCGCAGTGGGTGGCCGATCTGCAGGCCCAGGGCATTGCCGCCGAGGCACTGCCGCTGATTGCCATCACCGCGAGCCCCTCCAACCAGGCGGCACTGCAGGCAGCGCGCGAGCGCCTGGCACACCCCCCCGCCTTTTACCGCGCCGTGATGTTCGTCAGCGGTAATGCCGTCGAGCACTTTTTTGAGTCAAATCACGCTCCAGCCCTTACTGGGAAAGCGCTAGCAGCTCTTGAAACAAGAGCATGGACACCCGGCCCCGGCACCGCGCGTGCGCTCTTGCAGCGCGGTGTGCCGGCGGAGTGCATCGACGGCCCGGCACCGGATGCGGCGCAGTTCGACTCCGAGGCGCTGTGGGCGCGCGTGGCGCCCCAGGTGCGTCCAGGTGACCGCGTGCTCGTAGTGCGCGGCGCCAGTGCGGGCGAGCCACCGGGCCTTGGCCAGGGGCGCGACTGGCTGGCGGCGCGCATCCACGCCGCGGGCGGCCAGGTGGACTTCGTTGTTGCTTACGAGCGCGGCGCCCCTGCCTTCGATGCGCCGCAGCAGGCGCTGGCGCGCCGCGCCGCGCACGATGGCACGCTGTGGCTTTTCAGTAGCTCCGAAGCCATCGCCCATCTGGGCCGGGCACTGCCCGGGCAGGACTGGGCCGCAGCGCACGCCCTGGCGACGCACCCGCGCATTGCGCAGGCGGCACGGACCGCGGGCTTCGGTTGTGTGAGTGAATGCAAACCCGCCCTTGCGGACGTGGCGGCCTTTATAAAATCCTGTCCATGAGTGAACAGCCCACCGCAGCGCACCACGCGCCCGTTGCCCCCCCCGCGCAGGGCGGCGGCGGCCATTTCGCGCTGGCCCTGGCCACCATGCTGGCACTGGCCGGCCTGGCCAGCAGCGCCCTTCTGTGGCAGAAGCTGAACCACATCCAAGAGCAGCTCGCGCGCCAAAGCGCCGACACCGGCGCCCACGCCACCGAAGCGCGCACCGTCGCCCGCCAGGCCGAAGAGCTGGCGCGCGAGACAGCCGCACGCCTCACCGTGGCCGAAACACGCGTGAGCGAAGTGGCGCTGCAGCGCAGCCAGCTGGAGGAGCTGATCCAGAGCCTGTCGCGCTCGCGCGACGAAAACCTGGTGGTCGACATCGAATCGGGCCTGCGTCTGGCCCAGCAGCAGACCCAGCTCACCGGCAGCCTGGAGCCCCTGGTGGCCGCGCTCAAGAGCGCCAGCCAGCGCATCGAGCGCGCCGCGCAGCCACGCCTGGGCCCGGTGCAGCGCGCCATCGAACGCGACCTTGACCGCATCGCGCGCGCCAGCGTGACCGACACCGCCGGCCTGCTCGGCCGCATGGACGACCTGGTGCGCCAGGTGGACGACCTGCCCACGCTGAATGCCGTGGCGCAGTCCTCGGCCATGCGCCGCGCTGCAGGCGCCCCCGCAGCCACGCCGGCGCCTGCCCTGCCCTGGTGGCAAGCCCAGTTGCACAAGGGCTGGGAGCTGGTGCGCGACGAAGCGCGCGGCCTGGTGCGCGTCAGCCGCATCGACCAGCCCGAGGCCGTGCTGCTCGCGCCCGACCAGGAATTCTTCCTGCGTGAAAACCTCAAGCTCAAGCTGCTCAACGCCCGTCTGGGGGTGCTTGCGCGCCAGTTCGACTCGGCGCGCACCGACGTCGCGGCCGCCACGGCGGCGCTCAACAAGTATTTCGACCCCGCCTCGCGCCGCACCCAAAATGCCGCCACCATGCTGCAGCAGATGCAGACGCATCTGAAGGCGGCCGAGCTGCCGCGCCTGGACGAAACCTTCGCGGCCTTGACCACGGCCGCAGCGGGGCGCTGACCATGCGCGCCGCTCTCTGGCTTCTCGGGCTGTTCGGCGCCGCCGTCGCGGTGGCACTGTTCGCGGGCAACAACCAGGGCACCGTGACGCTGTTCTGGCCGCCCTATCGCGTGGACTTCTCGCTCAACATGGTGGTGCTGCTGCTCGTGGGCGGCTTCGTCACGCTCCATGCCGCGTTCGCCGGGCTCAACGCCCTGCTGACCTTGCCGCGCCAGGCCGCACGCTGGCGCCAGCAGCAAAAGGAGCGCGCCATGCACGCGGCTTTGCTGCATGCGCTGGCGCACATGCTCTCGGGCCGGTTCCTGCGCTCGCGCAAGGCCGCGCTGACCGCGCTCACCCAGGAAAGCGCGCTGGCCGCCAGCGGCGCCAGCCTTGCGCATGCGCGCCAGTTGCGTGCCCTGGCGCACTTCATTGCCGCCGACAGCTCGCACGCGCTGCAGGACCGCGCCACGCGCGAAGAGCATCTGCGCCAGGCGCTCGAACAGGCACCCGCCAACGGCAATCCGCAGGAGCAAAGCATCCGCGAGGGCCTGCAGATGCGCGCGGCGCGCTGGACGCTTGACGACCGCGACAGCGAAGGTGCGCTGGAGCGCCTGGCGGCCCTGCCCCAGGGCGCAGCGCGCCGCACGCTGGCGCTGCGCATCAAGCTCAAGGCCTCGCGCCTGGCCGGCCACACACACAGCGCACTGGACACCGCACGCCTGCTGGGCAAGCACCACGCCTTCTCCAGCGCCGCGGCGCAAAGCATCGTGCGCGGTCTGGCTGCGGAGCTGATCCAGGGCGCACACGACACGGCGCAGCTGCAGCAGGTGTGGATGGGCCTGGAGCCCGTCGAGCGCGCCATGCCGGAGCTGGCTATTGAGGCGGCGCAGCGCCTGGCCGAGCTCGGCGGTGACGACGCCCAGGTGCGCGCATGGCTCCTGCCAGCCTGGGAACGCATGGTGGAACTGCCCCAGGCCCTGCCTGCGGCCCAGGCGCTCAAGCTGGTGTACGCGCTGGAGGCGGGGCTCGCCTCGCTCGACGCCACCTGGCTGGCACGCATCGAAGCCGCCCAGCGAGGCAACCCGCGCGACCCGCGCCTGTCTTACCTGGCCGGCATGGCATGCCTGAAACGCCAGCTCTGGGGCAAGGCCCAGCAGATGCTGACGCAGGCCGCACAACAGCTGGCCGATGCCCGCCTGCGCGCCAGCGCCTGGCGCCACTTGGCAGAACTGGCGGAGCAGCGCGGCGATGCCGAAGCGGCCGCCCAGGCGTGGAAGCAGGCCGCGCTGCAGCGTGCCTAAGTTGGCTACAGCGCGCTCCTGATTCAATAGCTTCTAGCGCTTACCCAGTAAGGGCTGGAGGCCTTTTTCACTAAAAACGGCCAGGTTACACCATCTTTCCTGGCACCACCCAGGCATCGAACTGTTGCGCTGTGACGTGGCCCGAGGCGATGGCCGCCTCGCGCAAGCTCAGGTTCTCGCGGTGCGCACGCTTGGCGATCTCGGCCGCCTTGTCGTAGCCGATGTGCGGGTTCAGCGCCGTCACCAGCATCAACGAACGCTCCAGCAGTTCCTCGATGCGCTGCCGGTTGGGCTCGATGCCCATGGCGCAATAGTCGTTGAAGCTGACCATGCCATCGGCCAGCAACCGGATGCTTTGCAGCACGTTGTGGATCACCAGCGGCCGAAACACGTTCAGCTGGAAATGGCCCGACGCCCCACCCACGTTGACCGCCACGTCGTTGCCCAGCACCTGCGCGCACAGCATGGTCAGCGCCTCGCACTGCGTCGGGTTGACCTTGCCGGGCATGATGGACGAGCCCGGTTCATTCTCGGGAATGGAAATCTCGCCCAGCCCGCAGCGCGGGCCGCTGGCGAGCCAGCGCACATCGTTGGCAATCTTCATGAGGCTGGCGGCCAGCCCCTTGAGCGCACCATGCGCGTGCACCAGCGCATCGCAGCTGGCCAGCGCTTCGAACTTGTTCGGCGCGCTCACCAATGGCAGCCCGCTCAGTGCCGCCAGTTCCTCGGCCACGGCCTGGGCATAGCCTGGCGGCGCGTTCAGCCCCGTGCCCACCGCCGTGCCGCCCAGGGCCAGTTCGCACAGGTGCGGTAGTGCTGCGCGCACATGCTCCTCGGCATGCGCAAGCTGCGCCACCCAGGCCGACACCTCCTGCCCCAGCGTCAGCGGCGTGGCATCCTGCAAATGGGTGCGGCCAATTTTCACGATGCCCGCAAACGCCTCGGCCTTGGCCGCCAGCGTGGTGCGCAGTCCCACCAGCGCGGGCAGCAGGTGGCGCACCAGCCCCTCCACTGCGGCCAAGTGCATGGCGGCGGGGAATACGTCGTTGCTCGACTGGCTGAGGTTCACATCGTCGTTGGGGTGGATCACGCGCCCATGGCCGCGCGGCCCGCCCAGCATCTCGCTGGCGCGGTTGGCCAGCACCTCGTTCATGTTCATGTGGGTCTGCGTGCCCGAGCCCGTCTGCCAGACCACGAGCGGAAACTCCTGCGCATGGGCGCCCGCCATCACCTCATCGCACGCCGCAACGATGGCCGTGGTCTTGGAGGCACTGAGCAGCCCCAGGGAATGGTTGACGTAGGCGCAGGCACGCTTGACCTGGGCCAGCGCCGCAATCAGCTCGGGCGCCATGCGCTCCCCGGAAATGGCGAAGTGCTCCAGCGCCCGCTGGGTCTGCGCACCCCACAAATGCCGTGCGGGCACGTCGATGGGGCCGAAGCTGTCGCGTTCGGTGCGCGTGGCGGTCGATGCAGTCGTGACGGTCATGGCGACTCCTGGGAAGGCAACGGGTGCAGGATAACCTTTTGCCGTCCACGGGCCGGGGGGAATCGCGCGCCGGACGGCCTCGGCGTTCATCCCGTCTGCGAATCGTCAAGCTCCCGCGCACGTCCCGGCGTACCCTGGCAACGTCCCCCACGCCGATGCGCAGGCACCCGGGTCCGAGGAGGGCACGACCCGATGGCCCGCCACGGCGCAAGGGCTGTACCCTGCGCCGTGGCTATCGCCGGGTTGCAGTAATTCAATCGTGGAAGCATTGCCTCTACCATAGAACAAGACAATAATTCCAAGTTCATAGCAGAGAACTATTATTTTTGCCACTGAAAGGAGTCCCACCATGACCCAACGCCTCACTACCGCCGCTGGCGCCCCCGTCGCCAACAACCAGGATGCGCTCACCGCCGGCCCGCGCGGCCCGATGCTGCTGCAGGATCTGTGGCACCTGGAGAAGCTCGCGCACTTCCACCGCGAGGTGATCCCCGAGCGCCGCATGCACGCCAAGGGCTCCGGCGCCTACGGCACCTTCACCGTCACGGGCGACATCACGCGCTACACGCGCGCCAAGGTGTTCTCCGAAGTTGGCAAACAAACGCCGCTGTTCGTGCGCTTTTCCACCGTGGCCGGCGAGCGCGGCGCGGCCGATGCCGAGCGTGACATCCGCGGCTTCGCCGTGAAGATGTACACCGAGGAAGGTAACTGGGACCTGGTGGGCAACAACACGCCGGTGTTCTTCTTCCGCGACCCGCTCAAGTTCCCCGACCTGAACAAGGCCGTGAAGCGCGACCCGTACACCAACCTGCGCAGCCCCGAGAGCAACTGGGACTTCTGGACCGGCCTGCCCGAGGCGCTGCACCAGATCACCATCGTGATGAGCGACCGCGGCATTCCGCGCGGCTACCGCCACATGCACGGCTTCGGCTCGCACACCTACAGCCTCATCAACCAGGCGGGCGAGCGCCACTACGTCAAGTTCCATTGGGTGAGCCAGCAGGGCATCGAGAACCTGACCGACCAGGAGGCTGCCGCCGTGGTCGCCCAAGACCGCGAGAGCAGCCAGCGCGACCTGCTTGAAGCCATCGACCGTGGCGACTTCCCCAAGTGGAAGCTGTGCGTGCAGATCATGACCGAGGAAGAGGCGCAGACCTACCGCTTCCACCCGTTCGACCTGACCAAGGTGTGGAGCAAGAAGGACTACCCGCTGATCGAGGTCGGCGTGATGGAGCTCAACCGCAACCCCGACAACTACTACGCCGAAGTGGAGCAGGCCTCGTTCGCACCAAGCAACCTGGTGCCCGGCATCGGCCCCTCGCCCGACCGCATGCTGCAGTCGCGCCTGTTTTCGTATTCCGACGCTGCGCGCTACCGCCTGGGCGTGAACCACCACCAGATCCCGGTGAATGCGCCGCGCTGCCCCGTGGCCCACTACCACCGTGACGGCGCGATGCGCGTGGACGGCAACTTCGGCCGCACCATCGCCTACGAACCCAACACCAAGGGCGAATGGCAAGAGCAGCCCCAGTACGCCGAGCCCGTGGAAAAGCTCTACGGCGACGCCAGCCGCTGGAACTACCGCGAGGACGACAGCGACTACTTCACCCAGCCCGGCGACCTGTTCCGCCTGATGATGCCCGAAAAGCGCAGGCTGCTGTGCGAGAACACCGCGCGCGCCATCGCGGGCGTTTCGCAGCACATCGTGGACAAACACATTGCGCACTGCACGCAGGCCGACCCGGCCTACGGCGCGGGCGTGGCCGACGCCATTGCACGCCAGAGGGCTGGCACGCTCTGAGCCAATCACTGCGCGGCAAACAAAAAAAGCGCCTGCCCCCGCGCGCAGGCGCTTTTCTCGCGCCCCGGTGCTACTGCAGGGCAGCCATGGGCAATGCCATGGGCTTGCCGTTCAGGGTCATCTGCCCGCCCTCGATCTTCAGCGCACTGGTCAGGTGCTCGCCCTCCAGGCGCGCATAGCCCGAGGCCTGGGCCATGCCCACCATGCCTTCCACGTCATCGGCCGTCACTTCAGGCTTGCCCGTGGCCTGCAGCAGCGGCGCCAGCCATGCCTTGGGCAGGCGCGCATTGGCATGCAACAGCGTGCCCTGCAGCAAGGCAGGCATCCAGCCGGTCGCGGCGATCTGCTCCGCTGGCGGCGCGTTGCGCACCTCGGCACCGTAGTCGAGCTCGCCCGTCTGCCCCTGGAACGTGGCTTGCAGCTTCATCGAATACGCTGGCAGGGCGGCTACCAGACGCGGCGCATTTTGCGCGAACACGTCCGCGCCCTGCCCTTCCAAGCCCTCCCTGGCATTGGCCAGGCCGGCATTGCGGTAGCCGTCCACCAGCGCACGCTGGATGTTGCGCAGCGCCTCGATGTCCAGGCGCTGGAGCTTTTGCACATAGCCTAGCGACTCGAAATCCAGCGGACCGATACGGCCCACACCCTTGAACTCGGTGGTCACGCCCAACTTGGCCGCATCGGCTTCCACCACGGAAATGCCGGCCAGATCCTTCAGATCGAGCAGCGTCTGGGCATCGCCCTCGACGGACGTGCGGCGCATCCCCATGCGCGCCACGCGCAGGCTGGCCTTGCCGGGCCCCAGCCCCCACAGGCCGTCAATGGCGGTGCTATCAAAACTGCTGTCGATGCCCTGAAACGTCAGGCTGGTGCGTGCCACAGGCTCCGCAGCCACTTCATCGCCATCGTCCTCTTCGGCTTCCTGTGCGTCTTCGTCGTCCCGGTTGGGCAGGCCCAGGAGGGCCAGTTCAGGCCAGCGCCACGTACCCTGGACGCGGTTGCCGCTCACGCTGGTGTCAAGTGCCATTTCCTGCCAGCGCAGCGTGACCTCGCCATCGCCAATCTCGCCCGCCGGCAGCAGCAGGCGCATGTCGTGGCTGCCCGTGAAGCGGTGCACGGTGGTCAATGTGGGCGCTGTGGCCTTGGCCAGGGCCTGGCGGCTGTTGTCGTCCAGCCCCTCCAGCGCGAAGTGCGACTCTGCCCAAGCGGCCGCCAGTTGGCCGCCGGCCAAGGGGCCGTGGCGTACCGTGGTATCCACCACCAGGCGCACGGGCTTTGGCACAGCGCCCGCCACGGGCTGCACCCCCTCCTCGGTGGGCACTGACCACTGCAGCACCAGCTTGGCTTGCGACGAGAAAAACCCTTTGCGGTATTCCTCGGCAACCACGGTCTGCGCGCCCAGAAGTGCGCGCAATTCCGCCACGGCCTGCGCATAGCTGGCGTGCGCCTTCTGCCCGGCATACCAGGTTGTTCCGCCGTAGGCGGCGATGGCCAGGGTGGCGCCTACGGCCACGGCGATTTTCTTGTTACCCATTCCTGCATTCCCCATGGTGAATCGATTCCGAATCCCGCTCTTTCTCCGGGAGGCGCGAGAGCTTATCAGCCGGCCATAGCGCGAGTGCCTTTGAAGCGATGTATTGACCCAGCAATTCCTGCTCAGGTCATGCCGCTAATGCAAACGCCTCAGCGGGAGTTCTCATGCCCAGCGCCTGATGTGGGCGCCGGTGGTCGTAGAAGTGGATCCAGTCGCCGATAAGGCAGCTGGCGTGTTGCAGCGACTCGAACCTGTGCCGATGCACGCACTGCTCCTTGAGCGTGCGGATCACCCGCTCGACCAGGCCGTTCTGCTCAGGGCTGTGCGGCGTGATGAACTCCTGGCGCAGCCCGTAGCTACGGACCAAGGCCGTGAAGCTACGGCTGGTGAAGACCAGCCCATTGTCCGAGCGCAGCAGGAACGGCGCTGGCACACGGCCCAGCGTGCCGAAGCGCGCGATCAGGGCCTGTTCCAGCGCTGATTCGGCCGTCTTCGGTTTGCCGCTGCGGGACAGATGCCAGCCCAGCAACTCGCGGCTGTGGCAGTCGATCACCAGCGCCATGGGCGTGTCCGAATTTTTGTGTAAACGGGTCGGACTTCAATTGACGGAGATGCGGTCTCCGAACTGAATGGTAAAGCGGGTCAGCGCGGCCTTCCAATCGTGGATGGGCATGGTCCACTTCTGGCTGATGTTGCGCAGCGCCAGGTAGAACAGCTTGG
>NZ_CYIG01000063.1 GCF_001298675.1 Paenacidovorax caeni
GCCGCGTCCTTGATCACCAGCACCAAGGCGAAGGTGGCCAGCAGCTGCAGCAGTTCGGGTGCGCGGTAGATGCGGCGCAGCAGCAGCACCTCCACCGCCGCGCCCAGCAGGCCCACGGCCAGCGGCGCCAGCAGCAGCGCCGGCCAGAAGCCAAGCACACCGCCCAGTTGCTCGACGCAGGTGTAGGCGCCGTACAGCCCGAGCATGTAGAGCGAGCCGTGGGCAAAGTTGACGACGCGCAGGACGCCGAAGATGAGCGACAACCCAGCCGCCACCAGGAACAGCGTGGAGGCACCTGCCAAGCCGTTCAGAAGCTGAACCAATAACCCGGAAAAATCCATTGACCTATCCATTGCTGGCGTGCAAGCCCCCCCCCATGGCACTGGCGCATTCCAGGCCAGCCGCCACCGCGCAAGGGCTGCCCCTGCCGCGCCGGCGACGCCCCCTGGGGGGAGGACACCGCAGGCGACGCAGGCGGAATTACTGCCCCTTGCGGAGTTTTTTCACTTCCTCGTCGGAGGGCTGGAACTTGCTGCCGTCTTGGTAGCTGAAGTCCACCATCACGCCCTTGCCCTGGCGCAGTGCGGTCTTGCCGACGTAGGCGCCCATGGTGGACTGGTGGTCCTGCGCACGGTAGGTGATGGGGCCGAACGGCGTGTTGACTTCAAGGCTGCGGAACGCGGCGATGAGCTTCTCGGTATCCGCGCTGCCACCGGTCTTCTTCAACCCTTCGGCAATCGACAGGATGGCGTTGTAGCCCACGATGGAGCCCGCGCGTGGATAGTCCTTGAAGCGCTGCTGGTAGGCGTCGAGGAAGGCCTGGTGCGCGGGCGTCTGGATGGCGTACCAGGGGTAGCCGGTGACGATCCAGCCCTCGGGCGTCTCGCCCTTCAGGGTGTCGAGGTATTCCGGCTCGCCCGACAGCAGGCTGACCACACCGCGCCCCTGGAACAGGCCGCGCGTGTTGCCCTCGCGCACGAACTTGGCCAGGTCGGCGGCGAAGAGCACGTTGAAGATGGCGTCGGGCTTGGCGTCCTGCAGCGCCTGCACCACGCTGCCAGCATCAACCTTGCCCAGCGGCGTAGCCTGCTCAGCCACGAACTCCACCCCGGGCTGGGCCTGCTGCAGCAGCTTCTTGAACGTGGCCACGGCCGACTGGCCGTATTCGTAGTTGGGGTAGACGATGGCCCAGCGCTTTTTCTGCAGCTTGGCGGCCTCGGGCACGAGCATGGCCACCTGCATGTAGGTGGAGGGGCGCAGGCGGAAGGTGTAGCGGTTGCCCTGCTCCCAGACGATCTTGTCGGTGAGGGGCTCGGCGGCGAGGAAGAAGCGCTTCTTTTGCTGCGCGAAGTCGGTCAGCGCCAGGCCAACGTGCGAGAGAAAGCTGCCCATGAGCACATCGGCCTTCTCGCGCGTGAGCAGTTCCTCGGCAGCGCGCACGGCGTCGCCGGGGCTGGCGTTATCGTCGCGCGTGACCAGCTGCAGCTGCTTGCCCGCAATACCGCCGGCCGCGTTGACCTGCGCCACGGCCAGTTCCATGCCCTTCTTGTAGGGCTCCAGAAAAGCGGGCTGGGCCTTGTAGCTGTTGATTTCACCGATCTTGATCGTTCCCTGCGCGTGGGCGGCGCTCCAGCACAGGGCGAGCGCGGCGACGACGGTGGAAAGGGGCGAAGTCATGGGCATTCCTTGTCCGATATCAGTTCAGGGGCACAGCACTGTACCCGCACCGCGGGTTTGTCCGACAATGGACGGGTTTTCCCGCAAAACCCCTGCGGACCCCGGGTGGGGCCTTTTTGGCTTATGCCCATGGCGAATAAAAAATCGATGAAACTCCGCCGCCATCTTCATCAACCCATCCTGTCGATCTTTTCATGAGCGCATTCCTCGAAGAGCGAGTTCTCTCCGTACACCACTGGACCGACCGCCTGTTCTCCTTCACCACCACGCGCGACCCGGCCCTGCGTTTTTCCAATGGCCACTTCACCATGATCGGCCTGAAAGTGGACGGCAAGCCGCTGCTGCGCGCCTACTCCATCGCCAGCCCGAACTGGGAAGAGCATCTGGAGTTTCTGTCGATCAAGGTTCCGGACGGCCCGCTGACCTCGCGCCTGCAGAACATCCAGGTGGGCGACACCATCATCGTCGGCAAAAAGCCCACGGGGACGCTGCTCATCGACTACCTGCTGCCCGGCAAGAACCTGTACCTGATCGGCACCGGCACGGGCCTGGCCCCCTGGCTGTCGATCGTGCGCGACCCCGACACCTACGAGCGCTTCGAGAAAGTGGTGGTGGTGCATGGCGTGCGCCAAGTGGCCGAGCTGGCCTACCACGAGCTGTTCGAGAAGGAACTGCCCAACCACGAGCTGCTGGGCGACATCGTGCGCGACAAGCTGATTTACTACCCCACGGTGACGCGCGAGCCCTTCCGCAACCAGGGCCGCATCACCGACCTGATCACCAGCGGCGCCTTCCCAGCCAACATCGGCCTGCCGCCGCTGGACCCACTGACCGACCGCGTGATGCTCTGCGGCAGCCCCGCGATGTTGGCCGACCTGAAGGTGATGCTGGAAAAGCGCAACTTCGAAGAAGGCAACACCAGCACGCCGGGCGACTTCGTGATCGAACGGGCATTTGTAGAGAAATAAGCCTCCAGCCCTTACCTAGAAAGCGCTAGCAGCTATTGAATCAGTAGCTGCTGGCGCTTTTTTCCTGGGCCATTGCCAGGACTTCCATGGCCTGGGCCGGGTCGTCCGATTCGAGCACCTGCTGCGCCCAGGGCACAAGCTTGCGCGTGTCGGCGCGCAGCAGCTCCTGCTTCACGGCCAGAATCTGCGCCGGGTGCATGGAGAAGCTGCGCAGCCCCAGGCCGAGCAGCAACCGCGTCATGGCCACGTCGCCCGCCACCTCGCCGCACACGCTGACGCTCTTGCCCAGCTCGGCACCGGCGGCAATGACGTCGGCCACCAGGCGCAGCACGGCGGGGTGCAGCGGGTCGTACAGATGCGCCACCGACTCGTCGGCGCGGTCGATGGCCAGTGCGTACTGGATCAGGTCGTTGGTGCCGATCGACAGGTAGTCGAAATAGTGCAGGAAGCGCCGCGCCAGCAGCGCAGCGGCGGGCACCTCGATCATCGCGCCCAGGCGCACCGGGCCGTAGGCCACGCCGCGCGCATCCAGCTCGGCGCGGGCCAGATCGACCTGTGCCAGCGCCTGGTGGATCTCGCTGACGTGCGCGATCATTGGAAACAGCAGGTTGACCCGGCCATGTGCGGCTGCGCGCAGCACGGCGCGCAGCTGGGTGCGGAACATCACCGGGTCGGCCAGGCTCCAGCGGATAGCGCGCAGGCCCAGCGCGGGGTTCAGGTGGTCGTCCTTGTGGCCCTTCTCCAGCGGCTTGTCGGCGCCCACATCAATGGTGCGGATAGTCACCGGCAGGCCCTGCATCCCCTCGATGACCTGGCGGTACGCCTGGTACTGCTCTTCCTCGCCGGGCAGGTGGCTGCCCTTGCCCATGAACAGGAATTCGGTGCGGAACAGGCCCACGCCCACAGCCCCGGCGCGCACGGCAGCCGCGGCGTCCGCCGGCTGCTCGATGTTGGCCAGCAGCTCGACCTTGTGGCCGTCAATGGTCACGGCGGGCGTGTGGCGCAGGCGGATCAGGCGCTCGCGCTCCAGCTCGATCTGGCGCTGGCGAAAGCCGTACTCGGCCAGGATGATGGGCGAGGGATCGACGATGAGCACGCCCGCGTCGCCGTCGATGATGACCCAGTCGTCCTGGCGCACGAGCTGGCTGGCGGCGCGTGCACCGACCACGGCCGGGATGTCCATGCTGCGCGCGACGATGGCGGTATGGCTGGTCTTGCCGCCCACGTCGGTGACGAAGCCGGCGAACACGCTCTGCTTGAACTGCAGCAGGTCGGCCGGCGCAAGGTCGTTGGCCACGAGGACCAGCGGCACATCGGTGCCATCGCCCGGCAGCAGCTCCTGCTGGCCCGCCGCCGTGGGCGCGGGCGGCGGGGGTGCGGCCACGGGGCTGGCCACGCCCTTCATGTAGCGCAGGATGCGCTCGACCACCTGCTCCAGGTCCGCCTTGCGCTCGCGCAGGTAGTCGTCCTCCATCTCGTCGAACTGGCGCGAGATGACTTCGAGCTGCGTCACCAGCGCCCACTCGGCGTTGTACAGGCGCTCACTGATCCAGTGCTTGATGCCTGCGACCAGGGTCTCGTCCTGCAGCAGCATCAGGTGCACGTCGAGCAAGGCCGTCAGCTCCGCTGGCGCGTCGGGCGGCATCTCCACCTGCAGGCGCTGCAGTTCCTGCACCACCGCGTTGCGTCCGTTGCGCACGCGCTCGATCTCGGCGGGCACCTGCTCAGGCTGGATGAAGTAGTGCGCCACATCCAAGTGGCTGGCCGCCAGCAGCACCGCACGCCCGATGGCAATGCCCCGGGCAACGGCCAGTCCATGGATGGCGAAGGTCATGCGCGCTGCTCCGGGGTCACTGGCCTTCGCCGAACTTGTCGGCGATCAGCGCCAGCAGCGCGTCCATGGCCTCGCGCTCCTGCGGGCCGTCGGTCTCGATGTCCACCACGCTGCCCAGGCCCGCGGCCAGCATCATCACGCCCATGATGCTCTTGGCGTTGATGCGGCGCTCGCCCCGGCTCATGAACACCTCGCAGGGAAAGCTGCCCGCCATCTTGGTCAGCTTGGCGGACGCGCGGGCGTGCAGCCCGAGCTTATTGATGATGGTCGTGGTTTCTTTAATCATGGGATTTGCAGGGAATCGGCTGGGGCGCCACGCAGGCGGCCACCTGCATGACGCCGGCTTTGCCACCATCGACGGCGCGTGAGACCAGGCTGTCCACGTCTTCGTGGCGGTAGCACAGCGCACGCAGCAGCATGGGCAGGTTCACACCGCAGACCAGGCGCTGCGCCGGCATGCCCTCCACCAGCCGCTGGGCCACGTTGCAGGGCGTGGCGCCGAGCATGTCGGACAGCACCAGCGTGGGCGCCTGGGCGCCACCGCCCTGCGCCAGCAGCGCGCGTGCATGCGCCAGGGTGTCCTCGGGGGGCTCCTGCGGGGGGACGTCCAGCACCAGCAGATCGCCAGCGCAGTCGGGAAATACATGCAGCGCGCAGGCGCGCAGCGCCTCGGCCAGGGGGGCATGGGTGATGAGAAGAATGCGCGTGCTCATGGGATGGGTGTTTGCACGGCAATTATGCGGGTTCGGGGACAATGCGAACTTCGCCGACGCAGCGCAATCCCACGGATTCCCCCACGGCAAACACGTTGAGAACAGCAGTCATGGCCATCAAACATTGGATTACCGGCGTGGCACTCGCCGCCTTCGCAGGCATTGGCGCCTACGTCTACCTGGGCGCGGGCCAGCAGGCGGCGCCCTCCTCGACCTTCGTGCTGCTCGACGGCTCGCAGCAGACCACCGCCGACCTGCGCGGCAAGGTGACCCTGGTGAATTTCTGGGCCACGAGCTGCACCACCTGCGTGGCCGAGATGCCCGACATCGTGCGCACCTACGACAAGTACCGCGCCCAGGGCTTCGAGACCCTGGCCGTAGCCATGAGCTACGACCCGCCCAGCTACGTGGTGAACTTCGCCGAGTCGCGCAAGCTGCCGTTTAAGGTCGCCATCGACAACACGGGGGCCGTGGCGCGCGCCTGGGGCGACATCAAGATCACCCCCACCACCTATATCGTCAACAAGCGCGGTGAGATCGTGAAGAGCTACGTGGGCGCCCCCGACTTTGCCGAGCTGCACCGGCTCATCGAGAAACTGCTGGCCGAGACGTGAGGGCCAAGCGAAAGGGCCTGCTTCACGCATGAAACAGGCCCTCAACGCTTTCTGGACAAGCGCCAGCAGCTATCTATTCAGTAGCATTTATCACTTGTTGCGGTACGCGTCGTGGCAGGCCTTGCAGGTGCCAGCGGCGTCGCCAAAGGCCGCCTTGAGGTTGTCCAGGTTGCCGGTCTTGGCGGCGGCGGCCAGCTTCACGGCCTCGGCCTCAAACTTGTCGGCGTGCTCCTTGTACTTGGCCTGCTCCTTCCAGATGGCGGGCTTGGCCTTGCCGCCCTCGGTGCCGGCGCCGAAGCCCGCCCAGGGCAGCTTGGACATGTTCAGCACCACCTCGGCATTGTCCTGCGCGGCCTTGGCATCGAAGGGGATCTTGCCCTGCGCCATGGCGCCAAGGCGGCCAAAGTGCTGGCCGATCACGAACAGCGCGCCCTGGCGGTACTTGATGGCCTCCTCCGCCTTGGCGAACTGGGCGGCGGCGGGTGCCGACAGCGTGGCGGCCACGGCGGCCAGGGCAAGTGCTGCAATCGTCTTCATCGGGAACTTCCTTTCTGGTGGAGGTCAAAAAACCTTTTAGGCGATAGGGAGTATCGCCGTGGCGCGGAGTTCCCTTGCGCGACCGCGCCGCCTTTTTCTGAAAGCACCGTTATGGCCCATTCCGTCCGCATCTGGGACCTGCCCACCCGCCTTTTCCACTGGAGCCTGGCCGCCTGCGTGATCGGCCTGTTCATCAGCGCCAAGATGGGCGGCAACGCCATGGTCTGGCACCTGCGCCTGGGCTATGCGGTGCTGGCGCTGCTGTTGTTCCGCCTGTGCTGGGGCTTCATCGGCGGGCGCTGGTCGCGCTTCTCGGCCTTTCTGTATTCCCCCGCCCGCGTGCTGCGCTACCTGCGCGGCCAGGGCGACGCGCGCGACGGCGTGGGCCACAACCCGCTGGGCGCGCTCTCGGTGTTCGGCCTGCTCGGCATACTGGCGCTGCAGGTGGGCAGCGGCCTGCTCAGCGACGATGAAATTGCCTTCTCCGGCCCGCTCACGCGCTTCGTGTCGGGCGACACCGTGGGCCAGGCCACGGCCTACCACACCGGCTGGGGCCAGGGGCTGCTGATCGCGCTGGTGCTGCTGCACATCGCCGCCATCGTCTTCTACACCGTGGCCAAGCGGCAAGCCATGGTCGGCCCCATGCTGCGGGGCGACAAGGAGTTGCCCACGGCGGTGCCTGCGTCGCGCGACGACGCGCGCACGCGCTTGGCGGCGGCTGCCGTGCTGGCCCTGGCCAGCGGTGCGGCATGGTGGGTGGCGCAGCTCGGCGCCTTCTGACCGGGGCTCACGCAGCCGCTACACTGCCCTTTTCGCTCCCGCATTCCGCCCGTGGAACACGCCGCCGTCACTTTGTTCGTACCGACGCAGCCCGCCGAGATAGACGCTGTCCGCGAAATCTTCCGTGAATACGCCGAGAGCCTGGGCGTGGACCTGGGTTTCCAGGATTTCGAGGCCGAGTTGGCCAGCCTGCCCGGGGACTACGCCGCGCCACGCGGCCAGCTGCTGTTGGCCACCGTCGATGGCAGCATCGCCGGCTGCTGCGCACTGCGTCCGCTCGATACCAGCGACTATCCCAATGCGGCCGAAATGAAGCGCCTGTACGTGCGCAAGGCGTTTCGGGGCTTCGGCCTGGGGCGGCAACTGGCGGAAGCCATTCTGGACGTGGCGCGCCAGACGGGCTACGCCTGCGTGCTGCTCGATACGCTCGACGACATGGAGGCGGCTCGGGCGCTGTACACCGAGCTGGGCTTTGGGGAAATACCGCCCTACTACCACAACCCTGTGGCGGGCGCACACTACCTTAAGGCCGATATTTTTTAATAAAAAAAGGCGCCAGCCCTTATGGGGCAAGCGCCAGCAGCTCCTTTTTTAGGAGTTTCAGCCCTTGGCTTGGGCAAGCAGCGTGGCGGCGTCGCTGACCTCGAACTTGCCGGGTGCCTCAACGTTCAGCGTGACCACCTTGCCGTCCTTGACCAGCATGGAGTAGCGGTTGCTGCGCAGGCCCAGGCCCTTGCCGTGCAGGTCCAGCGTCAAGCCCGTGGCCTTGGCAAACGCGGCGTCGCCATCGGCCAGCATGCGCACCTTGCCGGCCGTCTTCTGGTCACGCGCCCAGGCGCCCATGACAAAGGCGTCGTTGACGGCCAGGCACCAGATTTCGTCCACGCCAGCGGCCTTGAACGCCTCAGCCTGCGCCACGTAACCCGGCACATGCTGGGCCGAGCAGGTGGGGGTAAACGCGCCTGGCACGGCGAACAGGGCAATGGTCTTGCCTGCCGTGGCCTTCTGCACGTCCACGGGGTTCGGGCCCAGGCTGCAGCCGTTGCCTTCGACCTCGACAAACTCCATCAGCGTGGCTGCGGGCAGTGCCTCTCCGACCTTGATCATGTGTGACTCCTAGGGATGAAAAAAAACGACCCACATTGTGGGTCGTTTCGCGGGGCATTGCTGCCCAGGTGCCGAGAGGGCTTAGACCAGTGCGGCCTTTTGCACCAAGCGGGTAGCCACCCAGTTCTTGGTCTTGGACAGCGGGCGGCTTTCCGTGATCTCGATCACGTCACCCATGTGGTACTCGTTGTTTTCGTCGTGCGCGTGGTACTTGCTCGACTTGGCAACGATCTTGCCGTACAGCTCGTGCTTGACGCGGCGCTCAACGAGCACGGTCACCGTCTTGGCACGCTTATCGCTGACCACCTTGCCAATCAAGGTGCGCTTGAGGGATGGTTTAGCTTCCGTCATGTTCGCTTCCTTAATCACTTGGCGGCTTGCTTTTCAGCAAGAATGGTCTTGGCACGGGCAATGTCACGGCGCGTAGCGCGCAGCGTGGCGGTGTTGCCCAGCTGTTGCGTGGCCTTCTGCATACGCAGACCGAAGTGGGCCTTTTGCAGGGCCTTCACTTCAGCTTCCAGAGCGGCCACGTCTTTTTGGCGGAGTTCAGCAGCTTTCGTCATGTTGATTCTCCTTAAGCGCCAATTTGACGGGACACGAAGGTCGTGCGCAGGGGCAGCTTGGCAGCGGCCAGGCGGAATGCCTCGCGCGCCAGCTCTTCAGGCACACCAACGATCTCATAGAGCATCTTGCCGGGCTGGATCTCAGCCACGTAGTACTCGGGGTTGCCCTTACCGTTGCCCATACGGACTTCGGCAGGCTTGGTCGAGATCGGCTTATCGGGGAAGACACGGATCCAGATACGACCACCGCGCTTGACGTGGCGCGAAATGGCGCGGCGAGCCGCTTCGATCTGGCGGGCCGTCAGACGGCCACGGTCCGTGGACTTCAGGCCAAAGTCGCCAAACGACACAGCATTGCCACGGGTGGCGATACCGGTGTTGCGACCCTTTTGTTCCTTACGGAACTTACGGCGTGCAGGTTGCAGCATGTTTATTCTCCTTTACCGTCCGCTGCTGTAGCGGGCGCGTCATTACGAACGCGCTTAACGGAGTCTGCGCCAGCGCCAGCGGGCTTGTCGCTACCGTCAGCAGGTGCAGCATTGGTGCCAGCCGGACGGCGGCCACCACGGCCGGCGCCATCACGGCGGCCATCGCCACGGCCATCACGGCGCGGACCACGGGGACGGCGCTCTTCTTCAGGGCGCGGCGTCTCAGCAGCCGGCAGGTCGTTGCGGCCCAGCGTATCGCCCTTGTAGACCCACACCTTCACGCCGATCACACCGTAGGTGGTCTTGGCTTCGGAGGTGCCGTAGTCGATGTCAGCGCGCAGGGTGTGCAGCGGCACACGGCCTTCGCGGTACCACTCGGTACGTGCGATTTCGATGCCGTTCAGACGGCCCGACGACATGATCTTGATGCCCTGGGCACCCAGACGCATGGCGTTCTGCATCGCGCGCTTCATGGCGCGGCGGAACATGATGCGCTTTTCGAGCTGCTGGGTGATGCTGTCGGCGATCAGCTTGGCATCGATTTCGGGCTTGCGCACTTCCTCGATGTTCACTGCGACGGGCACGCCCAGGCGGGTCGCGAGTTCCTTCTTCAGGTTCTCGATGTCCTCGCCCTTCTTGCCAATGACAACGCCAGGACGTGCCGAGAAGATCGTGATACGGGCGTTCTTGGCAGGACGCTCAATCAGGATGCGCGACACGGCGGCGTTCTTCAGCTTGGCCTTCAGGAACTCGCGCACCTTGATGTCTTCGGCCAGCATGCCGGCGAAGTCACGGTTGCTCGCGTACCAGCGGCTGGCCCAGTTGCGGCTCACAGCAAGGCGGAAGCCGGTAGGATGGATTTTCTGTCCCATATTCTTCCTTTGGCCTCAGTTACCCACGGTCACGTAGATGTGGCAGGTAGGCTTGCTGATGCGGTTGCCGCGGCCCTTGGCGCGCGCGGTGAAGCGCTTGAGCGTTGCACCTTGCTCGACGTAGATGGTCTTTACCTTCAGTTCGTCGATGTCGGCGCCGTCGTTGTGCTCGGCGTTGGCGATGGCGGACTCCAGCACCTTCTTGACGATGCCCGCAGCTTTTTTCTGCGTGAACGTCAGGATGTTGAGGGCTTGGTCCACTTTTTTGCCGCGGATCAAATCCGCGACCAGGCGACCCTTGTCAACCGACAAACGGACGCCACGCAGGACTGCACGTGTTTCAGACATGGTCATTCCTTACTTCTTGGCCTTCTTGTCGGCGGGGTGACCCTTGAAGGTGCGCGTCAGGGCGAATTCGCCCAGCTTGTGGCCCACCATCTGGTCGGTGACGTAGACCGGCACGTGCTGCTTGCCGTTGTGCACGGCAATGGTCAGACCGATGAAATCGGGCAGAACCATGGAGCGACGCGACCAGGTCTTGACGGGCTTCTTGTCCTTGGTGGCAATGGCCTTTTCGACCTTGGCCAGCAAGTGATGGTCAACAAACGGACCCTTTTTGACGGAACGAGTCATTTGCTACCTCTTACTTCTTGCGACGCGACACGATCATGGTCTGCGTGCGCTTGTTGTTGCGGGTGCGGTAGCCCTTCGTCAAGTTGCCCCATGGGTCAACTGCGTGACGGCCTTCGCCAGTACGGCCCTCACCACCACCGTGCGGGTGGTCGATCGGGTTCATGGCCACACCACGCACCGTCGGGCGGATACCCATCCAGCGCTTCACACCGGCCTTGCCGAGCTGGCGCAGGC
Source organism: Paenacidovorax caeni (assembly GCF_001298675.1). Lineage (GTDB taxonomy): Bacteria > Pseudomonadota > Gammaproteobacteria > Burkholderiales > Burkholderiaceae_C > Paenacidovorax > Paenacidovorax caeni. The sequence goes on from NZ_CYIG01000063.1 coordinate 10,961, forward strand.
TGTGCTCTTCGTTGGCGACCTCACCAATGGTGGCGCGGCACTCGATGTGAATCTTGCGCACTTCGCCCGAACGCATACGCACCTGGGCGTAGATGCCTTCGCGGGCCAGCAGGGTGGCAGAGGTACCCGCCGAGCGGGCGATCTGTGCACCAGCACCGGGCTTGAGCTCGATGCAGTGGATGGTCGAACCCACGGGAATGTTGCGAATCGGCAGCGTGTTACCGACGCGGATAGGCGCCTCGGAACCGCTCACGATAGTTGCACCCACTTCCAGGTTGCGCGGCGCAATGATGTAACGACGCTCGCCGTCGGCATAGCACACCAGAGCGATGTGGGCCGTACGGTTCGGGTCGTACTCGATGCGCTCGACCTTGGCGGTGATGGCATCCTTGTTGCGACGGAAGTCAACCACGCGATAGTGGTGCTTGTGGCCACCGCCCTTATGGCGGGTGGTGATGTGACCGTTGTTGTTACGGCCGGCCTTCTGGAACTGGGGCTCCAGCAGACCAGCGAACGGTGCACCCTTGTGCAGGTGGTCACGCGAAACCTTCACCGCGCCACGTTGGCCCGGGGAAGTCGGTTTGATCTTGATAACGGCCATGGTTTACGCAGCCTCCCCGGACAGGTTCAGCTCTTGACCTTCCTTCAGCGTCACATAGGCCTTGCGCACGTTGTCGCGGCGGCCGATGGTCTTGCCAAAGCGCTTGGTCTTGCCTTTGGTGTTCACCACAGAAACACCCTTCACTTCCACCTTGAACAACAGTTCCACGGCGGCCTTGATTTCGGGCTTGGTTGCGTTCTGCAGCACCTTGAACGTCACGGCGTTGGACTTTTCGGCAACCATGGTGGCCTTTTCGGACACGATGGGAGCGACCAACACTTGCATCAGACGGCCTTCGTCAAACTTGAGCGTGCTCATGCGAACATCTCCTTGAGTTTGTCGATAGCGCCCTTGGTGACGAGCACTTTCTTGAAATGCACCAGCGACACGGGGTCTGCATAACGCGGCTCGACAACGAACACGTTCTTCAGATTGCGCGAAGCGAGGTACAGGTTTTCATCGACCTCATCGGCGATCACCATCACCGACTCCAGGTTCATGGCCTTGAACTTGTCAGCCAGCACCTTGGTCTTGGGGGTATCGACCTTGATGGAATCCACCACGGCCAGGCGGCCTTCGCGGGCCAGCTGGGACAGAATGGAGGCCATACCAGCGCGGTACATCTTCTTGTTGATCTTCTGCGTGAAGTTTTCTTCAGGCAGGTTCGGGAAGATGCGACCGCCCCCACGCCACAGCGGCGAGGAGGTCATACCGGCACGCGCGTTGCCGGTGCCCTTTTGCTTGAAGGGCTTCTTGGTCGAGTGACGCACCTGCTCACGATCCTTCTGGGCACGGGTACCCTGACGGCCGTTGGCACGGTAAGCAACCACGATCTGGTGGATCAGGTCTTCGTTGTATTGGCGATCGAACACGGTCTCGGGCACGTCGATCTTGGACGCGGCCTGACCTTGTTCATTCAGGAGTTCGAGCTGCATTAGTTCGCTCCTTTGGAAGCTTTGGCCTTGATGGCGGGACGCACCGTCACGAAGCCACCCTTGGAGCCCGGAACAGCGCCCTTGATCAAGAGCAGTTGGCGTGCTTCGTCGATACGAACCACGTCGAGGTTTTGCGTCGTGACGGTGACATCACCCAGATGACCCGTCATCTTCTTGCCAGGGAACACGCGGCCCGGATCCTGCGCCATACCGATGGAGCCAGGAACATTGTGCGAGCGGCTGTTACCGTGCGAAGCACGCTGCGAACCGAAGTTGTGGCGCTTGATGGTACCGGCGTAGCCCTTACCAATCGAAGTGCCTTGCACATCGACCTTCTGGCCCACAGCAAACACATCGGTCACCGGCACGGCAGTACCAGCAGCGTACTTGCCAGCGATCTCGGGGGTCACGCGGAATTCGCGGATGATTTCACCGGCTTCAACGCCCGCCTTGGCGAGGTGACCGGCTTCGGGCTTGGTCACGCGCGAAACGCGGCGCGAACCGAACGTGACCTGCAGGGACACGTAGCCATCGTTCTCTTGGGTTTTGACCTGGGTGACGCGGTTGTTCGACACATCCACCACCGTGACAGGCACTGCGTCCCCATCATCGGTGAACAGACGCATCATGCCCACCTTGCGGCCCAGCAGCCCCATGGAGGTGCTCAGACTCATTGGTTTTCTCCAAAACTTCCACCGCCGCAACTTCAATTGGCTGCGCCGTTTGCACCTGCAAACCAAAAGGCCCGCGTGCGTGAAAGACGGTTGATAAAGCTTCGCCCACCCACAAGGGGTGAGCGAAGCCGCAAAGTATAACGCGGACTGCTTTGACAAGCAAGTCCGCGCTACACCGGGAAGCTACAGCAAGTTTACTGCAGCTTGATCTCGACGTCCACGCCAGCCGGCAGGTCCAGCTTCATCAGGGCGTCCACGGTCTTGTCGGTGGGGTCCACGATGTCCATCAGACGCTGGTGCGTGCGGATTTCGAACTGGTCGCGGCTCGACTTGTTGACGTGCGGCGAACGCAGGATGTCGAAGCGCTTCATGCGCGTCGGCAGGGGTACCGGACCCTTGACGATGGCACCAGTGCGCTTGGCGGTATCAACGATTTCTGCGGCGGATTGGTCGATCAGCTTGTAATCGAACGCCTTCAGACGGATACGGATCTTTTGCTTGGACATTGGGTATTCCTTATCTGCAGATGGTGAGGATTACTCAATGATCTTGGCCACAACGCCAGCACCCACGGTGCGACCGCCTTCGCGGATAGCGAAGCGCAGGCCTTCTTCCATGGCGATGGGGTTGATCAGCTTGACGGTGATCGACACGTTGTCGCCAGGCATCACCATTTCCTTGTCGGCGGGCAGCTCGATGGAGCCGGTCACGTCGGTGGTACGGAAATAGAACTGCGGACGGTAGTTGTTGAAGAAGGGGGTGTGACGGCCGCCTTCGTCCTTGCTCAGCACATACACCTCAGCCGTGAAGTGGGTGTGGGGCTTGATGGAGCCGGGCTTGCACAGCACTTGGCCGCGCTCGACTTCTTCACGCTTGGTGCCGCGCAGCAGCAGGCCGACGTTGTCGCCAGCTTGACCCTGGTCCAGCAGCTTGCGGAACATTTCCACGCCGGTGCAGGTGGTCTTCTGGGTGTCACGGATACCGACGATTTCGATTTCTTCGCCGACCTTGATCACGCCGCGCTCGACACGGCCAGTCACCACGGTGCCGCGACCCGAGATGGAGAACACGTCTTCCACGGGCATCAGGAAAGCACCGTCCACAGCGCGCTCAGGCGTGGGGATGTAGGTGTCCAGGGCTTCGGCCAGCTTGTCGATGGCTTGCTCGCCCAGGGGGCCCTTGTCGCCTTCCAGGGCCAGCTTGGCCGAACCACGGATGATGGGGGTGTCGTCGCCAGGGAAGCTGTACTTGGACAGCAGCTCGCGCACTTCCATTTCGACGAGTTCCAGCAGTTCTTCGTCGTCCACCATGTCG
>NZ_CYIG01000064.1 GCF_001298675.1 Paenacidovorax caeni
TTTAAGCCTGATGACCATAGCAAGTTGGAACCACTCCTTCCCATCCCGAACAGGACAGTGAAACGACTTCGCGCCGATGATAGTGCGGATTCCCGTGTGAAAGTAGGTCATCGTCAGGCTAATATTGTGAAACCCCCGCAGCTAACAAGCTGCGGGGGTTTTCGTTTATTGTCGTCTTCTCGGTTGTGAAACCATGCAACTGCAGGATATTCTTTATTCCCAGGGCTTTGGAACTCGGCGCGTATGTGCAGGGTTGGCCCAGCAAGGCTGGGTAGAGATTTTGAGCTCAGCAGAGGTCGGCGCGCCCGTTGCGTGCACTGACGCAACACAGGAATTCAATCCTGAAGGGCTCCGCTTTCGTGTGCAGGGTGTGGAGTGGCTTTACCAAGCCAAGGCTTATCTGATGCTGCACAAACCTGCAGGCGTCGAGTGCTCTCAGAAGCCCTCTGCGTATCCCAGCATCTACACACTGCTGCCTTCCCCGTTGCGACAGCGTCCGAGTAAAAGTGCGGTGCAGGGCGTTCAGGCTGTCGGGCGATTGGACCAGGATACAACCGGCTTGTTGCTCTTGAGTGACGATGGCCAGTTCATTCATCGCATGAGCTCGCCAAAAAAGCATGTTCCCAAGATTTACAGAGTGCATGCCAAGCATGAGGTGACGGCGCAGCAGGTTGAGCGATTGTTGGCCGGCGTTGTGCTGGATGACGATCCTCGCCCCGTGAAGGCCGCAGATTGTGTGCGGGTCGATGACCATGTCATGGATTTGACGCTGACCGAGGGCAAATACCACCAGGTCAAGCGCATGGTGGCTGCGGTTGGGAATCGTGTGGAGGGCCTGCATCGCTGGCGCATTGGTGGCCTTGCTTTGCCCCCGGATCTGCTCCCTGGCCAATGGCGCTGGCTGTCCGCTGCAGACCATGCGTTACTGGGTCTGGCGTAGCGCTGTTGGGCTTTCTTTAGTGAGCCGTGCGCGGCTACACTGGCATGCTATCGACAAAGCCCTTCTGTTTGTGAAGAACTTCATTTTTGGCTCGCTGGCGGCCTTTTTGCTCTGGTTGGTCGGCAGTACGGCCACATTCGCCGCTTCGGCTCCTCCGGTATTCGTGCTCAATTCGCTGGATGCCAGCATCAGCGTCATCGATCCGGTGACTTGGCAGGAGAGTACGCGTCTTTCTACTGGCAAGGAGCCGCATCACCTTTACCTCACGCCGGACGAAAAGTCGCTGATCGTTGCCAATGCACTGGCCGACACATTGATGTTTGTCGATCCCCGAACCGCCCAAGTGCAGCGCACGGTGCATGGCATCGTTGACCCGTACCATCTGCGTTTCACGCCCGACATGAAGTGGCTGATCACTGCCGCGAATCGTTTGAACCACGTGGATTTCTACCGTTGGGATGGCAAGGAGCCCATCCTGGCGCAGCGTGTGCCTACCGGCCGCACACCAAGCCACTTATGGGTGAACAGCCGTAGCACGACGGTCTACGCCACGATGCAGGACAGTGACGAACTGGTCGCCATCGACATTGCGAGCCAAAGCATCAAATGGCGTACGCCCACCGGAGCCATGCCTGCCGATGTGTATGGCCGATCTGATGACAAATTGCTCTTCATCGGCTTGACAGGGAGCGATAGCGTGGAGGTGTTCGACATCTCTGGCCCTGAACCGCGCAGCATTAAGCGCATCAAGACCGGCAAGGGCGCGCATGCCTTCCGTGCCGCAGGCGATGGCCGCCATTTGTTTGTCAGCAACCGTGTGGCCAACACCATCAGCAAGATCGATATGCAGGCCCAGGAGGTGGTGGCCAACTACCCGGCCCCGGGTGGGCCGGACTGCATGGATGTGTCGGCCGATGGGCGCTGGATTTATGTCAGCTCGCGCTGGGCTCGCAGGTTGACCGTCATCGACACACTGGAGAAGAAGGTCGTTCGGCAAATTCCCGTAGGCAAATCGCCGCACGGCGTGTGGACGCTGCAGCACGCACCGCGCTGATGTCGCTTATGGTTTCCCGGCAATCGTTTGCTTTCATTTTGATAGCTGCTAGCGCTTTCCAGGTAAGCGCTGCAGGCCAAAATGACTGTGAGAAGCCGCTGTATCTCACCTGGGATACGGGCCATATGGAGATTGCCCCGATGGTCGCCGAGGTGCTGCAGCGCCAGCAGGTGCGTGTAACCTTTTTTGCGGCGAATGAGGCGACGCGGCAGGGCGATGGCAGCTTGGGCGACCACTGGGCGCCCTGGTGGCGCGCACGGGCCGCCGAAGGCCATGCGTTCGCATCGCACACCTGGAGCCACACCTACTGGCGTGCCGACGCCGGGCCAGATGCGGAGCCCCGGTTCCGGGTGCGCCCCTCGGCCGGGCCGCGCAGCGGGCAAGAGTTGGAGATCGATGCGGCAGGCTATTGCGCCGAAATTGCCAGCGCCAGTCGCCGCTTGCAGGAAATTACGGGGCAAAAGCCATTGCCCTTGTTTCGTGCCCCCGGCGGCAAAACCTCACCCCGATTGCTGCGTGTGGCCAAGGCGTGTGGCTATGCCCATGTGGGCTGGAGCCCGGCCGGTTTTCTTGGCGACGAGCTGCCCAGTGAACGCTACAGCAATGCCCATCTGCTGGCGCAAGCGCTGCAGCGTATCCGCAGCGGCGATATTCTGCTGGCCCATCTGGGGATCTGGTCGCGCAAGGATGCTTGGGCACCTGCGGTGCTGGAGCCCTTGATTGTTGGCCTGAAGCAGCGTGGCTTCTGCTTTCGCACGCTGCGCGAGCATCCCGACTACCAAGCTTGGCTGGCCGAGCATTCTTAAAAATTTTTCTGTGCCATGGAATGGTTGAGCAGCTTGTTTGATGATGCCCAGCAGCGCTTGTTCGAGAGCGTGGTTCAGCCTGTGCTGTTCGGCCTGGGGTGGGGCAACCTTCTGGAGGATGGGTACGCAGCTACCGGCTGGCTGCTGGTGGGACTGCTGCAACTGGCGGTGATGGTCGTGGTCATCGCGCCCTTGCAGCGCTGGCGTCCGGTCGAGCCGGTGACCGATCGCCAGGCGATCCGCACGGATATTCTCTACACCCTGATTCATCGCTTGGGGTTGTTTCGGGTGGCGCTCTTCTTCGCTTTCACCCCCCTGTGGGATGGCTTGTTCGGCCTGCTGCGTGTGCAGGGCATGACCACGTTCCACCTGGATGTACTCTGGCCCGGCGTGACCGATATTCCCTGGGTCAGCCTGCTGCTGTACCTTGTGGTATTTGACTTCGTGCACTACTGGATCCATCGCGGCCAGCACCATTTCGAGTGGTGGTGGCAGCTGCATGCTTTGCACCACTCGCAGCGGCAGATGACGATGTGGACCGACAACCGCAACCACCTGCTTGACGACCTTCTCAGCGATTCCCTTATCGTTATCGTGGCCCAATTGATTGGCGTGGCGCCGGGGCAGTTCGTCGCCATCGTGGCCCTGACCCAGTTGAGCGAGAACTTCCAGCATGCCAACCTGCGGATGTGGTTCGGGCGCGTGGGCGAACGGCTGTGGGTCAGCCCGCGTTTCCACCGGCTGCACCACGCCATCGGCATTGGCCATGAGTCACTCGGACGACAGACCCTTGGCGGGCATAACTTTGGCGTGCTCTTGCCTTGGTGGGACATGCTGTTCGGTACCGCCAATTTCGAGCTGCGCTACGACCCGACAGGAACGCGCGACCAGGTTGAGCCCGATGCACGGGGCCGCGTGCGTGACTATGGACGCGGCTTCTGGGCGCAGCAGTGGCGTGGTTTGCTGCGTCTGGCGGGGCGCGCCTAGCCGGCGGCATCCGACGGGGTGCGGTCTGAAACTGCTTGAACACGCTATGCTTGCGTGCCATGGGACTGCTCTTCGACTCCTTCTGGCGCGCCGTGGCCTATTGCGTGCACCCGCGCGTGATCGCGCTGTCCTTCCTGCCGTTGCTCATCATGGCCGCGCTGGCTGCGGGCCTGCATTACTTCTACTGGGATGCCGCCGTGCAGTTTGTGCGCGTGGCACTCGAATCCAGCAACTGGCTGGGCACTGTCTGGCAGTGGCTGCAGAACTGGGGCATGACCGAGGTGCCTGCTTTTCTGGCGCCTCTGCTGGTTATCGTTGCCGTAACTCCCGCCGTGGTCGTAGTCGCCTTGCTCGCGGTCGGGCTGTTCATGACGCCTGCATTGGTGAGTCTGGTCGCCGTACGGCGCTTTCCCGCGCTGGAGCGCAAGAAAGGCGGTTCACTGCTGCTGGGCCTGGGCTGGATGCTGGGGTCCACGCTACTGGCGGTTCTGGCGTTGCTGGTGTCCATGCCGCTGTGGCTGATTCCGCCTCTGGTGCTGCTGTTGCCGCCGTTGATCTGGGGCTGGCTCACGTTCCGCGTGATGTTCTTTGATGCGCTGGCAGAGCATGCCAGCAAGGAGGAGCGCCGCACGCTGCTCACGCGGTACCGCTGGAGCCTTTTGGTGATGGGCGTGCTCAGCGGATACCTTGGGGCTGCGCCAGGCATCGTCTGGGCTTCGGGGGTGGTGTTCGCCGCAGCCTTCGTGGTACTGATTCCGGTCGCGATTTGGATTTATACGCTGGTGTTTGCTTTCTCATCGCTGTGGTTCGCGCACTTCTGCCTGGCGGCGTTGCAGCAGTTGCGCCGGGAGAATAGCGTCGAACCCCCGGCCTCCCCTCAGCCACCTGCTGACGTGATTGACGTAACCCCCGCGCCTGCGTTGCCTTCCCCGGCGCCGGGCATTTCTGCTTCTTGAAACCATGCCAAGCACTTTCGGCCTCCTCATCATTGGCGACGAGATACTTTCCGGCAAGCGTGCCGACAAGCACATGGCCAAGGTCATCGAATTGCTTGGCCAGCGTGGGCTGGCCCTGTCCTACGCGGAGTACGTGGGGGACGATCCTCAGCGCATCACCGCCGCGCTGGCGCGTGCCTTTGCGTCTGGTGATGTGGTTTTCTCCTGCGGCGGCATCGGCGCAACGCCGGACGACCATACGCGTCACTGCGCCGCCCAGGCGCTTGGCGTGGAGCTCGTTCTGCATCCTGAAGCGAAGGTGCTGATTCGCGAGCGTATCCAGGACGTCGCGCGTGAGCAGGGCCTTCCCTACGAGCCCGAGCGGCCGGACAACCTGCACCGTCTGCGCATGGGCGAGTTTCCCGTCGGCGCGCGCCTGATTCCCAATCCCTACAACAAGATTCCGGGCTTTTCTAGCCAGGGCCGGGGCGGGGGCAGCGTGCATTTCGTTCCCGGGTTTCCTGTGATGGCATGGCCCATGATCGAGTGGGTGCTGGAGACATACTGCGCCGATGCCTTCGGCGGAGCCCCACAGGTGGAGCGCTCGGTCATCGTATACCGTGCCATGGAGGCCGCGCTCACCCCGCTGATGGAGTCCATCGAGGCAGAGCATCCGGGGATCAAGGTATTCAGTCTGCCCAGCGTCGATCATCCCGAGCATGGTGCGCACATTGAGCTTGGGGTGAAGGGGGCTGAGTCGCTGGTGCCCTCCGCCTGGGCGGAGCTTTTGCGAGGATTGCACCAATTCGGTGCATCCATTGGCCCTGAATTGGTGCGCAAGCGCTGATTCACCGGGCTGGTGCGTGCTGCCGTACAGTGGCGGTGCCTGGCACACAAACTGCTAACAATATTCGTATCTTTCAACAGCCGTTTTTTCTGGAGAACACTGATGGCCAAGACCGTTGCAGACGTCATGAAGATGGTGGAAGAAAACGAGGTCAAGTTCGTTGACTTCCGTTTCACCGACACCTTGGGCAAGCAGCACCATACGACGGTGCCCGTGTCGCACTTCGACGAAGAAAAATTCACCGCGGGCCACGCCTTCGACGGTTCGTCGATCGCCGGTTGGAAGGGCATCGAGGCGTCGGACATGCAGCTGATCCCCGACCCGAACACTGCCAACATCGATCCGTTCTTCGAGGAAACCACGCTGATCCTCACCTGCGACGTGATTGAGCCCAGCGACGGCAAGGCCTATGACCGTGACCCGCGCTCCATCGCCAAGCGCGCCGAAGCCTACCTGAAAGCCTCCGGCCTTGGTGATACGGCTTTCTTCGGCCCTGAGCCCGAGTTCTTCATTTTCGACGGAGTGCGCTGGAGCACGGCGCCGAACAACACGTTCTACGACATCGAGGAATACGAAGCGCCCTGGAACACCGGCGCCAAGCTCGAAGGCGGCAACCGCGGCCACCGTCCCACCGTCAAGGGCGGCTACTTCCCCGTGCCGCCCATCGACAGCACGCAGGACATGCGCGCCGAGATGGCGCTGGTGCTTGAATCCCTGGGCATTCCGGTCGAAGTCTTCCACCACGAGGTGGCAGGCGCTGGTCAGAACGAGATCGGCACCAAGTTCTCCACGCTGGTGGAGCGTGCTGACTGGACCGTCCTGCAAAAGTATGTGATCCACAACGTGGCCAACACCTACGGCAAGACCGTGACTTTCATGCCCAAGCCCTACCACGGCGACAACGGCTCTGGCATGCACGTGCACCAGTCGGTGTGGAAGGACGGCAAGAACCTGTTTGCTGGCGACGGCTACGCTGGCCTGTCGGACTACGCGCTGTACTACATCGGCGGCATCATCAAGCATGCACGCGCGCTCAACGCGATCACCAACCCCGGCACCAACAGCTACAAGCGCCTGGTGCCGCACTTCGAAGCGCCGGTGAAGCTCGCTTACTCGGCTAAAAACCGTTCCGCGTCGATCCGCATTCCCTACGTGTCCAACCCCAAGGCCCGTCGCGTGGAAGCCCGCTTCCCCGATCCTCTGATGAACCCCTACCTGGGTTTTGCGGCCCTGCTGATGGCCGGCCTCGATGGTGTGGAGAACAAGATCCACCCCGGCGAAGCCGCGACTAAGGACCTGTATCACCTGCCGCCTGAGGAAGACAAGCTGGTGCCCACCGTGTGCCACAGCCTGGACCAGGCCCTCGAGGCGCTGGACAAGGACCGCGCGTTCCTGACCAAGGGCGGCGTGTTCAGCGACGCCATGATCGATGCCTACATCGACCTGAAGATGCAGGACGTCACGCGCATGCGCATGTCCGTGCATCCGGCCGAGTTCGACATGTACTTCTCCCTGTAAGCGCGCGTGCGCTGAAGGCGGAAAAAGGCGGCGCAAGCCGCCTTTTTTCATTCAGGAACCAATCCCCAGCGGGACTGTCGGATGGGATTGATTGGCCCCCGGGTGGTATTGCGGGATACTTTCCGCCTTGGCTGGCTTGGCCCTAAGGAAATTGAATGAACAAGACGCTCTTCTCCCTGTTGTTGGCTGCGGCGCTGCTGCCGGCGGCGGCGTGGTCGCAGGACCGGATTTATCGCTGCGGCAACGAATACACCAACAACGCCACCCAGGCCAAGGAGCGTGGCTGCAAGCTGGTGGAAGGTGGCAACGTCACCGTGCTGGGCTCGTCGCCCGGCCGCCCGGCCAGTGGTGGCGGAGCTGCCGCCAGCGGTGGAGGGAGCGCCAGCGCTGGCGGCTCTCCTGCCGCGGCACCGCGCGTGGGGGGCAATGAGCAGCGCGCCCGCGACGCCGATGCCCGCGCCATCTTGGAGGCGGAACTGCGCAAGGCCGAGGCGCGCCAAGCCAGTCTGGCCAAGGAATACAACAACGGCGCACCCGAGCGCACGGCGCAGGAGCAGAACAACCCGCAGCAATACGCCGAGCGCACCGCCGATCTGAAGGCTGCCCTCAGCAGGGCGGAGGCTGACATTGCCGGCATCAAGCGCGAAATCAGCCGTCTGCCGCAGGCGGCCAACTGAGCCCCGCCCATGACCAGTGCCGCACGGTTTGCCGCGCTGGATTGGCTTTCCACCCTGGTCGCTGTGCTCGATGGCACGGGCGGCACGGTGCGCTTCGCCAATGCAGCCCTGGAAAATGCCCTGGGCCTGTCCCGCCGCACATTGGGCGGTGCGGACTTTTCCCAGCTTTTCGCTGAGCCCGCGCTGCTGCAGTCCGCGCTGGCGGGGGCGCGTGGTGCCGAATTCGCCGCCATGCGCTTTGAGGCAAGCCTGCGCCGTCTGGGGCAGGAGCCCATGCCGGTTCACGTCCAAGTGTCGGTGCTGGAAGCCTCCGGAGAGATCCTGGCCGAGCTGTGGCCTTTGCAGCAGCAGGTTCGCCAGGATCGCGAGGAGCGGCTGCGCGAGCAGGCCCATGCCCAGAAGGAACTGGTGCGCAACCTGGCGCACGAGATCAAGAACCCGCTGGGGGGGATTCGCGGCGCAGCGCAGCTGCTGCAGATGGAGCTGGCCAGCCCCGAGTTGGCCGAATATACCCAGGTGATCGTGCACGAAGCCGACCGGCTGCAAAGCCTGGTGGACCGTCTGCTGGCGCCGCACCGCCAGGCGCAGCGCGTGGGCGACGTGAACATCCACGAGGTGTGCGAGCGCGTGCGCTCGCTGGTGTTGCTGGAGTATCCGCAGGGTTTGCGCGTGCAGCGCGACTACGACACCTCGATCCCCGAATTCCGCGGCGACCGCGAGCAGCTCATTCAGGCGTTGCTCAACATCGTGCAGAACGCCGCCCAGGCGCTGTCGGGGCGCATCGCGGCGGGAGATGCCGAGATCGTGCTGCGCACGCGCGTGGCACGGCAGGTGACTTTGGGCCGCCAGCGCTACAGGCTGGCATTGGAATTGCATGTGATCGACAACGGGCCAGGCGTGCCCGCTGCCATCGCGGACCGGATCTTTTATCCCCTGGTATCGGGGCGCGACGGTGGCTCAGGCCTGGGGCTGACACTGGCGCAAACTTTCGTGCAGCAGCACCACGGTTTGATCGAGTGCGACAGCCAGCCCGGCCGTACCGATTTCCGCATCCTGATTCCTTTGCCCTGAAGCATGGGCTGCGGGCGGTCCATCACACCATGAAGAACTGACACCCGTAAAGGCACTGCACATGAAGCCGATCTGGATAGTGGACGACGACCCTTCGATCCGCTTCGTCCTGGAAAAAGCGCTAGCGCGCGAAAACCTGCCCACGCGCAGCTTTACCAACCCGCGCGAGGTGCTCGATGCCCTGGCCGACCTTGAGCCTGGCGACCCGGGCCGCCAGGGCCCCAGGGTGCTGGTGAGCGACATCCGCATGCCCAACGGCTCAGGCCTGGAGTTGCTGGAGAAGGTGCATGCCCAGCAGCCGGGTCTGCCGGTCATCATCATGACCGCTTACTCCGACCTGGACAGTGCCGTCTCGGCCTTCCAGCGCGGCGCCTTTGAGTACCTGCCCAAGCCGTTCGACGTGCCGCTGGCCATCGAACTAATCCGGCGCGCCATGCAGGAAAGCGAGCGTGAGCAGGTGGATGAGGAGGGGCCTGGTGCCGCGCCCGAGATGTTGGGCCAGGCCAGCGCCATGCAGGAGGTCTTCCGCGCCATTGGCCGGTTGAGCCAGAGCCAGGTCACGGTGCTCATCACCGGCGAGTCAGGCACAGGCAAGGAGCTGGTGGCGCGCGCGTTGCACCGCCACTCGCCGGTGGCACGCGGCCCCTTCGTGGCCATCAACACGGCGGCCATTCCCAAGGACCTGCTGGAGAGCGAACTCTTTGGACACGAACGTGGAGCGTTTACCGGCGCGCAGACGCAGCGGCGCGGGCGTTTCGAGCAGGCCGAGGGCGGAACGCTGTTTCTGGACGAAATCGGCGACATGCCGCTGGATCTGCAAACGCGCCTGCTGCGTGTGCTCAGTGATGGGCAGTTCTACCGCGTGGGCGGCCACCAGGCCGTCAAGGCCCATGTGCGCGTGATTGCAGCCACCCACCAGGACCTGGAACAGCGCGTGCAGGCGGGCCAGTTCCGCGAAGACCTGTTTCACCGCCTCAACGTCATCCGCCTGCGCCTGCCCGCCTTGCGCGAGCGCCGCGAGGATGTGCCCATGCTGGCGCGGCACTTTCTGCAGCAGAGTGCACGCCAGCTGGGGGTCGAGCCCAAGCGCATCTCCAGCGCCGCGCTCAGCCAGTTGGCCACGTTTGCCTTTCCAGGCAACGTGCGCCAGTTGGAGAACATTTGCCACTGGCTCACGGTGATGGCGCCGGCCCAGGTGATCGAGCCCAAAGACTTGCCGCCCGAGGTGCGCGGGCAGGTGCCCGCGCCAGCGCCGGCCCCCGCCATGGCCGAGGAGGCACTCGCCTTGCCTGGTGCGGAGCCCAGCCTGGCCCCACGGCCCGCGGCGCATACCGATGCCACTGCCGCCGTGTCGTGGGAAGAGGGGCTGGCAGCCGAGGTGTTCTCGCAACTGGCATCGGGCTCCAACGACGTGTGGGACCAGCTGTCGCGGCGCTTCGAGTCGCGGCTCATCCAGGCAGCCCTGGCCAGCACACAGGGGCGGCGCATTGAGGCTGCGCACCGCCTGGGCATTGGCCGCAACACCATCACGCGCAAGATCCAGGAATTGGGTTTGGAGTGATTTTGGCCACCAGCGCTTTCTGGGAAAGCGCTGGCTGCTATTTTTAAGATAGCAAGCTCCTGTATCCATGCCGAGGTATGGGAAAAATCACAAAAAAATCGCGCGACGGTATTTACAAAACTTTATAAATTTTGACAAACGGGCAAAATCCGGGCTCTTCGTTGCCCTCACAGGATGCCCCGCTTGTCTTCTTCCCTGGTTGTCTCCTCGTCTGTTTCCCAGGCCGCAGCCCGCCTGCGCGCCTGGGCTGGGCGGCGTGTGGTGCTCGATGGCGGGGGCGTCGCGCTGCTGATGGCCGTCTACGGCCTGGTTTGGGTGCTGCTGTACGCGCTCACCACGTTGTCGCCGCCGGTGGACAACGTCGAGCAACTGGTGTGGCTGCGCTCCATGGAGTGGGGCTACTTCAAGCATCCGCCGCTGCCCACCTGGATCCTGGGGGCTGTGGCCACTGTGTTCGACGCTACGCCGGAGCTCACCTACCTGCTCGGTGCCCTGGCTACGCTGGCGTCACTCGCGCTCTACTGGCACCTGCTGCGCGGCTTGCGTGGTGCACGCTATGCCACGCTCGGGCTGCTCGCGGCGATGGGCATCACCCTGTACTGCGGCCGCATCTATTACTACAACCACAACGTCCTGCTGATGCTGTGGGTGGCGTTGGCCGCTTGGCTTTCCTGGCGCCTTGCCGTGCGGCCCAGCCTGGGCACCTGGGCGCTGCTGGGCCTGGTGGCCGGCCTGGGCATGCTCACCAAATACCAGTTCGTGCTGGCGCTCGCCGTGGTCGGGCTGTGGTGGCTGCGTCTGCAAGGCTGGCGCCAGGCCGTGCACCGCAACGGTGCGTTGCTCGCGGCCCTGGTGGCGGCGCTGGTGTTCGCGCCGCACCTCTACTGGCTGGTGTCGCATGAGTGGATGCCGTTGGCCTACGCCAAATCCAGCGCGCTCGGCCATGACCTGCGTGGCACCCAGCGCCTGCTCCATGGGCTGCAGTTCGCCCTCGACTGGCTGCTCAACCGCAGCCTGCCCGCCTGGCTGGTGCTGGGCGGCGCCTGGTGGTGGGCGCGGCGCCAGCCTGCAGCTGCCGTGCAGGCGGGGGCGGAGGCGGGCGTGCCGGTTCTGCTGGCACGTCAGTTCCTGCTGCTTTGGGGCGTTGTGCCGCTGGTTTTGATGCTGCTGATGGCGTGGCTGGGCGGCTCCAAGCTGCACCTGCACTGGGGCACGGCCTTCATGCTGTGGACGGTTCCCGCGGTCATGGAGTGCGTGGGTGCGCGAGCACCGTGGTCGGCATTGCGCACGGTGCGTGCCGCATGGCTGGTTTTCGCCCTGGTACAGGCCCTGGTGATGGCCCAGGCGTGGATGGCCTCACCCAAGGGGGTGCGTGGCTACAAGGCCGACCATACGGATTTCTTCCCGTCCGAGCGCGTGGCGGCCAGCATTGATCGGCAGGCGCAGGCCCTGCTCGATGGCCCGGTTGACGTCATCAGCGGGCCGCAGGAACTGGCCAGCGTGATTGCCGTGCGCCTGCCTTCCAAGCCGCGCGTGCTGGTCGACGGTCGGCTGGAGTTCAGCCCCTGGATACGCTCCGAGGAGCTACCAGGCCTGCGCGTGATCGAGGTTTTCTACGCCTCGAGCAGCCTGCCCCCGGGGGCCTACCAGGCCGAGGGCCATGTGGCCTGGCGGCCGTGGAAAGATTTAGCATCAAAATAGCCTCTAGGGAAGGTCTGCAAAACCCCTGGTCATTCCGACTGGCGCAGAGCCTGATGAGGACCGACGATCACGGACATGGATCAGATCACGCTTGGCCTTGACCCCCTGCCCAAGAAAACCCGCAAAGAGGTCTTCCTTGAAGAGATGAACCAGGTC
>NZ_CYIG01000065.1 GCF_001298675.1 Paenacidovorax caeni
TCGGGCTCAATGAAGACCTGCGCGGTGGCCGTGCGTTCTGTACTCAGGGACGGGCTCGAACACCCCAGCGGCTACCAAACTGCACGGGCCGGTCTGGCTACCTTTACGGCAGTCAAACTCTACCGCGACGGTCTGGATGGAAGATACAAGCCGCTGCGCGGCATCAGGCCGCGCCGATTTCATGCGCTGCGGGCTGTGGTGGGCTGATGCGCTGCGTACCTGTCTGGGACGCGCCCGTGCGCCTGCTGCACTGGGGCATGGTCACGGCCGTGGCGGTGGCCTGGTGGAGCCGCAGCGACACCGGGCCGCTGCACGAGCGCGTGGGCTACGCGGTCATCGCGCTGCTGGCGGCGCGGCTGGCCTGGGGCTTTTGCGGTAGTCATTACGCGCGCTTTGCGCAGTTCGTGCGCGCGCCGCGCGCCACGCTGGCCTACGCGCGCGCGGCGCTGGCCGGCCAAGCGCCGCGCTACATCGGTCACAACCCGCTGGGCGGCTGGATGGTGCTGGCGCTGCTGGCCAACCTGTCTCTGCTGGGCTTCACCGGCTGGCTACAGACCACCGACATGTTCTGGGGCTACGCCTGGCTCGCCTACCTGCACAAATACCTGGGCTGGGCGCTGCTGGCGCTGGTCGCGCTGCACGTGGGCGGCATGCTGTGGACCAGCTGGGCGCACCGCGAAAACCTGGCACGCGCCATGGTCACGGGCGGCAAGGCACCGCCGGGCCCGCACGACGTGGCCTGAAGCTTCAGTGCTTGAACTGCTTGTCGCAGCCCGTCACATGGTTGCGGCTGCTGGACATGCACTGGTAGAACGCGCGCTTGTTGCCCGATGCCGACTGGCAGTCCGCCACGCTGTAGCGGCCCTTGGCCTCGCGGATCTTGGGCGCCACCTTGTCGAAGTCGGCCTGCGCCATGTAGCCGTCGCGCACGTTCTTCTGGCCCACCTCCAGCATCGTGCTGGCTTGGCCGTGGATGTTGGCGACGGCGCCCGTGCAGTTCAGCGGCACGGTCTGCGAGTCCACCGTGCCCAGCGCCTTCTGCAGGCCTTCGCCGAACTCCTGCGCGTCCTTGGGGATCTTCTTGGTGCCGTCGGCGTTGTAGCGCGGTTCCGCCGCGCGGTTGGGCGCGCTTGCGCCGTGCAGCTTCATCGGCTCGGCGTCCTGCTGGCTGGCCGGGGGCTGGCCGCCGTAGTGGGTCCGGCCCTCGGCATCGACCCATTTGTACACCGGCTGCGCCTGCGCGCCGATGCATGCCAGCAGCGCGGCGGCAGCCACGGTTTTCCAATCGCGCAGGTGCATCGCGCCTCCAGGGAATCAGTAGGAAATCGGCCTCTAGCGCTTGCCAGGAAAGCGCCAGCAGCTCTCAATAAAATAGCATCAAGGCAGGTCCCGGCTCGGGTCGGGCGTGGACGCATCGCGCGGCCCCACCGTGCCCAGGCGGCTCTTGAGCGACTGCGGCTGGCCCGTGAGCAGCGCGGCGTAGGTGGTGGTGTTGGCCAACACCTTCTTCACGTAGTCGCGCGTTTCGCTGAAGGGCACGTTCTCGGCCCAGATGGCGGCGTCCAGCACCGGGCCGTTGCGCCAGTTGCGCGGGCGGCCCGGCCCGGCGTTGTAGGCCGCGGCGGCCAGCGGCATGGAGCCGGCGAAGTCGTCCAGCGCCAGCTTGAGGTAGGCCGTGCCGATGGTGATGTTGGTGTCGCGGTCGTTGATCTGGTCGGGCGTGAAGCCGGCCAGGCCGATCTTGCGCGCCGTCCAGCGTGCGGTGGCGGGCATCACCTGCATCAGGCCCGAGGCGCCGACGCCCGAGCGCGCGTCCATGATGAAGCGGCTTTCCTGGCGGATCAGGCCATACACATAGGCCGGGTCGAGCCCGATGCCCTGGGCGCGCGCCACCACCGCGCTGCGGTAGGGCATGGGAAAGCGCTGCGCCATGTCCACCACGGCGCGCGTGCGCTCGCTGGTGTTGATGCAGCGGTCCCACACCTGCTGCGCGCAGGCGAAGTCGGCGGCGGCGAGCAGCTCGCGGTCGGTCATGCCGCCGCTTTGGTGCAGGTTGGTGGTGTAGTTCCACTCGCGCACGCCTTCGCTGCGCAGGCCGAGCAAAATGGCGTACAGCCCCCGGTTCAGCCCCGGGTTGGCGCGCGCGGCGGCCTTTTCCTCGGCGGTGAGCGGCGCGGGCGCGGGTGGCACGGTGATCGGCTGGCCCAGCTCCTCCAACGCGAGCTGCTCATAAAAGCCGCGCGGGCTGGCGATACCCTCCAGCAGCTGGCGCGCCTGCTGGCGCTCGGCTTCGCCGGGGTGGCTGGCGAGCAGGGCACGCGCCTTCCAGTACACCCAGGTGCTGTCCTGGCGTGCCTCGGGGGTCATCGCGTCGATGGCCTTGCGCACCGTCTGCCACTGTCCGGCGCGCAGCGCGGCGCGGGCCTTCCAGGCCAGGTGTTCGTCGGACAGGTCGGTGTCCCGGGCCACCTTGCCGAAGTAGACCAGCGCGTCTTCCGACAGGCGCTGCGCGGCCTGCTTGCCGATCACGCCCCAGACCCAGTGGCGCTCCTCGGGCGCGAGCTGCGTGCTCCACGTGCCCTCCAGCAGGCGGGCGGCGGCCTCGTGGTCGCTGGTGGCGAGCTTGGTGAGCGCGAGCGTGGCCAGTTCCTGGCGCACCTTGCCTGCGGACGTAGCGCGGCCCTTGGCGTCGCGCCCCAGCAGGAAACGCGTGGGCGAGGCCTGCAGCTGCGCCAGGCCGGGCAGCGCGTCGCTGGCGACGATGGCCACGGCGTTGCGCGCGGCGCGGCCGCGGTTGGCCTCGATGGCCAGGCGCGCCTTGCGCCACACGTCCTGGGCGCTGAGCTTCTTCTCGCCATAGAGCTGGTCGGCGGCATGGGTACAGCCGTCGTCGGCGTCGCGCTGGGCGTACCACAGGCGGCGCACCTCCTCGGCCATTTGCGGCGGCGCGCTGCCCTGCAGCAGATCGACGTACAGCGCGTAGCAACGCACCTCGCGGTCGTCGCCCATGCGGTAGTGCGGGTGCAGCTCGGCAAAGCGCGCCCAGTCGCGGCGCTGGCCCAGCAGCAGCAGCCAGTCGTTGCGCAGGCGGTCTTCCTGGTAGGTGCCGGCGTAGCGCGTGAAAAAATCCTGCAGCTCCTGCGGCTGCGCTTCGTCCAGGCGCGCGCGCAGCTCCCAGTAGGCGGCCCAGGGCTCCAGCACATGGCCGCGCGCGGCCGGCAGCAGCTGCGTGAGCTTCTTGCGGTCACCCTTGCGGTACGCCTGCTGCATTTCCAGCAGGGTATCGTCGCCCGAGTTTTGCGCCTGCGCAGGCAGCGCCGCCATGGCGAGCAGGGCCGAGGCCGCCAGGGGTGTCAGAATCTTCGTCCATTGCATGAGGGAATTATGTGATGGACAAAGTCGCCCTGCGCCGCCAATTGATAGAGCAACGTCTGAATCTGCCCGACCGCCTGGGGCGCGCCGACGCGCTGCAGCGCGTGATGCGCCTGTGGCTGCTAAACCAGGCCGACACGGTGATTGGCGCTTACTGGCCGATCAAGGGCGAGTTCGACCCGCTGCCCGCACTGCACCGCTGGAAGGAAGACGGCGAGCTGCTGGACGAACCCCAGCGCCGCCGCATCGGCCTGCCGGTGATCAACAAGCAGCACAAAACGCTCACCTTCCACGCCTGGTACCCCGGCTGCGAGATGGAGGAGGACGCCTACGGCATCCCCAAGCCCAAGGACACCGAGCTGATCGTGCCCACACTGCTGTTCGTGCCTTGCGTGGGCTACGGCCCGGGCGGCTACCGGCTGGGGTATGGTGGCGGCTTCTACGACCGCACCCTGGCCAGCTTGCAGCCGCGCCCGGTCACGGTGGGCCTGGGCTACACCGTGGGCTACCTGGACGACTTCGAGCCCGAGGCGCACGACCAGCCGCTGGACGCCATCCTGAACGACAACGGTGTGGTCTGGCCGGTGTAGGTTTGAAAAAACCATAGCTGCTAGCGCTTGATACACAAGACTTTCGCGGTGTTTTGTACCGCAAAAGCTTTTGCAGAAAGCGCTAGTAGCTCCTTTTTCAATAGCACCACAGCGCAAGGAAACGCCATGCTCCAGCTCTACATCGGTAACAAGAACTACTCGTCCTGGTCCATGCGCCCCTGGGTGCTGCTGCGCCAGGCGGGCATCGCCTTTGAGGAAAAGCCTGTGCGCTTCGACAGCTTCGCGCCCGGCTCGCAGTTCAAGGCACAGCTCGCGGGCCTGTCGCCCACGGGCAAGGTGCCGGTGCTGGTCGATGACGGCCTGGTGCTTTGGGACAGCCTGGCCATCGCCGAATACCTGGCCGAGAAGTACCCCGACAAGCAGCTGTGGCCGGCGGACCGCGCCGCCCGCGCGACGGCACGCAGCGTGGTGGCCGAGATGCACAGCGGCTTCACCGCGCTGCGCAGCGCCTGCGGCATGAACATCGAGGCGCATCTGCCCGAAACCGGCGCGCTGATCTGGCGCGACAACGCGGGCGTGCGCGCCGACGTGCAGCGCCTGGTGGCCATGTGGAGTGCGCTGCTGCAGCAACACGGCGGCCCGATGCTGTTCGGCGCATTCAGCATTGCCGACGCCTTCTACGCCCCGGTGTGCATGCGCCTGACCACCTTCGCGCTGCCGGTGCCGCAGCCTATCGCCGACTACGTGCGGCGCGTGCAGGCGCTGCCGGGCGTGAAGGACTGGATCGACGGCGCGCTGGCGGAGGCAGACTTCCGCGAATTCGAGGAGCCGTACCGGCTACGGCGCTGAGCACGCCGGGGCGCGCTCAGTCTGCAGACGCACTCGGCCTGAATTGCTTGCGCAGGAACGGCTTGTGCCGCGCAATGTGCGCCATCTGCGCTGCGGCGATGGAGCCGCCCAGGTCTTCGCCGTCGCCATTGAGCACATCGTTGGCGTAAGCCATGGCGCGTGCCACCACCTCGGCTTCGCTCAGCCCCTGCGCCTCGGCCAGATCCAGCGCCACGCGGCGCATGGCGCGCTGGGACAGCACCCACATCGCACCAAAGGCATCCCACGCAGCGGCGGCCTGCTTGAACCGGTCGCGGTCGGCCAGGATTTCGCTCAGCGGCTTGGCCAGAACCTCCTCCAGATCCGCCACCTGGGCCTGCAGGGCTTCCAGCTGCGCTTCGCGCTGCAAGGCATCCGCCGCTGCGTTGGCCTGCGCGTCGGGCGAAAGGGGCACAGGAACGCTGCCGTCGGGGTTCAACTGGGCGATCGTGAGCGAAGAGGCGATGGACATGGGGCTGCGACTATAACGGGACACCGTCTGCGTCGCTCACCGCACCGCCGGTCCCGCTGCCCAGCGCCACATCGGGCGACCGTATGATGTGCCATCGTTCTCCTCCTGCACTTCTTTCGCACACCCACCATGTCCCGCCCGCCCCCCACGCCAGCGCATCCAGCCAGCGGGTCGGTCGCCATGCAGGTGCGCACGGACAAGTTGCAGCTCCTGTTCCACCAGTCCTTTCTGGCCACATTTGGCAGTGTGGGAGGGGCGCTGGCGCTGTCCTGGTTGCAGCGCGACCTGGGCAACCACGAAGTCATCGTGCCGTGGCTCATCACGCTGTGCGTGGCGGGCATGGTTCGCCTGGGCCTGTTCTGGGCTTACAACCGCAGCGCCCTGCAATGCCGCACACCCGCCCGCTGGGAAAGCGTGTACTGGGCCACCCTGGTGTTCACGGCCGGGACCTGGGGCCTTGGCGCTTTTCTGCTCATGTCGCGCGACAACCTGCTATCGCAGGCTATCACCCTCTTTTTTGCCATCGGCATGGCCGGCAGCGCAATCTCGGCCTACTCGGCCTACCGCTCCATGACGCTCGTTGCCGTGGGTCTGGTGCTGCTGCCCACAACGCTGTGGCTGCTCACCGAGCCTGGCAGCGAACAACGGGTGCTGGCCTTCACCACCCTGGCGTTTTCCGCCTTCGTCGTGCGCGCGACCGGGGACTTGTCGGGCGCGCTGCAGTCGCTGCTGCGGCTGCGCCGTGAACTTGAAATTGAGCACCGCATTGCCAGCACCGCCGCCCGCACCGACGAGCTGACCGGGCTGAACAACCTGCGCGCCTTCAGGGAACAGGCCGACACGATGTTCACCGCCACCCGCCGCAACGGCTTGCCTCTGTGTGCCCTGCTGGTGGACATCGACCACTTCAAACAGATCAACGACACGCACGGCCATGCTGCGGGCGATCGGGTGCTGCAAGCCGTGGCACGCGGGCTCAAGACGGCGTTGCGCGAAGCCGACCTGTGCGGGCGCCTGGGGGCGAGGAGTTCGCGGTACTGCTCGCCGGCGCGGACTTGCACGCGGCCCTGCAGGTTGCAGAAAAGCTGCGCCTGGCTGTACAAGCCCTTGTGGTGCCGATCAACGACACCATGCTGCATGTCACCATCAGCATCGGGGTGGCCGAGGCGGGTGCGGCCTGTACGGACCTCACCACCCTGCTGGCCCAGGCCGATGCGGCCATGTACCACGCCAAATCCAATGGCCGTAACCGGGTGCACAGCGACTCCACCGCCGCCCACGGCCCATGCCACACGCTCCTCCACGAGGAAACGGATGCCAGCCGCAAGCAAGCCGGCAACAGCAGCACCTCGATAGAGGTTTCCACTTAAACCCTAAGGCCCCTTCGAAATCCGGCGTGTTTGAAGGCGACATCCACGCGCCGTCAGCGCCACAGATTCCTATGCACGAAATCATTTGCCCTCATTGCAAAAAAGCCTTCAAGATCGACGAGGCTGGCTATGCTGATATTCAAAAGCAGGTTCGTGACAGTGAGTTCGACAAGCAGCGCGAAGAGCTGGAAAAGCAGCTGCACGAGCGGCTGCAACTGGCGGAGCAGGAGAAGCGCAACGCGGTCGCGCTCGAACGAGCCAGGATGGCCGGTGAGTTGACGAGCAGCGCGGCAAGCAAGGACGCCGAAATACAGGACCTCAAAAATCAGCTGGAGGCCGCCGCATTGGCCAACCGGCTGGCATTGGCCCAGGCACTGAGCGGGCTGGAAAAGGAACGCGATGGGCTGCTCAACCAGCTGGCCCATGCACAAAGCGAGCAGCAAAGCGCCGAACAACTGGTCGCCGCGCGGCTGCAGGCTGAATTGGAGAAGACCGCTGCAGCCAAGGATGCGGAGATCCAGAGGCTCAAGGCCCAGCTGGACAGTGAAGCCGTGGCGCGCCAGCTGGCCGTGAACAACGCCATCAGCGATGCGCAGCGGCAGCGCGACGAGTTGGCGCAACAACTGCACCAGAGCCAGTTGGAACAAAGAGCCCAGGCTGCCTTGGCGCAGGCCCGGCTGGAAAGCGAACTGCAAAAGGCGGTGACCAGCAAAGAGCTGGAATTGCAGACTCTGAAATCTCAGCTGGACGCGGCGTCAGTCAGTCACCAACTGGCGCTCACGGAGGCCGTGGGCAAGGTGCAGCAAGAGCGCGACACGCTCAAGAACCACCTGGACCGCGCCGCACTGGAAAAGGAACTGGCCGAAAAATCACTCAAGGACAAGTACGAAACCCAGCTGAAGGATCGCGACGAGGCGATCGAGCGCCTGCGCGACATGAAGGCCAAGCTCTCGACCAAGATGGTGGGCGAGACCCTGGAGCAGCATTGCGAAATCGAGTTCAACCGCATTCGCGCCAGCGCTTTTCCGCGTGCTTACTTTGAGAAGGACAACGACGCTAGCCGCGGCAGCAAGGGCGACTTCATCTTCCGCGAGCATGACGAAGCGCAGACCGAGATCGTTTCCATCATGTTCGAGATGAAAAACGAGAACGACCAGACGGCCACCAAGAAAAAGAACGAAGACTTCTTCAAGGAGCTGGACAAGGACCGCACGGAAAAAGGCTGTGAATACGCGGTACTGGTCTCGCTGCTGGAACCCGACAATGAACTCTATAACAGCGGTATCGTCGATGTCTCGCACCGCTACCCCAAGATGTACGTGGTCCGGCCGCAGTTCTTCATCCCCATGATCACGCTGCTGCGCAATGCGGCGATGAACTCGCTGCGCTACAAGTCCGAGCTGGCCCTGGTGAAAGCGCAGAACGTGGACATCACGCGCTTCGAGGCGCAACTGGACGATTTCAAGACCGCGTTTGGCCGCAACTGGCGCCTGGCTTCTGATGGCTTCGAGGAGGCGGTTAAACGCATCGACGAAGCCATCAAGGACCTGGAAAAGACCAAGGATGCGCTCTACAAATCCGCCAACAATCTGCGCCTGGCCAACGACAAGGCCGAGGACCTTACCGTCAAGAAGCTGATACGTGGCAACCCCACCATGGCCGCCAAGTTTGCGGAGCTGAAGAGCGACGGCACCGCTGGGGCCGATTGACATGGCGTCAAAGGCCGGCAGCAACCCAATTGCCGCCGCCCAGGCCCAGGGCTTCAAAGGATTGCATTCAGCCTGCCGCGGACCTGCGGCCTGCCCCTCGCGGTTGCAAACCCTCGTTACGCAAAGGACTCTTCACGCCTCTTCGTGCCATAAGCCAGGGAGAGCGCCGCGCGCCAGCCACCGTCATGGAAAGGTGCACAGCAGCGCATCGAGACGGTGCCGGTCACGCTGTGTTGATCAATCGGCTGAGCGCTTTTTTACGATGGGGTTGGCGGTGAGGCCCTCGGCCGGATACGCCCGCATGAATTCGCGCGCTTTCTCCGGCTGGGCCGCGTTCAGCCAGGCGCCATACGCACCTTCGTTCAAAATCGCCAACATGCGCTTTTCGCTGCCCGGTTGACCGTAACGGTGCATCAGCGCGTGGCTGTTGGCGTTCACCGTGAGCAGGCAGAAACTAACGATCACCTCGCCCTCGGCACCGGTCCAACACTCCCATAGACCGGCGACGCCCATAGGCTTGCCGTCCACCCGCGCGACCCGCGTGGACACGGCTTTGCCGCTACGCCAGTCGTCCTGGTGAAACGCCATCATGGGCACGATGCAACGCTGCGCGCCCAGCCAAGCACCACGATAGTTGTTGGACGTGCTGGCGGCCTCCGAGCGCGCGTTGACCAGCTTGGACGAACGCAGTTTTGCATCCGAAGCGGATTTGACCCAGGACGGAACCAAGCCAAACTGCCCCACGACGAGCTCACGCCCGATCGCGCCTGGATACGGGTGTTCGGCGCTTTCGACCGAAGGCAATACTGGCTTATTGCGGATGAAAACACCTGGGCGGCGGGGCCAAACCTGGCGCCCCACCCCGGCGCCGCTGGGCGCGTCGACGTCAAAAATATCCCGGTACAGGTGGTCAGGATGCAGCGATTCGTATTGGGAGCTCATGGCGCGGATGGTAAGCACTCTGGCCCATCAAATATTCTGACCAATTAAAGTCGTAAACATCGCTGTGCACGATCCAACTGGTACCGGAATCGAAAGCATGCACTGTCGCCCCATGGCGGGGCCACGTTAAAGGGCAAGAACGCCCGGCTGTGCCGTTCTTCAACCGAAGCAGGGTACGCTCGGACGCGATGCACCCACACGACAGTCTCTCGACCTCTTGTCTTGCCGCACCCCATGCCGTCTCCCGCCTGCGCGCCGAGCGCCTGGCGCGCAGCAGTAAACCATTTTTGGCGCGGGGTGGCCCCAAAGGTGAGCGCTGCCCTGGCTGCCGCCTGGTGCCCAGCCACTGCCTGTGCGGTGTCCGGCCAGTGGTTCCAACGCACGCGGGGGTGTGCTTGTTGATGGCCGATATAGAGCCCCTCAAGCCAAGCAATACTGGCTGGCTGATTGCTGACGTGGTGCCCGACACCTTTGCCTTTGGCTGGGCGCGTACCGAGGTGGCCCCCGGGTTGTTGGCGCTTCTGGCCGACCCGCAGTGGGAGCCGCTGGTGGTGTTCCCGGGCGAGTTCGCACAGGCCGAACGGGTGGTGACGACGATGAGCGACTGCGCACCAGGCGGCCCGGCCAATGCCAAACGCCCTTTGTTGGTGCTGCTGGACGCCACATGGCCCGAGGCACGCAAGATGTTCCGCAAAAGCCCCTATCTGAACCACCTGCCTGTTTTGAGTCTGGCGCCCGAGCAGGTGTCACGCTATGTGCTGCGCCACTCCAGGCGTGGCGACCATTTCTGCACCGCCGAGGTGGCCGCACTGTGCCTGGAACTGACGGGCGACGCCCATGCTGCGCTGACGCTGGATGCCTATCTGGACGTGTTCACCCACCACTACCTGCAGGCGAAACACCAGTTGCCACCGCAGTGGGAGGGGGAGGCACACCAGCGCCTGCGGGCTCTGGCACGAGGAGCGGAGGCATTGGCGGTGACTCCAACAAATAAAGTCCGTCGGTACCGGCCCAGCTAAGTCGTTGATCCTTCTATCTCAAAGCCACGGCGGAAAGTCCGTCGGAAACTCTGAGATCTGCGCGACGTCGATAGCTGACACAAATAGAGTCCGTCGGAACCTCGACGGCGCTCAGATTCGACGGGTAGCATCGCGCTCAGTCAAGGCTGAGCCTCCTCGAAAGCCTTTTGTGGAGGCTCGGCTATCGCCTCGACTTGGTTGAAGAGATGCTGGGTGGGGCACTCCGGCCAGCCACTTGGCGCGATGGCAGCGTCGCGACCTCGCGCGACGAACTGAAGCGCCCCTTATCCACGAACAGGGCCAGAAGACCTTCGCGAGGTGGGCGAGCCCGCCCAGCGCTGCAATGAAGGCGACGGACAGGCCGGAGATCACGACATTGAGGCGTATGAACCGTCCGGTGATCTCCCGGCGGAAATCGGTCAGTGCCGCCTCTTGCGTTTGCTGAGACGCCTGCATGCTGGAGAGCTGGCCGCGCATTGCCGCGGTCACTTGCTACGTGGGATTGATCGCTTGCTTGATCTCAGAGAACTGCGTCAACACC
Organism: Paenacidovorax caeni; assembly: GCF_001298675.1. Taxonomy (GTDB): domain Bacteria; phylum Pseudomonadota; class Gammaproteobacteria; order Burkholderiales; family Burkholderiaceae_C; genus Paenacidovorax; species Paenacidovorax caeni. The sequence goes on from NZ_CYIG01000065.1 coordinate 10,844, forward strand.
AGGCACCGTTCTACAGCGACATAAGTCGACCATCGATCGATACTGAACTGATGGTGACTTATTGCATGAGCATCCATGGGATTGAAGGCGACCTGCCGATGAACTCAGCGACGGAGGAAGCGCTCTGCCTGGTCGTCCAGGCGCTCCTTCACGCGCTCCCAGTCAGGGAAGTGCCTCGTCAACGTGGCATAGAAGCTCCGACTGTGGTTGTGATGTTTCAGATGGCAAAGCTCGTGGAGCAACACGTAGTCAATGCCCTCGCGCGGTGCAGCCACCAGCCAAGGGTTGAGGGTCAGTCGTCCCGACGGGGAACAGCTACCCCATTGGCGGGTCATGAACTGCAAGCGAAACGCCGGTGGTTGGCGAACCCACCTCAACGGCTCGGAGACGACCTTGAGGCGTGTCGCGAAGACCTCGCGAGCCCGTTCGCGATACCAAGCGTCGATACACGCGCGGATCTGATCGACGTCGTGGCAAGGCACACTCGCCACTACAAACGCTCCACGCAACTTTGCCTCGGCAGCGCTCGCCGGCTCGACCACGACTTTGAGCCGATACCGCTTGCCAAGGTAGTGGATGGACTCTCCGCTCACGTACTCGCGAGGCAACACATGCGCCATCCGCGCTTTGGCAGCAGCGACATGCTGACTGATCCAGCGCGAGCGCTTGCGCACTGCCGCCAGCACGTCGGCCAGCGGGGTTGCCGGTGGCGCGTCGACCTCCACGCGCCCATCTGGCTCGACATGGATCGCTACCCGCGAAACGACGCGTGTGGTTTGCCGGCGCAACGTGAACGCAATCTGCTCATCACCGTACGCCACACGATGCTGACCATCAAAACCTAGCGCGTCCACGATCACGCCTTGCTCAGGCCGATGCGAGTGATCTGGATGACTTGTTCCACCACCTGCTTGGCGTTGTCCAGCCCCAAGCTGCCAAACAGCAGTGGCAGCAGCCCTTTGCGGATCGCTGCCTCGATGTTCTGGGGGTTGAGCGAGTTTTCGGCGACTGCATCCTTGACCACGACATCGATCGCAAGGGACTGTTGCGCCAGGCGCTCAAGGGCTTGCGATTCCAACGCGGCGAAGCCGTCTTCACCAAGGACCAGCCGGATGGCCCCAAAGTAGGCCTTCGCATGTGGGTTGGTCGCCAGTTCATCCGGTGTACCTGGCGTCGCTCGCGATGCCACTTGTTCCTCGAACGACTTGAACAGGGCGTACTGCTTCAGCGGGTGCTCAAACATCGCCTCGGCCTCGGCAATCGCCTGCCGCAGCAATTCGCCGAACACCTTCTGGGCATACGGATCTCCAGCGAGTTCTTGCTCAATCGTCTTGCGCAGACGAGTGCGGATCATGTCCGTTTCGTTGCGCGCCTTTTCCTCCGACCAGTCCTCCGGCTTCTCCTGGCCCAGTTGGTGAACTAGATACACACCATCAGGCTCTCGTACTTCAGTGCCGATGACCTGCTTGTCCACCAGCTTGCGGATCTGCTCCTCGTAGACGCTGTAATCCACCGTCTCCATCGCATCTCGGCGAGCCGTTTGGCGCAGTTCGGTGAAGAAGCGAAGGTCACTCTTGTAGCGAGCGATCAGTTCCTCCAAGAAGCTCTTGTCCTCGAAGAAGCTCCGCGAGGACAGGGCCGTCTGAAGGCACAGGCCGAAAGCAGTGAGCGCGTCATAGAAGTCGTCGCGCAGCTTCTGTCGCTCGTCGTACTCGGTGCCATCAGCGTCCTTGACGAAGCGAGGGGCGAGCACCTGTCGGTACTGCTCGCGGTCCAGCTTGTTGGTGACCGTCTTGAAGAAGGACCAAAGCTGCTCATGAAGCGCAGGTAGACGCTTGTATTCGGTGCAGAACTGGTGGTAGAGCCCTTCGAGGTCCTGAACATCGAAGCCACCTTGCGTACGCGTCTCCAAGTCTTGATAGGCGCGAATGGCGGTGTCGAGCTCCTTCAGGATGCCGCGGTAGTCCACCAGCACGCCGTAGCGCTTGGCGTCGTGCAGGCGGTTCACCCGCGCTACCGAGGGTGTGCAGAATTTTGTGTAAACGGACAATCCACCGCCGGCGCGAGCCGGCCTGTCCGTAAGCACAATGAGCACCAAGAAACACGACGTACCCGAAGAACTGCTGTCTGGCCTGCTGGCTAACTACAAGAAGCCTGAAGACCTCAT
>NZ_CYIG01000066.1 GCF_001298675.1 Paenacidovorax caeni
TCCACCTTGGCTCGGATGCTGGCCTTGAGCTTCTCCAGCTGGTCTATCAGTGCGTCAATGGCGTTGTTTTCCTTGTCCAGCGCTTTGCGCTTGCCCGGGCGCATCGCCACATGCCAGGTGACGTCCTGGCGGGCATCGGGGCGCTTGTGCACGCCTTGGTAGCCCGCATCACCAAAGGCGTCTGTCTCCTGACCATGCAGCAAACTGTTGCCCTCGACGACGTCAGAGACGTTGCCCGAGGTGCCGCGCACCGTATGCACCAGGCCCGAGTCTGCGTCCACGCCAATGTGGGCCTTCATGCCAAAGTGCCACTCATTGCCCTTTTGGCTCGAATGCATCTCAGGGTCACGCTTTTTGTCCTTGTTCTTGGTGGAGCTAGGCGCTGCGATCAATGTGGCGTCCACGGCTGTGCCTGCTTTGAGCAGCAGGCCCTGAGCTGCCAGAAGTTCATTGACCGTGGCCAGAATCTGGTCGGCCAGTTTGTGCCTCTCCAGCCGGTGGCGAAAGCGCAGGATGGTGCTCTCGTCAGGCATTCGGCCATGGGCATCGAGCTGGGCAAATTCGCGGTAGATCGGGGTGTCAAAGAAAGCTTCCTCCATGCCCAGGTCCGACAAGCTGAACCACTGCTGCATGCAATGGATGCGCAGCATGGTCTGCAGTGCAAAGGGCGGGCGACCGTTCTTGCCTTCGGGGTAATACGGCGCAATCAGTTCAACCAACGCAGCCCAGGGAACCACCAATTCCATCTCATCGAGCAACTGCTGCTTGCGGGTTTTTTTGGTGCTCAGGTTCAGATCAAGGCTGCTTTGCTTCATGCGGTGAGACGATGCCACGGCCTGCTGACACCTACCAAACAGAAGGGGAGGTTTTGCAGGATTTCCCTAAAGAAGCCAGGATCGACCACCAGGATACGGGCATCTTCATCAATTGCAGGATTTTCTTCATCATCCTGACTGATCATGTCGAAAAGGCCGCCCGTGGGCTGAGCAACAACCTTCACTTGGGCAATCTCAACAGTGCGCTTAGGTGTAATCTTGTGCTTGCCGATGAATTGCCGTTCCAACTCGGCACGACGTGCTTCATCCTTGTACTGGTCTACCGGCAAACCAGTCACCAGCACATCCACTTCATTCATGCCAGAAAGAAGCAATCCAGCGTGGAAAAGCGCTTTATAGGAGGGAGTGCGGGGGTATTCAGAATGAAGAGAGCGCTCCCACATTTCAGCGCGATCAAAAGAAACCCCAGCGATAAAGGGCATGTCATCGACAAGAACATGCAAAAAATCGTCCTGATCCTTGCCGTCAAACCGCGTGCCAAAACGGTCAGCTGGAGCTGCCCCAGCGGGGCGAATGGCAGTTTGTATGCCTTCGTCACTGCGGCCGTATGCCAGCTTCAAATTAGAGTACCCAATGTCAAGCCCAACGATGTTCATTGCAATCCCTTGCTAAATTAGGAATTGCAATTCCACAGCAATTATTTGCAGGCTGTGTACTTCCAGTGAACTCTCAGTGTGCTCCCAGTGGCATCCAAACCTGGGCTGCCATCCATCTCTTGTCGCCTTTCTGTCGCCTCCTAGTCGCTCAATCTGGCCGTGCGTGGAGCTTCAAGCAAGGCTTGACACTGGTGCCAGCAATGGCCGCAAGTTGGATCATTTCCTACCCCACATGCACCCTAGTAGGGCTCATCTGGGGTCAGATATGTAAAACCAGCCTCTCCCCGCACTTTTTTCATGCTCACGCACTGTGCCCCCCACATGCACCCTATTAGGGTTCATGTGCCACCCCAGCGTGCGCCATTTTGTGTTGCTACAGCTAGGATCCATGCGCCCGGTTACCGTGTGCAGCTGCCACCCCACATGCACCCTATTAGGGCTCATCTGGGGTGAGAAATGCAAATCCAGCCTCTACCCCCACTTTTTTCATGCTCACGCACTTTGACCCCCACATGCACCCTATTAGGGTTCATGTGCCCCTCATCGTGCGCCATTTTTTGCGCCTCTGCTATGTTCCATGAACCCGGTTACCGGGTGCATCTGCCCCCCACATGCACCCTATTAGGGTTCATGGCATTTTTCAGAGGGAAGACTGCCTGCTTTTTCTTGTTGAAGATGAAAACCAGTGCCAAGTTCTCTGGGTGCATGTGGGGGGCAGATGCACCCACAGTAACTAGGTGCATGTGCCGGGGTAAAAATGGACATGTTCGAGGATGGCGTCAAAGCCATTGAGGGGTTGATTGAAGGCCTGTATGTGTAGGTTCTCATTGAACTTGCAAATATTCTCAGTACTTGCAAATCGCTGATATGGAAACGCCCGGCAAAGCCGGGCGTTTGTCATTGGGGCACCAAAGTTGATATCCACAACCCGAAGCAAATTCGGGCCTCAATCCTGCTCACTCCAGGAACAATCAACTAAATAACCCGCTCAACCCGACCAAACCCAAACGAACCCAAATCGAACCTTTTATACCTGACCACAATTGCATACACTGGCTCAGTTGCTGCCATTGGGGCGCAGCACATTCTGCTTGGATGCAAACATGGACGACCGCTGGCTCTCTGTCGATGAAATCGCCGACTACCTCGGCGTAGCCAAAGACACCATCTACACCTGGGTCACCTCCAAAGGTATGCCGGGACACAAGGTTGGTCGCTTCTGGAAGTTCAAGAAGGAAGACGTAGACGCCTGGGTACGAGAGGACGGTGCGATAGACAGACTACGCACTGGGAAGCTGGTGAATGAATAAGTCCGCTCGAAGGAGCGCTACGTGCGGCATTGTTGAGCTAGCGATCAGGAGAAATGTGTGAAGAAGATTGCATGTGTTGATCTGTTTTGTGGCGCGGGGGGCGTGTCCGAATTTTTGTGTAAACGGTTCGGACTTCAATTGACGGAGATGCGGTCTCCGAACTCGATGGTAAACCGCGTCAGCGCAGCCTTCCAATCCCGGATGGGCATGGTCCACTTCTGGCTGATGTTGCGCAGAGCCAGATAGAACAGCTTGGTCAGAGCCTCGTCACTGGGAAACGAACCTCGGTTCTTGGTCAATTTCCTCAGGCTCATGTTGACTGACTCAATGGCGTTGGTGGTGTAGATGACCTTGCGGATTTCGGGCGGGTAGTCAAAGAAGGGCGTCAGGCGGCTCCAGTTCCTACGCCAAGACTGGCCAATGGGCAGGTACTCGGCATCCCAGCGCTGCTCGAACTCCCCGAGCATCAGTTCAGCTTCTTCGGCGGTAGCGGCTGTGTAGATGCGGCGCAAGTCGGCCGCCACCTCTTTGCGACGTTTCCACGAGACGTAGTTCAGGCTGTGGCGCACCATGTGCACGATGCACAACTGCACCACCGCCTTGGGGAACACCGCCTCGATGGCCTCAGGAAAGCCCTTGAGCCCATCGACACAGGCGATGAAGATGTCCTGCACGCCGCGGTTGCGCAACTCAGTGACCACCTGCAACCAGAACTTGGCACCCTCGCTCTGGGACAGCCACAGCCCAATACTTCCTTCTCACCCGTCATGGTGATACCAATGGCGAGGTACACCGCCTTGATACGCACAGCCCCTTCACGCACCTTCACATGGATGCAGTCCAGGTAGACGATGGGGTAGATGGGCTCTAGGGGCCTGGCCTGCCAGGCCTTGACCTCGTCGGCCACGGCATCGGTCACTGAGGAAATCAGGCTGGGCGAGACTTCGGTGCCATACATCTCCTCCAAATGCGCCTGTATCTCGCGCACCGTCATACCTCGGGCATACAGCGAGATGATTTTGTCGTCAAAGCCTGCCCAGCGGGTCTGGTGCTTGGGGATGAGTTGGGGCTCAAAGCTGCTGTGGCGGTCACGGGGCACCGCGATAGACAGTTCGCCGAAATCGCCCTTGAGCGTCTTCTTGCTTTTGCCGTTACGGGTGTTGCCAGCTACATTGGAGACGGTCTCGTTACGCTCGTGACCGAGGTGTTCGGTTAGCTCGGCATCCAATGCTCGCTCAACCAGAAGCTTGGTCAATTGCTTGAGTAGACCATTCTCGCCAATCAGGTCTTCAGGTTTCTTGTAGTTGGCCAGCAGGCTGGACAAGAGTTCTTGAGGAATGTCGTGTTTCTTGGTGCTCATTGTGTTTACGGACTAGCCGGCTTGCGCCGGCGGTTGATTGTCCGTTTACACAAAATTCTGCACACCCTCGGCGCGGGTGGCCTCACGCATGGTTTTGTGAAAGAAGGCGTTCCAGTAGTTGCCGGGATTGATCTTGATCCGGCATGTGCGTTTCCCTACGAGGCTAACAATCCTGGGAAATTTATTCAGACGGACATCAAGCAGCTGACCGTCGATCAACTCACCAAGCTTTTCGATGACGCCGATTTGCGTGTCTTGGCAGGCTGCGCACCTTGCCAGCCTTTCTCCACCTATGCGCAACGCTATGAGCTAGATGGCAAGGATGGCAAATGGGGGCTTTTGTACGAGTTCGCTCGTTTGGCAAAGGGCACTCGACCAGATGTCATCACGATGGAGAACGTCCCGACCGTTGCCAAGCACGAGGTGTTTCACGACTTTGTCGACACGCTCAAGCGACTTGGTTACTACGTCTGGTTTGATGTCGTCGACAGCTCCCGCTACGGCGTGCCACAAACTCGCCGCCGCATGGTTCTGCTGGCATCAAGGCATGGCGACATCAGGATGATCGAACCTACGATCGATAAGCCCAAAACCGTGAGGCAGGCGATTGGTCGCCTGCGCGCACTGAGCGCAGGTGAAGCAGCACCGAGAGACAAGCTGCACGTTTCATCTACCTTGTCAGAAAAGAATCTCAAACGCATCAAGGTATCGAAGCCTGGCGGCACGTGGCGCGACTGGCCGGAGGCCTCATAGCACCACTCCTTGGCTTGCCCTGCTCTCTCTTGCCCGCCCTTTCTTGTCTACCCCCTCGTCTCTTGCTTCACCAAGAACCATGAAGTTGTTATCCATGGACGCAAGTCAGCAATCCCCCTTGTTCTCCCTCATGGCCAAGTTCATCGCGGCGTGAGTGCACCTCGGGCGTCTTGTTTTCCTCCTTATTCCCGGGGTTTTGTTTACTTGGTCTTCTCTATCAGGGCTTCGCGGGGTTATTCCACGTGAAGTCCCCTCGAATTCCTGGGCCAGTCAGAAGTAGAGGTTGGGGAACAGTTTGACACGGTACTCGACCGGAGGGATTCGGCCAAGGGCTTCATGGGGTCGATGGTGGTTGTAGCGGTGCAGCCAGTCGGCCGTCATGTCACGCACCTCTTGCAGTGAATCGAAGACGTAGCAGTCGAGCACCTCGGTGCGGTAGGTCTTGTTGAATCGTTCGACATAGGCGTTCTGCGTCGGCTTGCCAGGTTGGATGTGTTGCAGGGCAATGCCCTTGCTCTGCGCCCATTGGGCCAGGGCGTGGGCGATGAACTCGGGACCGTTGTCCAGGCGAATCGACAGTGGCGCACCACGCACCTCCACCAGTTCGTTCAGGGCCCGGATGACGCGAGCAGCAGGCAGGCTGGTGTCGACCTCGATGCGCAGCCCTTCGCGGTTGAATTCGTCGATGACGTTGAAGGTCCTGAACCGTCGGCCGGACCACAGCGCGTCAGACATGAAGTCGCAGCTCCAGCCCTGGTTGGGTTGGCCTGCGGCCTGCAGAGGCTGTTTGATGCGCGCTGGCAGCCGTTTCTTGCCGCGCCGCGGCAGGTTCAGCCGCAGCTCGCAGTACACCCGCCAGAGCACCGTCTTGCCCCAGGGCTTGCCCTGGTGGCGGGCACTGTCGTACAGCAAGCCGAAGCCGTGGCGCGGGTTCAGTGCCATGTGGGCCTGGATGAAGGTGATGACCCCGGAGTCGTCGCGTGCAACGGGCCGGTAGCGCAGTGTGGAGCGGGCGATACCACTGGCCTGGCAGGCCCGTCGCTGGCTCATGCCGTGCTCGGCCATGAGGGCTTGAACGACCATCTCGCGACGCTCCGGGGTTAGAGCTTTCGCTCAACGACGTCCTTGAGCGCGTGGTGCATGAGCGCCAGGTCGGCGTACATGCGTTTGAGCTTGGTGTTCTCGTCCTGCAGCTGGCGCAGTTGGGCCAGGTGCGAGACCGTCATGCCCGAGAACTGGCTTTTCCACTTGTAGTACGTCGGCTCGCTGATGCCGTGCTTTCTGCACGTCTCGCCGACCTTGGCACCCATCTCGACCTCCCTGAGGATGCCGACTATCTGCGCTTCGCTGAATCTGGATTTCTTCATGTAGAGACTCCGTCTGGGGGAATTCTCTACTTCCGGGTGGTTCAGGTTTTCAAGGGGACTTCACTCTTAGGAAGTCCTAGCACCACCAAATTGAAGGGCTCGGATAATCTCCGGGCCCTTTTTCTTGGGCGAAACAGATTGAGGCGGGCAACGTGTCTGACTCTTGCGAGGAGTAAGCTGGTGGGTATCGCGAAGAACCTTCAACCGCCGGACTGGGTGCGCAGCGGGGCCGAAATCACCGGCGGGCTAGATCTGCTGGGTATGCGCTTACCCGTCCAGTTCATCGGCGGAACCTTGCTCGATGGTGTGACCACGGTGACGCCATCGGTCCGCTATCTGGCGTTTCGCGCTTGGCTGGTTCATCGCTACGGCCAGACCGGACAAGCGGACGACTGGCAAACCTATACGGATTTTGCGGCGCGCATCGAGTCCGCGCTGGTGCTCGGCAATCTGACGCAGGATCGGACGATCAGCGGCCTGATTGGGGCTGATCAGGCATTGGTACACCTCGACGCTGGTACACCACATGTGGAAGTCTCTTCTTTGGTCAAGTCTCCGGCTTCCACGATTTACACCGGCCCCTCTGATCAACTGGGACTGAGCAAGACACGGGACAACCTGGTTCCGGCGCTGGTGGACACCCGGGGCCTCCCTTTGGCACTCGCGGTGCAGCAACGGCTGGCGCGTATTCCGCTACTCGAGCGCTTGGTGTCCGAACCCAAACTGACCCAGGCAGCGCTGGATGACTTGCGTGAACTGGGCGCCGTCGCCCGCATTGACCAGATCCCCGATGACGAGCGCGAACTGTTGCTGGCTGCCATCGTGCCAGCCAAGCCGCTGCCGAAGGAGCGGGCGCGTGTCGGCACCTACGCCGCCCTGCTGGCCTTGGCGGCCAAAAAGAAAGCGCGGCCCACGGAAGGTGATCTGTTCGACGCTGCCTGCTCGATGAACCGTTTTGGTGAGCCGCTACTCGATCAGGTCGCGGTAGGCTGGACTTTTTATGGCGTGCGCGATGCCATCGCCGTTACCCAGGAAGCGGTGCTGGCGGCTGTGATGAGCGAGATCATGGCCAGTCCGGAGGGCAGCCTGGCCGGTCTGGCGCGAGAGCATGTCGTCGGGGCGTTGATGGAACGCGTTGAAGAACACGACTCTGCCTTGCGCGACTTAGGTTTACTGAGTGCCGCCGAGTCGGTGACGTCCCTGTCATTCCGGGAGCTTCAACGACGTATCGATGCGCGCGTTTCCGCCGATAGCGTGAGCAGCCAGGGCGTGAAGCGCTGGCCCGATGCGCTGGGCGAACCTTTGTTGTACAAACGCGCCTTGAAATCAGGGGCGGGTGCGTTGTCCCTGGCTGTCGTGGCGTGGGTGCTGGCCGCCGCCCGGGTGGCGGATGCCGTGCGGGAAAACAATCCGCAAGCCGGCAGCCTGTCGTACCAGGGGTGGCGGCGCCTGGGCCTGCGCGATGTCATCCTGCCCGAGTTGGAGCGCTTCCACCGCGAGGATCGTCCGCTGCGCGAGGTCGCCGCAGAACTTGCCTACCGGACGGTGCAGCAGCATCTGCAAATCACGTGGTCGCGCTTGCAGGTCGATCTGCGCCGGGATGTGGCGCTGCTCACCGCCGAAGGAAATCAGTGGTTCTCGCGGGGCAAATCTTTTACCGCCGGGCGCACCGCATCGCGCATTCAGCAAGCCCTGGGCTGGCTCGGTCAGCTCAAGCTGATTGACGCGGGGGGCATCACGGCCGATGGCGATGTGGTGCTGAAGCGGGCCTTCGCGGTGTTGGCCGAAGAGGCTGCAGCATGAACCCCCGCCTGTTTTGCCGCGAGCAGTCGTATCACAAGGCTTTGCTGCTGACGTACTCGTTCGATCCGATTTTTTTCGAGCAGGTGGTGTTGCCCGATCTGTGGGCAGGGAGGTCGAGCGACATCCTTGTGCTCGGCGATCAAGCGCAGATCGATGCGTCGACGCAGTCGGCGGCCGGGCAACTCTGGCATCTTGGCAAGCACTACCTGCTTGCCGGTGCGAACCACACGGGCGCGTTCCATCCCAAGGTGTTTTTGCGGCTTGGCCCCAAAGAAGGGATGGTGCTGCTGGGCAGCGGCAATGTGACCAGTTCGGGATGGGGTGGCAATCAGGAACTTGGCACCGCCTGGATGGTGGGGCCAGAACACGCCGACAAGGGTGGCTGGCTGCACTCCTTCCTCGACAGCGTCTTGTCTTGGTGTGGCGGGGAACTTGAGTACGAAGCCGTGCGGCGCATGAAGGACGTGCCTTGGCTCAGCCTGACGCCCGTCGCGCCCGCCACGGAAAGTGTCGTGCTGCACAGCAGGCAGGGGCGCGCATTAGCGCCGGCACTCGCGCAGCGTTGGACTGGGCGACGATTCGACGAGGTGAAGATACTGACCGGATCGACAGACGAATCCGGTGCCTTCCTGCGCTGGGCGCATTCGATCTTCGGCGTTCAACAGGCCACGATTGCACTCACGCCGTCGTTGGCGAGTTTTGATCCCGACAAACTGGCGGATCTGCCCCTCAAGCTGCGCATCATTCCCGCACCGGCAGATCGTGCCATGCACGCGAAATTTTACTGGTTCGATGGTCCAGATGGGCCGGCTGCTGTCATGGGCTCGGCCAACTGTTCTGCCGCTGCTTGGCTGCTGGCACCGGATCAAGGCGGCAATATCGAAACGCTCGTCGCCTACGATCAGCCAGTTCCCGATGATTTTGCTGGCGTGCTCAACGTTTTTGCAGCACCAGCAAGCGATCCGGTCGATGTGCTTTTACCGAGGTCGCTCAATGCCAACGAGGCGGATGCCGCTGCACAGGTATTCCGCTTGAAGTCGTTGCAGTGGGATAGCGCAGGGCATCGTTTGCAGGCGGAAATCTCGCCTGCGCCAGAAGCAGGTATGAAGCTTGAGCTGGTGGTCGGGGGACTTCGGTTTTCAATGCAGCCCCTGCAAGGTGCTGCCGGGGCTTGGGTGTGCGATCTTCCAGGGGTGCTCGCTGCTGCGACGGTGTTCGCCAGTGTGGAAATCTTCCGAGGCGCTGAGCGATGGATAACGCTGCCTAGATGGGTAAATGACGTTGCCGCTCTCGAGCACGCCAGCCACGCGGCACGGCTACTGGAGCCATTCAAGGGGCTGGAACGTAACGCCACATCGACAGAGCAACGTCAGATGCTCGACGAACTGCAGGAAGTCGCGCACGCCTTGTTCAACGACACGGCAGCTTTCCGTGACCCGGGGTTCGGATCGGCGCGCAGCAAAGAGTCCAAGGACGATACTCCGGCCGCGCCGGTCAATCCGGCCGATTTGATCGTTCATCTGGAGGAACACCACGAGGGTTTGCCGAATTTCGGATCGGCTGCGCCGGTGGCATCCCTATCGCTGACCGGGATTCTTCGCCTGCTCTTTGACGGGGAAGCGGAAGAGAGTGCAGGGTCGGTCGCGACCAAAGACGAGGAGATCGACGAAGGGCAATTGCCCGATGATGAGAAAGGTGATCCCAAGAAGCTCACCGAGAGGACGGCGGCCACCTCCAACCCCGTGCCAATTGAGGACCGTTTTCGGGATCGCTTGGCGGCGCAGATATCCACTTTCCTCACCGAGATGTCTTCGGCGGGCTTCGCGGAACGGTGCTCGGCGACTCAGATGGTGCAGGCGGTTTCATTCCCGCTTGCGGTGGCAATGCGCGGGCAACGCAGGGGATGGGTGAAACCCGAGGTTGCAGAGCAATGGGCACTGGAAGTGTTTTCGATCCTCTTTCGAGGGAAGGCTTCAGGGCCTGGCGGACTGTTGCACACCGTCGAACAGCGTTATGCCGATAGCGATCAACATTCGACTTTCGAGGAGGTGGTCGGGGATGGCACGCTGTGGATGGTGCTTGTGGCCACACTAGGCCATTCCAGCTGGCAGGGCGTGGGCACGTTCATCGACAAAGCGGTCGCCCTGCGTGAGGTTTTTACTGCCCCCCAGCTACTGGCTTCCGCCGTGCCAGCAAGAGTCGCGGCGCTCATCGGAAGAATTCGCATCGACGACGCGCGGTCTTATCTTGCCGAGGTTGCACCAACGGTGACACGGCTGCTGGAGGAAATTGATTCCGAGTTGAGGCAAGTCTGGGAGGCGGAACTGCGCCAGCAGGGCGAGCGCGGTATCACGCACAAGGTCGGTGATTTGCTCTGGCGAGAAAAGGTCGGATGGGCAATATGCTTGGAGGATGTGTCATCGAAAGCAGGCCAGTCTATAAAGGTCCGGCTGCGAGGCAAGGAAAAGAATGTGATGAACGGCTACTACGTCAATGTTTCTGATCTGACCGGCCGGAACACTCTGCTGGCCGGCAAGATTCTGCAGCTTCGTCAGGCAGTTTCTACTGGGATGGAAAAACAGATGCACCAGCCAACATCGCGTGAGCTCGCAGCAACCCGCAGGAGTGCTATCTAATCAAGGTAGCCGGTTTTCCTTGCGTCAACCATCCGCAAGTCATGGTGGCCACTCTCAGGCGTTCCCAGACGCCTCGATGGTCATCTGCTGCAAGAACAGATCCAAAGCCTCCGCCGTCGGCTCTCCCCACAGCTCCAATGCGTACCAACGTCCAAAAAGGGATCGCACCATGGGATGTTCTAGCCCTTTGCTGGTACGTACATTCTTGGCGACTGGGCTGCTGCGGAAACGCTCCATGACGCTATGTACTTCGGTACTAGGCAGTTCCTTGTACACATTAATCGCATCCTGCGCCCTGGCAGTTAAAAAACGTTCCAAATTGCTCTGCTCACTGGAAGGTGCTGCCGGAGGTGGGGAGATCTCCTGTGTCAAAGCACGCACGGCAATGTTGTGCGCGTTCTTCAAAGCCCAACGAAAGTAGGCCGCAGGAGCATCCAGCGGTGCACTGCCAGGCGCACGCATACGCTCGCGCACCATGGCAAGGGTCGACTCGATTTTCTCGACGTTATTACTGGCACAGATGTCTTTGGCATCGTTTGCGCTAAATCCCAGGCGCCCTAGTGCCTCGATCAGAGCACTGTTGATCACAGGAGGGGCCGGGAAATCTAACGAGGGCTGCTTGTTTAGGCGCACCTCAAACTGCAACATCTCAACCTTGCGACCGCGCTTGTGCTCAATCAGGGCGCACTCAATGTCCGTTGTGGCATTGATTTCCGCCAGCGCTGGTTTGAGCACATCACGCTTGAAATACTTGTAGGGACTGAGCTCAGTTCCAACCGGAGTGCCTGTCAGTGCCCCATGCCAGTACTCGTAGCTCTCGATGCTTGTCTTGTGCGAAGGGTTAGTGGCATAGCGTCTGCAAATTTCGTATAACGCTAGGGAAGCACCCGCACGGAACATCCCTTGGTAATAGATGGATAGTTTGGTGTACGTGCCAGGGTTTTTTACTAGCTCAAACACCTCTGGAGGAAAGGCGTAACCAAACCACACTGTTCCCCCACGTTTGTTCAATCCAGAAGGATTGACGAGCTTGACAGAGGAGACTAATCGCTCACTGGTCCACTGATGCTCGTCCTCCATGTGAAGCTTGATGTTTTGCAGCTCTTCGATGTGCTCTTTGAGTAACGCCGTGTCTTTGCTGTCGTACGAAGCATCATGGGCAACCTCGGGCAATGGAACCCAAAAGTACTTGCGATTGACCGGCGAGTCGATAGGCGCGTTTTGGCCCAATGTGAGATTCTGAGCATGATAGAACATCACGTTAAGGATCTTGCGGGACAAGAGCGACAACCGTCCCTCGCGCAAACGCAATCCAATGGCTTCATTGGTTTTGCGAAAGCTCATGTTCTCCTGCCCGCTGGGGACAAGAGCCAGCGCGGTGCGGCTGCTTTTGGACTTTCGAGAGGTCGCCATGGTGAATGTGTGCTTTCACCATCATATCCCAAGGTGAAACACCGCCCTCACCTTTTGGTATGGTGAGTAGCAACATGCACCATTTTCACCACACTGCAGCTTTCGCTACCGCTCCCTGTAAAGACTCACCATGAAGGTCTCACGACCAAAAATCCCTGTAAAAGCTCACCTTGGCTCGGTCAAGGAAGTCACAGGCACCGCAGATTCATACGTATGAACGCCGTCCATCCCTGCAAAAGCTCACCTTGGCTCGGTCAAGGAAGTCACAGGCACCACAGGTTCATACGTATGAACGCCGTCCATCCCTGCAAAAGCTCACCTTGGCTCGGTCAAGGAAGTCACAGGCACC
>NZ_CYIG01000067.1 GCF_001298675.1 Paenacidovorax caeni
CGTCCGCAGGGCGTCAAATGGGCGTGCCGCTGGCTCATAACGCCGGAATTTGCCGGCGAATCGAGCTGCCATCGTCGCTTCGATCCGCATCGCGAAACTCAACGTGCCTCAGTCAGCTCGGACACGCAGGCGGACTGGGTTTTGCAGACCTTCCTTAGCGGTTGGCTGCGCGGGCGCGGGCATTCAGCAGCCGCTCCAGAAAGTCCTTGTCGCCTTCCCCGCCAGCGTCGGGGTGGGCGTCGATGCCAAAGGCTTCGCGCTCCAGCGACACCAGGATGCGCAGCGCCTCCGCCAGTGCCTTCATGGTCTTGGTGCGCTCGGGCAGGCTGATCACCGCCTGATAGATGTCGTTGAGCTTGTCCTGGCCCTTGTCGTCCGGGCAGCGCAGGATCTCGCCCAGCTCCTGCAGCTCGGGCACCTGGTCCGTCTGCTTTTCCAGCTCGGTCAGCAGCCTCATGCACAGCGCACGGGAGCGCTTGATGTCGGCACGCTGGGCCAGCCTCACGCCCTTCTGGATGTTCGCCTCGACCTCGATCTGGCGGCTCTCGGTCAGTCGCTGGTCTTCTCGTACCTGGGTTCGTACCTCGGCTTTTCGTACCAGCTCATCTGCCTTGGCGCGTACCTTGGCGTTGAGGTCACGCACCCAGCCGTCACGCTTGGCTCGCTTGCGGATGGCGCCCTCGGTGATGCCATGCTCCTGGGCGATGGCAGTGACAGCGCGTACCCCCACTCGGTAGTCGCGCTCGATTGCCTCCCAGTTGGGAGAGGCTTTGTCTTGGGTGGAATGGCCTTCGGTAGACATTCCCGGCAGGATGCCGGGAAGTGGTACGAAGTACGAACCCTACAGGGAGGTGCTGGTCGTACTCGTCTTCATGTGCCCGCCTTCAGCTGGCGCATCGACTGTTTGAGGTTGGCATTCTCATGCCGCACCTCGTCAAGCTCCATTTGGAACATCCGCATCTTCTCGGTCAGCGAGATGCGCACAGCGTCCCCAGCGAGGTAACTTCCAATGACGGCAGCTTCCTGCGGGGTCACCGCCAAGGCCGCAGTATCCCCCACCTCGATCAAGCGCCAGCCATCGGCCAGGGTGGACAGCGAGACGCCCCGCGCTGCAGGGAAGGATTCCTCAAGCTCGTAGATCCCCCTGACGCACTTACTCCCGCCAAAGGCGTGAATGCGCCGGGCATCTTTGAGCGTCTTGAGCGCATCCTTCAACCGCTGCCGAGAGATATCCTGCATTTGGTCGTAGATGGCATCCACGGTGAAGGTCCGTCCATCCCCCTGTGCAGCAATGACCTTGGCCACGGCAAGAACTCGGTCCGCCAGGCGTTCCATCCTGTCTTGCGGTGGTATCAAAGCCAGCTCCGTGGCAGGGCGTGTCGGTGTTTCAACTTCATTCATCGGTGCATCCTCCATTGCCACAGCTTCTGATCCCTAAGATTGGCCCAGCCGAGCGCCATGGCATAACCCCATACCGGAGTGTTCTGGACATGTGAGCTGTCATTGGTAGTTCTCCTGAAAATGCTGAATCAGGTCGGCGCGCAGGTGAGGCGGCGTGGCCAAGCAGTCAGCCTTCATGGCCTGCCGCGCCTCGGGCCCGTCACCCCAGTGCTCGCAGGCGCGCTTCGCTGCCGTGAGCAGGTCGCGCAGCGAAGGGAATTGCTCAGAGGGTTGGGGCAAGGCCGACATCACGGTCCTCCTGGCTGAATGGCACAAGGCTCAGCGGTTGCTGCCGGATGCTGGAGCGGTACTGCATGGTCTCCTTGTTGAACCAGAGGTTCTGCGTGTATTCCTGCACCATGCCGTTGCGCTGTTTTTTCAGGATCAGCTTCGCGTCGGGCTTTTTGCGCTGCTCCTCGTAGCGGGCCACGGCATCGGGTTCGCTGCTGTTCGGTGGGGCCTCGTCCTTCTTGGCCTTCCACACGCTGAACATGTTGTCGGCGCCGTCGGAAATCTTGCCGCTGCCGGCCACGTCCAGCTTGCCCGGCTCCTTGGACTCGTCGGCCGCCTTGCGTGGGTGCGCCACCAGGTGGATGTGCGTGCGCGTGCGCCGCGAGAACGCCACGATCTTCTGGATGGCCTGTTTCTGCAGGCTGATGGCGCCGGGGCCATCCTCGGGCACGTCCAGCATCATCAGGCTGTCGATGACGAAGTGGCCGGCGCCATAGCGGCGCGCCGCGTACTCGAAGACCTCCAGCAGGCGGTCCAGCTTGGCCGTGCCCACCAGGTTGAAGATCCAGGCCTTTTCCTTGAGCCACATCTTGACGACCTCGGCATAGGCACGCGTCGGCCTGGGCGTGCCGGTGGCCTGCAGCAGCATGCGCTGCACCTGCCGCGGGGGCGGCATCTCGCCCGAGAAGATCACGACGCCCTCCCCTTGCGCCATCAGGCCCAGCATCACCTGGGAAATCAGCCCGCTTTTGCCGTGCCCGTTGATGCCGCTCCACAGGGTGTATTCGGCCGGGCGGAACTCGAACCAGTCGAATTGCTGGTCCAGAGCCAGGCGTGGATGGGGCGACCGGCCTCCAGGCGGGTTGATCAGATCCATCGCCTGATCCACGAATGTGTCCGCGCCGCACAGCTCCTCGGGGTCGAGCGGCGCCGAGCGCTGGATCAGGTAATCGAAGTCGGCGTGCTCTGCGCCGGTCATCAGCAACTCGTTGGCGTCCTTAATCGGCGCCTCGAAGCGGACGCGCCGGCAGCGCTCGGGCCCCAGGCGGGTGATGATCTCGCGCGCGCCCTTCTCGCCGGGCTCGTCACAGTCGAAGAAGACGAGGATGTCGCTGAAGCGCTCCAGGCGCTCCCAGTCGTTCTCGATCCACTGGTGGTTGCCAGCGCCCTGGTTCACCGACAGCGCGGTGACCCCAACCTGGTGCAAAGACATCGCGTCGATCTCGCCCTCGGTGATAGCGACGGTGCGTGCCTTCGGGTCGATCAGGTGCCAGCCGAACAGGCAAGGCATGGCCTCTTTTTCCTGGCGCATGTCCCGCTTGTCGTCGATGTTGCGGTACTTGCCGTTGATGTACTCGCCGCTCTCGCTCAGGTAGGGAAAGACGGCATACACCCTCTCCCCGCGCACCTGTTCCACCACCTTGAAGGCCTCGATGGTCTGGTCGGTCAGGCCTCGGCTTTTCAGCCACTGCAGCGCCCGGCCCTGCCCTGTCACGGCGAGCTTGCCGCGCGGCTTCTCGGGCGTGCGGTAGGCCTTCGCTTCGCGGTGAGGCATGGCCTCCACCACGCCCAGGTAGGCCTTGGCGTCGTCGATGGCTTCGGCCAGCGAGCCGCCGCGCACGGCCACCCACAGGTCCAGCAGATCGCCCCCCTGATCCGCCGCGAAGTCCTTCCACACGCCCGCCTTGGCGCCGCTGATGCACACCGACAGGCTTTCGCCTTCGTCGCCGTGCACATTGCCGGCCTTCCACTCGTGGCCACGGCGCTTGCCGCCGGGCAGCAGGTAGGCGGCCACGCCCTCGGCATCCGCCGCCAGGCGCTGGGATAGCTCTTTCGCGTTCAAGTCGGAACCTCCTCAGCGATGCGCCGGCGGTCGCGGAACTGGGCGAAGTTGGTCCAGTAGCAGCCGAAGTTGGCCGCCTCCTCCACGCACTCGAAGCCGGCCTGCTCCCACCAGCCATGCGGAACGCTCGCGGCCTGTGCAGCAAGGCTGCCGTGCGGGTGTGAGGTGCCGCTGCCCTGCTGGCTCGCCGCCACCGGCCCGAACTCGTCGGTCCAGCGCTCCTGGTTGAGCCAAGTCGCCGGGTTCGGCACGAACCGCCCTCCATCCTTCGCCCACTGCGGCAGCATGCGGTGCTGTGCCAGCGCGGCCATCACCACCTCGCGCAGCGCCTGGTCCACGTGCAGACGCTTCCTTACCCAGGAGCTCGCCGCTACGGCCTTCGCCGTTTTTTTCGGGAAGCGATCCCAAAATTCGGCAAAGCCATCGGGCAGCTCGGCGCTCGACCGCTTGGCGCGCGTTGTGGGGGTTATTGAGGGTTCAATTGAGGGTTCTTGGGGGTTAGTGTGCGGCATCTGCACCGGTTGGTGCGGCATTTGCACCGGTACCGGTGCGGCATCTGCACTGGTTGGTGCGGCATCTGCACCGGTGCGGCTGCTGCACTGGTGCGGCATTTGCACCGGTACCGGTGCGGCATCTGCACTGGTTGTCTGCCGGGCCTGGGTCCGCGGCGAGCGGTCCTGGGAAGGTGCAAAAAGTGTGGGGGTGACGCGATAGCGGGTGTGCCTCCCGTTGGATCGGTCCGCCACGATGACGCAGCTGCGTTCCAGCCACTTGATGGCATCGATGACGGCACGCTTGGAAGCACAGGTGCGCTCGCTGAGGTGTTGGATGGACGGCCAGCAGTGGCCATCGTCATCCGCCTGGTCGGCCATCGAAATCAGCACTGCTTTCGCCGTCAAGGGCATCTGCAGCGGCCAGCACTGGTTGAGGATGGGATTGCTCATGCTTCAACAACACTTTCGACTCGGCCCAGCGCTGCTGCCTGGGCCCACTGCTGCAACTTTTCGAACTCCCCCGGGTAGATCTCCTCGGGGTAGTCGTCTTCGTTCTCCACAACCGGGTACACCGTGGCGTCCCAGCCGCCCTGAAGCCGCCACGGCCACAGCAGCTGGTGCAATGGCACCGAGCCGTAGTCGTGTAGGCCGTCCTTTGCCTCGCGGTAGAACCGGACTCGGCGCTTGCCAGGCCGTCCAGCCAGCTCGGCCACCATGCAAGAGCGGCCCTCGGAGGTGAAGCGATGGGTCGGCCCGCTGATCTGCGGAGCCTCCTGGAATAGGTCTGGCACCGATGCGAGGCACTGCGCGAGGCGTTGGCGGTCGAACTCGTACTGGGGCGCCTCGCCTGGCACGCCGCCGTGGGCGTTGGCCAGTACGCGCAGCACGCCGTCCTGGGTCAGCGCGTGCACGTGCTTGCGTGCCTGGACCTTGGACAGGCCGGCAGCGGCAGCGATCTGAGCCATCGTCATGGCGACAGGTGCACCAGCTGCTGCGTCGCTCGCTTGCGCCAGCACCGTGGCGACCCGCCGGCGCCCGGCAGGTGCGATGGCTGCAGCCTGTATCAGGGGAACAAGAGGTTTGCTCGTCATCCCGCCCCCCTGCGCAGCCGCGCGAGCACGTCGAACGTCAGCTGCGCTGCAGCGAATTCCATGCTGCCTTCCTGCTGCTTTTGCGCATACCCTTGCGCGAGCTCGAGCTGCTTGAGCAGTAGCGGCACGCTGCTGGGGTCGAGCCGGCAACCTTGCATCATCTCGTCCTGCGGGTGCGCGAACGCGATGGCCACGGCGCCGCTGGCCGAGGGATAGACCCCGAGGAGCAGCGTGGGCTGATCCACGACCATCCAGCCGTTGTCCCGCAGCTCTTGCCAAGTAGGAGTGGTCATCGAGCCTCCGGCGCTTGGTCATAGTCGGCCAGCCATTCCGCCTGTTCCAGCTGCTGACGCAAACGTGCTGCTTCAGCCTCAGTCGCTGCGAGCTTGCGGCGCAGCTCTTCAATTGCGGTATCACTCATGCCACCGCCCGGATGCCACCGCGGGCCTTGAGTTGCTCCATCGCACGCATGGCTCGGTTCATCGTGTCGGCCGCGTTGTTGATGGCTTCCATTAGTTTTACGGCTTCGTCCTCCGGCGCCTTGCGGTCAGGGCGCGCGTGCAGCGTCTCGTCGCAGGCGTGGTACAGAGGGTCGTAGCTCTCGCAGAACGCCATCAGCCGAAGGACCTGTCCGAACGTGAGGCGCTGATCGCCCGACGGGTTGCAGCACGCCTTCAGGCGCGCGTAGGCGCTTTCCACTTTCATGTCGGGAAACATGAATGCCGCCACGTCCTTGAATGGCTTTCCGCTATTGCCAATCGCCGTGGTGATGGCATCGAACTCGTCGTCATAGAAGAGTTTCATAGAGGCTCCCATAATTTTTAGGGGTCAGAAGGGGTGCACTTTCAAAGGAAAAAAAGACGATCCAGTCATCGCTGATTCGCAGCACAACTGGACCGACGACATGAACACATCACGCCCTACCCCCTTCACCCACCCGGCCGCACCGGTGCCCTTCCACAGCAGCTCGCGCACCGCGATCAGCGAGAACACATTGCCCACCGGCGAGCGCGTCCGCGTGATGGAGACCAGCAGGTTGGAAATGACGTGGCGCGCTGGAGAATTGGTGCTGCGGTGCCAAGCCTCGCGGGTCATGCTGCCGACCGCGGGCCAGGCGCGGCGCACGCGGGGCGCTCTGTGATGGAGGGCATGCTGGCAGTGACCAGTAGCGCGGCGCTGGATGGCATCGAGGGAGACAATGGACTCAGCCATGGCTCGCCTCCCCTGCCTTGGACTGAGCGGCAAGTTCGGGCCAAATTTTTTCCCAGTCGTCGGGGCGAAGGTCGCAGCGCGTGACGGCGCCAGCAGTGGCGCGCTCAATAGCGACGCAGTGAATTGCTTCGGGTGTTGTGCCCCGTGCGCGCCAGTTGCTGATGACGGACGGAGAAACACCCAGAGCAGCGGCAAGCTTTCCGACGCCGCCAAGGTTTTCTATAGCAGCATCAAGGCGTTTTGGTGAGTTTACATTTTTCACGATCGTGATATTAAATGCATCACCATCGTGGGTCAATCCCATGCGAGCATCACAACTGTGAATACCATTGCAGAACGACTAAAACAAGCCCGCGAAGAGGCCGGCTTGACGCAGCCAGCGCTAGCAAAGAAAGCGAACGTCTCTCAAGGGACCATCGGCAACATCGAATCCGGTCTGCGCAAGCGCCCGCGCGATCTGCTGGCGATAGCTGAGGCACTCAATGTCAGCCCGAAGTGGCTGGAAACAGGTGACGTACCAAAGGCTTTGCCAACAAAAAGTGTGGCCAACGTCGAACCCGGCCCCGAAATTCGCGGCAGAGTCCCCTTGATCTCATGGGTACAGGCGGGCGCCTGGTGCCACGCTGCAGACCCACACCCACCCGGCCAGGTCGACCGCTGGATGGACTGTCCCGTCAGCCACAGCCCAAGTTCCTTCGCGCTGCGCGTGCGCGGTGACTCCATGACCGCCCCCCATGGGCACGGCAAAAGCTACCCCGAGGGCTCTTACATCTTTGTTGACCCCGAACGTCGCACGCCGGTCAACGGCGACCGCGTGGTGGCCTGCCTCTCTGGAACGGACGAGGTGACATTCAAGGTCTATAAAAACGAAGATGGCCGCCAATGGCTCCAGCCGCTGAACCCGGCTCACGAACCCATCCGTGACAACTTTCACATCATCGGTATTGTTTTGGGCAAGTGGGAAGATGGATGATTCAAGAGACAAACTGAGAAAAGCATTTGCATACCTGATTGCCATCTGGGCCCAATCCACCCCAGAAATCAAGCGTGCATGGGTTTTCGGCAGCTATGCATACGGACGCCCTCGACCCGATAGCGACTTGGATGTCGCAATCGAAATACTGCCACGCGCCATCGATCACTGGGGACTCTTTACCTTTTGGATGCGCCACGGTGATCGACTGCAAGCCGACCTACGCCATCAGTTTGCTGACATATTCCCACGCCTAGAAGTCAACGTAGAGTTGTACCATCGGTACTGGGGAAAGGTGGCCTACGCTGCCATCGTTCACGAGCAGATACCACCCGCCTATAGGCGGCCACGATCTCGGGGTCTGCCGCGTACTGCGGCGGCAACGCACCATCCTTGAGCCGAACAGTGAAGGAATGCACCCAGCCACAGCGCTCCACGCGGACGCCGATCCTGGTCTCCTGATCAAAGACTCTGACACAAACCTTCACATCACCCGCATTTGCGGGTTTTTTTTCGTCTACATGGATGGCATGCATACGGCAAGTGTAACGCTTTCAAACACGAACGTGTTGACATAAAAATTCACATTCGTGATAATAGATCCATCGCAGCACACAAACCGCGAGACACCCCAGGCCAGGCGATACGTGGCCTAAGCAGACAGGAAGCAGCAGGCGGGGTTAGCTCCTGAAGGGGCGTAGCGGGTGGTGTGCTGGTTAACCGATGGAGTGACCATGCAACCCACAGAGCCCGCCGCCTTCCTCGAAGCGGCACCTAAACAGCACGCGCGCCGCTGTGCCATGGCGAAGAACGCCATCGAAAGCAAACGCTGGCCCGCCGCAGCCTGCAACCTGCGCACCGCCGCAACCCTAGCCCAGGAATGGGCCAACCGCGCCCGCGACTTGGCTGACTGGTGCGATGCCCAGGCCGAGAGTGGCCGCGCCTATTCCACCGTTCCAGTCACGCTGGAGCCTGGTGCCCCTGCCACGATCCTGGAGTCGCAGGGCCAGCCCACCGTCGAAGCACTCGAAGCCGGCTTGATGACCTTGGCCCACGCGCTGGGCCGGGATCATGCGGTGCGCGTGCGCCGCGCCATGAACGGCATCCTGGCCACTGCGAACTCTGTCGCAGCAATTCCCCTTCCCGCCGAAGCTGCCTTGATCGGTGCCCACCTGGATAGCGCCAGCCTTGAGCACGGTGATCCGGCATGAGCACGATCACCAGCTTCATCAATCTGGCCGCCATGCGCCGCCGCGCCGGTGGCGGCCTGGCTCAGTCCATGGCCTGGGCCTTCGGCTTGCTGTGGCGCAGTCATCAATCCGCCCGCCGCCGACGCAATCAGAAGACCAACGCGCCGCACGCCTGAATTTGAGGACCAAATTTCTAAAGCGCTTTGCATAGTGCCCGCGTGGCATCCACGAGAGACTGAACCCATGAAACACGAACCCCCCTTCAAACCGCATCCCACCAAGCCGGGCGAGTACCTTTGCAACTTGGCGGGCTCTGTCCTGATCGCTGGCGATGCTGCCTACGGTGATCCAGCCGAAACCACGCCGGAGGGGCAGGCCGTATCGCGCGCCTTCATCGAACGCTTCCTGAGAGAGGCCACCGCCCACGGCTTCAAGCAGGCCGGCACGCTGCATGCGCTGCTGCGCCGCAACCAGTCCAGTGCACGAATGATCAACCTCGCCACGGATGCCATGAACTGCATTCCCAAGGAGCTGCGTGCACGCATCATCGAAGAGCAGTTCAACGCCAGGCTCGTGCCCATGGAAGAGGCGCCCGCGCCCGACTATCCCGCCGACGTATTGCGCCCCGGCCCTGATGGAGTCGATCCGCGCTTCTGGGCCGCCGGCCACGCCATCGAGCGAGTCCGCGCCGAGCATGGAGAAGAGGCCATCCATCGCCCGGAATACGGCCGCCTGTTCGCCGAACTGCACCGCTATGCGCCGCCAGCTCTCAAGAAAAAGATGAGCGACAAGGCGCGGGAACTGGGCTTGATCCCGCAGACAACCCATGTCGATGAGCACGGCCGCCCGGTGTACTCGCTGGAGCAGATCGCGGCAACGCTCGGGACCACGGTTGAAGAGCTGCAGCGGCTGAACGCACTCCATGCGGACGAGATCCAGGCCATGGGCGGGCTCTACACCGGCCCGGTGCATCCGCTGCAGTGAGGCAGGCCATGGAGATTTCCACCATGACCAACGCACTCAGTTCTGAGTTGGTTGACCCAATCAGATTTGAAATCCAGATGGGGTCAGGGCTTGGGCTTTTGATTTTGCGGCAGGTTCTTTGCCCAACCTGGCCCGAGAAGTCGGTTCACTTGTTCCAATGCCCCAGCCAAGCGCTCAATGTACTCCGTGAGCGGCTCCGCAGCCGCCTTGGCAAGCTTCGTTTCATCTTCAGTCTCTTTGATCGCCTGAGCCATCTTGATGATGGAGTCCTCCATGGGAGCCATGACCTCCGGATGGTTGTGCCTGAGTACAACGAAATCGGCAAGTGCTCGCAGCAAAACCAAGTTCCCGCGCAAAAGCTTGTTGGTGCTCTCTTGCTCAAACGTGCTCGACAGGCGTTCGATCAACTCCGCATTGAAGCTTCGTCCTGCTTTATCCGCCGCTTCGTGGATGTCCTTGTGCAGATCGGGCGGCACGCGCAGCGCTGTGCGGATGTAGTCGTCTTGGGCCATGGCGGGGATTCTACGCGGCGGCTTCAAAATGGCATTGACACCAAAATGAAGCCGATCTACATTAATTGCACGGCTTCATTTTGAAGCCAAAGAAGACAAGAGCATGAACACCCAGCAGCCCCATGGCGTGACGTTCACCCTTCGTGTTCCCGGCCCGCTTCAGGAAAAGGCCAAGGCGCTTGCGAAGTCGGAGCACCTGAGCTTGAACAGCCTGATCGTTCGTTTGATTGAGCGCGAAATCACGCAGAAAGGACAGCAGCAGTGACCGTCAACATCTCCATCCGCGAGCGCCAGATCGAAGGCGAGCTCATCAAGACCTGCGATGGCCGTGAACTGCAGGCAGAGTTGGGCGTGACCAAGGACTACACCAACTGGGCCAAGGCCCAGATCAAGCGTGCGCGTCTGGTCGAGAACCAGGACTATGTGAAGCTCGCCCAAAAGGGCGAGCTTTCGGCAACCGGACAGACTCGTCACGAGTACCACTTCGCCATCGACGCCGCCAAGCACATCGCCATGATGAGCGGCACCGAACGCGGCTCCGAGGTGCGCGAATACTTCCTCGCCTGCGAGCGTCAGGCCAAGGCTGCGCCCCCTGTCAAAGACCCGCAGATCGCCGCGATGATTTTCACGTTGACGCGTATCGACGCGATGGAGCAGGAGCAAAAGCGCCAAGCCGAAGAACTTGCCCGCATCGCGGAGAACGTGGCTGTGATCGAAGCCCGCACCCAGCCCGAGAACAAGCACTTCACCGTTATGGGATACGCAAATCTCGTCGGTATACCCATGGACACCAAGACTGCCGCCACGCTGGGCCGCCGCTGTGCAGCCCTTTCGCGCCAGCGCGGCCTCATCATCGGCGATGTGAGTGATCCGCGCTTTGGCAACGTCCACAGTTACCACGAGTCAGTGCTGCTGGAGGTGTTGCCCGGCACGCTCAAGAAAGCAGCGTAGACAGGAGCCACTTTTCCTTGAAAAGCTTCGAAAAGCGGTGCTTTTCGCCCCAATTTTTTTGGACTGAATCGATACGATTGACCACATGAACACAGCAACAGCACCGCCAGAAAAACAAAGGGCCGGCACATAGCCAGCCCGATGCCCGAGGCCAAGAAGCAGGTGAGAGCGCTTCATGGCTTCTAGATCCACCCAATTTCCAAGGAATCAGATCATGTCTGAGGTTACCACTCGTCCCGCAACGCGCGCAACCAAGGCCCCTGCACGCCAGAAGACTGCGCCCTCTACCATCCCCATCAGCGCGCCATCGAAACGGACTGTCAGCGAGGCCAGTTGCGCCGCCGCCGAAGCACTCACCTACGGGAACTTCTCAAAACCCATCCGCTCTCTTCCTGACCCGAGAAGCCTGACCCGCCCCTTGCCATGATCACGCCCCGTAGCGCCCTGAAGTTCGATCTGTTCGCCGAGGCCTCGCGCCAGCACAAGAGAGACGAGGTGGGCGATCCGCTGCAGGTGATCGCGCGGCACATCGACTTCGCAGCCCTGGCCGGGCTGGTGGATGCCTTGATCGAGCGCGGCGATGGCCGCAAGGGC
>NZ_CYIG01000068.1 GCF_001298675.1 Paenacidovorax caeni
CGAGGCACCTCGATGGGCAACTCGCCGAAATCGCCCTTGAGGGTCTTCCTGCTCTTGCCGTTGCGGGTGTTGCCAGCGGGGTTGGCCACCGCCTCGTTGCGTTCATGGCCCAGGTGCTCAGTCAGCTCAGCGTCCAAAGCTCGCTCGACCAGCAGTTTGGTCAACTGCTTGAGCAGGCCGTTCTCGCCGATGAGGTCTTCAGGCTTCTTGTAGTTAGCCAGCAGGCCAGACAGCAGTTCTTCGGGTACGTCGTGTTTCTTGGTGCTCATGGTGCTTACGGACAGGCCGGCTTGCGCCGGCGTTGGATTGTCCGTTTACACAAAATTCTGCACACCCTCGCTACAGGCGGAAAAGGCCCAGATGACAACAGAACTTCAGCTAGCCCGGGACGAGGCAAGCACCTGGAAAGCCAAGTTTGACGAGCGCAGCAACGATATGTTTGCAGTGCTCAATGAACTTCGGGATCGTTTGCCACCCAACACCAGCGAGACAGCTATTCAGGCTGCTAGACCTCGAAGGGCCAGGCACAAACGCTAGATGGGGTCGTCTCAGAAAACGGAAAATAAAGCACGCTAAGCCATTGGCAGCAATCTCCGACGATAACGGTGACGGCTTGGCTCAGTGGCAGCTAAGTCTGCCTGCGTAACTTCTCCACCGTGCAAATCCCTGCACTCTTCTGGAGAAGCATCATGTACCGCTACACCAAACTTTCCTTGCTGGCCATCGCCATTGCCACGACCGGTGCGGTCGCTTATGCCGCCAAGGGCGGCATGGAAAACGACGCCATGGCGATCACCAGGGCCAAGATTCCGCTCACCCAGGCCGTCACCGTTGCCGAGCAGCACGCCAATGGCAAGGCATCGCGCGCCGAGTACGAAAACTCGAAGCAAGGCTGGGTCTATGACGTGGAAGTCGTCAGCGGGGCCAAGGTCTTCGATGTCCGGGTCGATGCCGACAAGGGTACCGTCATCTCATCTGCCGAGGACAAGGCGGATCACGATGACGACCACGACAAGCAAGACTGACCGCCTGCCAGTGTGGCCGGATCGCGCATGACGCCGTGATCCGGCCCGGAGACTTTATGGAACAGCTCAACCAAACATTCTTCCTATGGCTCAACGCGCCTGAACACCCGAATGCTCTGGTGGTGACGCTGGCTACCTTCTTTGCGGAATGGCTCATCTGGGTCGTCCCGATTCTGATCGGCATCGGCTGGCTGCGCGGCAATGTGAACACCCGCAAAGCGCTACTAGTCGCTACCGCATCCGGCCTGCTTGGGTTGCTGATCAACCAAATCATCGGCCTGGCTTGGTCGCACCCCCGGCCTTTCATGATCGGGCTGGGTCATACGCTCATTCCCCATGTTGCCGACTCGTCATTCCCCAGCGATCACCTGACGCTGTGGTGGTCGGTTGCCGTCAGCTTTCTGCTACAGCGAGGACTGCGAAGGGTTGGTGTCGCTTTGGCACTGCTTGGCCTCCCCATCGCCTGGTCGCGCATCTACCTGGGGGTTCACTTTCCACTGGACATGCTTGGTGCCATCGCGGTCGCATCGCTCAGTGCCGTGCTGACGTTGCACGAAGCACGGTGGTATCTGGGGCCGATCTACCGGCTGGCGACCCGTATCCATTGCTTGTTGTTCGGCAGGCTGATCGCGCTGGGATGGGTGCGCGAGTGAGCCTATGGATGGGCTAAGTCTGCCCGCTCAGACTGGCTGCCATCCCTTTCACCCCGGCAGGAGAACACCATGAACAATTTGCCCACCGCCAGAGCAAGCGACTGGCTCAACAAAGTCCCTGAAGTCACGCTGTCGTTCTGGATCATCAAGATCATGTCCACGACGGTGGGCGAGACGGGGGCCGACTTCCTGGCGGTCAACGCGGGCTTTGGCCAGGGCTTGACGCGCACCGTCATGGGTGCGTTGCTGGCAGTCGCCCTGTTCACACAACTGCGCACCCGCCGTTACACCCCTTGGATTTACTGGCTAACGGTCGTGTTGGTCAGTGTGGTCGGTACCCAGATCACCGACCTGTTGACCGACGGCCTGGGCGTCAGCTTGTACATCAGCACTTCGGTGTTCGCCGTGGCGCTCGCCGCGATCTTCTTTGTTTGGTATCGGGTCGAACGTACCTTATCCATCCACGACATCGTGACACGCCGCCGGGAGCTGTTCTATTGGTCAGCCATCCTCTGCACGTTTGCGCTTGGTACCGCTGCCGGCGATCTGGCGACCGAGGCATTGGGCTTGGGCTTTACCTGGGGCGCAGTCGCCTTCGGCGCGCTGATCGGCATTACCTATGCCGCCTGGCGTATGGGTGGCAACGCCGTGCTGACCTTCTGGATCGGCTACATCCTGACCCGTCCCTTCGGCGCTGCGCTCGGCGACCTGCTGACGCAAGCCAAGACCTACGGTGGCCTCGGAATGGGGGCTATGTGGACCAGCGCCCTGTTCCTCTCAGTCATCGTCATGCTGGTGGCCGTTGCGCAGTTCAGTATGAACGCAGGTCGCGCCACCCAAGCCGCCGAATAACTCTCTTCCCAATTCCAAATTCCCAAGGAGAAATCATGCTCAATCAGCACTCTATCGCCCGCCTTGCCGCCGCCGTGTCGGCGGTGGCGCTCGTGGCTTTGGCCACTGGCTGCTCCAAGCCTGCCGACCAAGGCGGCGCAAGCACCGCCCCTGCACCGTCTGCCAACGCCAGCACGGTATCGCAGGGCAAGGCCATCTCCAAGTTGGGCGACCTGACTGCATTTCGCAGCATCGCCACTGACGTGGCCGCCATCGTGGACAAGGGTGATCTGCCCGCCGCCAAGACCCGCATCAAGGATTTGGAGGTGGCCTGGGATTCGGCCGAGGCCGGACTGAAACCGCGCGCTGCCGACGACTGGCATGTGCTCGACAAATCCATCGACAAGGCGTTGTCAACGTTACGTGCCGATGCACCGAACCAGGCCGATTGCAAGGCCGCGATGGGTGCCCTGCTGAAAACCTTCGACACGCTCGAAGGCAAAGCCTAACCTGGAGGTATGCTCCATGAAAACATCCACTGAACACGCCTTGGCCAAGGTGCCCGAAGTCACGCTGGGATTTTGGATCATCAAAA
The DNA here is from genome assembly GCF_001298675.1 of Paenacidovorax caeni. Classification (GTDB taxonomy): domain Bacteria; phylum Pseudomonadota; class Gammaproteobacteria; order Burkholderiales; family Burkholderiaceae_C; genus Paenacidovorax; species Paenacidovorax caeni. Next base: position 3,105 of record NZ_CYIG01000068.1, read on the forward strand.
TTGCCGCCACCACGCTGGGCGAAACTGGCGGCGATGCCGTCTCGATGTCCATGAACCTGGGCTACTTGGTTGGCACCGGCATTTTCGCGGCGATCTTTCTGGCCGCCGTCACTGCGCAGATCAAGGCCAAGAGTTTTCACCCCTTTTTGTACTGGGCCACCATCATTGCCACCACCACGGTGGGCACGACGTTGGCCGACTTTGCGGATCGTTCGCTCGGAATCGGGTACGCGGGCGGATCGAGCTTGCTGCTGGGCTTGCTGCTGGGCTCGCTCTTCGTCTGGTATCGCACCCTGGGTTCCGTATCGGTGAACACCGTCAGCTCGCCCAAGGCGGAAGCGTTCTACTGGCTGACGATCATGTTCTCGCAGACGCTGGGTACGGCGCTGGGCGACTGGACTGCCGACACAGCGGGCCTAGGCTACACGGGGGCTGCGGTCGTATTCGGCAGCTTGCTCGCCCTGGTGGTGGTGGCCTACTACTGGACTAGCGTGTCACGCACTCTGCTGTTCTGGGCGGCCTTTATCCTGACTCGCCCACTGGGAGCCGTGGTTGGTGACTTTCTGGACAAGCCGCTGAGCGCTGGAGGTTTGGCGCTAAGCCGCTATTCGGCGTCGGCTGCGCTGCTCGCCTTCATGCTGATTGCAATCCTATTGTTCAGACAGCGGGCAGCCCGGACGGCGCATTGAAAATACGGTCATCCCAGCCAATATGCAGGAAACAACGTGATGAGTAAAAGTCCTGATCAATATGACAAAGTCAGCAAAGCCTTTCATTGGATTACGGCGGCGATTGTTGTCACTGCATTTGTATTAGGTCCTGGCGACTTTGGGCGAATAGTTGATGGCGGAGTCGATCCAGGCACACGAAATGACATCGTTTGGCATGAATCTTTGGGTGTCGCCGTGTTTGTGCTCACATTCTTGCGCTTGATTTGGGTTGCAGTACGTCCTAGTGCTCCGCAACATCAGATGTCGGCATGGATGTTTGGCCTTTCCCGATTGGTGCATTTCGCGCTGTGGGCGTTGCTTTTTTCGCTGCCGATTTCTGCGTTGCTGTATCTGGGAAGCGAATCTCATCCTTTGACGTTATTAGGCGGCATCCGAATTAACGTGTTCCCCTTTATTGGGAATTCTTATTTTTCCAACCTTGCAGATTGGGGCGATATTCACAAACTGCTTGGTGATGTCATCATATGGTTGGCAGGCATTCATGCGCTGGCTGCCATATATCACCACATCAGACTAAAAGATAAAGTTCTTGTCTCGATGTTGCCGTAATGCGAGCGCAACAATTTCAAGAGGAGGTGGAATGCGGGTATTGCTGGTCGAAGACGACCCTATGATCGGTGAAGCCATTCAGGGCGCGTTGAAGGATGCGTCCTACGCCGCCGACTGGGTGAAAGATGGGCAGGCCGCTCTCACGACATTGGGTTGCCAGCACTACGACTTGGTGCTGCTCGACCTGGGTCTGCCAGGCAAGGATGGGCTGGAGGTGCTGGCCAGCATCCGCGCCAAGGACAACCCGGTTCCCTTGCTCATCATCACGGCGCGTGATGACTTGGATGCTCGTCTGCGCGGCCTGGACGGCGGGGCCGACGACTACGTGTCCAAGCCGTTTCAGATGGCAGAACTGCTGGCTCGGATGCGCGCCGTTCTGCGGCGCAAAGGTGGCATGGCTACGCCCACACTCACCAATGGCGTGGTGTCGCTCGATCCGGCCACAAAAGAGGCCAGCGTTAACGGTGGCTCCTCGGTGCAACTGTCCAACCGGGAGTTCTCATTGCTGCAAGCCCTGCTGGTTCGGCCGGGAGCCATCCTTTCGCGCAGCGAGTTGGAAGATCGCATTTACGGCTGGGGAGAAGAGGTCGAAAGCAATGCCGTTGAATTCCTGATACATGCGCTGCGACGCAAGCTGGGCAGCGAGGTCATCAAGAACGTCAGGGGGGTTGGATGGATGGTCTCAAAAAACGTTTAAACGAATCGGTTCAGCTCAAGCTGTCCTTCATCCTGTCGCTGGCCATCCTCGTGGTGGCCAGCGTAGCGGGCATCTTCTCGTACCTGTCGGCCTTCGACGAAGCCCATGAGCTACAGGACGATGTGCTGCGCCAGGTCGCGCAGCTCATGGATCGGCAGCGCCTGTCCCCCCCCCCGCCGACGACCAATGCCCGTCCCAAAGATGCCGATGAAGAATCTCGCGTGATCGTCCAGCGCTTGGGCGAAGCCAAGCAATCTGAGGCCAGCCTGGATGCAGGCAACACGCTTGCCCTGCCGACGACACTGGCTGATGGGTTGCACACGCTGGAGGTCGGTGGCGAGTCGTTCCGCGTGCTGGTCAAGACCACGGCAGCCGGTGAACGCATCGCCGTGGCGCAGGAGGCGGGCTTTCGCAATGAAATCGCCCGCGATGGAGCGCTGCGCTCAGTGATGCCTTTCCTGATCCTCGTGCCAGTGCTGCTGCTGATCGTTGCCGACCTGGTGCGCAAGATGTTCCTGCCCATTGCGGCACTTTCCAAAGAAATCGACCAGCGGGCAGAGCAGGAACTGCACCCCGTCGAAGACCGCCACCTTCCGGTTGAGGTGCGCCCGTTTGCCGTGGCCATCAACCGGTTGCTCGCCCGCGTCGGCCAGTCTATGGACTCTCAGCGCCGATTTGTGGCGGATGCTGCGCACGAGCTGCGCTCGCCGTTGACCGCCCTTTCGCTGCAAGCGGAGCGGCTGGCAGATGCGGAAATGTCCGGCCTGGCACGTGAGCGACTGACGGTCTTGCGCCAAGGGATTGAGCGCGGACGGAGCCTGCTGGATCAACTCCTGACCTTGGCCAAGGCGCAGTCAGCCACTGACACGCCGAAGTCACCGGTATCTGTCCAGAGCATCTACCGCCGTGTGCTGGAAGACCTCATGCCGTTGGCCGAGGCCAAGCACATCGACATCGGGGTCGAAGGCACGCAAGACGCCGAAGTGTGGGCCAGCGAGCTGGACATGATCGCCGTGGTCAAGAATCTGGTCGATAACGCCATCCGCTACACGCCAGAGGGCGGGAGGGTTGATCTTTCCATGGGTATATTGGAAGGAAAAGCCGAGCTGCGTGTTCAGGACAGCGGGCCTGGCATTCCGTTGGCAGAACGGGATCGGGTTTTTGATCCCTTCTACCGCACACTGGGCAGCGAGCAGATCGGTTCGGGTCTCGGGCTTTCCATCGTCCAAACGATTGCCCATCGCATCGGTGCAGAAATCAGCCTCGACTTCGTGGATGAAACTCAGCAAACCGGCTTAAAGGTTTCCGTTATCGTGCCCATGAAGTAATGACTTGAGATACGAGGAGTGCAGCGAATTGCTTACTTCAACTGGTTGGTTCTATTGGGCACTCCTGTCGGCAGTGTTTGCGGCGCTGACGGCGATTTTTGCCAAGATGGGCATTCAGGGAGTTGATTCCGATCTGGCTACCTTGATCCGAACGGCCATCATCATCGTCGTCCTGTCGGCGTTTGTCGCCTACACGGGAAAATGGGCCAACCCTTTGGAGCTGTCACCCAAGACATGGCTTTTCCTCGGGTTGTCCGGCTTGGCCACCGGCGCTTCGTGGGTCTGCTACTTCCGGGCGCTCAAGATCGGCGAAGCATCAAAAGTTGCGCCTGTAGACAAGTTCAGCCTTGTGCTGGTTGCTGTGTTTGCGTTCACGTTTCTTGGTGAACGCCCGTCGCTCCGCGAGTGGTCTGGTATTGCGATGGTCGCTGGTGGTGTTTTGTTACTGGCGTTCAAGCGCTAATGCGTCAGCTTGAGCTATACCCTATCCTGATGTCAGGAAGGGCCGCCTGACATCGTCAGAATAGAGTTGATATTTGTATTTCTTGACACATACAACGAAAGGTCATAGATTTCTTCCTGACACTTTCGTATTGGGAGGCATCTTGCAGGGTCAACGCATCGGCTACGTCCGGGTCAGCAGCTTCGACCAGAACCCGGAACGGCAACTGGAGCATGTCGAAGTCGGCAAGGTGTTCACCGACAAGGCGTCGGGCAAGGACACGCAGCGGCCCGAGCTTGATTCGCTGCTGGCCTTCGTGCGCGAAGGCGACACCGTGGTGGTTCACAGCATGGATCGCTTGGCGCGCAACCTTGATGACTTGCGTCGCCTTGTGCAAAAGCTGACCAAGCGCGGCGTGCGCATCGAGTTCGTCAAGGAGAGCCTGACCTTCACCGGCGAGGATTCGCCGATGGCGAACCTGATGCTGTCGGTCATGGGGGCGTTCGCCGAATTCGAGCGGGCCTTGATCCGCGAGCGACAGAGGGAAGGTATCGCGCTCGCCAAACAGCGCGGAGCCTACCGGGGCCGCAGGAAAGCGCTGTCGCCCGAACAGGTAGCCGATCTACAGCAGCGTGCCGCCGCCGGTGAACAAAAAGCGAAGCTGGCCCGTGAGTTTGGGGTGAGCCGGGAGACTCTGTATCAATACTTGAGATTGGATCAATAGAGATATGCCGCGTCGTTCCATCCTGTCCGCCGCCGAGCGGGAAAGCCTGCTGGCATTGCCGGACACCAAGGACGAATTGATCCGTCACTACACGTTCAGCGACACCGACCTGTCCATCATCCGGCAGCGGCGCGGGCCAGCCAATAGGTTGGGCTTCGCTGTACAGCTTTGTTACCTGCGCTTTCCCGGCATCATCCTTGGCGTCGATCAGCCGCCGTTTCAGTCCTTGTTGAAACTGGTTGCCGACCAGCTCAAGGTCAGCGTCGAAAGCTGGGACGAGTACGGGCAGCGGGAGCAGACCCGGCGCGAGCACCTGGTCGAACTGCAAACGGTGTTCGGCTTCCAGCCGTTCACCATGAGCCACTACCGGCAGGCCGTCCACACGCTGACCGAACTGGCCATGCAAACCGACAAGGGCATTGTGCTGGCCAGCGCCTTGATCGACCATCTACGGCGGCAGTCGGTCATTCTGCCTGTCATCAACGCCGTTGAGCGGGCCAGCGCCGAGGCGATCACCCGCGCCAACCGGCGCATCTACGACGCTTTGGCCGAACCGCTGTCGGACGCACATCGCCGCCGCCTCGACGATCTGCTCAAGCGCCGTGACAACGGCAAGACGACCCGGCTGGCCTGGCTGCGCCAGTCGCCCGTCAAGCCGAACTCGCGGCACATGCTCGAACACATCGAGCGTCTCAAGGCGTGGCAGGCACTCGACTTGCCATCGGGCATCGAGCGGCTGGTTCACCAGAACCGGCTGCTCAAGATCGCCCGTGAGGGCGGCCAGATGACGCCCGCCGACTTGGCCAAGTTCGAGCCGCAGCGGCGCTACGCCACTCTGGTTGCGCTGGCCATCGAGGGCATGGCCACCGTCACCGACGAAATCATCGACCTGCATGACCGCATCCTGGGCAAGCTGTTCAACGCCGCTAAGAACAAACATCAGCAGCAGTTTCAGGCATCCGGCAAGGCGATCAACGCCAAGGTGCGGCTGTTCGGGCGCATTGGTCAGGCGCTGATCGAGGCCAAGCAAGCAGGCTGCGATCCGTTCGCCGCCATCGAGGCCGTCATGTCCTGGGATGCCTTCGCCGAAAGCGTCACCGAGGCGCAAAAACTCGCGCAACCCGAGGACTTCGATTTCCTGCACCGCATCGGCGAGAGCTATGCGACCTTGCGGCGCTACGCGCCGGAATTCCTTGATGTGCTCAAGCTGCGGGCTGCGCCCGCCGCCAAGGATGTACTCGACGCCATCGAGGTACTGCGCGGCATGAACAGCGACAACACCCGCAAAGTGCCCGCCGACGCGCCGACCGAGTTCATCAAACCACGCTGGCAGAAGCTGGTCATGACCGACTCCGGCATCGACCGGCGCTACTACGAGCTGTGCGCGTTGTCGGAGATGAAGAACGCGCTGCGCTCCGGCGACATCTGGGTGCAAGGCTCACGCCAGTTCAAGGATTTTGAGGACTACCTGGTGCCGCCCGCGAAATTCGCCAGCCTCAAGCAGGCCAGCGAATTGCCGCTGGCTGTGGCCACCGATTGCGACCAGTACCTGCATGAGCGGCTGACGCTGCTGGAAACGCAGCTCGCCACCGTCAACCGCATGGCGCTGGCGAACGCGCTGCCGGACGCCATCATCACGGAGTCCGGCTTGAAGATCACGCCGCTCGATGCGGCAGTGCCCGACACCGCGCAGGCGCTGATTGACCAGACCGCGATGATCCTGCCGCACGTCAAGATCACCGAATTGCTGCTGGAGGTGGACGAGTGGACGGGCTTCACCCGGCACTTCGCGCACCTGAAATCGGGCGACCTGGCCAAGGACAAGAATCTGCTGCTGACCACGATCCTGGCCGACGCGATCAACCTGGGCCTGACCAAGATGGCCGAGTCGTGCCCCGGCACGACCTACGCCAAGCTCGCTTGGCTGCAAGCCTGGCATATCCGCGACGAAACGTATTCGACAGCGCTAGCCGAACTGGTCAACGCGCAGTTCCGGCATCCGTTCGCCGGACATTGGGGCGACGGCACCACGTCATCGTCGGATGGCCAGAACTTCCGTACCGGCAGCAAGGCCGAGAGTACCGGCCACATCAATCCGAAATACGGCAGCAGCCCAGGCCGGACGTTCTACACCCACATCTCCGACCAATACGCACCGTTCCACACCAAGGTGGTCAATGTCGGCGTGCGCGACTCGACCTATGTACTCGACGGGCTGCTGTACCACGAATCCGACCTGCGGATCGAGGAGCACTACACCGACACGGCGGGCTTCACCGATCACGTTTTCGCGCTGATGCACCTGCTGGGTTTTCGCTTCGCGCCGCGCATCCGTGACCTGGGCGACACCAAGCTCTATATCCCGAAGGGCGATGCCGCCTATGAGGCGCTGAAACCGATGATCGGCGGCACGCTCAACATCAAGCACGTCCGCGCCCATTGGGATGAAATCCTGCGACTGGCCACCTCGATCAAGCAGGGCACAGTGACTGCCTCACTGATGCTGCGCAAGCTCGGCAGCTACCCACGCCAGAACGGCCTGGCCGTCGCCCTGCGCGAGCTGGGGCGCATCGAGCGCACTCTGTTCATTCTGGACTGGCTGCAAAGCGTCGAGCTGCGCCGCCGCGTGCATGCCGGACTGAACAAGGGCGAAGCCCGCAACGCCCTGGCCCGCGCCGTGTTCTTCAACCGGCTGGGAGAAATTCGAGACCGCAGTTTCGAACAGCAGCGCTACCGGGCCAGCGGCCTCAACCTGGTGACGGCGGCCATCGTCTTCTGGAACACGGTCTATCTGGAACGTGCCGCGAATGCCCTGCGCAGCCACGGTCAAGCCGTCGATGATGCCCTGTTGCAGTACCTGTCTCCGCTAGGCTGGGAGCACATCAACCTGACTGGCGATTACCTCTGGCGCAGCAGCGCCAAGATCGGCCCGGGCGAGTTCAGACCGTTACGGTCGCTGCAACCGGCTTAGCGTGCTTTTTTTCCGTTTTCTGAGGCCAGAGTAGGGCGGCCAGGGCAGGGGACAGCGGGGTAGGGTGCCGCACCACCCGGCTTGCCTACCGCAGCGATCGACGCTTGGCCACCTGCTTGACTGGTGCGCGCATCAGTGGCCGCGCCACGCCTTCTTTGGCCTTGGCCAAAGCATCCGCCAAACTCTTTTCAAGGGCCTGGACGCGGCCTTTCATTTCAGCCAACTCCAGCCTTGTGGCGCCCAGTGCCTCTTCGGCGGTGCTGGCGCGCTTGCGGTAGGTCGTGAGTTCCACTTCCTTGCTCTGCATCGCCGTGGCCAGCTGCTGGCGAAGCTCTCTTTCTGAAGCGCGGGCCTGTTCGATCTGCATCTTGGCAAAGCGTGACTCGCCAATGAAGCGCTCCGCCTCGCGCTGACGATCCGATCGCTCCGCTTCCAAGTCGCGAGAAAACTGCCGCTCGGCCTCCTGGCGTGCGCTGGCCTCGGCTTGCGCCTTTTCACGCCACTGCGCGAGGGAAGTTTGGAGGCCATCAATCTCCACCGACATAGCCTCGGCGCGCATCTGCGCCTCTTGCCTGCGCTCAGCCTCGGCCTCCAGCCGGGTGCCCATTTCCTTTGCTTGCTCTTCAGCCAGCTGCCGGTTGCGCAGTGCATCGCTTGCCTCGGCCTGCGCCAGCTTGACGGACTCGGCGGCTTCCTGTCGCTGCGCCTGCAGTTCATCGTTCGCCTTGGCCAGCGCCAAGTCCCACAGGCCACTCAACGCCTCGGCGTACCGATCCAGCAGATCCTGGGGAAGAAACGGCGCACTGACCTTGGCGCGCATGCGGTCGCGCAAGTCGGCCCAGAACTGGCGTAGGTCGCTGTTGATATCGGTCAGCGATCCCTGGCGCGTGTGATCCAGCACGACCTTGGCAGATGGGTAGATCCCATGCTCCAGAAAAAGCAGGCTCGCCACCAGCCTGGTCTTGTCTTTTCGTGTGGCGGTGCCAGGCAACCTGGCCAGCGCCTCATCGATGGCTTGGCGCACCTCATCTGTGGCGATCGGCGTTTTTTCCTGCATATGCGGTCTCCAAGAGGGCGTTTTGGCCAATTTTAACCGATTACGTAGCGCGTTACGCAGTACGGATTACGTTATGGAAGGTACTTTTTTGATCTTGTTTTTATGATTATCTCCATTATCGTAAGTTCTGCGGTAAGATCTGATCGACCCAAAAATTTTCCCGTTCAACGCATAGATAATGGCCTCGGCGCCGCCCTTTCCTATCCCAGGGATCCGCTTGGAAAACAAGGACTTACCCAGATGAGCACCGCGCAGGAACCGGCCGAAGTGTCCAACTGCTTGACACATGCGACCCCGCCAAAGCCACGCACTGGCGCGCTGGCGGATAAGTTGCGCCTCAAGGGCTGGTCGATGAGCAGCGCCGCGCTTTACCTGGGTGTTTCGCGCCAGCGTCTGTACACGGTGTTCGCTGATCCCGGCCGCGCGAGACTTTGGGATTGCGCAATTGAAGGCATGCCCGCGTGCACACCGGAGATCTCTCAGTCACTGCAGGGGGTCTCCTCGTTTTCAGTGCAATAAGTGACGGTACGCAAAGCTAGCACTGGCGCGGGGGTGGTCTGGGTAGACCGTTGATTTCATTGACTTTCCTGTTCGCTTTGTAAACGGGTATGGTGGCCTCCCACTTTTGAGGTTCACGATGCAGGGT
>NZ_CYIG01000069.1 GCF_001298675.1 Paenacidovorax caeni
CTCCACCATCCGCCGCGTGGTGCACGAGGGGCAGACTCCCCGGCCTTTGCAGGAGAAGGCTACAAAGTAGTCGTGCCCACAGTCGCCGCAGCGAGCGCGGGCAAAGCCATGGGCAAAGATGCCGCACTCAAGATACTTGGCAAACGCTTTGCGCACGAAGGGCTTGGGGGTGTGGTGGTCGCCCTGGCCGTCGAACTGACCCGCGCTGGCCAACTCTAGCCAGGTCTCGTAGTGCTCGGCTACCGTTTGGTAGAGCAGCGTGCGTTCGGGGTGGCGTGGGTTGTAGAGGCGCTGCGCGCGCGCACTCAGGGGTTGGAGGCGTTGATGGAGCGCCTGCCCATGGGCCTGATGTTTTTCGACACGGCGGGCCGCCTGCTGCACGCCAATACCCGTGTGCATTCCCTGGCAGGGCTGGGCGTACACCGGGCGCCGCGTGCGCTGCTGCGCGGCGGCCCGCTGCTGTCCGCGGGTAGCGGCGACGTACGGCTGCAGGCGCTGTTTCGCCAATGCCTGGCGGGCCAGAGCGGCTGCGCCGAGCTGCCGGGCGGCTTGCTGCTGGTGGCGCTGTCGGTGGGTGATCTGGCGGCCCTGGGTCTGCCCCATGGCGCGCCGGGAGTGGCCTGGGCGGTGATGGAGCGCAGCTTGTGCAGCGAAGGGGCTGTGGCGCTGGCGCGGGCGGTCTGGCGCCTTTCGCCCTCCGAGTCCGAACTGCTGCTGGCGCTGATGCGCGGCCAAACGCCGCAGGACTTTGCCGACGCGCGCGGTTCGCGCATTTCCACCGTGCGTACCCACATGCGCGCCGTGCTGGCCAAGACGGGCACGCCGCGTCATCAGGACCTGGTGGCCCTGGTGGTGCGGTTGGTGTTGCTGGCGGATTGGCTCTTAATTTTATAGCTGCTAGCGCTTTCAAATTAAGCGCTAGAGGCCAGAATCATCATCACCCATTGCGCCGCAGCGGCAACCACAGGGTGAATGCAGTGCCAGGTGTTTCGGGTGCACGGTGCTCCCAGGAGCATTGCGCGCCCAGCGCTTGCGCGCGGGCGCGCACGTTGCCCAGGCCCCGGCGGCCGGGGGGCAGGGTGTCGAGGGGCGCGAAGGGACGCCCGTTGTCGTGCACGCACACCTGGACACCGGGCACGCCGGGATCGGTGCCGCGGGCAGCTTCTGCGGTGGAGACGGTGATGGCTGTCGCGCCGCTGTGCTTGATGATGTTGGTCAACACCTCCTGCAGGATGCGCAGCACATGCAGGGCGTTCTGCGCGTCAAGCCAGGGCAGGTCAGGGACTTCGCTGGTGCGCCAGTGCAGGGCGATGCCGGCCTCGCCCAGTCGCTGCTCCAGTCGAAAGCGCAAGCCCGCCAACAGAGCCAGCAGGTCGGCGTCCACGGGTTCGAGCGAGTCGATGGAGATTTTCAGGTCGTCGATGCACTCCTTGAGCACCTGGGCCACGTCCACCGTCGCCTGGCCGTGCTGCACCAAACGCAGCGCGCTCATCAGCGATGAGCCCACGCCATCGTGCATTTCGCGCATGAGGCGCTGGCGTTCGTGCATCAGCGTCTGCTCGCGCTCGGCGGCACGCAGGCGTTCGTGGGCCAGACCCAACTCGCGCTCCTGCGCGGCCAGGCGCTCGGCAAGCATCGCATGGGCCTGGGCTGCCTCGCGCGCGGCCTGCTGGTAGCGCAGGAAGGAGGCGATCAGGAACATGGCGATCACGCCTACATACAGGTACGGCGTGGCGTAGATGTGCTCGGCACTTACCCGAAAGTTCTGCATCGCCAGGTCGTGTAGCCATAGCGGGAACAGCAGCACCATCAGCGCCGCCAGCAGCATGTGTGGCCAGGTGCGCAGGCTCCAGGCGCCCGCCACCGCCGCGCCCACCAGCGGAAGCGCGGCAGGAATCTGCACCAGCCGCAGCAGCGGCAGCATGGCACCGTGTGGCGGGCTCCACAGCGGCAGCAGTGCCAGTGCGGCGACAGCCACGTACAGCATCAGCATGCCCGCGAGGCGTGGGTAGTGCCGTCCCTGGATGCGGCACAGCAGCAGAAACGCGCAGGTTGACGCGCTCAGTGAACCGGCCATGGTCATCCAGGCGAACCAGCCATCATCCAGGCCAAAGCCCTCGGCATCGACCAGGAAGAAGCTTGTGGCGAAAACGTGCGACAGCGACATCAGGAAGAACAGCAGGTAGCCTGTTTCGCCCTGGCGACGGCGCGCCAGCCACACGGCCAGCGCCAGCAGGCCCAGCACCAGGTTGGCGCCGCGCACATAGGCCAGAAGGTCGCTTTGCAGCAGGCTGCGCATGCGCCAACCGGCGCGCAGCTCCTCGGCCGGACCGGCCCACAGGGACGAGAGGGCTCCGCCCGCGCCCTCCGCGCCGGCCATGCGCACGTGCACCGTGAGCGGCTGGCCGGGGCGCACGTCGCCGCCCAGGTCCAGCCACACGGGCTGGTTGAAGCTGACCAGCACCTGGCTGCCGCGCGACTGCCAGGCCAGCCGGCCGTTGACATAGACCGCCGCGTTGCCCAGCGTGTGCCACCGCGGGATGTAGAGACGGGGCCCCTGCGGCGTGGGCGCCAGCGCGCTGGCGGGCACCTCCATGCGCAGCCACCAGACGTGGGGCGGCGTGCCGTCGCCGGGCGTGGCAGAGGGGGTGCGGCGCTCGCTTGCGCCCGGCAGCGCCACGGGTTTCCAGGGTGTGGCGGGGTCCAGCACTCCGTCACCCGCCGCGGCCAGCGAGGGCGGCGGCGCCCAGGTGGTGCTGGGCGAATGCCAGGCCAGCGCTTCAGTCAGGTGGGTAGCTGCTGCTTGGGCGAGATTGGAAGATGCTATGAAAAATATAGCTATTAGCGCTTGCCATACAAGCGCTACATGCCAATTTGGCTTGTATTTGATGTTCACTCCAGCCAACCCTGGCGCAGCGCGGCCGAGACAGCCTCGGCCCGCGTGGTGACCTGTAGCTTGGCATAGACGCGCCGCACGAACGTGCGCACCGTGTGGCGCGTCACACCCATGGCTTGCGCCACCTCGTCGAGCGTGTGGCCACGCGCCACCATGCGCAGCAACTCGGCCTCGCGGGCCGAGGGCGCGGCATCTGTCACTGCGGCCGGCTGGGCGGGCGGCGGTGCGACCTCGGCGGACTGGCCGGGGCTGGCTGCACGCATCAGCAGCTTGCGCGCCACCATCGGGTTGATGGGGCTTCCGCCCGCGTGCAGGCTGCGCACCTCTTGCAGCACGGCCTGGGGAGGCAGGTCTTTCAGCAGATAGCCCATGGCCCCGGCCGCGATGGCACCCAGCACATGGGCCTCATCGCCGAAGATGGTGCTCACCATCGTCGCTGCCTGGGGCCAGCGCAGGCGCAGCGCGGCCAGAACTTCCAGGCCGCTGCCGTCGGGCAGGCCCAGGTCAAGCAGCAGCACGTCCAGCGGCAGCTCCTCGTTCAGCCGCTCCAGCGCCTCTGCGCGGCTGGCGGCCAGCCACTGCACGCGCATGTCGGGCGCAGCCTGCAAGGCGTGCGCCAGCGCCGTGCGGCAGGCGCCGTCGTCTTCCACCACGGCGACACGGATGGTGCTGTTGGGCGATTCCATGCGCTGATGCTGCCACAGCCTTTGTGCGCTCCATGTCGCCCGATAGGGGGACAGACGGAGGTCGGCGCGCTGCGTAGCCTTGCGGTGCATCAAGACCCTGCTTTCGTATCAAGGTGTTTTCCGCCTCCAGCGCTCAATGGACAAGCGCAAGAAGCTATTAAAAATGAAGCAAATCATCCTGCCCCCGCTCCTCGCTGCCTGTCTGGCTCTGCCCGCCGCCGCGCTGGCCCAGATCTGCGCCAGCCCCAACGCCACCAGCGACTACATCGTGGGTGAGGCCGAGGGCCGCCCCAGCGCCATGCACTGGCACAGCGGGCTGGTGTGGTCGCGCTGCATCGAGGGCATGACCTTCAACGGCAGCCAGTGCTCGGGCGGTGCGCTGGCAGACATCCAGAAGCGCTGGCTGGAATGGATCAGCACCCAGGAGCTGCTGCCGCTGCCCTTCGACCAGCAGGCCGACTGGGGCATCAGCGCCAGCCTGACGGAAGACCGCCTGCGCACCGGCACCTGGCGTCTGCCCTATCGGTTGGAATACCGGGCGGTGATGAGCGGCTGCCCTGACGATGGGTCTGGCCGGCCCGTCAACCAGGAGGTGCTGCCCACCATCTACGGCCAGGGCGGCATCCATGGCTGGCACTGGTCGGCCTCGCCCAAGCCCGGCGACGTGAACAGCGCGTGGGTCACGTATTTCAACCTTTCCACCGGCGGCAGTTGGCTTTCCAACAACTACGCCACGGAAGCGCGCGTGGTGCGCGGGGGCCAGCCGTTCGCCAGCCTGCCCGCCGGCCCCTTCGCGGACACGCGGCCGGCCGGCACGCCGTGGGAGTTCACGCTGCCCGCGCCGCTCGCCAGCCAGTCGGGCACCGGCGCGGCCTGGGGCGGCGCGCGCATCGGCGGTAATGGGCTCATCCGCATCAACGGCACGGGCAACTGGGTGCGCGAGGCCATCGTCAAGAGCGGCGACCAGATCAGCGTGCGTATGCTGGCCCCGGCCACTGAAGGCCAGCAGGCGGCGGCCACGCTCACGCTGCGCAGCGGCCAGACCACCGGCACGGCGGCCAACGCCGCCAACGGCGGCGCCGAAGACACCGTGGTGAGCGAGACCAGCACCACCTTCACAGTCACAGCCAGCGCGTCCGCCGCGCCGCGCGCCTGCCGCGTCACCCCCACCGGCACGGGCGACGGCACGAGCTGGCCGCAGGCCGCCAGCCTGGCCGATGCGCTGGCCGACTTCAGTTGCAGCGAGGTCTGGCTGCAACGCACCAACTCCGGCGGCGGCCCCGTCTACGTGCCGCCCAGCGCGCGCGGCTTCGCCATCGAGCGCAACGTCAAGCTCTACGGCGGCTTCGTGGGCACCGAGGCCACGCGGGCCGAGCGGCCCGATCCCGTCTCCCCCACCCAGACGACGCTGGACGGCAACAACCACAGCCGCGTGCTGTATCTGGACGGCAGCCTGGGCACCCCGCTGAACGACACCCTGATCGACGGCGTATATCTGGTGATGGGCCTGGCGGCCGGGCCTGGGGCAAACGGCGGCGCGCTGTATTGCAACGGCGCGGGCGCGGGCAGCGTGTGCAGCCCCCAACTGAACAGGGTGTACATCGGCGCCTCGGGCGCCGACGGCCATGGCGGGGCCCTGTTCAACGACGCCAGCCGGGGCGGCGTCAGCAGCCCGGTGCTGACGAACGTCATCATCCGCAACAGCAACGCCGGGGGCGACGGCGGCGCCATCTACAACCTCGGCGATGGCGGCACCAGCAGCCCCGTGCTGCGCAACGTCTATTTCGAGAACACTCACGCCTTAGGCGGAAGCGGCGGCGCCGTGTACAACCTTGCCAGGGGCAGCGGCGGCGTCAGCAGCCCGGTGATCGAGCAGGCCAGTTTCAACGGCAACAGCGCGGCCGTGTACGGCGGCGCCATCTTCAGCAGGGCCGACGGCGGCGGCACCAGCCGCATGGAGGTGCGCAATGCCACCTTTTCCGCCAACCAGTCCGCCTCCGGCCAGCCCGGCGGCGCCATCGCCATCGTGGGGGTGGGCGGGGACGCCAGCGTGGACGTGGAGCACGCCACCTTCGTGAACAACATGAGCGGCGCCATGAACAACGCGCTCTTCACCCAGGGCGGCGACGTGCGGGTGATCAACTCCGTGCTGTGGGGCAACCCCGCCACCGCGCAGCGCACCCAGGCCATCACCTTCTTTACCGGCTCCACCACCATCACCGACAGCATGATCCAGGACGGCTGCGCGGGCGGCAACCAGGCCGTCATGGGCGGCAGCGCCACCTGCCCCGGCGTGACGCGGGTCGCCGACCCCGAACTGGGTGCGCTGGATGCCAACGGCATGGACGGCTACCCCATCCTCTACGGCTACCTGCCCGGGGCCAACAGCCAGCTGCTGGACGCCGTGGCCTGCACCGTGCCCACCGACCAGCGCGGCATCGCCCGCCCGCAGGGCGTGGGCTGCGACATCGGCGCGCTGGAGCGGCGGGGCACCGTGGCGCTGGCTGTCACCCTCAGCGGCAGCGGCACGGGCACCGTGAGCGGCGCGCCATCGGCCTGCACCACTGGCACGTGCAGCTACAACTACCCTGGCGAGGGCAGCGCGCAGGCCGTCATCCTCACCGCCGCGCCCGCCGTGGGCCATTCCTTCAGCGGCTGGAGCGGCGCTTGCAGCGGCACGGGCACCTGCAGCGTCACCATGAACCAGGCGCGCACCGTGGGCGCCGCCTTTGTCGGCCCCGCCACCTACACCGTGGGTGGTACCACCAGCGGCCTGGCGGGCGCCGGGCTGGTGCTGCAGAACAATGGCGGCGACAACCTGCCGGTGCCTGCCAACGGCTCCTTCACCTTCAGCATCCCCGTCGCGCAGGGCGGCGCCTACAGCGTCACCGTGCTTACGCAGCCGCCGGGCCGCACCTGCACAGTGACCAACGGCAGCGGCAACGCCAGCGCCAATGTGACCAACGTGCAAGTCGTCTGCGTGCCCAGTGCCCACGCCATCACCACCAGCCCTGCAGGTAACCTGAGCTGCACGCCCGCCACCATCACCCACGGCGGCACGGCGCTGTGCACCGCCAGCCCGCCTTCCGGCCAGATCACGCAGAGCATTGGCGGGTGCAATGGCACGGCTACGGGCGTGGGCGTTAACACCTACACCACCGGGCCCGTCACCAGCGCTTGCACCGTCACCGCCACCTTCGCGCCGCCGCCTGCTCACACCTTGGGCGGCACCGTCACGGGCCTGACCGGCACCGGCCTGCTGCTGCGCAACGGCGGCGAAGACCTGCCCGTGGCTGCCAACGGCGCCTTCACCTTCACCGGCACCGTGGCCGATGGCGGCAGCTACGCCGTCACCATCGCCGCCCAGCCCACGGGCCAGCGTTGCACTATCGCCAACGCCAGCGGCAGCAACGTGAGCGCCAGCGTGAGCAACGTGCAGGTGGCCTGCGTGCCGTACTTCGAAGGCACCACCGTGCCCGCCAGCGGCGCGGGCGGCACCGGCCGCGCCACCTTCACCGGCGGCGGCCCGGCCTGCCGCTTCGACCTGGGCGCCACCGGCTTCGAGGCCGCGCCCGCCACGCCGCCGCCGGGCCGCACGCTGCCCCAGGGCCTGCTGCGCGTGCGGCTGGTGAACTGCACCGCCGCCGTCGCCATGGAAATCACCTGGCCCGAGCCCGTGGCGGGCTACACCAAGTACGGCCTGGCCGACCGCACCGACACCCTACCCAGCTACTTCGCGCCCACGGGCCTGGCCATCAGCGGCCGCACGGTGCGCTTCACGCTCACCGACGACCAGCAGGGTGACGACGACTGGACGCCCAATGGCACCATCGCCGACCCCTCCGGCCCCACGGCGCCAGCGGCGGCCCCGGGCGGCGCGCAAGCCATCCCCACGCTCTCCGAAGGGGGTTTGCTGCTGCTGACGGCGTTGCTGGCGCTGCTGGCGCTGCGGCGCAGGGTGGTCTAACGGGAGGGCATGCTGCACTGCATAATGCGCGCACGCGGCCGGGGGGTCTCTTCGGAGGGTCACGGGCCAACGTCCATTCGCCAGACAGGAGACCACCAGCCATGGCCCAGAACGTGCTCGCCGTTTACCCCGGAACCTTTGACCCCATCACCCTGGGCCATGAAGACGTGGTGCGCAGGGCCACCCAGTTGTTCGAGCGTGTGATCGTGGCCGTGGCGGCGGGCCACCACAAGAAGACGATGTTCAGCCTGGAAGAGCGCATCGAGATGTGCCGCGAGGCGGTCAAGAACTACCCGCAGGTGCAGGTGGAGAGCTTCTCGGGCCTGTTGCGCGACTTTGTCGTGGCGCGCGGCGGCAAGGCCATGGTGCGCGGCCTGCGCGCCGTGACCGACTTTGACTACGAGTTCCAGCTGGCGGGCATGAACCGCAGCCTGATGCCGCAGGTGGAAACCGTGTTCCTCACGCCCAGCGACAAGTTCCAGTTCATCAGCAGCACCTTTGTGCGCGAGATCGCGGTGCTGGGCGGCGAAGTGCACAAGTTCGTCTCGCCCGAGGTGGCCGACCGCCTGGCGGTCAAGGTGCGCAGCATGTCCTCGCCGTCCTGACCCCGTTTTAGATAAAAACAGGCTCTAGCGCTTGACCAGCAAGCGCGAAAAGCTATCAAAAGAGAAGCATATCGCCGTCGCCTGACTACGCCAGCGCGTGCAGTCGCCGGGCGATGTCCGCCGCCTCGCTGCGCAGGGCGTCCAGCATGGGCGCCACCTCGGGCAGGGGCGGGCGGTACAGCGGCAGCAGGGCCGTGACGCTGAACGGAATCGAAAACGCCAGGCGCCGCAGCACCAACTGTGCGCTGGCGGCGGCCAGCGCCGTTACCGGGTTGACGATGGCCACCCCCAGGCCCTGCTGCACCATGGCGCACACGGCGGCGGCGCTGTGGGTTTCCAGGCGCAGGGTGCGCGCCACACCGGCTTCGGCAAAGCGTGCGTCGATCAGACGGCGGTAGGGGTCGTCGGCCGACAGGCTCACAAAATATTCCCCGGCGAAATCCTGCAGCTGCAGTGTGGACTGGGAAGCCAGGCGGTGGCCCGCGGGCAGCACGGCCACTTCATCCAGCGTGAGCAGCGCCTCGGCCCGGGTGCCCGGCGGCGCGCTGGCCTGCTCGCACAGGCCCAGGTCGAAGCGTTGGGCGCTCATCCATTCTTCCAGCAGTGGCGACTCTTGCGGCGTGACCGACAGGCGCGCCTGCGGGTGGCCGTGCATCAGCCGTGCCGCGGCGCCGGGCAGCAGGGCGTGCGCCAGCGCGGGCAGGCACAGCATCGACAGTTGCACGGCGTCCGGCCGACCCAGGGCCACAGCGTGGCCGATAACGCGCCCCAGGCCCTGCCAGGAGCGCTGCACCTCGTCCCACAGCGCCAGCGCGCGGGCGTTGGCGCGCAGGCGGCCCTGCACGCGCTCGAACAGGGCGTAGCCCAGCAGCGATTCAAGCCGGGCCAGCTCGCGGCTGACCGTGGGTTGCGAGCTGTGCAGCAGGTCGGCGGCGCCGGTGGCGCTGCCCGCGGTCATCACGGCACGAAACACCTCGATGTGGCGGTGGGTGATGCGGTGGGCCAGGGGGGCGTCGGTCATGCGCAGAGCATATCCTTTATGAATGGATGGTGGCAATCAAAGCATTCGACTGAATGCTCTGGGGCAGGCATCATCGGCGCATCGTTCACGCCTTTTTGCCTTCGGAGTCTTTGCATGTCCAACCCCTTTTCCCCCGCCCAGCTGTGGTCCCTGGCCGACCAGTTCGGCACCCCGCTGTGGGTGTATGACGCGGCCACCATCCGCCAGCGCATCGCCCAGGTGTCCAACTTCGAGACCGTGCGCTTTGCGCAGAAGGCCTGCTCCAACATCCACATCCTCAAGCTCATGCGCGAGCAGGGCGTGAAGGTGGACGCCGTCTCGCGCGGCGAGATCCTGCGCGCGCTGGCGGCGGGCTATGTGGCTGGCGGAGAGCCCTCGGAGATCGTGTTCACCGCCGACCTGTTCGATGTCGCCACGCTCGACTGCGTGGTGGAGCACGGCGTGCCCGTCAACGCGGGCTCCATCGACATGCTGCACCAGCTGGGCGCGCGCTCGCCCGGCCATGCCGTGTGGCTGCGCATCAACCCCGGCTTTGGCCACGGCCACAGCAACAAGACCAACACGGGTGGCGAGCACAGCAAGCACGGTATCTGGCACACCGACCTGCCCGCCGCGCTGGCGGCCATCCAGCAGCATGGCCTGAAGCTGGTGGGCCTGCACATGCACATCGGCTCGGGCGTGGACTACAGCCACCTGCAGGAGGTCTGCGGCGCCATGGTCAACCTGGTGCGCACGGCCCACGCGGCCGGGCATGACCTGCAGGCCATTTCGGCGGGGGGCGGCCTGTCCATCCCCTACCGCAGCGGCGACCCGGTGGTGGACACCCAGCATTACCACGGCCTGTGGGACGCCGCCCGCCAGCAGGCCGAGGCCATCGTGGGCCACAAGTTGGGGCTGGAGATCGAACCGGGCCGCTTTCTGGTGGCCGAATCCGGCGTGCTGCTGGGCCAGGTGCGCGCCACCAAGAACGCGGGCAGCAACCACTTTGTGCTGGTCGATACCGGCTTCAACGAACTCATGCGCCCGTCCATGTACGGCAGCTACCACGCCATGAGCGTGCTGCGCCGCGATGGCTCCACGGCCGCCGAGCAGCCCACCGTGGTGGCAGGCCCGCTGTGCGAGTCGGGCGACGTGTTCACCCAGGGCGATGGCGGCGTGGTGCTGCCGCGCGAACTGCCCGCCGCCCAGGTGGGCGACCTGCTGGTGATCCACGACACGGGGGCCTATGGCGCCAGCATGTCATCCAACTACAACACGCGGCCTTTGGTGGCCGAGGTGCTGGTGGACGGCAGCCAGGCGCGCCTGATCCGCCGCCGCCAGACGGTGGAAGAGCTGATCGCGCTGGAGCAGGGGCTGTAGGGCAGTAGTCATGCAGCGGTAGGCATGGGCCTACGCCCGTCTGCAGCGGTGGCGCACAAGGATGGGGCGCAGGCGGCGATAAGGTGAAAGCACCTATCCCTTCACCTCTTTTCATTCAAGGAGATCACCATGCCCATCATCCTCTGGCTGCTTGGCGTCCCTCTGTCCGTCGTCCTACTGCTGATGCTGTTCGGTGTGTTCTGACGCAGGCCCCCGGCCCATCAGCTGCGCCACAGCCTCCGCGGATAGGAAATTCAACCGCATGAGGCCAAGTATGGCACGAGTTTTGGGCCTCGAAACACGTTCGGCCAAGGAAGGTTGAGCGCTCGCTTGCCGCTCAATGGCAAGAGCTTGGGAGGCAGTATGCATTTGGGCCTGGCGCGCGCGCAGCTGCTTCCCCGCAGCGATGGATACCGCCGCTTCACTGGGTCACCAATTGACGCGCTGGTCTACCTCGTCGGGTTGAGCTGCCAGATCCCAATCCGGCTCGCCTTGCGCACCATCATCCACCGGCGCGTCGCAGCCCTCCCACAGCGGTGGCCCGCGTGCCGGGGTGATGTGCGGGGGGGCAGACTCCACCCCGATGTGGTTCAGGATGTGGCGGATTTCGGCGCTGTGGGTGATGAAGGCAATGATGCGCATCTGC
>NZ_CYIG01000070.1 GCF_001298675.1 Paenacidovorax caeni
ATGAGGTCTTCAGGCTTCTTGTAGTTAGCCAGCAGGCCAGACAGCAGTTCTTCGGGTACGTCGTGTTTCTTGGTGCTCATTGTGCTTACGGACAGGCCGGCTCGCGCCGGCGGTGGATTGTCCGTTTACACAAAATTCTGCACACCCTCAAGCAGCGGCCGAGGTGTTCTTAGCTCCGTTGAACATCGGGCGAGCCTTGTACTTATGCCCTATACCAGCCCGATTTTGTATCTGTCTCCCCTTGAGGTCACTTCTAGCCGGGGATCAACGAACAGGTTACGAATCACTCCCAAATCGGGCAGCTTTTTAGCAGCGGGGTGAACTCTGCGCTACCCCTGATCCATGCCCAACATGAAACGTAGATTCTGCCTCCCTGAGCAGTCCGTTCGGTGCTGATCGATTCCGCCAGGATGTCCGTCAGGCCATACTTATTGAACACTACTTTGTCGGTGTCAGGCGGCAGGACCCCCGACGGATTGTCGACCGGGGCTGCGCGGGTCGTTACTACTTTGATCGCATTGCTTTCCTTGTCCCGGATTACGTAGCGGTAGAAGTAGTTGTAGCCACCGGACGGCATCGGTTTGTAAGGGAAGGAGATTTGTTGGCTGCCGTAGTTGAGTTCACGTGGGGTCAGTGTCCCTTGGCCAAACTCGCATTGGGTGCCACCCGCCACAGGGTTGTTGACGAAGCATTCTGAAAGCGCCATGGTCATCAGTTCCTCTGAAGGCTCCAGCGCGGTCTCAGCCTCCGCCTCGAACGGGAACTTGCTGAAGTACAGGTCCTGCTTGCCCAGGTCGAACAGGTTGAAGCTCATGTTGAAGAACTTGCTGTGCACACTGATCGAGGGGTGCGCCGTGAAGAACAGACCGATGCCGCCCTCGGTCTTGGCCTCGCCCTTGGCGTAGCTTTGGCGGGCCTGGTTGATGGTGTAGTTGCTTTCCACCTGCACGCCCAGCAGGGCTTCGGCCACGTTGGCGTCCACCTTGAGCGAGAACAGCCAGGCCTTGACTTCGGCGCGCAGCAGCAGGCCGGCGGCGATCCCCATCTTGTAACCAGCCCCGAAAGACTGAACCAAATTGCCCTTCAGCTCCGTGCCGTCGGCAAAGCCCAGACCGCGCCGTGCCAGGCTGGGCTTCATGTTGAATACCTTTTGCAGCCCACCGTCGGGCGAGTACGAAAACCCGACCTCGCCGACCTGGTCTGACTGCTGGGCGTTGCTGAGGGTGAAGTGCGGCGTGACCATCACGGCCTTGCCGTTCACCGAGCCGTCGATCGAGAACTCCGCCTTGGCCTCCAGCGGCATCACCACCCCGACGTGGCCCAGGATGGGCACACCAAACTCGGCCAGGTGCAGGTCCACCAACTCAACGCTGCATTGAACCCCGACGCCGCCGCTCATCTAGGCTTCCACCTGGCCGCCAATGTCCACCAGGGGCTGCATCTTGACCCCCAGTTCGGGTTTGCCACGGTTCCAGTTGAAGTCGCCGCCCACACTGGTGGTGACTTTGGACTTGAAGGACTTGAGCGAGAACTTGGGCTCGATCAGTCCGAACTGGCCCGTGATGTAGCACTTGACGGGGCTGTCGCCAGTCAGCGCCCCACTGCGCTGCAGTCGGTAGATGCGAGCCTTGACCGGTGCGGTGGCGCCGAGCATCACCTGCTGCACGTTGCTGGCACTGGCGGGCAGTTCGCTGCCATCGCTCAGTTGCACACCGACCAGGGTCGCGCTCAAGGGGCTGTCGGGCGTCACCTCATGGACCACGGTGTCGGTCTGGTCGGCGTGGCGCAGCGGGCTGGCCGAGAGCTGGTTGCCGTAGTCGATGTAGTCGTTGAACTCCTCTTGCGTGGCGACATGGTGGATGGTCAGCGCCGTCATCCATTGGGCGGGAATGGCCTTGCCCGAGATGTCGAAATTGACCGCGGCCATGTCGGTGGCCTTGGTTTCGCCATCGTTGAGCACCACCAGCGTGTCGATGGCCTCGAAGTAAATAGCGCGCTGCTTGAACAGGTTGTTGTTATAAATGTGGCCGTTCAGCTGCTTCAGCTTGGCGTAGCCGGCGCGATCGAACAACATGGCCTTCTGGGTGCGCGTGTCGGTCTTGACGAAGTTGTTGATGTCGAAGCCTGCACCGTTGTTACCCTGGTCAAATGGGCTGGCGTTGTTGAGGTCACAGACCGGCCCGTAGTCGGTGTTGTTCACCACGCCGCACAGCACCGGGTGGATGTCGGGGTCGCTGACCACCAGCACGTCGCCTCGGGGGACCGCGGCCAGCACCATGAACTTGGACAGGGCGTCGCCGCGCTCGTTCAGGGCGGTGATGTAGCTGTTGCCCTTCTTGCCGGTCAGGGTCAGGCTGACCCCATTGGGGTGCGAGGGGTCGGCCTCGGCCCGCGCCACCACCGACGCGTCACTGATGGCAAAGCGGCTGGGCACCTCGCTCGACACGGTGCCTGCGGCGTCCTCATGGAACGCCACCTGGGCCAGGGCATTGGGCTTGGCGTGCAGGAACACCATGCCGCTGGACCGTGTGAACGGGTGGGGCGCATCGGCGGCCTGCAGCAAGTTACTTCGGTGGCGGCTGTGGCTGACTCCGGTGGCCGCGGTCTTGCTTGACAAGCGTGTGCTGTCGCGCCGTGCCTGCATGTGTTCGGCCGTGCCCACCACGACGCGCTTCTGCGTCGAGTAGTCCACCGGGGCAGGTCCTCCGCATGCCGAGAGCAGGGCGGTCAGCGTCAAGGCCAGCAGGGCGGACCATCTTGTCGTGGTCGTAGTGGTCATAGTGGTCGTCATGGGGTGTCCTTGGGGGGGCTGGGCTCACGGGGTGGCCCGTGGTGGGTGGGCCCAGGTGTCGAGCCAGGTCATGGGTTGCACCAACTGGCGGCCGACCGCTTGGGCCAGTGAGCCCAGGGTGTCGGGGGCACCGTCCTGGATCAAGTAGATCGTGCCGTTGCTCAGCAGCACAAAGGCCAGCATCAGGCCGTAGCTGACGCTGACCAGGGCGCGCTCGCCCCGGGCCAGGTGGGGCCACCAGCGGCGCAGCGCATGCAGCGGTGCGACAAACAGCAGCAGCCACCACACCAGGGTGGCGCTCAGGGCCAGCACCAGGGCCAGCCCGGCCGCATCAAAGGTGTGCTTGATGCCAAACACCAACTCGGTCAGACCGGCGCTCATGCCCTGGGCAATGGAGAGGTACTGCGCGGTGTTGGCCACGATGAACCAGCCCCGCTTCGATTGGGCCCAACCCCGGTCCGTGGCCACGCAGTGCTGGCACAGCAGCAGGCAGGCGATCGACACAAAGGCCAGCAGTGCCCCAACCACGATCGTCACCTCCAGGTAGGCGAAGCTCTCGGCAAAGGTGCGCCCGGTGCGTGACTGCGCATGCAGCTGCATGGCGAACGAGCCGCCAAAAAACAGCGTGGCCAGCACCGCGGCCGCGGCGGTCAGGCGGTTTTGCACGGCTGAGTCGGGCGGGCCCTCGGCGGCATTCAATTGAGACATGCTCACGTGGAATCTCGCGTGTTGCGGTCCCGCGCTGCGCCCAAAATGCGCTCAGCGGGTGGGCCCGGTGGGTCGGCTGGCCATGCTTTCAATCATCCGGCAAGTCGCAATTTGCCGATTGTCTGGATTTACTTGACCTCGTACCGGTCAATCACGCCGCCACAGCTGACAAAGCAACTGCGGTAATTGCTTTCGCATTGGCTGTCATTGCCGGCATTGCCGCATGACTTGACCGGCTCTTTGCACGGCGATTCGTAGCGGGTGGCGGTGCATTCCTGCCGGGTCACGCTTTGGCCGTTGATGACTTCGGTCTTGCTGCGGTAGCTGCTGCAGTAACTGGTCTGCGGGTTGCGGGCCTTGCAGCTTTGGTAGTCCGCCATCGCGCGGTTGTAGTCCGATTCGCAGCGCTGTTGCAGCTGCTGTTTGGAGAACTGGCAGCTTTGCTTGCTCTGGTTGCACTGGGCCACGCACATCGAGCCGTTGGGGGTCGTGGGCGGGATCCAGTTTTCTTTGTAAGTGGCGCAAGCGCTCAGACCGAAAACGCTCAGCAGAATCAAAAAAAGACGAAATTTCATGGCGCAATCCTCAGCTAAATGGTTGTTTCAAATCCCTGAGCAGGCGTGACTTGGAAATCCAGAAAGCGTCCCCTGGGCATTCGGCGCCGTATTGTTTGTATCTTTTCGTAAAGCATAGCACAACTCATTTGGATTTTCACCCTAGAAACTGTGCAACGGCGCTCCCTGGCGTCAGGCCCGTGAACCTATCCAATGGCCTGCCGGCGGCCTTCCATGCCGCTGGGCTGGTGCAGACCGGGGCAGGGCGATGTCGCTGCGCTCAGGGGGCTTGGATCCGTGTGCGGACGCTTCTTCCGGTCGAACCTTATCGCAGTGGGTTGGCGCAACATTGCACAACATTGCAGTCCGTGGCGGCGTTCAAGAGGATGCCTGTACCTTGCAAAGGATCAAGTTCTCGCCGGCGCAGAGGGCTGCTGCCCTTGAGCAATACTTCGCCCATGATCGGTGAAATGCAGAGACGATGTGGGCCCTGGGCTATCCCGGTCGTGGAACTCTGACCAAGCGGCTTCGCGAGGCCATTCCGAGGCCACGAAAGCAATCGTCGGTCGTGTTGGGCAGCGAAGGTATCCCGAGCCGTTGAAGCAAACTGGAGTGGTGGAGCTCTGCACGCGGCAGGAAAGTGCATAGGCTGTTGCCGACAAGCTCGGCGTTTGCCGGCCAAAGTTGGGCTTGAGGGCGTTGAGGTTGCCCGCTCCATGGCGGCGCAAGCACCTGTCCAGCCCGGAGCGCGAGACATGACAGCAGATGAACTCCCGTGTCACGGCCAGCAGGTCATCCGGATGCAATTTTTAACCATTGGATTATGCGCATTGGCCGCTCATCGATCTGCATGAGCGCAAGGTGCGTCGGAAAAGATGAGTCATGCCACTCCCAGATTCTTAGCAGGCGAGCGTCTGATTTGAATCCATTGCTCCACTACAGACTGCGTGATGGCTGCCCTCTGGCAGAAAGCGGTACTTTGATTTGCAGGTGTGATAGGCAGCAGCCGCCGCACGCCTGTCGCTCAGCTAAATGCCGTAAGTGCCCGCTTTGGGTCGAGAGGACCCGTTCACACACGTTGGAAGCCGCCATTCCCGGAAGTCTCACAAGTCTCCTCCCGCCAAGTGACCGGTTCAAGTGGTAGACCGGTCTCTTGCGGTACTGACCGATGAAATCTCTGCTGTGGCACTTTGAACATGGCACGACGCCGAAGTCGAGCGGCAGCAACCAGCCTTAAGCCGTCGCCGCCCGGTCAGCGGCGGCTCTGCAGCGGTTGCCGTCGTCCGATCGCTGTCTCCAAACGACCATTGTCGCGCCGAGAGCAGTCAGTAGCGACTGTTTGTCGGCGCGGATGCCGGATTGACCAAGTTTTTTCAAATGTGCCGATTGCGGTGTGATCACCCAATGAAGACTAGAACTCTCACGGCACTACGTTTGGGGCAGGCAACCAATGATCATTGCTGCATTGGCATTGGTGGTCAGCTTGGCGCTGGCACCAACATCTTTATTGTATTTTCCCCATTGAAATGCGCCGAATTTCAGATCCGTGCGTGGTACAAACGACGCGCCCACGGCGTGCCAAATGTCAACGATTGTCACTCCGCGCGCACCGCAGTGCAGCGCCGTTAGATTCGAGCCCTGCGTCACCGCTGCGGTCACTGCGCATCGTCGCGCGCCGACATCGGACCATTCAACTTCCTGTAGGGGGGTTATGGAGTTGTCGTTGGCTGAAATTTACAGCAGTTCAGATCAGGAGAATCTATGTCCGACCATGTAGTGCGATGGCTATCGCGCGGGCTTCCCACGAGGATGCATGCAGCGCAATCTGAGGGTGATGCGAGTCCTTCTGGGTTATGCAACACGGCAGGTAGATCGGGCATCACCGCCACACGAACTAGAAGCGCGGTCCGGCGGTTTCGCTGGCTCCTGCTAGCGGGGGGCATTTTCGCCGGAGCTGCATTTGCGCAATCGGCCGACATGGTGCTAGCCCAGCATGTAGTGACGCCTGATCCAGTACCTGCCGGGGGTGTCGCTACCATCACGATCACGGTCAATAACAACGGAACGTCTTCAGCGGCCAATGTCCAGTTGACTGACACCATTCCGGCAGGCTCTACCTTTGTCAGCATGACCGCAAGCAACGGCGGTACCTGCACTGCGGTGGCGCCGTATGTCTGCACGTGGGCGACGATTCCGTTTCCCGGCTCGCGCACAGTCACATTGAGGGTGACGTTGCCGACCGCCGCTGTGTGGACCAACTCTGCAGCGCTTACTTCTGATACTGCTGACAACAATACCGGCAACAATTCATTGACCCGGAACATTACCGTAGTTGCAGCCGCCAACTTGGCTGTGTCGGCGACCTCTTCTGCCGGTGGTCCGATTGCAGCTGGCACGCCTTACAACTACGCGGTCACGGTGACCAACAATGGCGGGCCGGACCCGCTGCCAGCGGGCCAGTCGCCCCGGGTCACCTTCAATGTGCCGACGGGCGCCACTGTCACGAGCCGTCCAACTGGCACAGGCTGGGACTGCCAGCCTTCCAGCGGGTATCCGCTCACCGCTCCTGCGGGGGGTGGAGCGGGCACTGAGATCACCTGTTCCCGAAGCGATGGCTTGGCCTCTGGTGCCAGTTTTCCGAACATCACCGTGCCTGCGGTTGCCAACGTCACGGGTTCGGTGGATGCCACTTTTGATGTCAGGTCCAACTTTCCGGATGGCGATACCAGCGACAACGTCGACACCGAGACGGTGACGCTCACCGCTGGCACCGACATGGCCATCACCAAGACCGCCGCATTGGCTGCAGGGGGAGGGGGGAGCCAGGCGACTTTCACGCTGGCTGCGCGGCAGCTAGGCGGCTCGCCACCCACCGGCGTGACGGTTACGGACACGCTGCCTGCAGGTCTTGACTATGTCAGCCATTCCGCAGCCGCGCCTTGGGTCTGCGACTTTGGCGCCACCGTTGCTGGCCGACTGACCTGCACTTATCCAGGTACCTACATTGGGGGGCCATTCACCAACCTGCCCGCCATTTCCTTGGTGGCCAACGTGTCTGGTATCGGTGACATCCCCAACACGGGAACAGTCGCAGCAAACGAGGCCGACTCCAATAACGCCAACAACACCAGCACCGTCACCGTCAATAACTCTGCCGACCTGCGCATCTCCAAAAGCCCCAGCGTGAACCCGGTGGTGACAGGTGCCAGTTATGACTGGAACATCGTAGTGCGCAACTTTGGGCCGATGCCGGTACTTACGGGCCAGACCATCACCGTGACCGAAACCGTTCCGGCCGGCATGTCACTGGCCGCTCTGCCCGGTGGGTCGCAGTGGAGCTGTGCTGCCCTGCCAGCAGTCGGCCCGACCACGGTAACTTGCACGCACACGCGCAGCAGCAATCTCGCCGTCAACAGCGACGCCCCCACGCTCAGCATCCCTGCTACCAATACCAATGCGGGCACACTGACTAACAATGTTTGCCTCGCCCTCAGTGGCGGCGGCCCGGTGGAGGCAGGCGACACCCCCGGGTTCGAACGCAATTGCGTGGGTGCCGGTATCACGGGTACCACGGGGGTGAATTCTGCGGACTTGCAGATCGTCAAAAACGCAAGCCCTGGCTCGGTCGTGGTGGGTCAGAATCTCACTTACACCATCGTTGCAACGAACCTTTCGACCACGGTGGACGCGACGAACGTGCATGTGTACGACACGGTGAACAACCTTGTCAGTACTGGCGGCCTGCAAAGCATCACGACGACGCAGGGCAGTTGCTCGCCTGCGGGACCCTATCCGCTGAACGGTGTTTCGCAGGTCGTCGATTGCGACCTTGGTACGCTGTTGCGAAACGGCGGCTCAGCCACCATCGTCATCACAGTGCGTCCCAACAACGCGACTGCAGCGGTACTTGCGCGTGGCAATACGGCCACCGTCAATTCGCTCGATGTGGGCGACCCTGACCGGAGTAATAACAGCTCCACCGTCAGCAGCAACGTCGAGCCCCGGGTGGATGCCACCGTAACCAAAACGGTGAACCCGAGCAGCAATGTGCGCGTAGGCCAGCCGACCGTGTATACCGTCACGGCGCGAAATGGCGGGCCGTCCAGAGCCAACGAGCTCATCATCACCGATGTGATGCCGCCCAACACTGCGTTCGTGAGCGTGGGCACCCCGTCGAACAGCGGAACCTGTTCGACCGTGCCAGCGGTGAACGCCGTTGGAGGCACACTGAGCTGCCGTTGGACCAATGTGGATGCGAACAGCAACCGCACGGTCACCTTCACCGTGCGTCCGTTGGCTGCTGCGCTGGGCACCACCATCAGCAACACCGTCAATGTGACCGTGGGCGCGGGTGATACGGAAACCGACACCACCAACAACTCGTCCACCATCACGACCAACGTCATCGACTCGCTGGTGGATATCCTGGTGCAAAAAACCGACAGCGTGGACCCGGTCGCCTTGGGCGCAGAGACGATGTACACCGTCACCATCCGCAATGCTGGACCTTCTATTGGCACAAATCTGGTGATGACAGACACCTTCCCGAATGCGGGCAACACGGCACGGTTCAGCTATCAGGGCAGTCTGACTGCAACCGTGGCTGGAGTGAACGTGCCGGCACCAGCGTGTACAGCGCCTGCGATTGGGGCCATGTCCGGAACCCTGCAGTGCACTTTCCCCACCATCGGCGTGGGCACAACTGAGCAGGTGGTACTGACCTATCGCATGCGGGCTGAGAGCATCATCACTGCCGGGTCCTACTCGGGTACACAGGGCAACCGCGTCACGGTGGCGGTGGCCGAGAACGAAACGCAGACAACCAACAACACGGTGGACGAAGACACGACGACGAGTCGCGCTGCACCTGCAGCGGGCAGCGAGATAGACCTTGGCATCGCCAAGACCACCAGCGCCGCCCGGGCCACGCCCGGCACTGAGTTCGACTACACGCTGCGCGTGACCAACACGCAAACGGCGGGCAGCGGTCGCGACGTGGTGCCAGCCAATGGTGCGCAGGTGACGGACGCACTGCCTGCAGGGCTTACGTTTGTCTCAGCGCCGGGTTGCTCGTACGACGGCGCGTCTCGTCAAGTGGTGTGCGTGATTGCCAGCTTGGCGGCGGGCGCTTCCGTCGACTTCACGGTCCGCGTTCGAGTGGACTCTCCGTACGCGGGGCCTGCGACTTTGAGCAACACGGCTTGCGTCGATATGCCTGCCGATCCAGTGGGCGGCAACAACTGCTCGACCACGCCGAAAACAGTGGGCACCCCGCCGCCGACCTCCATCCCGACACTCTCCGAATGGGGCATGATCCTGCTCTCCATTCTGTTGGCCTCCCTGGCTTTGCGTGAAGTGGCTCTTCAGCGTCGCCGGTAGAACCACTGCGCTACAGCGGTGACGCTGTTCGAGAGCCGGTATGCTTACTTGAGCATCCGGCTCTTTTTGTTTCTGCTAAGGCACTGCGCCAACTCGTGAATGACACGCTGCCGCAAACCCTCCAGGATGAAGCGTCTATCGACGAACTCTGGGTTCTCGTCTCTGCGGAGCTTGTGGAGGCGATTCTTCCCCCTCCCGGCAAGGGTACGCAGGCCACAGTCACCAGAATTACGCCTCTGGGTCGCCCTACTGCGGCACCAGAGGGTAGAGTCCAAGAGGGCGCTTGAGTCAGCGCATGGCGGTGGCTGCGCCAGTTGCACTTCGGGGCCACTAAACGCATTTGTCAATGCGGTGTTGTCCGACAATGCGCTTGGTTTGGGCATCTTATTTTTTCCTAGCCATCAGCAGCTTGGTGGTTCCCTCCCCTTGTTCCCCAGCAAGTTCAAGCCCATAAATTGGGTGGGCTATTTTTGAGCGATGCGCCAGGGTAGGCTTGGTCAGATCTGAAATCCGACCAAGTCCGAGGGCCGCCCTCCGCTCAGCGCCTGAAAACCGCGACTTCCAAATTGAGCGGAGCGCGCGTTCCGGACTGACTAGATCTGTGCAGATTTGCAGGTCACGACATGACCACTCAATACAGGTTTGGACTGCCCGCCAGCATTCCATTTGGAGCAAAAAACCTTTGGTCAAAGCTGGATCGGCATGATCAGTTCGGTGCCAGCGCCAACACCCAGATGTCTTTGGGCGTGAAGGGGGCCTTCTGACCAACGATCTTTCCCTTGTTCCAGCGTTCGCGATGAACGACGGCAGCAACGGATTCCATGATGGTTTCCCATCAAGTGGGGGAGCAGGACCATGCGCCTTCTAGATGCCAATGTCCACGAGTGACCACGCTGGCTGTATCAGTTCTTGGGCGACAGAAAAGAGCCCGTGGATGTTTTTCTTTGTCAGCTCTTGATCGAAGCAGTCGTTCAACGTCTGCGGGTTGAGCGTCAGCAACCAGCCTAAAGCCGCCCTCAACCGCAAGCGCGATTCGCTCCATACGGTTTCCGTCGGTGCGTTGATAGCGAGCAAATGGTTCAAGTGATCAACCCTGTCGGTACACGCATGCGCGCTGACTGGATCAGGCTCATCACGGCGGCCGCCCGCTGGCCCGCGCGCAAGCTGCCGGCGAACAACCAGTTCGAGCGCCCAAGGGCAATGGGCCGGATCTGATTCTCGATCCAGTTGTTATCGGGCGGCAACTGCGGGTCATCGACGAAGCGCGTAAGTGCCGTCCAGCGCTTGAGGCTGTAGTCCAGGGCCTTGGCCGTGGCCGAGTTGCCCGCCACCTGCTGGCGTTGCAGCACCATCCATTCGTGCAAGGCATCGAGCGCGGGCCTGCTCTGGCTCTGGCGAACCTCCTGGCGTTGCAGTGCGGGCAGGTCTTTGACTTCCCGTTCGATCTCATAGACCCGGGCGAACTGGTTCAGAGCGAGTTCAGCGATCCGGCTCTTGCCCGCCGCGTGCAGCTCGAAGAACTTGCGCCGGGCATGTGCCAGGCAACCGGCCTCCGTCACGCCTTGAGCGAAGCTGGCCTTATAGCCGGCGTAGTCGTCGCAAATCAGGCTGCCGCGCCAGTCACCGAGGAAGGCGCGAGCGTGCTCACCGGCGCGGGACTCGCAGAAGTCATAGACCACGGACCGCGTGGCTTCAAAGGCACCCGGGGCATAGGCCCACAGATAGGCCCGGTGCGTTTTACCGTTGCCCGGCTTGAGCATGGCCACCGGGGTCTCATCACCGTGCAACACCCGGTGGCCGAGCACCTCGGCCTTCAGGGCATCGACCAGCGGTTGCAGCCGCGCGCCGCAGGTGCCCACCCATTGCGCCAGGGTGGATCTTGGAATCGCCAGACCGGCGCGACCGAAGATGCTCTCCTGCCGGTACAAGGGCTGGTGATCCTGGTACTTGGCCACCAGCACTTGGGCCAGCAGGCCGGCCGTCGGGATGCCCTTGTCAATGACGTGGGCGGCCACCGGCGCCTGGGTGATGGTCTGGCACTGGGCGCAGGCCCACTTGCCACGGATGTGGCGCTCCACGGTGAAGACGCCCGACACGTAGTCCAGCTTCTCGGCCACGTCCTCGCCGATGCGCTTCAATTGGCAGCCACAACCGGGCGTGCTGCAGATGGTGGATTGGGGTTCGTGGCGGATCTCGTGCCTGGGCAGTTTCGCCGGCAGCGGCGTGCGCTTGGGCTGCTGTTTGTTGGTTGCGGCTGCCTCGGTGGGCTGCAGTTGCTCAATCTCGTGCGCGACGGCAGCCAGATCGCTGTCGAGTTCTTCTTCCAGCAGGCTTCTCTGATCGGCGCTGTGCCGCTCGGATTGGGCGGCGAACTTCAGCCGCTTGAGCAGCGCGCACTCATAGGTGAGCTTCTCGTTGAGCGCGCGCTGGTGACGCAGCTCGGCCAGCAGGCGCTGGGTCACTTCACGCAGTTGCTCTGCGTTCAGTTCACCTAGGGAAGGTCTGCAAAACCCAGTCCGCCTGCGTGTCCGAGCTGACTGAGGCACGTTGAGTTTCGCGATGCGGATCGAAGCGACGATGGCAGCTCGATTCGCCGGCAAATTCCGGCGTTATGAGCCAGCGGCACGCCCATTTGACGCCCTGCGG
>NZ_CYIG01000071.1 GCF_001298675.1 Paenacidovorax caeni
CGGCACCGACCCAAGCGGCGCCCGCCGATACCGCCCCCGTGGCACCAGCCCCTGGCGTAGACATCATCGTGCCAGTCTTCAAAGGGCTCGAAGACACCCAGCGCTGCCTGCAGTCGGTACTCGACAGCAGCAACCAAACCCCGGCACGCCTGATCGTCATCAACGACGCCAGCCCTGAGCCGGCGCTCACCGACTGGCTGCGCGCGCTCGCGGCGCGCGAGCCGCGCGTCACCCTGCTGGAGAACACAGAAAACCTCGGCTTCGTCGCCACCGTCAACCGGGGCATGGCGCTGAGCGACACGCAAGACGTGCTGCTGCTCAACAGCGACACCGAGGTCGCCAACGACTGGCTCGACCGCCTGCGCGTTGCGGCCTATGGCCATGCGCGCATCGGCACCGTCACCCCCTTTTCCAGCAACGCCACCATTTGCAGCTACCCGCGCTTTTGCGAGGCCAACGCCCTGCCCGAGGGCTGGAGCACCGCCGCGCTGGACGCGCTGTGCACCCAAAGCCAGCCCGGCGCGGTCATCGACATCCCCACGGCGGTGGGCTTTTGCATGTACATCCGGCGCGACTGCCTGCGCCAGGTGGGCCTGTTCGACGTGGAAAACTTCGGCATCGGCTACGGCGAGGAAAACGACTTCTGCCAACGCGCCGCCACCCTGGGCTGGCGCAACGTGCAAGCGCTCGACACCTTCGTGCTGCACACCGGCGGCGTGAGCTTCGGCGCCCACAAGAGCCCGCGCGAACAGGCCGCCTTCACCACCCTGCAGCGCCTGCACCCCGGGTACGCCAGCGCCGTGCAAGAACATGTGCAGAGCGACCCGGCACGCCCCTACCGCCAGCGCCTGGACGTAGCGCGGCTGCGCGCCAGTGCGCTGCCGCGCATTCTGGCCGTGTCGCACGGCTGGGGCGGGGGCACACAGCGGCATGTGGAAGAGCTGGCACGCCATCTGCACGGGCACGCAGTTTTCTTGCTGCTTTCGCCCCTGCCCGAGGGCATGGTGCGCCTGCGTTGGCTTGATGAACGCGAGGGCTTCGCGCAGGACTTTCACTGGCCCACCGAGCAGCCGCAGCTCACGGCGCTGCTGCGCGAAATGGGGGTATGCCACGTTCACTACCACCATCTCGTCGGCCATGCGCGCGAGGTGATGCACCTGCACGAGCCGCTGGGCGTGGGCTACGACTTCACTGCGCACGACTACTACAGCGCCTGTCCGCAAATTTCGCTGACCACCGCGCGTGCAACCTACTGCGGCGAACGCGGTCTGGACCAGTGTCGCGCTTGTGTGCAGGAGCGCCCCACAACCACGCAGGAAAGCATCGACGACTGGCGCCTGCGCTACCGCCTGTTTCTGCGCCAGGCCCGCTGGGTGCTGGCACCCAGCCACGACTGCGCCCAGCGCATGCAGCGCTACTTTCCGCAGGCGCGCATCCGCTACGCGCCGCACACCGACATGCTGCACCAACCCGCCGTACCGGTGCGCGCGCCGCAGAGGCTGCCCACGCAAGGCCACTTGCGCATCTTCCTCGTCGGTGGACTGAGCGCCATCAAGGGCGGCGACGTGGCCGAGGCCGTGGCGCTGGAAGCCGCGCGCCAGAACGCGCCCCTGGAGCTGCACCTGCTGGGCTACGTGTTCCGCACTTTCAAGGCCCAGCCCGAGGCTAGCCTGACCATCCACGGCACCTACAAGGACAACGACCTGCCGCGCCTGCTGGAACGCCTGCAGCCGCACCTGGTGTGGTTTCCGGCGGTCTGGCCCGAAACCTACAGCTACACCCTGAGTACCTGCCTGCAGGCGGGCCTGCCCGTGGTCACAACCGATCTGGGTGCGTTCACAGAGCGCCTGGCGCAGCGCCCCTGGACCTGGGTGCGCCCCTGGGACACCCCGGCGCAGGACTGGCTGGCGTTCTTCCTGCGCCTGCGCCAGCAGCATTTCATCGAAGGCACTGCACCCGAAGGCGCGCCCGCCGTGGCGCCGCAAGCCGCGCCGCAGGAAAGCCCATGGGACTATGCGCGCGACTATTTGCAGGGGCTGGCACCCCGTTCGTGAGAACGGTCTGATCCGCTCCTGATTTGAGAGCTGCCAGCGCTTGACTGGCAAGCGCTAGAGGGCATTTTGGCTCACACTGGGCAAGCCTCAGTCGCGCGCCCCCCAGCCTGCCCGCAGCCGAAGCCAGCGGTACACCAGGCGCTCGCGCTCGTGCAGCAGATGCCACAGGCGGCCTTTTTCGTAGGCCAGCAGGTTGCGCAGCCCGGGCGCGAAGCCCGGCGCCGGCGCACGGGCTGCCCAGCGCAGCGGCAGGCTCAGCAACCAGATGCGGTGCAGCGGCAGCACCAGGCCGCTGCGGCGAGAGGAGGTCTTTTTCATTGGCGTTTCTTCAAATGCACAAGGCGGAACAGCCAGGCCGGCAGGTCGCTGGGGAAATGCGCGAAAGCGGCGAACTTCCATGCCAGCGGGCGCAGCCGACGATAAAGCTGGCGCGGGCGCAGCAGGTCCAGCCAGCCAACGGGCGGCGGCGCGATGTCCAGGGTATGGTCATGGCCGAAATCCTCGGTATGTACC
Source organism: Paenacidovorax caeni (assembly GCF_001298675.1). Lineage (GTDB taxonomy): Bacteria > Pseudomonadota > Gammaproteobacteria > Burkholderiales > Burkholderiaceae_C > Paenacidovorax > Paenacidovorax caeni. The sequence continues at coordinate 2,568 of NZ_CYIG01000071.1, forward strand.
AGCTGGCCGATGTGCGCCACCTCCTCCGGCGTGGGATAGACGACGGCACGCTCCAGCAGCGCCTGCACGTAGGGTTTGAGCTGCTGCGCCTTGTAGCCAGTCAGGCTCCACACGGCATGGAAATCCTCCAGGTGCTCCAGCACCCCGGCCTGCAATTGTGCGATCAAGGGGTTGCAGGCCAGCTCGCCATGCCGGTCCGGGCTATCGTCGCTTTTCAGCAACGGGACAATGCGCCCCTCCACGGCCTGGTAGCCCAGCGTGGTGCCCTCCCCCGCGCGTGCGGCCTGCTCAAAAATCTCCTCGAAATCCATCGGTGCGCGCTCGTAGGCATCGCCCCGGCGCGCGTCCAGCAGCAAGCCCTCGATGCGCTCGCCCATGCCGAAGTCGCCATGCATGGCCGCCACGAAGGCCAGATACCAGCCATGCACCTCGGGATAGTCGGGCCGCTGGCCAAAGCTCTCGTGCAGAAACTTCTGGATGGTGCCGTTCCAGCCAATGTCCACCAGCGCCGCGCGTTCGCAGGCGAAAAAGCCCTGCTGCTCAAAATAGGCCTGCAGGTGCGCACGCGCTGCCTGGCCCACGGGGCGTATGCGCGCCTGCACCTGCTCATCAGCCAGGAAGGCCTTCAGGCGTGCATCGTTCCAGTCGGCCAGGGGCGCGGCCATGTCGGTAAAGCCATGCGCCCGCGCCAGCGCCTCGAAGTCCGCTGCGGCCAGGCCGAAGGTTTTCAGCACCGACAACAGCCCCTGCTGCTTCGGGTTGTAGAGGGCGACGATGGCCTGCTCGTGGCGCAGCCCCTCGGCTATCGAGGCCATGGCCACTACACGGCGCGATGCGTACACGTACACGGGCTGCGGCCAAGGCTGCTGGGGCGCGGGCTGCAGGGCGCACCAGCGCTCATACAGGCGCATGAACAGATAGCCATCGCGCGCCAGGAAGAAGATCTTGTCTGGCCGCTGCTGGGCGATTTTCTCCGTCAGCGCCAGCGTGAAGGCGGCAAAAGCCGGCCCCAGCACGTCGCGCCCGTAGTGGTGAAAAAACGCCTCACCCGCCTGGCCCGCGCGCTGCAGCATGCTCTGGCGCACCGCCACGGCCTCGAAAAAGTGGCGCCCGCTCCACACCCCCCCCAGGCGCGCCATGCGCGCCGACAGCGCCTGGCGGCGCCGGCGCAGACGCTGGGCCTTCTCATCCAGGAAGACGGCCTCGATCCCCAGCCGCAGCGGCGCACGCATGTCGGACACCAGATTGTCCCCCACGTGAACCACCTGCGCGGGCTGCAACCCCTCCAACGCCAGCACCTGGCTGTGCAGGCGCCCGGAGTACTTGCCCAGGCCGAACTCGGAAGACACATACACCTGGTCGATGAAGGCGCCCAGGCCACACGCATCGAGCAAGGCGTAGACATGGTCGTGGCCGAGGTACATATCCGACACCGCGATCACCCGCACCTGCTGCTGGCGCAGCCAGCCCAGCAAGGCCACGGCACCAGGCTTGGCCGCCAGGGCCAGGGTTTCGAGGCGGCGCTCCTGGGTGTGGATGAAGGCCTCCAGCAGCACGTCGCGCTGGCCCGCCAGCCGGGTCACCCAGGCCTGCACCAGCGTGTCATGGTGGCACTCGTGGTCCAGCCCCTGGGCCAGCATCTCCTGGCGCAGCGCGTGCTCGGCCTCGCGCCGCATCGCCAGCACCTGCGCGCACGAGTACGCCGGCAATTGGTCTGCCACCAACTGCGCCAGGCGCTCCAGCACCGCATCGGGCGGCTCGATACAGCGCGCCAGCAGGGTGTCGAACACGTCGAACGACACGCAGCGCACGCGGCCCAGGCGGGGCTCCAGCCAATCCTGCAAGTGCGCCAGATCCACCAGGCGCTGCGGCCGTCCGGCGGGAGCCCGCGCTGCCTGGTCCGGGCGCGCTGCGGGCACCGGCATCGCAAAACCTGGGCTGGCTGCCACGGCGGCGCCGCTCGGCGCCGGCGCCAGGGGCTGCGGACGCTGCAGGCGCTCCGTCAGGGCCTGGGTGAGCAAGGCGATTTGCTGGTCTTTCTCGGCGATCTGCAAATCCCTTGCCGCAATCTGTCCGTCCCGCTCGGCAATCCAGCCGTCCCGCTCGGCAATCCAGCCGTCCCGCTCGGCAATCCAGCGATCCCGGTCCGCGATCAAGGGAAACAGCTCCGCCTCTTTCGCCACCAGTGCTTCGTGGCGCTGGGTGGCGGCAATCTCCCCCAGGTATCTCTCGATGCGCGCCCACTGCGTGGCCAGCTGCACCAGCTGCGCGCGCAGTACAGGCGTCTGACCCAAGACCTGCGGCAGATGCTGGCGCAGCATGGCCGCGCATTCCAGGTTGGCGCGCAGCGGGCGCTCGCTGATGGTGTTGGCCGCATGCAGCCGGTATTGCAGCAGCGGCGCGTCGATCCATGCCAAACGCAGCCCCTGGCCCAGGCCGCGCAGCAGCCAGTCGTAGTCGAGCACGTAGCGCAGGTCCTGAAAGCCCCCCACCTGCTCCAGCCAGCGGCGGCGGAAGAAGAAGTTCGAGGTGGTCATGAACACATTGCCCGCCAGCAGCGTGGCGGGCCAATCCTGCGTGTCGGCCCACACGCGCTTGAGCGCGTCAAAGGCGTCGATCCACCAATGCGCCTGCACCAAGGCGCCGTCATCGTCCATCAGGCGCATGTCGGTGCCCACCAGGTCGGCGCCGCTGGCCTGCAGCGCGGCATGGCAGGCCGCCAGGCGGGTGGGAAGGAACAGGTCGTCGGAATTGAGGATGGCGATGAACTCGCCGCGCGCCTGCTGCAGCGCCGCGTTCAGCGTGCCATGCGAGCCCAGGTTGCTTTCGTTGCGCGACAGGCGCACGCGCGGGTCGGTGCATTCCTGCAGCACCTGCCAGGTGGCGTCGGGCGAGGCATCGTCAATGACGATCAACTCCAGGTTGCGCCAGCTTTGCTGCAGCACGCTGTCCAGGGCCGCACGCACGAACCGGGCATGGTTGTAGGCAGGGATCAAGACGCTGATCAGGGGCTGCGCATCGGGCGCGAGGGCTGCGTCGGTGGTATCGGGCATGGCGGGCAGAGGGAGGGCCAAGTCAGCGGTACGCTGCGGCTACGGCCACGGCCCGTGGGGCGGGCGCTTAAAATTTTCGATTCTCTCACGCTTCGTTTTGCCCCCGGCCCGCTGCACCACACGGCTTTCGGGGCACATGCCCCGCTCCCATGCCCTCCACCCATTGCCCCGATGTCGCTGCCGTGCTGGTGACCTACCACCCGCAGCCGGCCACCCTCCAGGGCGCGCTCCAGGCGCTGCACCAGCAGGTCGGCCAGGTCTACGTGGTGGACAACACCGGCACCCCTGGTGCCTGCCCCTGGCTGGCTGCCCTGGTGGCACAGGCTCCCGTGCCCGCGCAACTGCTGGCCCAGCCCCAGAACCTGGGCCTGGGCGCCGCGCACAACATCGGCATCCAGGCCGCGCGCGCCCAGGGCGCACGCTGGGTGCTGCTGCTCGACCAGGACAGCCGCCCGGAGCCAGGCGCCGTGGCCCGCCTGCGCAACGCCGCCCTGGCGCTGCAGCACCAGGGCCAGCGCCTGGCCGCCGTAGGCCCCGAATACCGCGCCGAGGACGGCAAGGACTGGTCGGGCTTCGTGCGCTTTGGCTGGCTGCGCCTGGTGCACCGGCGCGCCAGCGCTGCGCGGCCTGTGGTGGAGGCGGATTTCCTCATCTCCTCGGGCTCGCTCATTCCGATGGCCGCACTGGAGGCCATCGGCCCCATGGACGAGGGGCTGTTCATCGACCACGTGGACACCGAATGGTGCCTGCGCGCACGCAGCCAAGGCTACCGGCTGTTTGGCGTGCACGGTGCGCGCATGATTCACGCACTGGGCGAGCAGCGCTGGCGCGTGTGGCTGGGGCGTTGGCGCAACCTGCCGCTGCACGCACCGTTCCGCTATTACTACATTTTTCGCAACAACGCCCTGCTGCTGCGCCGCCCCGAACTCTCAGCGCGCTGGAAGCGCATCAGCCGGCTGCGCCATCTGTACCTGGCGCTGTTTTGCTGCCTGCCCACGGGCCCCTGGCGCGAGCGCCTGCGCATGATCGCTCTGGGCTTGGAAGACGCGCGCCAGCAGCGCCATGGGCGCCGCGACACGTGGGAATAATCGATTCAAATTTGATAGCTGCCAGCGCTTGATTAATAAGCGCTTGCAAATATTTTCCCCTTTAAACCCTTACAGGGAAAGCGCCAGCAGCTATATAAAATGAAGCATTTTTAAGCACATCAAGGCGCCGCGCCATGTTGGCGTATCCAATCCACTGCCTGGTACAGGTCCGCAGAGTGGTAATGCGCGTTCTCCGGGTCGAAAGAGAACGGGTTGTGCGGCCGCTCCACCAGCGCCCCTTGCCAGCGCGGCTCCATAAAGAAGGACAGGAACTGCGCCCCCTGGGCCGCATGCTGCGCTAGCACCCCCTGCAAAGCCGGCCCATCCAACGGCCGCAACGGATGGAACTCGGTGATGCCATACGGACGCGGCCCGCTCTCAGCCAGCCACTGCGTGAAGCGCGGCCCATAGGTGGCATCGCCGTACAGGCTCACCCCCAGGCGGAGCCCGCCCATGGCTGGGCTGCGGCCTGCTTGCAGCGAGGCCTCGACGGCATACTTGCTCTCATCCCAGCCGGGGTTGGGGAACGCAAGCAACTGATGGATATAGCGCGGCGTACCCGCCAAACACGACTTCGCCACCACCTGGTCGAAATACTGCAGGTAGCGCGCCACCTGCTGCCCCCGGAAGGCGTGCCACAGCGCAGCCAGCGGGTTGTAGTACAGCGTCTGCATCTCGCCCGGCATGTCCACGTCGATCATGACGCCGGGCGTCGGCGCAACGCTCGCAGGCAATGGCTGCTGCGGCCGGGGCGCAGGCAGCGCCCCGCCACCCGCGCGGCCCATGACGGCGACATGGCGCGTAGCCATGGGCACCAGCCGCCCCGGCGCGGTTTCTAAGAACACATCCAGGCGATGCACCCCTTCGGCCCAGTAACGGAAATCGAGGTCCATGCGCCAGCCCGTATCCGCCAGCCCCACCTCGGGATGCACCTTCTGCACGTCCTCACGGCGCATGTTCACCCCAGTCTTGCCCAGCCAGCGGCCATTGCGGTACACATGCACCCAAGGCTGCGGCACGCCCGGCGCAAAAGCCCAGCCCGAAACCGGCAAGCGCCCATGCGCAAAACTGTCGATGTGCTCAGCCCACTGCTGCCACGTCGGCGCCTGTGTTTGCGCCTGCGGGCCGGCCCGCAAATCGCGCGCCGGTGGCCGCACATCCTCAAAGCGCGCATAGCGACTGCCCAGCAACTGGTTGAGCTGCCCAATGCGGCCAAACTGCTGCGCCAGGTATCTCTGAAACCCTTCGACAGAAGCCGCGCTGTAGTCCGTCACCCGGTAGGGTGGCCGCCAGCCCATGCCACCCTGGAAATCGGGGAACAAATGGTGCACCTCCCCCAGCAGGGTAATGCCCTCAATCTTGGCCCGGTCAGCATCGGGCAGCTTGCACAACCCCTCTAACAGCGCCTGCGTGGCCTGCACACGCCGAGCCGTGATGTCGGTGTCGGTACGCGCAAAAGTCCACGGGTAGGTGGGAATACCAAAGTAGGCATCCACTTGCAGCGGGCCCTCCTGCGTTTGCAACAGGTTGCTCGCATCGCGTGCCAGCATCTTCTCCAGCGGCGCATCCACGGGAAAGTGCGTGGAAAACAAATACAGCACCACCGGGCGGGCATTGTCCCGAACCGTTCGCACCAGGCGATCGACGCGCTCCGGGTCAACCTCCCAGACATCACCCCGCGCACGGAACAACTGCAGCAATGGCGCTTGCAGCGTGTAGCCCAGACGGTAAGGCGCTGGGGCACCGCCCTCACGGGGTGCCGGCGGCTCCAGCGGCGCCACGGTCGCCTCCACCAGCCCCGCCGCAGAGCCCCCCGGGCGCGTGCAGCGCTGCGCCAGGTCCGAGGTGCCATCGGCAGGTAGCAGCACACATGTGTCTAGCACACCGAGCATGGGCGCCAAGAGCAGCGGCCGCGCAGGCTGGCTCTGCACGGCCTCGACGCGGTGCAACAACTGCACGCCCGCAGCGCCAGCAACCAGCACGGCGGCAGCGCTCAGGGCCGCAGAAAAGAGAGGAATGCGATGACCAGTGGGCATATAGGAGGCAGCAAAACCAACGAACAGCAGGGAGCTTAACCGGGCTACACCAAGCTATAGCAGTGCTACACCACAAACTGGCGACAGTGAACGCTGCGCCGCAGTTCAGTGAAAAATCAGCCCAAAATGCGATGAATCAATCCAAAGCGGTTGCTGCGCCATGTTTCCGTCCCTATACTCCGCCCCGACCCGCCTCTGGCAGGGCCTGGGCAGTGAGTCATTCCCTCTGTGCAGCCCTGCCGTGTGGCAAATGTTGTTTTTTATAAACACCAGGCAACACCTAACGGAAAGCGGGCTCTCCCCCCAAAAAGGCTGTGCTACCATTCCCTAGCGTAAACAATCTTGGTAGTTGCGCTTTCAACTTTTAACTGGAGTTCATACATGAGAAAAAATCTTCTCGCCCTGAGCATTGCTGCCATGGTTGGTGGCCTGTCTGGCGCGGCCAACGCACAAGTGGCACTGTTCGACAATAGCTTGGCTACAAACACCACCGGCGCCGGCAACACCCCCGCAAAAGCTTATGTGGGTACTACCCAAGCTGGCTTCGACCCTGCGGCCGTACTGGCGCCCACGACCACTGGCGTTGGTCACGTTCTGGTGGTGCCTTACTTCACTACACAGACGTCTAACCACTCGCTGCTGAGCATCACCAACACCGACTTGGTGAATGCCAAGGCCGTGAAGCTGCGCTACCGCGGTGCATCCAACTCTGACGACGTGTTCGACATCACCGTGTACCTGTCGCCTGGCGACGTGTGGGCTGCCGACGTAGCTGCAGAAAACGATTTCTCGCGCCTGACGACTGACGACAACAGCTGCACGCTGCCCAGCAAGGCAGACATCAAGGCCACCAACAATGGCCGCTTCAAGGTCAACCGCGTGCGCGGTAGCGATGCTGCCCAGACCCGTGAAGGCTACATCGAAATCCTGAACTCTGCCGACATCCGTCCGTTCCTGAACAACGACGCTGGCGTGCAGGATCCGACCAAGCCCAACCCGCTGTATGCAGCAATCAAGCACAACGCCGACGGCGTTGCGCCTTGCACGGCCGCTGTGATGGATCAGCAAGCCATTGCGCTGGACTTCACCGACCCGGACTCGCCCAATACGCCGCGTAACCGTGGCTATTCTTGGCCTACCGGTGGTCTGTTCGCCAATTGGCTCATCGTGAACGTGGCAACCAACGCCTCGTTCTCTGGTGAAGCTGTAGCGCTGCGTGCATCGTCCTCGACCACGCTTGACACGACAGGCTCTGGCAATCTGGTCTGGTTCCCGCAAACTACCGAGACCGTGTCGCAAGCTAATGCTGGTCAGCTGACGGCTGATCCACTGCTCTCAATCGGCACTCCGGCTCCCCTGCGTGCTGCAATGTACGACTTCCCGGATCTGTCCACGCCCTACACGGCCGCAGCGGCTGGCGCGCCGAGCACGCAAGCCAACAATTTGGCATTCGCACTTGAGACCCAGTCGGTTACCAACGAGTATCTGACTGCGGCCAGCAGCGGCGGCTTTGCTACCGACTGGGTGTTCTCCATGCCAACCCGTCGTTACGCCGTGGCGATGAACTATGCTGCGGCCTCGGCCCCTGCAGGCGTCTCGCGCAACGCCTTGGTAGCCCGTCACTTCGGCGCTGGCAACCTGACAACGAACGCCAATTGGCAGATCTGCGTGGATGCTGGCAACCTCCGTGGCTTTGACCGCGAAGAACGCAGCAAGACCACTTTCGTGATCT
>NZ_CYIG01000072.1 GCF_001298675.1 Paenacidovorax caeni
TGAACCTCAAAAGTGGGAGGCCACCATACCCGTTTACAAAGCGAACAGGAAAGTCAATGAAATCAACGGTCTACCCAGACCACCCCCGCGCCAGTGCTAGCTTTGCGTACCGTCACTTATTGCACTGAAAACGAGGAGACCCCATCGTGCAGGGAAATGAACTGACCACCGACATTCTTGTGACCCGTGTGAAACCATGATGACTTTCCGCCCCCTTCAGGGCCTGGGCGGGCCCAGAGCGGGCTGCACGGTACACTTCGCGCCTTTGAGCAGCGCCTTTTTCGCACCATCCCATGGCCGTTGACACGCCGGGCCACCACGCCCGCACCAGCTTTGAACTCAAAAGCACCCATCTGCCCGTGGTGGCTGTGGTGCTCAAGTCCACCGATGCGGCGCAGCTGGCGAGCGACCTGGCTCAGCGGCTGGGCGACGACCCCGGGCTTTTCGACAACGATCCAGTGCTGATCGACCTGGCGGCGGTGCACGACGCCCCCCAGCCCATCGACTTTGCCGCCCTCATCGCCGAGCTGCGGCGCTACCACACGCGCCCCGTGGCCGTGCGCGGCGGCAGCGCCGCGCAGATGGAGGCGGCCCATGCCCTGGGGCTGATCGCCGCCCCCGAGGCGCAGCGCGGCCCGGCGGCCGAGCATGGTCCGCGCGAGGTGGTGCGTGAAGTGGTGCGCGAGGTCGAGGTGGTGCGCGAAGTGCCCGTACCCGCCCCGGGCGCCGTGGTGGTGGACAAGCCGCTGCGCTCAGGCCAGCAGGTGTATGCACGCGGCACCGACCTGGTGGTGCTGGCCATGGTCAGCTTCGGCGCCGAGGTCATTGCCGACGGCAACGTCCACGTCTACGCGCCGCTGCGTGGGCGCGCCATTGCTGGCGCACGCGGCAACACCGAGGCGCGCATCTTCAGCACCTGCCTGGAGCCGCAGCTCGTGTCCATCGCCGGCATCTACCGCACCACCGAAACAGCGCTGCCCGACGACGTGCGCGGCAAGAGCGCGCAAGTACGCCTCGACGGTGAGAAGCTGCTCATCGAACCGCTTTAATTTCCAACATTTCCAGACCAACGCAAGGGAACCGCACACCATGGCCAAAATCGTCGTCGTGACCTCCGGCAAGGGGGGCGTGGGCAAGACCACCACCAGCGCCGCGTTCGCATCGGGCCTGGCCCTGGCCGGGCACAAGACTGCCGTGATCGACTTCGACGTCGGCCTGCGCAACCTCGACCTCATCATGGGCTGCGAGCGCCGCGTGGTGTACGACTTCATCAACGTCATCCAGGGCGAGGCCAACCTGAACCAGGCCCTCATCAAAGACAAGCAGTGCGAGAACCTGTTCGTCCTTGCCGCCAGCCAGACGCGCGACAAGGACGCGCTGACGCTCGACGGCGTGGGCAAGGTGCTGGCCGACCTGGCCGAGATGGGCTTTGAGTACATCGTCTGCGACTCGCCCGCCGGCATCGAGAGCGGCGCGCTCATGGCCATGCACTTCGCCGACGAGGCGCTGCTGGTGACCAACCCCGAAGTGTCGAGCGTGCGCGACTCCGACCGCATCCTGGGCATGCTGTCGAGCAAGACCAAGCGCGCCATCGAGGGCGGCGAGCCCATCAAGGAGCACCTGCTCATCACGCGCTACAACCCCAGCCGCGTGGAAGATGGCCAGATGCTGAGCCTGGCCGACATCCAGGACATCCTGCGCATTCCGCTCATCGGCGTGATCCCCGAATCCGAGAGCGTGCTGCAGGCGTCCAACCAGGGTCTGCCCGCCATCCACCTCGAAGGCACCGACGTGTCCGAAGCCTACAAGGACGTGGTGGCGCGCTTCCAGGGCCAGGAGCGCCCGCTGCGCTTCACCGAGGCGGTGAAGCCCGGGTTCTTCAAACGCATCTTTGGCGGGAGGTAATCGACCATGTCACTGCTGTCCCTGTTCCTGGGGGAAAAGAAGAAATCGGCCAGCGTTGCCAAGGAGCGGCTGCAGATCATCCTGGCGCATGAGCGCAACGGCCGCAACCCCGGCCAGCCCGACTACCTGCCCGCGCTGCAGCGTGAGCTCATGGCCGTGATCTCCAAGTACGTGAAGATCAACGCCGAAGACCTCAAGGTGCACTTTGAGCGCCAGGACGACCTGGAAGTGCTGGAAGTGAAGATCGAGCTGCCCGACGCCGGCAGCAAGTAAGCGCGTTTGCCCGCTTTGCCTGCACAGCAGGCGGCGAACGTCAGCCCCGCCTACTTGTGCAGAGGCCGCGCAGCCGCCGCCGAAAGGCTGCCCAGCAAGTGCTCGGTATAGAACATGCCCCCGTGGTACAGCAGCGGCGAAGCCCCGTCCCGGTGACCGCAACGCTCCACCTCGCCGACGAAGATGGTGTGGTCGCCCTCCACGTACTGGCTGCGGTTGAAGCACTCGAACACCGCCGCAGCGCCATCGAGCACTGGCGCGCCGTTGGCACCCGGGCGGTGGCCCACGTCGGCCCAGCGGTCAATACCGCGCGTGGCGAAGCGCTCCGCCAAGTGGCGCTGCTCCACTGCCAGCACGTTGATGGCGTAATGCGTGCAGGTGGTAAAGGCCTGCAGCGACGACGTCTGGTGCGACAGGCTCCACAGCACCAGCGGCGGCGTGAGCGAAACCGAGTTGAACGAGTTGGCCGTGAGGCCTGCCAGCGCGCCGTCCGGGCCGCGCGCCGTGATGATGGTCACCCCGGTGGCGAACATGCCCAGTGCATCGCGGAATTCGCGCGGTGAAAAGCTCGGAGTCAGGGCAATGTCGGGGGTGTCAGGAGTCACGGTGGAGGCGCGCACGGAAGGCGCGGGGCGCGAAAGAGCAATCAATTATTATCGCCCCCCTCCCCTTGGCGCGCTGCCGCGGGGATTACAGCCTTTCCCCACCGTGCATCTCTCCCGTGTCCCCTTTTGTGCCTTGCGGCCAGTGCGTGTGCTGGCACAAGGGGCACTGGCCCTGGTCTGCGCCACCGCACAGGCCGCCCCCGCCCCACCGCCATCGGCCTGCGCCCAGTGGCTGCACCGCCTGCCGGGCGTGCAGGCAAAGCAGTGTGCGGCGGCGCAGCTCACGCCCAGCGGCGGCCACTCGCAGCAGGGGCGCCCCCTGTTCTGGCGCGATGTGCAGCCCACGGGCAACGCCCCCACGCCGTTGCGCGTGCTGGTGGTTGGCGCCATGCATGGCGACGAGCTGACCTCGGCCTCGCTGGCGCTGCACTGGATCGCGCTGGCCGAGAAGGCGCGGCGCCCGGTGCACTGGCGCTTCATCCCCGTGCTCAACCCCGACGGGCTGCTGGCGCGCCGCCCTACGCGCGTCAATGCGCGCGGCGTAGACCTGAACCGCAACTTCCGCACCCCCGGCTGGGAGCACGATGCCCCGCTGTACTGGGAAAAGCGCACGCGCAAGGACCCGCGCCGCTGGCCCGGCCCGGCGCCGCTGTCAGAGCCCGAGTCACAGTTCCTGCACACGCAGTTGGAGAGCTTCCGCCCGCAGCTCGTGGTGAGCATCCACGCGCCCTACGGCGTGCTCGACTTCGACGGTCCGCACGAGCCCCCGCAGCGCCTGGGCCACCTGCGCCTGGACCGCGTGGGCGTGTTCCCCGGCTCCCTGGGCCACTACGGCGGTGTGCAGCAAGGCATGCCGGTGGTCACCATTGAGCTGGACCACGCGCAGCGCATGCCGCGCGACGCCGAGGTGCGCTCAATGTGGAACGACCTGCTGCGCTGGATCGATACACGGCTGATACCGCCCACCCGGAAGAACTGACGGGAGCGCTGCCGGAGCGGTGCCGTAGACTCATCTCCATCACCGCCCGCACCCTCCCGCCATGCCCTTCCAGCCTTCCCGCATCCTGACCCTTGTAGCCGCTGTCGCCGCGGCGGGCCTGCTGGCCTTCTACGGCTGGCAGCGCATGCGGGCCAACGAATCCACCGCGGGCTTCATCAGCGGCAACGGCCGCATCGAAGCCACCGAGATCGACATCGCCGCGCGCCAGGGCGGGCGGCTGCTGGAGGTGCTGGTGGGGGAGGGCGACTTCGTGCAGGCCGGGCAGGTGCTGGCACGTATCCAGGTAGACACGCTCAACGCCCAGCGCGACGAGGCGCGCGCGCAGCACGCGCAGGCGCTCACGGCCGTGGCGACGGCACAGGCGCAGGTGGCGGCGCGCGAGAGCGAGCGGCGCAGCGCCCTGGCCCAGACGGCCGCACGCGAGAGTGATCTGGACGCGGCGCGGCGCAAGCTAGAGCGCTCGCAGGCGCTGGCCGCGCAGGGCATGTGGCCACAGCAGGAGCTGGACAACGACCGTGCCCGCGTGCGAAGCGCCCAGGCCAGCGTGACCGCTGCCCGCGCGCAGGCCACGGCCACGCAGGCCGCCATTGATGCGGCACGCTCGCAGGTGGCGGGGGCACGGGCCGCCGTCGCGGCGCTGGAGGCGACGCAGGCGCGCATCGCGGCCGACATTGCCGACGCCACGCTCAAGGCCCCGCGCGACGGGCGCGTGCAGTTCCGCGTGGCCCAGCCGGGCGAGGTGGTGGCGGCGGGCGGCAAGGTGCTCAACATGGTGGACCTGTCCGACGTGTTCATGGCCTTCTTCGTGCCCGAGACGGTGGCCGGGCGCATCGCCATCGGCAGCGAGGCACGCATCGTGCTCGACGCGGCGCCGCAGTTCGTGATTCCGGCGCGGGTGTCCTTCGTCTCGGCCACGGCGCAATTCACGCCCAAGACCGTGGAGACGGCCAGCGAACGGCAAAAGCTCATGTTCCGCGTGAAGGCGCAGATCGACCGCACGCTGCTGCAAAAGCACTTGCAGCAGGTGAAAACGGGGCTGCCCGGCGTGGCCTGGCTGCGCACCGACCCGCAGCGCGAGTGGCCTGCGCACCTGGCGATCAAGGTCCCGGAGTAGCCGCGCATGGCAAACCCGGCGGTGCGCCTGCACGACGTACAACTGCGCTACGGCACAACCCGCGCACTCGACGGCGTGACGTTGGACATTCCCGCAGGCTGCATGGCCGGCTTCATCGGCCCCGACGGCGTGGGCAAATCGAGCCTGCTGGCGCTGGTGGCGGGGGCGCGTGTGGTGCAGCAGGGCCGCATCGAAGTGCTGGGCGGCGACATGGCGCAGGCCGCACACCGCCGCCGCGTGTGCCCGCGCATCGCCTACATGCCGCAGGGGCTGGGCAAGAACCTGTACCCCACGCTGTCGGTGGAGGAGAACCTGCAATTCTTCGCCCGCCTGTTCGGCCATGGCGCAGCCGAGCGGCGTCGGCGCATCGACGCGCTGACGCAGCGCACCGGCCTGGCGCCTTTTCTGGCGCGGCCTGCCGGCAAGCTCTCGGGCGGCATGAAGCAAAAGCTGGGGCTGTGCTGCGCGCTGATCCACGACCCCGACCTGCTGATCCTGGACGAGCCCACCACGGGCGTAGACCCGCTGGCGCGCGCCCAGTTCTGGGACCTGATCGCAGACATCCGGCGCGGCCAGCCCGGCATGAGCGTGCTGGTGGCCACCGCCTACATGGACGAGGCGCAGCGCTTCGACTGGATCGTGACCATGGACGCGGGCCGCGTGCTCGCCACGGGCACGCCCGCCGAGCTGCTGGCGCGCACGGGCAGCGACACGCTGGAGCAAGCCTTCATCCACCTGCTGCCCGAGGAGCGGCGGCGCGGCCACGCGCCGGTGGAGATTCCGCCGCTGCAGGCCACGCAAGACGACATCGCCATCGAAGCCCAGGGGCTGACCATGCGCTTTGGCGACTTCGTGGCGGTCGATCACGTGAGCCTGCGCATCCGGCGTGGCGAGATCTTTGGCTTTCTGGGCTCCAACGGCTGCGGCAAGTCCACCACCATGAAGATGCTGACGGGCCTGCTGGAAGCGAGCGAGGGGCGGGCGTGGCTGTTCGGCCAGCCGGTGGATCCGCGCGACATCGCCACGCGGCGGCGCGTGGGCTACATGTCGCAGGCGTTCTCGTTGTACGGCGAGCTGACGGTGCAGCAGAACCTGGTGCTGCACGCACGGCTGTTCCACGTGCCCGAGGGCGAGATCGCCGCGCGCGTCGATGACATGGTGCAGCGCTTCGGCCTGGCCGACGTGCGCGCCAGCCTGCCCGCCAGCCTGCCGCTGGGCATGCGCCAGCGCCTGTCGCTGGCCGTGGCGATGGTGCACCGGCCCGAGCTGCTGATCCTGGACGAGCCGACCTCGGGCGTGGACCCGGTCGCGCGCGATGCGTTCTGGCGGCTGCTGGTGGAGCTGTCGCGCCGCGACCAGGTCACGATCTTCATCTCCACCCATTTCATGAACGAGGCGCAGCGCTGCGACCGCATATCGATGATGCACGCCGGGCGCGTGCTCGACAGCGATGCGCCCGCTGCGTTGGTCACCAAGCGCGGCGCCACCAGCCTGGAAGAGGCCTTCATCGGTTACCTGCTGGAAGCGGCACAGGAGTCAAAAACCATAGCTTCCAGCGCAAGCCCTGAAACGCTTTCGGAAACAAAACAACCTGAAAACGTTGAAAGACAAGCGCTAGCAGCTCCTGAAACAAGAGCACCGCGCCACCGCCCCTTCAGCCTGCAACGCCTGCTGTCGTACGCCTGGCGCGAGGCGCTGGAGCTGCGCCGCGACCCGGTGCGCGCCACGCTGGCGCTGGCGGGCTCGGTGATCCTGCTGTTCGTCATGGGCTTTGGCATCAACATGGACGTGCAGACCCTGCGCTTCGCCGTGCTCGACCACGACCAGACGGCCATGAGCCGCCAGTACGTGGACAGCCTCGCGGGCTCGCGCTACTTCATCGAGCAGCCGCCCATCACCGATGCGGCGCAGATGGACCAGCGCATGCGCAGCGGCGAACTGGCGCTGGCGCTGGAGATTCCGCCCGGCTTCGCGCGCGACCTGGCCCGGGGCGGCACCTTGGGCGGGCCGGTGCAGATTGGCGCCTGGATCGACGGCTCCATGCCCATGCGCGCCGAGACCGTGGCCGGCTACGTGCAGGGCATGCACCAGGGCTGGCTGGCCGCGCAGGCGCAGGCGCGCGGCATGGGCCAGGCCCTGGCCACGCCTGCGGGCATCGAGACGCGCTTTCGCTACAACCCCGACGTGCGCAGCCTGCCCGCCATGGTGCCGGCCGTGATCCCGATGCTGCTGATGATGATTCCCGCCATGCTGGCCGCGCTGGCCGTGGTGCGCGAGAAGGAGCTGGGCTCCATCCTCAACCTCTACGTCACGCCCGTCACGCGCAGCGAATTCCTGCTGGGCAAGCAGCTGCCCTACGTGCTGCTGGCGCTGCTCAACTTTGGCATGCTGACGCTGCTGGCCGTCACCGTGTTTGGCGTGCCCATCACCGGCAGCCTGGCCACGCTGTGCGCGGCGGCGCTGATGTACGTGGTGTGCGCCACGGGCATCGGGCTGCTGGCGTCGAGCTTCACGCGCAGCCAGGTGGCGGCGCTGTTCCTGGCCATGATCGGCACCATGATTCCAGCGGCGCAGTACTCTGGCATCCTTGACCCGGTGAGCTCGCTCGAAGGCGTGGCGCGCTGGATCGGCACCGTGTACCCAGCCACGCACTTCATCGACATCAGCCGGGGCGTGTTCAACAAGGCGCTGCACTTCACCGACATGGCGCACGCCTTCTGGGCGCTGCTGGCGGCGGTGCCCGTCATCCTGGCGCTGTCCATCGCGCTGCTGAAGAAGCAGGAGCGCTGACGCCATGCGCCGCACACTCGCCAATATCTATCGCCTGGGCGTCAAGGAGCTGTGGGGCCTGTGGCGCGACCCGGCCATGCTGGTGCTGATCGTGTTCATGTTCGGCTTCTCTGTGTACTCGGCCGCACGTGCCATGCCCGAGACGCTGCACCGCGCGCCCATCGCCATCGTCGATGAAGACGCCTCGCCGCTGTCGCTGCGCATCGCCTCGGCGTTCTACCCGCCGCAGTTCATGCCGCCCGCGGCCGTGGCGCAAAGCGAAGTCGATGCGGGCATGGATGCGGGCATTTACACCTTTGCGCTCATCATCCCGCCCGGCTTCCAGCGCGACGTACTGGCCGGGCGCGCACCTGCGCTGCAGCTCGCCGTGGACGCCACGCGCATGACGCAGGCCTTCAACGGCGCCGGCGCCATCCAGCAGATCGTGCTGACCGAGGTGGCAGCCTTCGTGCAGCGCTACCGGGGCACCGCAGCGCCTGCGCCCGTGGAGCTGGTGCTGCGCTCGCGCTTCAACCAGACGCTGGACAAGGGCTGGTTCGGCACCATGACGCAGCTGATCAACCACGTCACCATGGTCTCTATCCTGCTGTGCGGCGCGGCGCTGATCCGCGAGCGCGAGCACGGCACCATCGAGCACCTGCTGGCCATGCCCGTCACGCCCACCGAAATCATGCTGGCCAAGGTCTGGTCCATGGGCCTGGTGGTGCTGGTGGCGGTGGCCGCCTCGCTGCAAGGCGTCATCCGGGGGCTGGTGGGCGTGCCGGTGGAAGGCTCGGTGGCGCTGTTCCTGCTGACCACCGCGCTGCACCTGTTCGCCACCACGGCCATGGGCATCTTCATGGCCACGGTGACGCGCTCCATGCCGCAGTTTGCGCTGCTCATCATCCTGGTGTTGCTGCCGCTGCAAATGCTCTCAGGCGGCAGCACGCCGCGCGAAAGCATGCCAGAGCTGGTGCGAGACCTCATGCTGGCCGCGCCCACCACGCACTTCACCATGGCGGGGCAGGCCATCCTGTTCCGTGGCGCCGGGCTGTCGGTGGTGTGGCCGCAACTGGCGGCGCTGGGCACCATCGGCGCCGTGTTCTTCGCGGTGGCGTTGCGCAGGTTCCGGCGCACCATCGGCCAGATGGCCTGACAGCCGGGCCGCGCTGCAGGCACAATCGCAGCCCTCATGCGTTCCCCCATCGCCATCGTCGACGTCGACCGCCCCGACACCTGGACGCGCTACCGCGCGGGCCTGTGCGCCACCTGCGCCGCCAACTGCTGCACCATGCCGCTGGAGGTGCAACTGTCCGACCTGGTGCGCCTGGGCCTGGTCGATGCCTTCGAGGCCGAGCACGAGGCGCTGCGGCGCATCGCCAAGCGGCTGGAAAAGGCGCGGCTGATCGACCACTTCAACCACAAGCACGCGCTGTTCACCCTGGCGCGGCGCGCCAGCGGCGACTGCCAGTTCCTCGACGCGCAAACGCGCCGCTGCACGGTGTACGACCAGCGCCCCGACACCTGCCGCCTGCACCCGCAGAAGAAAAGCCCCAAGCCGGGCTGGTGCCCCTACGGCGCGCAGGCGCAAACGCGGCGCTGAGACAGACAATGGGCGCCTTGCCACGCCCGCTCAGCCGCTGCCATGTACATGCCCGCCCATTTCGCCGAAGACCGCCCCGAGGAGCTGCACCGCATCATGCGCGCCCACCCGCTGGGCCTGCTGTGCACGGCCGGGCCAGACGGGCTGGACGCCAACCACCTGCCGTTCCACCTCGACCCGGCCACGGGCCCGCACGGCACGCTGCTGGCGCACGTGGCGCGGGCCAATCCGCTGTGGCAGCGTGTGCCCTCGGGCAGTGCGGTGCTGGTGGTGTTCCGGGGCGCTGAGGGCTATATCTCGCCCAACTGGTACCCGGGCAAGCACGCCACGCACCGCGCCGTGCCCACCTGGAACTATGAGGCGGTGCACGTGCATGGCACGCTCACCGTGCACGACGAGGAGAAGCACGTACGCCAGGTGGTGGCGCGCCTGACGCACACGCACGAAGCCTTGGCCGAGCCACCGGGGCCGCACCGCCCCTGGCGCATGGGCGACGCGCCGCCGGACTATCTGCAGGCCATGCTGCAGTCCATCGTCGGCATCGAGGTGCGCATCACCCGGCTCGAAGGCAAGCGCAAGCTGGGCCAGAACCGCGAGGCGCCCGACCGCGAGGGGGCACAGCACGCGCTGCAGCTGCGCGGCCACACGGCGCTGGCCGACGCCATGCGCCAGGCCAGCGAGCCGCGTCAGGACTCCTGATTCAATAGCGGCTAGCGCTTGCCCCGTAAGGGCTAGAGGCCTTTTTGGTGCTTAAACGGTTTCGGGGTCTCCTCGTTTTCAGTGCAATAAGTGACGGTACGCAAAGCTAGCACTGGCGCGGGGGTGGTCTGGGTAGACCGTTGATTTCATTGACTTTCCTGTTCGCTTTGTAAACGGGTATGGTGGCCTCCCACTTTTGAGGTTCACGATGCAGG
>NZ_CYIG01000073.1 GCF_001298675.1 Paenacidovorax caeni
CTGGTCGATTTCCTCACCTCGTGGCTGGGCCTGCACATTCTGGGGATCGACCAGTCGATGGCGCGGCAGGTCGTTTCGGTGCGCCAGGGGCTGAGTGCGGCGCAGGCGTTCGAGCGCGAGCGCGAGACGCATGACAACGGCATCCAGGCGCTGCTGAAGATGATCAGCAAGCTGTACGCGGCCCTGTCGGTGCAGAACGCGCAGCTGGCCGAGGCCAACCAGCACCTGGAGGCGCGCGTGGCCCAGCGCACGCGTGAGCTGGAAGAGGCCAACGAGCGCCTGCGCACGCTCTCGCGCACCGATGCGCTGCTGAACATCGCCAACCGCGCGCATTTCAACGAATGGCTGGAGCAGGCCTGCGCGCTGGCGCGCCGCGCCCAGCGCCCCGTGGGCTTGGTGATGATCGATGTGGATTGCTTCAAGCGCTACAACGACCGCTACGGCCACCAGCAGGGCGACGCCTGCCTGCAGGCCGTGGCGCGCGCCGTGGCGGGCTGCGTGCGCCGCGGCACCGACCTGGTGGCGCGCTACGGCGGCGAGGAGCTGGCCGTGGTGCTGCCCGAAACCGACGCGGCCGGCGCCCAGGCCATGGCCGAGCGCATGGTGCAGGCGGTGCGTGCGCTCGATCTGCCGCACGCCGACTCGCTGGCCGGGCCCTGGGTGACCATCAGCGCGGGCGTGTGCAGCCAGGTGCCCAACGCCGCCCCGGGCGGCGCCAGCGGCTCGGCTGCGCTCATCGCGCGCGCCGATGCCGCGCTGTATGCGGCCAAGCACCAGGGCCGTAACCGCGCAGTAGCGGCCACTGAAAGCTCCTGAAAAAGTAGCTGGCAGCGCTTTTCTGGCGCTGCGTTGGGTGGCTTTTGTTTTGTAAAACGAGGTGCGGCAAGCGCTGGCAGCTATGGATTAAGTAGCGCCTTTGGCCATGTGCTGGCGCACTTCCTCGATCGGCATGGGCCGCGCGAACAGCCAGCCCTGTGCCTGTTGCACGCCCTGGGCGCGCAGGAAGTCGGCCTGCGCCTCGGTTTCCACGCCCTCGGCGATCATGGTCAGGCCCAGTGACTGGGCCATGGCGATGATGTGGCTCACCACGTTGGCCGTTACCGCGCCGGTGCCGATCGGATCGACGAAGGTCTTGTCGATCTTCAGGTAGTCCAGCTCCAGGCGCGTCAGGTAGGCCAGGCTGGAGTAGCCGGTGCCAAAGTCGTCGATGGCGATGCGCATGCCCAGCGCACGCAGCGCGTGGATTTGCGCACCCGTCTGCCCGGTGTGCATGAAGACCCGCTCGGTGATCTCGCCGATGAGCTGCGACGCGGCCACGCCGTGGCGCTGCAGCAGCGTTGACAGGCTGGCGTGAAAGCGTCCGTCCAGCAGGTCGTCGCCCGTCACGTTGATGGCCAGGTGGAACTGCGGGTCGGCCTGCAACAGCGCGCGCGTCTCGGTCAGCACGCGCTCGGCCACCCAGGCCGTGAGCGCGCTGATCTGGCCGCTGCGCTCGGCGGCGGGAATGAACACATCGGGCGAGACCATGGTGCCGTCGGGGCGGTGCCAGCGCATCAGCGCCTCCAGGCCCACCCAGCGGCCCGTGGCCAGCTCGACCACGGGCTGGTAGACCATGCTGAACTCGTCCTGGCGCAGCGCCGTGCGGATCATGGCGGGCATCGAGGTCTGGCGCCACATCACCCAGAACACCAGCCCCGCCAGCAGCAGCCCGAGCAGCAGGCCTACCGGCATCATCTGCAGGGCCCGTGCGTGCCAGCGGCTTTGCAGCTCGCGCGTGGGGATCACGGCGAAGCCCACGTAATCGAAGGGCGAGCCCTGCAGCACCACCAGGTGCTCGCGCTCGCTCACCTGGGGCGGCGTGGTACTGAGCGCGTCGATGAGCGGCGCATCCAGCGTGCCGCGCGAGAACAGCAGCTTGCGGCTGCGCGGGTGCAGCGTGCCGATGGCGATGCCAGCGTCGGGCATCCAGCCCAGCACGTCTTCCGACCACTCGGCGCGCAAGATGATGGTGTAGCCATCCAGCGTGGACAGGGTGTAGCGTGCGTCGCCAGCGAACGGCAGCTGCACGCCCAGGCGCAGCTCCGCCCCCGAGGGGCTGAGGTAGTCGGGCGCCGGCAGGGGAATGCCCGCGCTGTGGCGGCCGGCCGTGGAGCACAGCAGGTGCCCGTCGCGCACGTAGCCGATATCGACCACCAGGTCGCTGCCGTAGTTCAGGCGGCGCATCAGCGCCAGGCTGGCGTTCGAGCAGGGGTCGGCCGTGCCCTGGGCGCGCAGCGCCTGGAAGGACTGGAAGGTGTACTCGCGGATGCGGTCGGTGCGCTGCACGGCGTAGTGCGCCAGTTGCACCGCGATGGCGCGGTATTCGTCCAGCGTCTGCACGCGTGCCAGGTACACCGACGAGATGGCGAACGCTACGCCCAGCAGCACCGACAGCACCAGCGCTGAACGGTTGCTGCGGTGGCCCAGCCAGGACAGCGCGCGGCGCAGCCTGCGCGGCCTGGGGGGTGTGGGCGAGGGGGCGGTCGCCATGGCTGGATCAGGCTCTGCACGTACGCCAAGGCGGCGGCCCGCCCCGGGCGGTGCGCAGACATCGTTCAGCCCCATGCGTCGATCCTTCGGCAAAACCACCAATGTGTGCAAATGTAAAGGCATTCGCCCTGCGCGCGCAGGCTGGCCACGCCCGGCGGGTGGCGCAGCGTGCGCCACAGGCGCTGGGTTCGCTCTCCTACCAGGGCTGCTGCGACAGCCCGGACCAGAGTTCATCCAGGTCCGGGAAGCGCCACTTCGCCGGGTCTTCGCGCGCAGTGATACGGTCGCTGCAGCCGGGGGCCGCCAGGTCCACGGTTTCGGGTGGGATGCGCAGGTCGGACTTGGTGGAAAAGAACACCTTGACCTGCGGCGACACCAGGGTGGCCGGGTTCTGCTCGACCACCACGCCCAGGCGCCCGGACTCGAGGCGCACCAGCGAGCCAATGGGGTAGATGCCCAGGCTTTTCACGAAGGCCTGGAACAGCCGCGAGTCCAGGTGCCCGCGTGTCCACTCGGCCATGCGGCGGATGGATTCGGCCGGATCCCAGCCATTCTTGTAAGGGCGGTTGGAGGTGATGGCGTCGTACACATCGCAGATGGCGGCCATGCGCGCGATGGTGCTGAGCTTGTCGTTGCCCAGGCGGTCGGGGTAGCCCGTGCCATCGGTCTTCTCGTGGTGGTGCAGGCAGGCGTCCAGCACGGCAGGCTCCACGCCACTGCCTTGGCGCAGCATCTTCCAGCCTTCCACGGGGTGGGACTTGACCAGCGCGAATTCCTCGTCGGTGAGCTTGCCCGGCTTGTTGAGCACGGCCAGGGGGATGGCGGCCTTGCCGAGATCGTGCAGCAGCCCGGCCAGGCCGGCGGTGCGCACCTGGCCCTCGTTCAGCCCGATCTGGCGGCCCAACGCCACCATCAGCGCGCACACGGCCACGGAGTGCATATAGGTGTAGTCGTCGGCGGTCTTCAGCCGCGCCAGGCTGATGAGCGCGCCGGGGTTGCGCAGCACCGAGTCGGAGATCTCCTCCACCAGGCCGGATGCCGCGGCCACGTCCACGGCCTTGCCCATGCGGGCTTCCTTGAACATCGAGACCACGGCCTGCTTGGCGTTGCTGCAGATCTGCGCGGCGCGCCGGATTTCCATCTGGGTGCTGGTGGGGCCCAGGTCGCGCTCGGGCGGGGGCGGCAACTCGGGCGAGACCACGTGCAGCGGCGGCATGGCGTCGAGCGCGCTGAAATCGGTGGCGATGCGCTCCTCGACTTCTTCTGGGGACAGGGCGGGCTTGCCCGCGGCGACATCCTTGCCGCGCGAGACGTCGATCCAGACCTCCTGCACTGCTGTGCTGTAAATGCGCTCCAAATCCTTGGGGTCTTCCAGCAGGAAGCGGGTGCGCCAGAACGGGTGCTCCATCCAGGAGCCGCAGAACTCGTGGAGGTACATCCCAAGGGTCAGGTCTTCGACATGGATGCGCTTGAGCATGGTTAATATTTTATTAATCGCGCAATATTATACGATAGCTTAAATGAATGATAAAGTCATGGTAGCCTTTTTGCGTGCCCCCCTCGACCCCGCCTTCCGCCGCCCCGGCGCCCGCCCGGCCTAAGCCCAGCCCCGCACAGCAGGCCCTGCGCAAGCTGGGGCTGGTGCGTGACATCGACCTGGCGCTGCACCTGCCGCTGCGCTACGAGGACGAAACGCGCATCACCCCCATCCGCGCGCTGCGCGACGGTGCCGTGGCGCAGATCGAGGCTACCGTGACCGCGTGCGAGGTGCAACTGCGCCCGCGTCGCATGCTCAAGGTGGTGGTCGATGATGGCACCGGCACCTGCGAGCTGACCTTCTTCAGCTTCTACCCCTCGCACCAGAAGACCCTGGCCGTGGGCGCGCGCCTGCGCCTGCGCGGCGAGGTGCGCGGCGGTTTCTGGGGGCGGCAGATGCTGCACCCGGCCTTCCGTAAGGCCGAGGGCGAGCTGCCCCAGGCCCTGACGCCGGTGTACCCCACGGTGGCGCAGTTGCCGCAGGCCTACCTGCGCCGCGCGGTGGTGGGTGGGCTGCAGCGCGCCGACCTGTCCGAGACCCTGCCAGCGGGCGTGGCGCCGCCTTGTTTTTGGGGTTCAAACGGCCTGCAGCGCGCGTGGGACTTGCGCGAGGCGCTGCAGTTTTTGCACCACCCCACGCCCGACGTGGCCTTGGCAACGCTGGAGGACCAGAGCCACCCGGCCTGGCAGCGCCTCAAGGCCGAGGAGCTGCTGGCGCAGCAGCTGTCGCAGCTCACCGCTAAGCGCGAGCGCGATCGCCTGCGCGCGCCCGAGCTCCGGCCCGCGCCGCCGCAGGGCGTGCCCGGGCTGGCGCTGCACGAGCAGTTGCTGGCGGCGCTGCCCTTCACGCTCACGGCGGCGCAGCGCCGGGTGTGCGACGAAATCGCCCATGACATGGCGCGCAGCCGCCCCATGCACCGGCTGCTGCAGGGCGATGTGGGTGCGGGCAAGACCGTGGTGGCGGCGCTGGCCGCTGTCATCGCCATCGATGCCGGCTGGCAGTGCGCGCTCATGGCGCCGACCGAGATCTTGGCAGAGCAGCATTTCGGCAAGCTTGTGGGCTGGTTGGAGCCGCTGCTGGCGCCCCGGGGGCTGCGCGTGGCCTGGCTGGCGGGCGCACAGAAGAAAAAGGAGCGCGCGGCCATGCTGGCCCTGGTGGCCAGCGGCGAGGCGGCGCTGGTGGTGGGCACGCACGCCGTGATCCAGGAGCAGGTGCAGTTCGCGCGCCTGGGGCTGGCGGTGATCGACGAGCAGCACCGCTTCGGCGTGGCGCAGCGCCTGGCGCTGCGGCAAAAGCTGCAAGACCAGCGCATGGAGCCGCACATGCTGATGATGAGCGCCACGCCCATTCCGCGCACCCTGGCCATGAGCTACTACGCCGACCTGGACGTCTCCACCATCGATGAGCTGCCCCCTGGGCGCACGCCCGTGGTCACCAAGTTGATCGCCGACAGCCGCAAGGACGAGGTCATCGCGCGCATCGGTGCCCAGGTTGCACAGGGGCGCCAGGTGTACTGGGTGTGCCCGCTGATCGAGGAGAGCGAGGCGCTGGACCTGTCCAACGCCACGGCCACGCACGCCGACCTGAGCGAGGCGCTGCCCGGCGTGCAGGTGGGGCTGTTGCACTCGCGCATGCCCAGCGCCGAGAAGAAAGCCGTGATGGCGCAGTTCACCAGCGGCGCCATGGGCGTTTTGGTTTCCACCACCGTGATCGAGGTCGGCGTGGATGTGCCCAACGCCTCGCTCATGGTGATCGAGCATGCCGAGCGCTTCGGCCTGTCCCAGCTGCACCAGCTGCGCGGGCGCGTGGGGCGCGGCGCTGCCGCATCGGCCTGTGTGCTGCTGTATGCCACGGGCGAGAGCGGGCGCCTGGGCGAGACCGCCCGGGACCGCCTGCGCGCCATGGCCGAGACCAACGACGGCTTCGAGATCGCGCGGCGCGACCTGGAGATCCGTGGGCCGGGCGAGTTCCTCGGTGCGCGCCAGTCCGGCGCGCCGCTGCTGCGTTTCGCCGATCTGGAGACCGACAAGGCGCTGCTTGAATGGGCACGTGAGACTGCCCCGCTGATGCTGGACCGCCACCCGGCGCTGGCCCAGCGGCACATCACCCGCTGGCTCGGCGGGAAATCCGACTTTCTGAAAGCCTGAGAGCGCTGCACAATTGCACACATGACACTGACCGAACTCAAGTACATCGTCGCCGTGGCCCGTGAAAAGCACTTCGGCCGCGCCGCTGATGCCTGCTACGTGTCGCAGCCCACCCTCTCGGTGGCCGTGAAGAAGCTCGAAGACGAGCTGGACGTGAAAATCTTCGAGCGCAGCGCGGGCGAGGTGACGGTCACCCCGCTGGGCGAAGACATCGTGCGCCAGGCGCAGAGCGTGCTGGAACAGGCCGCGGCCATCAAGGAGATCGCCAAGCGCGGCAAGGACCCGCTGGCCGGCGCGCTCACGCTGGGCGTGATCTACACGATTGGCCCCTACCTGCTGCCCGAACTGGTGCGCCAGGCCATTGCGCGCACGCCCCAGATGCCGCTGATGCTGCAGGAAAACTTCACCGTCAAGCTGCTGGAGATGCTGCGCACCGGCGAGATCGACTGCGCCATCCTGGCTGAACCCTTCCCCGACACCGGCCTGGCCATGGCGGCGCTGTACGACGAGCCCTTTATGGCGGCCGTGCCCAGCAACCACGCGCTGGCCGAGCGCGACAGCGTGTCCACCGAGGACCTGAAGAACGAGACCATGCTGCTGCTGGGCACGGGCCATTGCTTCCGCGACCATGTGCTCGAGGTCTGCCCCGAGTTCGCGCGCTACGCCAGCAACGCCGAGGGCATCCGCCGCACGTTCGAGGGCTCGTCGCTGGAGACCATCAAGCACATGGTCTCGGCGGGCATGGGCGTGACGCTGGTGCCGCGCCTGTCGGTGCCGCGCGATGCGCTGCACCGTGGCGCGCGCCGCCGCAAGAGCGACGACAACCACATCCGCTACCTGCCCATCCAGGATGCCGATGGCGGCGGCCCCCCCATGCGCCGCGTGGTGCTGGCCTGGCGCCGCAGCTTCACGCGCTACGAGGCCATCGCCGCCTTGCGCAATGCCATCTACGCCTGCGAACTGCCCGGCGTGACCCGTTTGTCTTGAAGTCCCGCAACCCCAACCAGGAGGTAACCCCATGGCCAAATCCAGCAGCAAGTCCGCCACCACCGCCAAGGGCGGCGCGCCGCGCATCAACATCGGCATTGGCGAGAAAGACCGCGCCGCCATTGCCCAGGGCCTGTCGCGCCTGCTGGCCGACACCTACACGCTGTACCTGACCACGCACAACTTCCACTGGAACGTCACGGGCCCGATGTTCAACTCGCTGCACGCCATGTTCATGGCGCAGTACACCGAGCTGTGGAACGCCGTCGATCCGGTGGCCGAGCGCATCCGCTCGCTGGGCCACGCGGCGCCCGGCTCCTATGCCGAGTTTGGCAAACTGACCTCGCTGGCCGATGCGCCCGCCACACCGCCCCAGGCGCTGGAGATGGTGCGCATCCTCGTCGAAGGCCACGAGGCCGTGGCGCGTACCGCGCGAGCGCTGTTCCCGCTGGCCGACAAGGCTGGCGACGAGCCCACCGCCGACCTGCTGACCCAGCGCCTGACGGTGCACGAGCAGACGGCGTGGATGCTGCGCTCGCTGCTGGAAGATTGATAGCACTCAGCGCAAGCTGCAAAAGGGCTTCGGCCCTTTTTTCTTTGGATCACGTACATGCCTGACACACCGCGGCGCAGCCGCCTCTCGCTCTACCTCGATCTGATCCGCTTCAACCGCCCCGCTGGCTGGCTGGTGCTCGTCTGGCCCACGCTGGTGGCGCTGTGGGCGGCGGCGGGGGGCTTTCCGGGCTGGCACCTGCTGGTCGTTTTCGTGCTCGGCACGGTGCTGATGCGCAGCGCCGGCTGCTGCATCAACGACATCGCCGACCGCGACTTCGACCGCCACGTCAAGCGCACCCAGGCCCGCCCCATCACCAGCGGCCAGGTGTCGGTGAAGGAGGCCGCGCTGCTGGGCGCGCTGCTGGCGCTGGTGTCCCTGGCGCTGGTGCTGACCACGCGCTGGGAGGCTGTCGCCTGGTCGGTGCCGGCGGTGCTGTTCACCATCCTGTACCCGTTCACCAAGCGTTTCTTTGCCATGCCGCAGGCGTTCCTGGGCATCGCGTTCAACTTTGGCATCGTCATCGCCTTTGCCGCCGTGCAGGGCCAGGTGCCCGCCACGGCCTGGGTGCTGTGGCTGGCCAACCTGTTTTTGGTGCTGGCCTACGACACCGAGTACGCCATGGTGGACCGCGACGACGACCTGAAAATCGGCATGAAGACCTCGGCCATCACGCTCGGGCGCTTCGATGTGGCCGGCATCATGGTGTTCTTCGCGCTGTGCCTGGCGCTCACGGCCTGGGCGTTGTGGCCGCTGGTGCCCGGCTGGCCGCTGGCGCTGGGCCTGGGCGCGGCGGCGGCGCAGGTGGCGTGGCACTACACGCTGATCCGCGAGCGCACGCGCGCGGGCTGCTTTACCGCATTCAGCAAGAGCCACTGGATTGGCGTGGCGCTGTTTGCCGGGGTGGCGCTGGGCTACGCCCTGCGATAGCTCCTGTTTTGATAGCTTCCAGCGCTTGCCTGGCAAGCGCTGGAGCCGATTTTTACTTGAATTCGTCGCCCAGTTCGTGCGCGCGGGCCTCGGCGGCGTCGAGCGCGCGCATGAAGCGCTGGGCCACGCCATCGGCCTCCATCGACTCGATGGCCGCGTGCGTCGTGCCGCCCTTGGAGGTGACGCGCTGGCGCAGCACCTGGGGCGGCTCGTCGGAGCGGCGTGCCAGCTCGGCCGCGCCAGCGAAGGTGCCCACCGCGAGCTGGTGCGCCTGCTCGCGCGTCAGGCCCATGTCGACCCCGGCCTGCGCCATGGCTTCGAGGAAATAGAACACGTAGGCCGGGCCCGAGCCGGACAGGGCGGTCACCGCGTCCAGCAGCGCCTCTTCTTCGACCCACAGGTGGGCACCGGTGGTGGCCACGACCTGCTCCACCAGGGTGCGCTCGGCGGCGCTGACGCCGGGGCGCGCGAACAGCCCGGTCATGCCCTGGCCGATCAGCGCGGGCGTGTTGGGCATGGCGCGCACGATGCGCTCGCTGCCCAGCCACTGGGCGATGCTGCCGGTGCGGATGCCAGCGGCCACGCTCAGGTGCAGTGCGCCGGGCGTGTGCGCGGCCACCTGGCGCGCCGCTTCCTGGAAGTTTTGCGGTTTGATGGCCCACACCACCAGCCGTGCGCGGTCCAGTTGCGGTCCAGCCTTCTCCAGCGCCGTGATGCCGAACTGGCGGTGCAGCGCGGCCCGGGCCTCGGCGAAGGGTTCGACCACGTCGATGCGTTCGGCCGGCAGGCCCTGGCGCAGCAGGCCGCCGATGATGGCGCTGGCCATGTTGCCGCCTCCGATGAAGGCGATGGGGGTTTCGATGGCGAAGGGGGTGGTCATGGGCGGGTCCGTGGATGGTTGCGGACGGCAGACTACCAAAAACGCAGCAGCCCGCGCGCGTCTGTGCGCAAATTGCGGGCATATAGGGTGCAGAAGCCCCGTGGGGATTGCGCTGGTAGCTCTCGTTTTTGTAGTGTTTTTGTGGGGTTGTTTCCCGGGGCCGAGACTCGCCCCGGCGGGCGACTCCCTTTTCTTGCTCGTGCAAGAAAAGGAAGCAAAAGAAGCACGCCCCTGCTGTCCGTATCCCCTGCGCTGCGCTCCGGGGCAGCCTGCGGTGCTCGGGCGTGGGGCGGTGCCGCGTAACTCACTGCGCGCTACGCGCTCCGTTCAAACAGACGCGGCAAGTCAGATCACGAAGCGCGTGTGTCCTGCGGCACACGCGCCCGCCCCACGCCCTGCGCTCCTCGGTACGGCCAGAAGG
>NZ_CYIG01000074.1 GCF_001298675.1 Paenacidovorax caeni
CT
Organism: Paenacidovorax caeni; assembly: GCF_001298675.1. GTDB lineage: Bacteria > Pseudomonadota > Gammaproteobacteria > Burkholderiales > Burkholderiaceae_C > Paenacidovorax > Paenacidovorax caeni. The sequence goes on from NZ_CYIG01000074.1 coordinate 3, forward strand.
ACGAGCGTTTGAGGGCTGCGGGCAAACTGCCCAAGGTCGCCTTGGTGGCATGCATGCGCAAGCTGCTGACCACGCTCAACGCAATGGTCAGAACCGGCAAACCTTGGGACCCGTCGCTTCATCGTGCTTGACTTTGAAGACGGTTACTCAGGGCTCATGCCCGTCAGTGGCTTCAAGGCATCTGCCATCAAGGGATTGTGTTCAGCCCGCTGCACATCAGCACCCTTGCGGCTGGCTCCGGTCATTTTGTCCATGCCTTGTGTGGGTGTTGCATCGATTTCCTTGGCCCCTACACAAGGTGCATCCGAATAGCTCACCTTGCCTGCCGTCTCGCAGCGGTAGACGGGCTTTTGTGCATAGGCAGGAATGCTGAAGCTCAACAGGCCTAGCAGTGCGAACGACCAATGAAGATGGCGGGTCAGGTTCAAACGTGAAGAAGACAATAAGCGCATTGGTTTCAAACTCGAACTAGCTGGCAGCTACAGTTCCCCGGCATTTGGGGTAGGTGGTGCAGCCCCAGAACGTGTTGCCTGCATTGGCCCCCTGTCTGGCGGTGCGCAGTGCCATGGCGGCACCGCAACGTGGGCATTCGGGTTGGGCTGCAGCCTTGGCGGTAGCCTGGGGAGCTTGGACTGGCGATTGGGGTTGAGGCGCCGGGCTCTCCATTGAGTTGGAAGTCTCGCGTTGTGCGGCTGCTGGTTGGCCTTGGGTGCCCCGTGCCTGCTGAATCATGGCGAAGAGCCGGGGACCGTCAACGAGTTCGATGTTACGCCCCTGGGCGAAGTCTTTGGCATCGCTCGTGAACCGCCCCGAGGTGACGACAAAGCCAGCCGTGGCACCTTTGGCAGCCATGACGCCATAGAGTTCGCGCACGGTGGTCACGCCCACCTTGTAGGCCTTCCACTGTTTGCACTGCACAAAGAATTTTTCCGCCCCCTTGGCCAGGACGAGGTCAACACCGCCGTCAGGGCCGCCCCCGCCGATTTCCGTCACGCGGTATCCCTGCAGTCGGTAAGCTTCACCGACCAGCAGCTCAAATTCCCGCCAGCTCATGCCGTCCAGGGCGTCTGCATTGCGTGCTTGCGCCACGTCCGAAACTAGGGTTTGGCGCTGTTTGCGCCGCCAGGCTGAAAGGGCTGCCGCTGCAATGCACAGCAGCGGCACGATGTACTGACCGGCGTTTGCTAGGCCATGGATGATGGCCTTTTGCATCATGGCACCCACCATGACGCCTCCTTGGCCTTGAATGTCAGAGGCTTGGATGGGTACCGCTAGGCGGTGCAGCAAGAAATAGCTGACCGCTGCGAGCACCAGGCAGACCCACCAGGGGAGCATGGCAAGCAAGTCCAGGACATCTTCTAGTGGACTGGATTTCTTGCGTCTGGCCATGGTTCCTCCCGATGTTTTTGTGGCGTTTGCACTATTTTGGCGCAAGCGTTTGGTCATGCCTGAGTGACAGTGGGGCGCTCGAAGGCCGGGAAGCAGCTAGAGGGGTGCTGTGCCGATACCAGAACGCGAATTGCTGCGCTAAGCGACTGCTGTGCAGCGGTTGCAGGCGCTCCGCGCTCCAGCGCGAGTGGCAGCTCACCACTCAAAGCGGTACTTCAGCATGGCACCAAGCGGTCGCTTAGCCCCTCGAAAATATCAGGAAAATCTGAAGTCAAACTTCCTGTTTTTCTCACTCAATCGTGGTAGGATTCCAGGCAGCTAAACTTCCGGAAGTAATGATGACCGCGATCCTGCACGCTGAACCTACCTCCGTCCTCCCACGCCTGCAGCAGCTCGGCTTAAGCGAAGCGGCGTTGTTGCGCGCGGTTATGGCTGGCTACATCGCCAAGTCCAACTGCACCGAGAACCACCCCCCGCTGTTCCCGCCCATTGCGGCGTGGAGCGAAGCTGTTCGTACGCTGCGTGACGTGCTGAAGCCCGAGGGCTGGACGCGCTTCAACGACCAGAACTCGCCTAAGACCGTGAGCCCCGACGGCTCGATCTCGATCATCGTCTCCACCGGCAATGAGGCAACTGGCATTCCGCATGCTGAGCCTGCGACGACCTCTTCAAAGGGACCGAACACCGCGGGCGCCATCGAGATCAACCGGAGCTTGCAGCTCTACCTGCCGGGCATGGAACTGCCCGTGCCGCTTCAAGACGAAGACGAGAAGGTAACCACCTGGATCTTGCTGGCACACCACGCGAAGAACGAGTTGCGTGCGGAGCTGTCGTTGCCGCTGGACGTCGGTAGCGACGGCCGCGTTTCCGTGTGGCAGGAACGGATCATCTTGCGGGCTCAGCCGCTCGATGGCGAACAGGTGGTGATCACGCCCCCTGTCCAGCCTGACATCGACGTTGCGGTTCGGCGGAAGGCATGAGCTACGGTGCAGAGTTCAACCCGAACCGCCTAGGCCTTGCTCGTCGACGTCGAGGGCTCACAAAGAGGAAGTTGGCTGAGCTCATCGGCGCAGATGTGCGGGCGGTTACCGCGTATGAGAGCGGAGAGTACAAGCCTGAAAGAGAACGGCTCCTCGCTCTAGCTGACCAACTGCACTTCCCGGTGCAGTTTTTTGTTGGATCGGACGTAGAGGAGGTGACACCCGACGTAGTCAGCTTCCGGTCCATGTCGAAGATGACCGCCGGCCAGCGGGATGCAGCGCTAGGCGCTGGCGCGGTCGCGCTCATGCTGAACGAGTGGATCGAGCAGCGCTTCGAGTTGCCGGCGGCGCAGTTGCCTGACCTCAGCCACGAGTCCAGCCCTGCTGCGGCTGCAGCCGCATTGCGCCGAATCTGGGGTCTCGGCGAGTTGCCGATCAAGAACATGGTGCATCTGCTGGAAGCGCGTGGCGTGCGGGTGTTCTCACTGTCGCTGGACACTGCCCACGTGGACGCGTACTCCATGTGGCATGCGTCTACGCCGTTCGTGTTCCTCAACACGATAAAGTCCTGTGAACGCAGCCGCTTCGATGCCGCCCATGAACTCGGGCACTTGGTCCTTCATCGTCATGCTGGCCCGAAGGTCAAGGACGCTGAGCGCCAGGCCAACGAGTTTGCATCGGCGTTTCTCATGCCGGAAGGAAGCGTTCTGGCCAACGCGCCTGTCATGGCCACCGTGGACCAACTGGTCTCACACAAGGTGTTCTGGACAGTCTCTGTCGCAGCGCTTGCCTACAGGCTGAAAGATCTGAAGCTTGTCAACGAGTGGCACTACAGATCGCTGTGCATCGAGATGGCGCAACGTGGCTACCAGAAGTCAGAGCCAAATAGTGCGCCCCGGGAGACGTCACAGGTCTTCCAAAAGGTGTTCGCCGCACTGCGGGAGGATGGCATGACGCGCGCCGATATTGCCGATCAACTTGCCGTACACGTCAACGAACTCGACGAGTTGGTCTTCGGCTTAGCGCTGACCGCGCTGGTAGGTGATGCGCAGGCGCAGAGCCGCCCGCGACGGCCAGTGCTGCAAGTGATCGAGGGTGGGCGCGATTAGGCCTGTCTTATCAGCTGGGGTGCGGGTTCTGAACACACGTCGAAGACAAAGGCTATCTGATTGAGTGGCAAATCATGGTGCGTGCCAGCCGAAGCATGACCGAAGAACTGCTCGCTAGTTCGGGACGCTACCCGAACAACCCAGACTGCTGTACCACGCATGGGGTGCTGGATCGCCTCATCGAATTTGAAACTGACCTCGACTGAGGTGCGCATGGCCGCGCCCGCCGCAAGCTTGCAACGGTTCAGGCTGGCGGAGCTTCAAACCGACCGCTAGCGCCAAAAGCGGGTCCATGAGAATTCACGCCCAGCAGATAAAGCGGTAGCATCAAAAAAACCGGGCTGAAGCCCACAACAAGATCTAGGGACGGATATTGAATCAGCGGCAACTTGATCTGCCAGGGCTTTTGGCCGCGCCCAACGACGCAGACGACGGCGAAGCGCAAGCGCACGTGCATGACCGGGGAGAGCTCCACGTGCACATGAACGGCGCCATCCCAGTGTCGACCATTCGGGAGATCATGGCCGACGAAGCAACGTCGCTTCCGGCTGGCTTTGATTTTGGGCGGGATATGACCCGCCTAGCAGCGTGCAAATCGCTGGCGGAATACCTCACGCCTTGGCAGGTGCTGCGTCTCTTTCCCAAGAAGCGCGCAAACCTCGATCGCCTTGCACATGCTGTTCTTGCAAGCCTAGCAGAGAACGCCGTGCGTTTCGTCGAGCTTCGCAGCAGCGTTCTGTACCTGACCGGACTTCAGAGCTGCACGCCGGCACAGGCATTGGAACGCCTCATCGAATCGACCGGCAGCGCGGCTCAGCACCACGGCATCCGGCGTGGCTTGATCCTCACCGTGACTCGGGGCGACTACGGCGCCTCCAATCTCGCTACCCTCTTGCAGGCCTACGAGGACCTCGGACGGCCGAAGGATGTCGTTGGGCTCGACCTTGCCGGAGATGAAGAGATGCCCTATCCGGCTGAGCTGCCAGCGATGATCCGTAAGGCCAAGGATCGGTACGGCTTCGGCATCACGATCCACGCCGGAGAGACTGGTCGCGTGGAGAACGTGCGCGCGGCCGTGGATCTCTTCCTGGCAGATCGGATCGGCCACGGTACGGCCGCCGGCAAGGATCCGGATCTGCTGAACCTGCTGTCCGCCAAGGGGGTTTGCGTCGAGGTCTGCCCGATCAGCAACCGGCTCACGGGTGCGGTTCCCCGCGATGAGGCCCACCCTCTGCAGGAGTTCCGGCGTCACGGCGTACCGTTCGTGATTTGCTCCGACAACCCCGCGATCCATCAACGCGGCTTGGCTGACGACCAAGGTGCAGCCATGGCCGAAGGCCTGTCCATCTGCGACATGCAGCAGCAGTACGAAGTCGCCAAACGCTTTTCATTCATGGAGGGGCTGACTTGAAGATTCGATTTATGTCCGGCAACAAGCACAAGATCGCGGAGGTGCAACGCATCCTCACCCCGGTCGGCGTGGACATCGTGCCGGTATCCAGAAAGATCGAGGAGCTGCAAACGCAGGATGTCCACGCGCTCGTGCGGGACAAACTGATCAAGGCGTTCCAAGAGATCGGCCGCCCGTTGTTCGTTGAGCACACTGGGCTATACCTCGGCGGATTGAATGAGCTCCCAGCAGGCTTGACCCAAATCTTTTGGGACCGGCTGGAAGCCAACCGCTTCGTTGACCTAGTGGCCGGCCTGGGTGATGACAAGGTCACCGCAAAGACGGTTCTCGGGTACTGCGACGGGCGGGAGATGCACCTGTTCGAGGGTGCCATCGAAGGCACTGTTCCCCGTGTTCCTGCTGGCCCGGAGGACTTCCAGTGGGACTGCGTCTTCATCCCCAACGGCAGCACGAAGACGTTCGCCGAGATGGGCACAGACAAGGACGACATCTCCATGCGCCGCAAAGCGCTGGATAAGTTCGCCGCCCACCTCACAGCCACGAAAGGCTTGAAATGAGAGTTGAGCTTCTTGAAGCGCACCGCAGCGGCAAGCTGATGCTGTTTGTCGGTGCCGGCGTATCCGCGAACCTTGGCTTGCCGAGTTGGGGCCAGCTCATCGCGCAGATCGCAAAGGAGTTGGGCTATGACCCTGCAGTGTTTGCCACCTACGGAAACTACCAGACTCTTGCTGAGTTCTACAAGAAGAAAAGAGGCGGACTCGGTGAGTTGCGGAGCTGGATGGACCGGGAGTGGCACAAGCCGTCCACAGACATCAAGGCCTCCGATATTCACCGGTTGATCACTCAGGGCAATTTCTCGCGGATCTACACCACCAACTACGACCGTTGGCTTGAGATCGCGCACTCTGAGTTCGGCGTGAAATACGACAGAATTGCCAGTGTGGCGGACATGGTCGCCGTTAGGGACGGTCACCGACAGATCATCAAGTTCCATGGTGATTTCGCAGCCGACGAGTCGATCGTCCTCGACGAGACCAGCTACTACCAACGGCTGAACTTCGATACGCCACTGGACATCAAGCTGCGCAACGACGTACTGAGCAATTCCGTCCTCTTTGTCGGCTACAGCCTGACGGACTTCAACATCCGGCTTCTGTTCTATCGACTGACGGAGATGTGGGGGCGTTCGCCGCTGGCATCCGTCAGACCAAAGTCCTACGTCTTCACGCACCGCCCAAACCCAGCGGCAGAAGAAGTGCTTAGGCACTGGGGCATCGAGATGATCGTATCCGAAGAGGACGATCCGAAAAAGGCGCTCACAGACTTCCTTCAAGAGCTCGTGACTTGATGAGGTGGGTAGGCTCGTGCCATGAGCCACTGCCCCCTAACCTCGCTGACACAAAGCGCCAAATTGAACCGGTCAATGGCCAGCGCGCACAACTGCCGCTACCCGTCGATTGGCCGGTCATGACCGAAGCGGTCGCTCAGGCCGTCGAACGCGAATGACTCAGTTCAGCCTGAAGCGGTCGGCCTTCCAGGACGTCGAAAGTCAACCCTAGCCCCCCCGCCTATCGAGGCCAATGGGACGTGCCGTGTTCTGTGAACACGGACGACTAGTTCGATTGGCCGCTGAATCTCAGCTACGTTACGCCTATTGCCCCCCCAACATAACTGCGCGCCATGCCGTGATCGCCAGCAGTTATTCGAAAATTTCGAGCAACTGAATGGGTAGCCACCCTCTGAATACAAGCCCCCCAAACTCTGTAACGAACCTCAAGCAAATGCCCATCGCCGCTTGCACTTGAGCTGGCTTACCAGGGCGCTACCGAGAATGTGGAGGCGTTCACAGACGCTGAAAGCCCTCCTTGACTGATCTACAGTTGGGAACGCCGCGTGAGGATGTCTTCCGCCTCGACAACTTCGTCATCCAAGCACAGCGCATCGTATTCACGCAGGGACCTCAGATCCATGAAGCCCGCTTTGTGCAGGTCGGTAGCAATGTCATGCAGTGCAACCAGCAGCGGGCTGGCAGCCTTTTTTGCTTCCGTAGGCAGTGCAGTTCCCATTTGCGCGGAATCCACTCACGAGGGCATTGCAGCCTGTGTCGGAGCACCCAGTTCCGCAAAGTTGCTGATCTTCACCGCCCCATCGGGAAACCGTGCAATGACCTCCAGCTCACCCCCCATCGCTTGGATGTGGCTGCGTAGCGTTGAAAGGTACATGTCTGTGCGCTTCTCCATCTTGGCAATGGAGGGCTGCTGCACATGCAGTACGTCAGCCAGCATCTTTTGCGACAGCCCCCGAGCTTGGCGCAGCTCGTGCAGTGGCATTTCGCTCAGCATGGTTTGCGCGAGTTCAGCGGCTTGAGCGCGCGCTTCAGGGCTCATTGCAGCCCGCAATTCAGAAAACTTCTTAGCCATCTATTTCTCCTTCAAGGCGAAGCTGGTCAAGATGCTCGTCATACAACCGATCAGCGATTGGCACATGCACTTCGTACCAGCGGTCATTGCCCGTCTTATCACCGCCGATCAATAAAATTGCCATTCGGCGAGGGTCAAAGGCATACAGTGTGCGAAACGGCCGCCCGCCATGCTGCGTGCGCAATTCGCGCATGTGCCCGTGGCGAGAACCGTTGATACCACTGCTGTGGGGGTGTCCGAGTGAGGGGCCACGCTCTTCCAGCAACGCTACCGAAGCGGCCAAGGACACTTGCTCCTGCTCTGACAAGCCTTCCCACCACGCTTCAAACTCATCGGTGTACTCAACGTCCCAAGACATAGTTAAATATAGCCTCCAAGGAATATTCCGTCAAGGGAATGGATTCGGGTTGGCTGATCCAACAGCCACTGCACGGTGTTCACAGCGAGTGCTCTGCCCACGCCTGCATCATCGCGCGCCGCTTCTCCAGCATGTCCCCGCGCCGGTAGGCTGCCTCCACCTTGTTGCCCACAATGTGCGCCAGCGCCATTTCCGCCATTTCCTGGGGGTAGTCGGTGGCTTCTGCTGCCCAGTCCCGAAACGAGGAGCGGAAGCCGTGCACGGTGATGTCGTCGCGCTTCATGCGCCGCAGCACGGCGGTGAGCGTCATGTCGGAGAGGGGTTTGTGGTCACGCGTGCTGGGGAACACGATGTCGGTATCTGCCAGCTTGGTGTCCTTCAAAGACTCCAGCAGTTGCATGGCAGCATCCGATAGCGGTACCCGGTGCTCTTTCCCGGCTTTCATGCGTTCGCCTGGGACGGTCCACAGCTTGTGCTCGAAGTCCACCTCGTACCAGGCCATGCCGCGCACTTCGCCTGAGCGGGCGGCGGTGAGGATGGTGAACTGCAGAGCCAGCGCACCGATGCCGCTTTGCTGGCGCAGTTCGGCCATGAAGGGTTTCATGTCGCGCCATGGCAGTGCAGCAAAGTGCTTTGATTTGGAGACCTTGGAGCGTGCGGGCAGCAGTGCGTCGAGGTGGCCTTTCCAGCGGGCGGGGTTGTCTCCCGTGCGGTACCGGTGCACGGTGGCCCAATCGAGCACAGCTTCCAAACGGCCCCGCAGGCGCGAGGCGGTTTCTGCCTTGGTGTGCCACACCGGTTCAAGCACGCGCATGATGTGCGCGGTTTCAATCAGCGCGACATCCATCTTGCCGATGATGGGGGCTGCGTAGGTTTGCAGCGTGTTGGTCCACTGGTCGGCGTGCTTGGCATTCTTCCAACCCGAACGGTGTGATTCGATATAGCGCTCGGCGCAACTGTCGAACGTGATGGTTTTGGCTTGCTCGGCACGCGCCACGGCTACGGCTTGGTGCTTGACTTGCATGGGGTCGATGCCTTGGCGCACCTGACGACGCCAGTCCATGGCTTTGTCACGGGCGTCAGCCAAGGAAACCTCGGGGTATGGCCCCAGCCCCGTCCAGCGCTCACGACCGTTGAAGGCGTAGCGCAAAATCCAGGACTTGGAGCCCCCTTCGGTGACTTTGAGCCACAGGCCGGCACCGTCGCCATGCAGGCCCGGCTCCTTGAGCCTGGTGGCTTGCAGTTGAGTGAGTTTGTTGGCTTTGACCATGGGTGGAGTTCGACGGAGACGAGACCCAAATTTTGGTCTCGTTATACGGAAAAGTATACGGAAAAAACACAAGATTGAGAGATGCCGTCAGAAACCCTGTGAAACAACAAAACTCATAAGTCATTGTTTATATTGGGTTATTTTCTGATTTCATGAGATTTTCTGACGCAAAGTGAAACCCAGGTTCGACTGCCGCCCTCTCCGCCAAGACAAAACCCCAAGTAATTGATTTACTTGGGGTTTTTTATTTTCTACCTCTTTCGGTATGCCATCTGGTATGCCATGCCACATTGGCTGCAATAGGACGCGCCTGAGCAACTTTGGACGCCTAACCACTCGCTGAGGCAGGCAGCGCAAGTCTGTCTTGCGCCAGTCGTACTATGGCCTATAGGGCTTCTCGGGTAACTACCGTGATCTCTCGAACTGGACAGGGCGCTTCGTCCTGCGCTGCATGACGATGGCTCGCGTGGCCACTTGGTCACCACGGGGCGCATCAGGGACCTTACGTGCAACGAGGTCGCGCCCGCGCAGCTTGCTGTCGATACCAAGATTGAGGAGCGCAAGCTCCCCGAATACGCACCTCCATCTGCAGGCGGACACGCAGTGCCCGGATGTCCTTGGGCTTGAACGGCGCCCTCTAGGCCTACGACGTTGCTGTTGTTCGACGGCTTACGGTGAGTGGTGTTTCCTACTGCTTCGATGATGGACTCCCATCGAGTTGATGGGGTACGCAGGATGCGCCATGAGTCCCCAAAGAACTACTATCTTGGCCTACCGGCGGGCCGAGCCATGCGGGAACCTCTCACAACCCCATGATTGACGGATCCGAATAGGCACGATTGGACGCCAGCCCGTTTTAAATGCGCGATGAGGCCTTACGGCGGTCTGCACCTCGTGCATTGAGGGGCCTTGCAGCCCCGATGGCTCAGGCTTTCGCCGTTTGCA
>NZ_CYIG01000075.1 GCF_001298675.1 Paenacidovorax caeni
CCGATGAGGTCTTCAGGCTTCTTGTAGTTAGCCAGCAGGCCAGACAGCAGTTCTTCGGGTACGTCGTGTTTCTTGGTGCTCATTGTGCTTACGGACAGGCCGGCTCGCGCCGGCGGTGGATTGTCCGTTTACACAAAATTCTGCACACCCTCCCGCAGTCGCCTTCGTGGCGGGTTTTTACCTCACGGGCGGCTTCACGGGAGGGGGCAAATGAGCAGCATCACCCACGCTTGCCCGCTCCTGACCCAGTTCTGGGACGGCAAACCCCGCCTCAACCGCTGGCTGCCCAAGGCTTTAGGCCTGGACGCCACGGCCAGCAAGAAAGAGCGCCGCTACCTTGAGCTGGTAGGCCGCTACATCGCCATGGCACACGTGGCCCGCCTGCTGGAGCCTGGCTGCAAGTTCGACCACGCGGTGCTGCTGTGCGGCCCTCAAGGCATGGGCAAATCGACGCTGGTGCAGGCTCTGGTGGGCGCAGGGCACTACAGCGACGTGCCCGCCGAGTTCAAGAACGGATCAATGCGCTTTCTTCCGGACAGCGAAGGCATCCTGGCCTATGAGCTAGCGGAGCTTTCCATGTTCAGCCGCGCAGAGATCGAATGCGCGAAGGCCTTTCTCTCCTGCCGTGTAGACCGCTTTCGCGCGCCCTACAGCAGCGGGAGCGAGGAGAAGCCGCGCCAGTTCATCGTGTGGTGCACCAGCAGCGAGAGCGACTACCTGCGCGACGCCACCAACCGCCGTTTCTGGGTCGTTGACGTTGCCAAGCCCGTGAACACGGCCTGGCTGCACAAGCACCGCGCCCAGCTCTTCGCCGAGGCACACCACCGCTTTCGCCAGGGCAAGCGCTTCACGCCTTCGGCACGGCAGGAGGAACGCTACTTTGCGCCTGCAGCCCTGCGGGCCAGCAAGAAGGGCGGTGCGGCATGACCTTCCGCCCCTTCTTGATCCACTGCGCAGGCCTCGAATACATCGCCCTGGCACCCACGTCCTGCATTGCCGTCATCGAGGCCATGGCGCGCCACAACGTGCACGGCGCGACCGCCCGGCTGCTGGAAGCCAGGCCATGAGCGCGCCCGTGCAGATCGACGGCCCGCACCGCACGCGCCGCCGCGCCCGCCTGCTGCGCGCGCTGGCCTGGGCCCTCTCCACCCTGGGCACGGTGCTGGCCATGGCGCTGCTGCTGCTTGCCGCAGCCGCTACCGGCTACATCGCGGCCCTGCCCGCCGCCGTGCACACGTGTGCACCCACCCCACCCGCCAGGAGCTGACATGCCTCGCGCACAGAACACCACCGGCGTGCACATGCACGCCAAGCCTGCCCCCGTGCCTCGCACGAGTGGCCTACAACCGCTCCCCAACGCGGCCCGCATCCACACCCACAAGCTGGATCTGCGCAGCATGCCGCACGCCGAGGCGCCCGCCTGGCGCACCAGCGCGCCGTACACCTGCCCCGAGCTGCGCCAGCCCACGACCATCTCGCCCGCGCGCATGGCTGCCTTTGCCCTGCCCAGCCGCACCGGCGCCACGCTGCGCTTTCCTGACGGGCGCATCACCCACTCTCCGCTGGAGGCATGACCATGGCCACCGACCAACACGACCAGGCCATCGCTGCAATTCCACTGTCCGGCGCCGGGCCGCGCATGTTCATGGCGCCCGTGGCGAGCATCGTTGCCAGCCTGACGAACCCGCGCAAGACGTTTGACCAGGCCAAGCTGCGCGAGCTGGCCGACAGCATTGCTGCCAGCGGCGTGCACCAGCCCATCCTGGTGCGGCCCCTGCCGCCCGAGCGCCTGGCCGATACCTCGCGCGCCCGTAGTGCTGTGCCGGTGTGGCCCATTGCCACCACGCGCAAGGCCGAGCCCATCGAATACGAGCTGGTGGCCGGTGAGCGCCGCTGGCGTGCCTGCCAACTGGCGGGCGTGGCCGAGATCCCGGTGATGGTGCGACACCTGAATGACGAGCAGGTGCTGGAGATCCAGATCGTGGAGAACCTGCAGCGCGAGGATGTATCGCCGCTGGAGGAGGCCGAGGGCTACGGCGCGCTCATGCGCCAGGGCAGCGGCATGGACGCCGACGCCGTGGCTGCCAAGATCGGCAAGAGCCGCAGCTACGTCTACGCCCGCCTCAAGCTGCTTGACCTGTGCCAGACGGTGCGCGACGCCCTGGCCACCGGCGAGATCGACAACAGCCGCGCGCTGCGCATTGCCCGCATCCCGGTTGAGAAGGTGCAGATCACCGCCCTCAAAGAGGCCAGCCGCCGCAGCCACCGGGGTGACTTCGCCACGGGCGTGCGCGAGTTCGAGGGCTGGTTGCAGCGCAATGTGATGCTCAAGCTGGAGGATGCGCCGTTTCCCATTGCGGTAGTCGGCCTGGTGCCCGGTGTGGGCGCCTGCGGCGACTGCCCCAAGCGCACGGGCGCAGAGCCCGAGCTGTTTGCCGATGTGGACTCGCCCGACCTGTGCACCGACCCCGCATGCCACTCTGCCAAGGCCCACGCCCACGCCGAGGCCCTGCGCGCTGCGGCCGAGGCCAAGGGCATGCGCATCATCGAGGGCAAGGAAGCCAAGGAGATCGTGCGCCAGCACAGCTATGACGGCTACGGGCGCACCCTGCAGGGCTACACCCGGCTGGATGCCACCCGCGCCGACCTGGCCCAGGACGGCAAGAGGGTGCCGCTGCGCGAGCTGCTGGGCGACAAGGGGCCCAAGCCCGTGCTGATCGAAGACCCGTACAGCAAAGAGCTGATCGAGGCGGTGCCCACCGACGAGGCTGAAGCGGTGCTGGTGCAGCGCGGCGCGATCAAGACCACGCGCAAGACGATCAACCTGGACGAAGAGATCGAGGCACTCACGCGCAAGTCTGAACAGGCGCAGCAGAAAGCCGCCCGCAAGGCGCAGTTCACCACCATCATGCGCGCCATCCATGCGCACACCACGCCCGCCAAGGTGCTGACCGATACCGAGCTGCTGCGCGAGTGGATCAAGCTCGAAATCCATCACCTGGACGAAGAAGACGTACTGGCTATCCTCAGCCTGCCCCCCGTAGAGGATGAAGACCACGAAGCGATGACGCAGCGCGCCGTGGCCCGCATCGACCGCGCCGACCACGCCGAGATCCGCCGCTACATGCTGGCCACCATGCTGATTCGCGGCCTCTGGGGGTGGTACAGCGAGGCAGCCTGGGCACCTGTCCTGCACGCCGCCACCCGCGCCCTTGGCGTGGACTTGGACGCGGTAGACGCCGAGGCCACGGCCGCCGAGAAGGCCGAACTGGCCCAGGCGATTGCCAACCTGCGCGCCGCCGCCAAAGCCCAGGCCGAAGCCGATAAGCCTGCGGCCCCGGAGGGCACTTTGACCCCGCCCCCCGCTGCGCAAGCCAGTCCTACGCGCGCGAAGGCCAAAAAATCCACGGCCCCGGCTGCGCTGGCGCGCGATGCCGCGCGCGTGAAGACCACGGCGGCCGAGGCCCAGGCGCAGATTGCGGCCGAGCTGCGGGCGCTGGAGGAGGCAAATCAGGCGCCTGCGGCGCAAGGCGACGATGCTGCGGCTGTCGCTGGCGCGCAGCCGCAGGCCGCGCCCCGTGGCGGCGCCGCTGGTGGTGCACAGGCCACTGAGCAGGCGCCTGCGGCGCAGGGCGACGAAGCGCCACCAGCTGCTCGCGCGCTGGCGGCGGCGAGCGCCCTGCCCCTGGCCAGCGCCACGTGCGCAACCCCGGCGCCCGCGCAGCCCAGCGCCCCAGCGGCAGACCCTGCCCAGGCGGCCGCCTGCGCCGCTGCGCCCAGTGGCCAGGCCCGTGCAGGCGTGGCCACCGGGGCAGCAGCAACGGTGGGCATCGGTGCGCGCGTGCGCGTCAACGAAACGGCCACCGGCAAGCAGCAAAAGCCTTGGATCGGCTACGAGGGCAACGTGGTGGCGCAGATCGGCGATGCCGCTTGGTGCGTGGCCATCGAGCGCAGCAAGCGCTGCGCGCCCAAGCAGGTGGTTTTTGACGTGACAGAGCTGGAGGTGGTGGCATGACCCGCCGCACCCGGCTCCAGGCGGCCCTGGCCATGCGCCGCCGCCACGTCAACCACCGCCCGCTGCCCATGGCCCGGATCATGGCGGCCGCACGCGCCCGGCGCCTACGGCGAATGGAGCGCGGGCAGTGCTCACGCGAGCACCGCCGCCAGTGGCTCTGCGCCATGGCGTACCACGCGGCCGACAACGTTCGGCTACGCGCCACATGCCTGACGGCCGCAGAGGTACACACCACCCTGGCCACGGCCTGGGCGTGCCTGGCCCGCCTGCGTGAGGGCGTGGCCACCGAAGACCAGCACACCACGCTGGCCACGCACCTGGCAATTGCCGTGGCCATCGAGGACAGCGGCATCGTGCGCGGCATGCGCGAGCATTTCGACAGCGCAATGGCCGCGCTGGCGGCCATACGCGCACGCGCCCTCGCCTCGGGCGCATGGCTGCCGCAGCAGCTGGAGTATCACGAGATCGACGCCCTGGCCGAGGCCGTTGACCTGCACCGCCACCAGCTTGCCTACGTGAGCAGCGGCGAGCTGCGCGACATCACGGCCAAGCTGATAGCCCGCACCCGCAGCACGGGCGGCAAGGTTATGCGCACCACACCCCAAAACCTCGGCCTGGTGGCCGCGTGCCCCGCCATACGCAATGGCATCACAGAGAGATCAGCATGAAAGCAGAAAAGCAAAACAACAGCATCAGTCAGCGTGGCGAGGTACTGGCCGACCATGACACCGTCATGTCCTTCGTAGAGCAAGACATCAACACCGGCAGGCACCTGCAACGCCAGACAGCAAAGCGCATTACGCCCGACATGCAAGCCGCCTCCGCCACAGTCGAGGCTATGACAGATCACCTGGCCACAGTGCAAAAGCGCATGCTGGCAGAAATGGATGCCCTGGCCGCCGCCGCCAAAGACGCCAGCCGCAAAGCCCGCACCAGCGCCACCGACATGAGTGCACTACTGGACAAGTTCAACCGCAGCACCGACTACGTGCGCCTGGAGCGCAACGTGGCGATCATCGAACGCATGGCCGCAGCGCTTGGCACCCTGGCTGAGCTGGAGAAATCTGGCCACCTGAGCAAGTTGATGAAGGGGTTTCAGCAATGAGCCGCAGGCAAAACCTGGACGCCTGCAGAAGCACGCCCGGCTTTGAAGAAGCCCGCCAACTGCTCGCAGAGGCATGGATACGCATGGACAGACCGCAGCCAAACGCGCACGGTGGAGCATTCCAGGCGGGCGGGGTTTACTGGCGTCTAGCCAACGTACTGAAATGGCTGGAGTCCAAGCTACCCACACTCGAAGGCCCCAAACACGCCGCCTTCGTGATAGCTACCAACGGGCGCCTTGTGACCGGCACCAGCGCCACTACACCAGCAGACGAAATAGCCCTGGAGCCGATAGGCGCGCAAATGAAAGACCACATCCCACTGCCAGCGCCCGACTACACAGAGGACGTGCAGGGCTTCGTGCACGACACCCAGCGCCACTACTACGCCGAGGAAACCATGCGCGCGTACGCAGAGCGCCTGCACGCCGCGCGCGTCAACAGCCCGGCCATCATGCAGGCCATTGGCCTGCTGGCCGTCCTGCAGAGCTGGATTGGCCCACGCCGCCCGGAGAGCAGCGAGCCCGAGGAGCAGGCCCTTTGGGATCAGACCGAGGCTACGCGTATTGCGCTGACGCCACTCGCGCCTGCTGGCGCGCCCACCACCCAGGCAGCGCCAGCACACCCAGACGATGCCGCCGTTGACGCCCTTGCAGCCGCAATGAAGGCCAAGCTGACGAAGCAGCGTGCGAAGGGCTACAGCGGCTGGGGCACGCCCGAATGCACGCAGCAGCGCCTTTCCGACATGCTGCGCGCGCATGTGGATAAAGGCGACCCGGTGGACGTGGCGAACTTCTGCGCATTCCTGGCGGCGCGCGGCGAGGGGATTGCACAGGCCGCGCCTGTAGCACGGGGGGATGCAGAGGTACTGTCCATGTCAGAGGCTCTCATGCTGAAGTGTGTTGCAGATGCGGGGGATGCTGCACGGTGGCGCTGGCTCAGTTCACACATCATGGTTGCGTGGAACGAAGGCAGATTCACATCGCTGGTGAGGATCGTCAGTGACGAAAATCGCGCCTCGCTCAACGCATCGGTTGATCGAATGATGGGCGGTGACTGGAGTGATGTGGATGCCGCCCGCTCCCAGGCCAAGGAAGGGGGAGCATGATGGCTGACCCAGTTGCTATCGAGCTGGCCCAGCTCCGGGCCACGGTGCAAGACTTTGGCCGCATCCTGGCCAGCGTGACGGGCGCCCGCCTGACGCGCGAGCAGCTCGCCGAGCGCCTGTGCGTGCACCGCAACACCATCCCGCGCTGGATGGCCGAGGACGTGACTTTCCCGAAGCCCGACCGCTACGGCAAATGGCTGCTCAGCGAGGTGATCGAGTGGGAGCAGCGGCCGAAGCGTTGAGCCGCTTTGCAATCTGGCTGCCCGTGGGGTTGTAGTACACCAGCGCCCGGGTGGCCGTTGTCCAGCCGAAGATTTTGCAGAGGTCAAGCACATCCACCAGGCGCGCAAGGCGCGTGGCGGCGGTGTGCCGCGCATCGTGGAAAGTGAAGCCCTCAAGGCCTGCGCGCGTGCGGTACTTGCGAAACATCGCATCGAGACTGCGGGCCGTGAGGCCGAAGACAAGCTCAGGGTCGTACCCACGCATGCACTCGATATTGCGCGCAGCCGCTGGCGTTAGCGGCACCTGGCGCGCCTTGCCAGTTTTTGTCTTGCCCGCGTGCAGTTGCACGTGATCCTGGGCAACATCGTCCCAGCGCAACCCGCACAGCTCGCCCGCGCGCATGCCGGTCTGCAGCGCGGCAATGAAGCAATGCGCGACGGCCTGCGCCACGCTGCGCACCGGCTTGCGCTTCGACCAACCCAGCACCCGCAGCATCGCCCGCACCTCGGCAGGCTGGATGATGCGCTCGCGGTGGTCTGGCTCAGCAGGCTTGCGCACGTCGCGCATGGGGTTGTCGGCAATCCATCGCCACTCGCGCCTGGCCACCTCAAGCACGTGGGACAGCAGCACCATGTCCCGCAGCACTGCGCCCCGTGAATTGATCTTGAGCCGCGCATCGCGCCAGTCTGCCAGGTGGGCAGGCGTGAGATCGACAAGCAGACGCCGCCCAGGAAACAGCGGCTGGCGCTCAAAGGCCTTGAGCCGGATGACCTCTTTCAGCTCGCCCCGCTTCGTGGGCGAGACCTCGCGCCCGTAACGATCGAGCGCATCGGCCAGCGTCTTGATCTCGCCAGCCTTGCCGTTGGCCATGGCCAGCATCTCGGTCTTGCGCCTGGCCGCCCACTCCAAAGCCTCGCGCTTGGTTGCACACGTAGCCGCATCACGCTGGCCACGCACCTCGATCTGCACGCGCCAAGTGCCTGCAGCGGTTTGCTTGGGGGTTGCCATTCGATTGGGGGGAGAAGTGGGGGAAATTTGGGGGCGCCGGTTGTGCACCCTGCTTAATTTGCCGCACTTTACACCAATACGATTTAGCCTAAGTGATTGATTTGTTTAGGCAAGTGCAACATCTGCACTTGCATGAATTATTGGATGGTGCCCCGAGCCGGGGTCGAACCGGCACGCCCCTTTTCAGGAAGCGGCGGATTTTAAGTCCGCTATTCGGTACCTATGCTGTGGATTATAACATTCGGCACTTTCGGCTATAATGAACACATCGCAACTATGCGTCTGTAGCCGGCGTGGCGAAATCGGTATACGCAAGGGACTTAAAATCCCTCCTTCTCACGGAGATGCGGGTTCAAGTCCCGCCGCCGGCACCATTGTGGACGCGCGTCACACGCTATGTCCAGTGCAGACCAGGCCCGCGCTCACTATCTTCCTTTGTTCAGACTGACAAAGGTTCAAGACAACACAGGCAAAGGCCACATTCCAGTAGACCACCATCATGGTGGTATCCACATCAAATACTGGCGAGCACCCGTAAGTCCTACGGCTACGCGCTGGACAGAATTCCGAGCCTACCCGCTAGTTGTTGATGGTTCTGGAGTGCCATGGGCAGAGGCCTGCCTGTGGCTGCTGGATAAGGCGCAAGCCAAGCCACAGAGCATTCATTCCCTTGGTCCCGTGGCGCAAGATTTGGCCGCTTATCGTACTTTCTTAGATGCGTTGGCCCTTCAATGGGATGACTTCTCAGCGGTCGAGAAATACGTCCGGCCAACCTACCTCTATCGAAATCATCTTCATAGCCAAGTCAACGCGGGTGAACTGAAGAAGTCCACGGCGTCCCGACGCATGTCGACCGTCATCAGCTTCTATCGGTTTCTCATGCGCACCTCGCGCATGCAGTTCTCACCCGCAAACCCACCCTGGGATGACAGAGATGTTTACATCGAATACCGGGACACCAAGGGCTTCAAGCAGATTGCCGCAGTCAAAACAACTGACATATCCATCAAGGAAAGTAAACGGCAAGACCCAATGGCTGAGACCATCGACGACGGTGGAAAGTTGCGCCCACTGTCCGTTGCTGAGCAGAAGGCCTTAGTTTTCGCACTCAAGGAGCTGGGCAATAGTGAGTATTCGTTGATGCACTACACGGCCCTGCTTACCGGTGCACGCGAGATGACGGTACTGACCCTCAGAGTGAGAGACGTTCTTCGCCCCTCGTCAAAAATTCCCCAGTGGCCACACAAGATTCGCTGCGGACCTGGTACTGGCATCGACACTAAGGGCGACGTTTTTGGTGTCTATTTGTCAGTGCCACGCATGCTATACGAGCTATTGCACGACTACGCAGTCTCAGAACGAGCCATGCACCGGCGTGCGAAAACCACCCGCGGGGAGGACCCGTACAACTACCTGTTCTTGACGCAGCGAGGACAACCCTACTATGAGTCCAAAGAAGACCGAAATGCAGTGCGCGACTCCGCTACCCCCCTTCGTCGCTCAGCGCTCAGTGGAAGGCCGCTGCGAAAGTTCATTGAGGAAAGCGTCATACCCCTCGTGCAGAAAAAAATCCCTAAGTTCAAGTACCGATATCACGACTTGAGGGCAACCTTCGGCATGAATTGGGTCGATTACCAGATGCTTCAGGCGGGCCCGGACTTTGGCAAGCGGTTCGTCTGGGCGCGTGACCAGCTCAAAAAGCTGATGTGGCACAAGAGCCCCTTGACCACCGACAAGTATCTGGAGCACCGCGAGCACCTGCGCCAGCTACAACTTGCTCAGCAAGGCTGGAGCGACCACCTAGTCGAACTCATCCAGGAGCCGACATGAGTGTGAGTAGAGCGACTCCAGAGCCGCTCTGGCAACGATGCACGCCGTCCTTTATCAAGTCACTGCCCGTGCTCGATTTCCCGTTTGAGCAGTTTCCGGACATCTACGCTCCAGCCAGCACTGTGCTGCGGTTTGAACATGGAAATCTGTTCTTCCTATTTCACTGGTGTTACCTCAGACGTGATGGTGAGCGAAAGGGCCCCACCAAGTTGAACCGCCCCGGGTTTTGAGGAGGCTCCAACACTTGAGAAGATGGAGCTATGAACAAGTCACCGAAGTTCTCCCCGGAAGTGCGCGAGCGCGCCGTGCGCATGGTGCAGGAGCACCGAGCCGACTACCCGT
>NZ_CYIG01000076.1 GCF_001298675.1 Paenacidovorax caeni
GGCGCTGGTTGGGCCCGGGGCCATCGAGCTGCAGCGCCTGGGGGCGTCGAGCGCCCTCCTCTTCTATATAGAGGATGGAATTCATCTTGAGGTTGCGCACCTCCATGGGCGATAGCGCCAGCTCAGAAATGCAAATCAGCAAGGCACGGTTGCGCAGTGCCTGAAAGTCGTCTTCTGGAGGCAGCGGATGCAAACATTGCTGGAGTGCTTTCCACAGCGAGGGCGACATGATGGCGCCCTTTGGATCTTCACTTCGCGGCTGCTCATCTTTGACGATTTCTCGAACAGGATTGCTGGCAACCCAGCCGTTTTGCAAAGCGAAGTCGTAAATCCGCTCAAGAAGACGCCAGTAGCGGCGACGTGTGATGTCGCTAACCTTTGATTCGGCCTTTCGGCTGGTTGGACCTGATTCGAGGAAATCAAGAACATCGACCGGTGTGACTTCTTGCCAATCGACTGCTTTTGCTAGCTGACCGTTCTTTCCTGTCTTCAAATAGCGAGTGAATGTTGCCCAAAAATAACGGTACGATGGCTCGCCTTTTATGCCAATCGGATCACGGTCGCGCGCAGAACCTTGATCGAGCCAAAGATCGATCAAGACCTCCATCTGTGGAGCTGGATTGCGGTGAAGAATTTCCGCTTCCGACATGCTGCTGCTTTGAGATGCTTTTGTTAGTTTGCATCATAGTTTTTCTGGCACTGAGCAGCAAGAGTGCTGGAGATAGGTGTTGCGAAATCGCCTTTAAGGAACTTCGAAATTTTTGCGGATTTCGACGCGAAATTGCATCTGAGTCTTGGTCGCCCCTTTTTATTTACAAGTCTTTGAGGTCATGTAATATTATTGGATGTTTTGCGATGGTGAACGATGACTCAGAAATCTAGTCGTTCAGGGGAATTTAATGAGTGACTTGGGGACTGTGATCAGATGGTGGGCATTTAACAGGTCGCAAAAAAGCTCCCAGTCAGACGCAGTGCCTGGTGAGTGGGTGCAATGCAGGCATTGCGGCGATCCCTCAAGTTGTTGAGTTGCAGTTGTATGCACGTCGATTCCGAACCGTTTGGAAAAACGGCCAACTGTTGAACCATCATTGGCGTGCACCCAAACTATGGAGCCATCGTGGTTGACCTGTACCTGCGCCTCAGATTGATGTATGGCCATGATTATTAAAATGAGTCAAGAAGGATTGACTACTCTGGCCAGTAAGAATCCAGAAGATCGTAGCATTGCATTCTGGGAATAATATGGCCTCAGTCTTGTAGCTCATAAGTGGAGAGGGATTGAAAACGCCTTGCTGAACACATGCTTCAGGCCCAAGCCACATAACCGTCCTGGCATCGCAGACGAAGCTGTCGCGTAACTTGATCCACCAATGGTGATCGATGCGCCCTACCCCATCAACTTCCAATGCTCCGACGTGAACTTCATGTTCAACGTGAGCATGATTAAGCAAATGCGAAAGTGCTCTAGTAGTTCCGTCACACTCAAGTGGTAGGTCGGCGAGATGTGCCAAGAACCTAGCAGCAACAACTACATCCTGAGAGATCATAGGATTCCGATGGTATTCTCGATGAAGCCAAGATTGTTGGACGTACGTTGAAATTTGCTGTCGTTATGTACGAGCGATTCAGATGGAGCCGTTTGTCTCAGACTTGTTTTCAAGTAATAAGAGGCAAATCGCTGATTCATAGCATCCGCCGTCAAGAATAGCTATAGATCACTCACATTTCCTCAAGGAATGTATCCCGGTTTGTGAATCGGATCATCTGGATGTCCACCACAAACGCAACACCAGAAAACACCTTCCGATGGCTCATCCATGGGGACCAACTGGTGGCCAATCATTTCCCGATCTTCGTTATAGTGAAGTGGATTCAGTGGAGGTAATGGATAGGGAAAAGATATCTTTTTCGAGAGCTTGCTGTTCGTTGAAATCGTCATGAATCATATTACAACGTACGACGATCCCAGCAAGGCATCCAACTCCAACAAATCGATAATGAACGACAAAGCCCATTGCGGCACAGCCATGTTTCTCTGCGACCTCGTGATTGGTCCGTTCTCATCGAAAGCTGATCACCCGTCTGCAGGATTTCACCAGGCCAGTTTCCAAGATCTGTATCCCATTGATGTGTACTTGTTAACACACTGCACGTATGGGAATGCTTTCCAGAGTGGCATTCTTTCACTTGAAGGACAACTCCCAATGGCTTCATTGTTGTTTGCTTTTGGGTTGTCTCAGTGAAAAGCAAAAAAGCCGCGAAACTAGCAACAAGTAGCAGCCAGGCTATTGCTGAAATATTTGACTTAGAAATTCTCATAGTTGGATCTTTCCTTGTCTCAGGCGGTATATTCAAGAAGCTGCAAAATTGCCTGAAGCTCTTCCATGGACACCGTGCCGTTGATTGTCACAGTGCCAGCATCTTCATCTAATGAGATAGCGGCTTCGGCTTCTGCCAAGATTGCTCGCGCTTGGTCGTGTGTCATGCACTGAATCCTTACGAAATTCCAAGTCAGGAAACCGCCATTCGATAGCCAGTCAAGTAAATTCACCGCATCAAATTAACCGTAATGGCCTCAGTATAGTATGCATGCACACTGAGCGAAAACCCTATTTTTGCAATGGTCCGAATACTTTCTCAGCATGGGCCAGTAGTTCTGGGCCGCACCCCCTATAGCGAGCGGTGCCCGGGGAGCAGAAGTATCCCTTCCAAGTCGATTCAGAAAGGGGGCGTACTTTGATTTCGCGGTTGAAGATAACATGTATTTTCGGCCCCAATGGGAATGGTGATGGTCGCCATTCCTTACGACTCACTCGGTGACCTGGACGACGACACTGAAACTCGCCAGGTACAGGGTTCCATCACCATCCTCGATGCCTTTGTCCAGCGCACGCACTACGCCTGTATGCAGGCGCTCTTCTGTGCTCTCCATCTCAGCCAACTCGGCGCGAGATACTTTCACCAATATCTCCATATCTTTCCTTGATTAAGTTGGGTACGTGGTACGAAGCAGACCTGATTCAAGTTTAGCAGCCAAAGATTGCTCCACCAAGGTCTTCGCCACTGCATCCATCGAGTCGCCCCACAGGCCCAACTCAACAAGCCTTTGCAGGTGTCTTTTGGCTTTTTCGTTTACATCGAATTTAAGACGACCATCTTCTCCCACCGAGTCACGGGATGCCTCTTCTTCTGTGATGAAAATATCAAATGCAGCCGTCGCTGGGTGCAACTGCTTCTCAAAGCAAGTACGAAGAAAATGATCATCCCCAGCGATCAACTCTTCTATCCAAGTCGCACTCAAATCCTTGCGGCTCTGCAGAACCTTTCGCACCGCACCAAGGTACTCTTCCAAGGTCGAATACTGGCTGCTTGCTAGATGCGAATCAGTTGTTGCCGTCTTCTTAGACATGGTTATCTATCCTCTCATTCTAAGATCATAAAACTAATCCCCTGGATGGTAATCTAAATAGCCACATTCAGTCTCAAGAATTTCTATGGTTTTAGATGTCCTGCTTCCGGATCTTCAAGGCCAACTGCAGGCAACCCAGAGACGGATTATGCCAGTTGACAGGCCGCGATCTGTGCGGCGGTAAGATGAGTGCTACAGACCTTGATTTCAGATACTGCCAGTCCTAACGGGCGATCAGCAGTGATATTAGCCTTGGCGATATTTCCTGAGCGCGGTACGGCTCGTCCACTAGCCTAATTAGTAGCGGGCGCACCTGATCCAACGTCAGGTCATCGGCAGCTACAAGTGAGCGGGACAGTACCTCTAAAGCGATTGCCAGCGCTGAGCTGTCCGGTGGCGGCAATTCAGGATGGCGAGGATTTCCTGAATGTTCTATATCGAGCCATCCGAGTGACTTTCCCGTAGCCTTCTCGATTCTTCTAGCTGTTTCCTTGCGCATACCGCGCCGCTTTCCAGTCTTTGAATCCTTTGCTCCGTTGCGTAAGTTTAGGTATTGCGAGGCGGACATGCCTATGAGCCTGGCGATCTCTGCGGCGCCTCCGACCTCACTCTCGATTGAGAGTAAGTTATCCCGCCTTATTACATCAATATCGTTCAAATTGACATCCATATTGTCAACCACTGTGATTTCCTTGGCCTATCGGTTGGTAAGAACGGCGTGGCGCACGCCACCACATCTACAGCCTGATCGACCACGATGACGCATTGCGCGTCCAGATGGACAGACTAAAAATCGATTTGCCATTAAATGTTCGGATCAGATTGGGTTCGAAGCAATGAGGCCAGGACTGTGCTTCCGTATAGCTTCGTCCTTCAGGATGATCACAACGGGTCCGTCGCGCATATCACCAGTCATGATGCCGTGCAGATCCTTGCGCTCCATTGGAGTGAGGTTTCGCCACTTCGCAATCCAGTCGAACTGACCAAATAAAAGCCCAGTAGGTCCAATTGCACACGACTGGCCGACAGAAATTCCGTTATCGCGGCACCACGCTTTGGCCGCGTACATTGCCTGGAACGTCCCTGACTGGCTGAATTCAATGCGCATGATTTCTCTCAATATGCCGTCCGAAGGCCGTTTTGCTCGAAAAGATCGTGCCTGTACTGATTCACATCCACCCAGACACCACTTGCATCTCGCAATACCCAACGACGCCCCACAGGGTTACCGTTAGGTGTCAAACCATCTTCGCAGCGTGCCGTGAATCCGCTCTCGGACACATACACACCGGGCTCGACTTCGTGCATCACGTTGGACTTGTCAGTGCAGGCATGCATTGCAGCTTTCCTTCAGGTCAACCGGACTTCGCATACCTGGCTGATTAGGTAGCCGAGGCCTGCGATCTTGTGCTCGTGCTTGGGCTCGAACGAACGCAGATGGGCCCTCACCACGCGATTCAGGAGCGCGGGGGCATCTGCGTCGTCGAAGCCCTCACGAAACACGATCTCCCCTTCAGGCGGGGGCTGGTCAGCAAACAAGCGATCCAGCAGCTTCGTGTAGTCGTTTCCGCGCTTGAACTCATCAGGCACTGCGTCGAAGGGAGGCAGCAGTTTGGTGGTGCCGAAGGCGATTTCGACATCCGTAATGGTGTTCAGCGACTCGCGCTTCAGTTTGAAGTCAGGCATGAATCTTTCCTTTCAGACCGCCGCAGCGATCTTGAACCACTCCGCCGCGATCGAGCGGAAGTGTGGTTCGATTCTCTTGGCCTGGGCCTTCCCTTCGTCCACGTTCTTGAAGTGGCCACCGGCCTGTCCGGCCTCCCAGTACCGTTCAGCGTAGGCGACCATTGCATCAGAATCCGCACCACGCGAGCCCAGCTCCAGCGTGCGCATGGCAGCACCAACATGGTCGCCAGCGCCAGGAATACGCGAGTCGCCGAGTGCGGCGCACCAACCATGCTCTGTCGGCTCATTCGCCTCAGCAAACGTCGCGAAAACACGCATGATTGCGGTAGCCAGGGCCAGCGGATGACCAGGGTACACCGGCCAGTCCCCGCTCAGCTCTTGAATGATGAATGCGCCTTGCTCCATACCTGTTGCCTTTCAAAGCCCCACTACGCGGAGGCCGAGGGCCTGGGCTCGGGCGTGGGCGAGTTCTACCGATTCGCAGCAGTCAATCCAGAATGCATTGTCTGAGGCGACGGCGATACAGAATGGCCGACCACCATCACCACACTCGTTCTGCCGAGCCACGACAACATCAACCCCAGCCTTCAAAAACTCCGCCATCTGCGCCCGAAACTCGGGGTTTACCGCAGCAACATGCGCGGCCTGTTCGGGCGTCAGAGACAGATCCTCATGACCAGCCGCAAACTGACGTGCCTGAGAAGCCTCCAGTGCTCGGGCACCAGCAAGTCGAATGACGTAACCGCGCCCTCCTCCAGTTCGCCGACCTTGATCCCTGGCGATCAACCCACGGTCCTGCATCGAGCGCGCCAACTTAGCCACAGCAAGGGCCGCGCCTTGCGGCGCCTTGAAGCTGTAGCCCGGGTATGCAGCAAACCCCAAGGCAGACAGGGACAGCGCAACTTGACGGCCGTCAGCACGGCAAGAGGAGAGCGCCTGAAGCACCAACAGTTCTGATACGGTCTGGGCTGTGTGCAAGCCCGAGTTGCGAATGGTTTTTCTCATGGCTCAGCGATCAAGCTTGGTCTTTTTATACTGGGGTAGCGAAGCCGCCGCATCCTCTACGGCATCACCTTCGTTGCTGTCGAGCTAGATTGCAGCAACGAAGGGCATCAGAGGATGGCGCGCCGTTCATCGTTGCTTTTCTACGAGATTTGACGGGCCTCTTTGACCCACTTGTGCCACGCATCCACACTGCATGCGCTGCTACGAAATTCCTGCCCCGGACGCCGCCATTCAACTGCCGGTGAGGTAAATCGATTGGCCGGAATGAGCTGAACGACCTCACGCCTTTTGCCTTCACGCTCGAACAGAGTGCCTGGTTGAATCCCTGCATTGGACATTGCCGCTTCCCTTCACTCGGTCGGCGGGGGCACTGCCCGCATGACTTGCTTGCTGACACGGTATTGCGCTCCACTCTTCGTGGTCAACACATGGGTGTAGGTGTACCCACCGCTGTAAAACGAAGTTGCCATCGCCACCACTGAGCCACCAGCACTGATGGCCCGCAGAACTTGGTCAACGCCTGCCGATTTCAAGTTGTGGTACATGTCCGGGTCCTCTCATCAACGGCTTTGCCAGCCGTCCGTCAACTCGTATTTGTCCATCAGCGCGAGCCGACGGTCCTGCATCGCAGTGCGCCGGTCCATTGCTTCCTGCGATGGCTTGAGATCGGGCTTGGCGGCGAGTGTGGCATCGTAGGTTGCGACTTCTTTCGTCAGCTTCATCAGCTCTTTCAGCTCAGCTCTGGCGACAGTCCACATTGCTTCTTTCCTTGATCAGGTAGTGATGCCGTACCGCGCCGACAGCTCAGCGATGCGGTGCTCGCGTTGGACTTCGCGCTCACGGGTTTCGGGCGTCGCCAGATCAGGACGAGCCGCCACGGCTGCGCAGTAGCGTTCGCTCTGGCGCACCAGGCCCACCAGCTCGCTCAGCTCCTTTTGCATGCGTTCAAACACCATTTGATTTCCTTTGCTTCAAGCCGGGACGATCTTGACGCTTTCGTTAGGCTCGTGAGCAACGTAGCCTTTGCACTCATCCAGCGTTCCGACAAAATAGGTATAGCCGCTGTAGAGATCAATCACCGCATGAATATGATCAGCTTTACTCGCAGCTTTAGCCCCCAAGGTATTTAGGAGCGACGCGCCCAGCGCCAATATTTCGGCCATCCAACCGTTTTCTAAACGTAGACACACGCCCTTTTTCTCAAGCTCCGCCACGGCACTACCGTGTTTTTGCCCATACACCACATACCTGCCATCTGTGTAAGGCAAATGCGTGGGATCAGCAAGAAGGGAAACAATGTATATGTACTCCTCAGGTGTGAGCTTGATCTTTGCGGCCTGTAACTTCAAAAGCACGTGCGCTTCTACCGGTGAGAGTTCGACCTTCGCCCACACCGCGAAAGCAGCAAGCGTTATCGTTCTATCAACTCCATGCAAGCGGTGCTGACGCGTAACTGATCCAGCAAGCAGCCGGTAGCTAACATATAACCCTTTGATCTCGAAAACCTCACGAAGGCCGACCCTTCCGTCGTGGTAGATGCGGCCAACCATAATTTCTTGCGGCTTCATGCAGTGCCTTGCTTTCCTTGGTCATGAGGCAAGAGCGCCGTTGATGATTTCAAGTTGGTGAATTGACAAACTGGAATTTGCGCGCAAGTGGTTCAGCGCATCTCGAAGCCGATCGTTCTCAGCCAAAAGTTCGCGCAGATCACGCGTGGTGAGCGCGACCTCCCGTGTTTCGTCACCGCCATGCAGCACCGAAACATCGTTATGGTCGATTCCACGCATAGTTGCGCGCTCATCCAAGAACTTCTTGACGCGATTTGAGGCGGCCGTTCTCATATCTCTTTCCTTGGTTTAGGCCGTGGCCTTGGGGACATGCTTTGCGCAGTATGTGCAGTGGTTCCAGTGCCTCACCATGCAGGCGAGCAAGCCAGCCTTGTCGGCAGCGTGGACTGCGTTGCCGTGGACGGTCACGCCATCAACTTCGTATTTCCATGGGGCAGATGGACGTGAGCCCATTTGTCCATGCAAGCGTTTCCCGTTGCGAAGGGCTGCGACAAGCTGGTCTTTGGTACGAATCATGGCTTTATTGTAGTGTGCATGCACACCATACGCAAGCGCTATTTTTGCAAAGGACCAAAGACCTTTTCAGCATGGGCCAGCAGCTCGGGTGCAAATCCACGGTAACGGGCGGTGCCAGGTGTGCAGAAGTAACCCTTCCAAGTCGATTCGGACAGAGGGCGAACTTTGATCTCGCGGTTGAAGAGAACCAAGGCTGCAGGCTGCGTGAGGCCCGCGCCTGTCACAAGCGACCGCAGGCGCTCATTGTTGGGGTTGGCGTTAGATGCACTGTCGGTGTTCATGCACACCATTCTAGCGAAGCCTATAGCGCGTCGGCAAACATGGCTTCGAGCGTGGCCTGGTCAACATCCACGTAGCGCTGCGAGCAATCGATACTGGCGTGCCCAAGGAGCTGAGCCACAGTCTCCATGTCGCCCGTGGTGGCCAGCACCTTGCTGGCGAACGTGCGGCGTCCTGAATGGCTGGAACCACCCTTGATGCCCGCGCGCTGGTACAGCTTGGTCACATGGGCTTGCAGCGAGTCGCATGCCCTATAGGCTTTCTCTTCGCCCGTCTCAAGCACTCGCCGCTTGGTGTTCTGGGACATACCGTCGCCCCGGCTGCTGTAGATCAACGGCTGGTGGGGTAGCAAGCCCCTGTACGGACCTGAGCCGACCACGGTGCCGATGCCGCGCTCGATCCGGTACTGCAGATAGGTCCCCAGGGCATGGATGGCAGGCTTGGAGGCTAAGTACGCGCATCGCTGGCGACACCCCTTTGTGATCGCTTCGCGCATGCTGATTTCGCTGCGCAGCTTGCCAGACGCATGCATCACATCGGCCACGGTGATGCGCGAAATCTCGGTGATGCGCATGCCGCAGTGCCCCAGGATCAGCACCAGAACATCACGCTCCGGGTAGCGTGATGTAGCCTGGGTGATCTTGATGAGGCGGTTGAATTGCCCCTGATGCAGGGTCTTTGCGCGGGTAACTTCTGGCATACAGCTCTCTGTAATTCGATGAGGTTGGCGAAATGCAGAGAGACAGCCACGCGGGCTCTTTTTTGATGATAAACGGCGCCGATCCTCAACATCAAGGAAAGTCAACCGCATGAGGCCAAGTATGGCACGAGTTTTGGGCCTCGAAAACATCAAGGAAAGTCAACCGCATGAGGCCAAGTATGGCACGAGTTTTGGGCCTCGAAACACGTTCGGCCAAGGAAGGTTGAGCGCTCGCTTGCCGCTCAATGGCAAGAGCTTGGGAGGCAGTATGCATTTGGGCCTGGCGCGCGCGCAGCTGCTTCCCCGCAGCGATGGA
>NZ_CYIG01000077.1 GCF_001298675.1 Paenacidovorax caeni
TTCACGTAGTCAGCGTGGCCGGGGCAGTCCACGTGGGCGTAGTGGCGGTTGGCCGTTTCGTATTCGACGTGGGCGGTGTTGATGGTGATGCCGCGGGCCTTTTCTTCGGGCGCCGCATCGATTTCGTCGTACTTCTTGGCTTCGCCGCCGAACTTGGCGGACAGCACGGTGGCGATTGCCGCCGTCAGGGTGGTCTTGCCATGGTCCACGTGGCCGATCGTGCCAACGTTGACGTGCGGCTTGGTCCGCTCGAACTTACCTTTTGCCATTTTCAATCTCCAAAGAGCAATGCCCGTGTGAGGGTTTAACGTCTGCATCCGGTTGCTGGCTCGTCCCGCACGAGGCCACAGGACGGCACCGGATCGCAGATTGCAAAAAATTTGCTATTTATTCAATAGCTGCCAGCGCTTGATGGACAAAGGCTGACAGCCATTTTCACGCCAATTACTTGGCGCGTGCGGCGATGATGGCCTCGGACACGTTGCGCGGTGCTTCCGCGTAGTGCTTGAATTCCATCGTGTAGGTGGCGCGGCCTTGCGTCATCGAGCGCAGCTGCGTGGCGTAGCCGAACATTTCCGACAGCGGCACCTCGGCCTTGATGGCCTTGCCACCGCCGACCATGTCGTCCATGCCCTGCACCATGCCACGGCGGCTGGAGAGGTCACCCATCACGGTACCGGCGTAGTCTTCCGGCGTTTCCACTTCCACGGCCATCATCGGCTCGAGGATCACAGGCTGGGCCTTCTTGGCGGCTTCCTTGAAGCCGAAGATGGCGGCCATCTTGAACGCCTGCTCGGACGAGTCCACATCGTGGTACGAACCGAAGGTCAGCGCAACCTTCACGTCCACCACGGGGTAGCCGGCCAGCACGCCGCTGGTGAGCGCTTCTTCCACGCCCTTTTGCACGGCGGGGATGTATTCGCGCGGCACCACGCCGCCCTTGATTTCGTCCAGGAACTCGAAGCCCTTGCCCGGCTCGTTGGGCTCCAGACGGAACACCACGTGACCGTACTGGCCCTTACCACCGGACTGGCGCACGAACTTGCCGTCCACGTCCTTGACCGTGGCGCGCACGGTTTCGCGGTAGGCCACCTGGGGCTTGCCGACGTTGGCTTCCACGCCGAACTCGCGCTTCATGCGGTCAACGATGATTTCCAGGTGCAACTCGCCCATACCGGCGATGATGGTCTGGCCCGATTCTTCGTCGGAACGCACGCGGAACGACGGATCTTCCGAAGCCAGGCGCGACAGGGCGATACCCATCTTTTCCTGGTCGGACTTCGACTTGGGCTCGACGGCCTGGGCGATCACGGGCTCGGGGAACACCATGCGTTCCAGGATGACGGGGCTGTCCACGTCGCACAGGGTTTCGCCCGTGGTCACATCCTTCAGGCCCACGCAAGCGGCGATGTCACCAGCGCGGATTTCATCGACCTCGATACGCTCGTTGGCCATCATCTGCACGATACGGCCGATACGTTCCTTCTTGCCCTTGACCGAGTTGTAAACGGTGTCGCCCTTGGACAGCACACCCGAGTACACGCGCACGAAGGTCAACTGGCCCACGAACGGGTCGGTCATCAGCTTGAACGCGAGGGCAGAGAACTTCTCGCCGTCGTCGGCCTTGCGGGCCAGTTTCTTCTCTTCGTCGTCCGGGTCGGTGCCTTCGACGTCCGGGATATCCACGGGCGACGGCAGGTAGTCGATCACGGCGTCGAGCATGCGCTGCACGCCCTTGTTCTTGAACGCGGTACCGCACAGCATCGGCTGGATTTCAACAGCCAGGGTCCGTGCGCGCAGGCCGGCCTTGATGTCTTCTTCCGACAAGGTACCTTCTTCCAGGTACTTGTTCATCAGCTCTTCACTGGCCTCGGCAGCAGCCTCGACCATGTTCTCGCGCCACTTTTCGGCGGTTTCCTTGACGTCGGCGGGGATGTCGCCGTACTCAAACTTCATGCCCTGGGAGGCTTCGTCCCAGAGGATGGCCTTCATCTTCAGCAGATCGACCACACCCTTGAAGTTGTCTTCAGCGCCGATCGGCACCACCACGGGCACGGGGTTGCCCTTCAGGCGGGTCTTGATCTGGTCCACCACCTTGAAGAAGTTGGCACCGGTACGGTCCATCTTGTTCACGAAGGCAAGGCGGGGCACCTTGTACTTGTTGGCCTGGCGCCAGACAGTTTCCGACTGGGGCTGCACGCCACCCACGGCGCAATACACCATGCAGGCGCCGTCCAGCACGCGCATGGAACGCTCCACCTCAATGGTGAAGTCCACGTGGCCGGGGGTGTCGATGATGTTGAAACGGTGCTCGGGGTAGGACATGTCCATACCCTTCCAGAAGCAGGTCACGGCGGCAGACGTGATGGTGATACCGCGCTCTTGCTCCTGCTCCATCCAGTCGGTGGTGGCAGCGCCGTCGTGCACTTCACCCAGCTTGTGGGTCACGCCCGTGTAGAACAGGATACGCTCGGTGGTCGTGGTCTTGCCAGCGTCGATGTGGGCCGAGATACCGATGTTGCGGTAACGCTCGATGGGAGTTTTGCGTGCCATGGTGATGGTCTTTCGTTAACGGCGAGAGCCCGGTCGCCGGAGGGTGACGAACGGGCTCCCAGCCTTCGAGGGGATTTGCGAGACTTAGAAGCGGAAGTGGCTGAAAGCCTTGTTGGCTTCGGCCATGCGGTGCACTTCGTCACGGCGCTTCATGGCGCCGCCACGGCCTTCGGTAGCTTCCATCAGCTCGTTGGCCAGACGCTGGGCCATGGACTTCTCGCCACGCTTGCGGGCGGCTTCCTTGATCCAGCGCATCGACAGGGCCAGGCGGCGCACGGGGCGCACTTCCACGGGCACCTGGTAGTTGGCGCCACCCACGCGGCGGGACTTCACTTCCACCATGGGCTTGACGTTGTTGATGGCCGTGGTGAACACCTCCAGGGCATTCTTCTCGGGCTGCTTCTTCTCGATCAGCTCCAGAGCGCCGTAAATGATGCGCTCTGCAACTGCCTTCTTGCCGCCTTCCATGATCACGTTCATGAATTTGGACAGCTCGACATTGCCGAACTTGGGATCCGGCAGGATTTCACGTTTGGGGACTTCGCGACGACGTGGCATTTTTTACCTCTATCTTGCTTCAGTTGGCACCATTTCAGGTACCGCGAGAGCCATCAGGACTCCCACTTACTCGACCCGCGCAAACCATTTTGCGGGAGGGTCACTACGCTGCATCTTCCGCGCCACGCGGGGGACACAGCACCGAAAATTTGCAAAAGCCTGATTACTTGGCCTTCGGCTTCTTGGCGCCGTACTTCGAACGGGCCTGCTTACGGTCCTTGACGCCTTGCAGGTCAAGCGAGCCGCGCACGATGTGGTAACGCACACCGGGCAAATCCTTCACACGGCCGCCGCGCACCAGCACGACGCTGTGCTCTTGCAGGTTGTGGCCTTCGCCGCCGATGTAGGAGATGACCTCAAAACCGTTGGTCAGGCGCACCTTGGCAACCTTACGCAGAGCGGAGTTAGGCTTCTTAGGCGTCGTGGTGTACACACGGGTGCACACGCCGCGGCGCTGGGGGCAGTTTTCCATCGCGGGGCTCTTCGACTTGATCGTCTCGACCTCGCGCCCATGACGGATGAGCTGGTTAATGGTTGGCATTGAATACGTCCCTAAACGTGAATGTGCTTCAATGAAGCGAAAACGTGAATCCCTTCGGAAAATCCGAAAAGCCCGCGATCCTAACAGTTCAGTGCCCGCAAGGCAAGCGCAGCCTGCCCTGGCGCGCGCCCATCACTTGATCCAGAGGCGAATGGCGTCCCACGCGCGGCCCAACAGACCGGCCTGCTCCACGCCCTCCAGCGCCACCAGGGGCACCTCAGCCACGCTTTGCTCGCCCAGCATCACCTTGAGCGTGCCCACCTGCTGGCCCTGGGCAATAGGCGCCAGCAACGGCTCCTGGCGCACAACCTGGGTGCTGACCTTGCCCGCACTGCCCGAGGGCACGGTGACGACGATGGGCTCGGCCCGGCCGATCTTGAGCTGGCTTTGCTTGCCCTTCCAGATGTCAGGCGTGGCCACGGGCTGGCCGGCGTCGAAGAGCTTGACCGCGTCGAACGCGGTGTAGCCCCAGTTCAGCAGTTTCTGGCTTTCATTGGCACGCGCGTTCTCGCTCGCCGTACCCAGCACGATGGACAGCAGGCGGCGCTGGCCGAGCTGCGGAAACTCGCGCTTGGACGTCGCCACCAGGCAATAACCGGCCGCCGCGGTGTGGCCCGTCTTGAGGCCGTCCACCGTCGGGTCGCGGAACAGCAGCGTGTTGCGGTTGTTGCCGTTCGACTTGGGCGTGCCCGGGTAAGCGTAGTGCTTGGTGGCGTAGTAGTGCATGTACTCGGGGAAGTCCTGCATCAAGCGCCGCGCCAGGATCGCCAAGTCCTTGGCCGTGGTGGTGTGGCCGGGCTCGGTCAGGCCCTCGGGGTTCTTGTAGCTCGTACCCGTCATGCCCAGCGCCTTGGCCTGCTCGTTCATCAGGCGCACGAAGTTTTCCACCGTGCCGCCCACGCCTTCGGCCAGCGCCACCGTGGCGTCGTTGCCCGACTGCACGATCATGCCCTTGAGCAGGTCATCGACCGGGATCTGCATCTTCGGGTCGATGAACATGCGCGAGCCCGGCATCTTCCAGGCGCGCTCGCTCACCGGCAGCTTTTGCTCCAGCGTGATTTTCTTGGCGCGCAGCGCGTCGAACACCAGGTAGCCCGTCATGAGCTTGGTGAGCGATGCCTGCTCCACCGGCGCGTCGATGTCCTTGGCGGCCAGCACCTGGCCGGCCGTCACGTCTACCAGCAGGTAGTTGCGCGCGGCCACCTCGGGCGGCTGGGGGGTGGCCACCTGGGCCAGCAAAACGGTAGGCAGCGCCGCAGCCGCCAGAGCCAGGACGCGCAGTGCGGGAAGGGTTCGGATCATGGAATGCACCAGAAAAAGAAGGGGCGAATAAACAGGGCCCCGGGCCATGGCGGCAGCCGCCGCGCCCCGGGCCAGCGAAGACAGGGAAACAGATCCCAAGGGGCCACCCCTCAGGGCGGCGATTGCAGGTGGCGCGCCACCAAGTTTCTGAGCAGCGGCAATTGTCCGTGGAAGAAATGTCCGCCGCCCGGCACAACGGTAACGGGCAGTATCTGCGGCCGCGCCCAGTCCATCACGGCGGCCAGTGGCACGGTGTCGTCATGCTCGCCATGCACCACCAGAGTGCGGCCATGCGCTTCGGCGGGCACGGGTGCTACCGTGAAGCGGCTCGCGGCCGTGCCGACAAGCACCACGTGGTCAATACGGCGCTGCCCCCAGAGCGCCGCCAGCGCGTGGCTGGTCACGAACGCACCGAAGGAGAAGCCCGCCAGGGCCAGCGGCCCCTCGGGCGCCACCTGGGCGACCACGGAGAGCAGATCTTCGCACTCGCCCCGGCCCTCGTCGTGCACGCCAGCCGAGCCGCCAACGCCACGGAAATTGAAACGCACCGCCTGGTAGCCGCTGGCCACGAAGGCCCGCGCCAGGGTCTGCACCACTTTGTTGTCCATGGTGCCGCCAAACAGCGGGTGCGGGTGGGCGATGATGGCCACACCGCGCGGCGCCACGCCTGCGGCGGCGCCGTCGCGCGCGGCCTCGATGGGGCCCGCGCCACCCGCAAGGCTCAAGCGTTCAGTCTGCGCATTCACGTTCGCTATCCAATCAATAGCTGCTAGCGCTTATCCAGCAAGCGCTAGCAGCCAAAAACATTGAAATGCCGATAGAGCGCCGTTCAGCGCCCAAGTTCCGGCGGCGTGCGCAAACGCTCGACCACCTGGCCATCACGCAGGTGCGAGGTGACGATTTCGTCGATGTCGGAGGTATCCACGTAGCTGTACCACACGCCTTCGGGGTACACCACGGCCACCGGCCCGGCGGCACAGCGGTCCAGGCAGCCCGCCTTGTTCACGCGCACCTTGCCCGGCCCGGCCAAGCCCAGCGCCTTGACCTGCGCCTTGCAGTGCTCAAAGGCCTGCTGCGCGCCGTGCTGGGCGCAGCAGGCCTCGCCATTGGCCCGCTCGTTCAGGCAGAAGAAGATGTGCCGCTGGAAATACGGGGGGGTGGTATCGCTCATGGTTCTGGATTGTAGGTTTGCCCCTCGCGCCGCGACAGGCGCACCAGCACATAGGCGAGCGCCCCATAAGGCCAGAGCCAGCCCAGCCACTGCGCCAAGCCATAGAAACGCAGGAAGCGCCCCTGCTCCCACAGCTGCAGCGTCTGCGCGAAATACGCGCTGGTGGGCGCCTGGTTGAGCAGGCTCAGGTGCAGCACCAGCGCCAGCAGCAGCACGGCCGCGCACGCACGCCGGCGCAGCGGCAGCAGCAGCGCCGCCACCGCCACACCGGCCGCCACGCCCACGCGCACCGGCAGACCCACCCACCACTCCCAGGCATGGCTGGGGCCCCAGGTCAGCGCCGAGGACAGCGCCGTCACCCCCACGCCCACGCCCACCGCCAGCAACGCGAACAGCGCACGCCGGCCGGTATGGCCAATCACGCTGTACCCCAGCAGACAGGGGATGAGCAGCCCCAGCAGCACGCAAAGGGCTTCGCTGCTGCGCGCCAGCGGCTCCAGCGCGTTGCCCAGCGGCAGCCAGTCGAGGAACGGTGTGCCCTCCAGCACCTCGGCAACGGCGGCCTCCAGGCGCTCCAGCACCTGGCCCAGCCCGAACGGCAAGGCCGCCGGGAACAGCAGCGCTGGCGGCCACAGCGCCAGCAGCACCAGGGCACCGTGCGCATCAGGCGCGAACCAGCGCGCGCGAAAGCGGCTCCAGTGGTCGATGGCCCCGAGGCGCTCCAGCAGCGCCGCGGCCAGGGCACCGCACAGCGTGCCGCCGGCATTGAGGACCAGGTCCAGGTTGGACGACACGCGCTGCGGCAGGTAGATCTGCAAAAACTCCATGGCCAGCGACAACAGCGCCCCCGCCAGCGCCGCCAGCGGCACGGCGGCACGCGGCCAGCCCGAGCGCAGCAACGCCAACGCCAGCAGAAAGCCTAGGGGCACATACCCCACCACGTTGATGCTGACGTCGAACCAGGTCCAGTACGGCGGCGGCATGCGCGCCGCGAGGAATTCCCAGGGCGAAATGCCCTGGGCGCGCCAGCCCTCGAACGGGAACAGGCTGGCGAAAAGAACCAGCGCTGCGTAGATCAGCGCCAGCGGCCAGGCCATGGTGGCGCGCTGCGCCCCGGCCCCGGCAGCCATCAGAATGGCTTGACCACCACCAGCACCACCGCCAGCAGCAGCAAGAGGACGGGAATTTCGTTGAACCAGCGGAACCACACATGGCTGCGCTGACAGGTATCGGCGACGAACTGGCGCAGCAGCCGCGCGCACATGTGGTGGTAGCCGATCACCAGCAGCACCACGGCCAGCTTGGCGTGCAGCCAGCCGTTGCCCGGCCCGCGGCCAATGCCATAGCCCAGCCAGAGCCACAGGCCAAGCCCCACGGCAGGCACGGACAGCAGGGTGGTGAAACGCAGCAGCTTGCGCGCCATCAGAAGCAGGCGCTCACGTTCCGCCAGCGAGCCCGGCTGCACCATGGCCAGGTTGACGAAAATGCGCGGCAGATAAAACAGGCCGGCGAACCAGCTGGCCACGAAGACGATGTGAAAGGCTTTGACCCAGAGCATGGGGGCAGTGTACGGGGCATGGCGCCCCCTGCGGCAAAGCCCCCACGCCCGCGCCAGGCGGCAAAAAATAGGTTCTTCGCGCGATCTGGGGGAAGTAGTGGTTGACGGTTCTGAGGTTGGTAGATTGGCAGTCGCCAAACAAACCGATCCCCTTCCTCTTCCCCGTCATGCGCGATGCTATGTTGGGCGTGGTCTTCTGGGAAGGCCGCCTCGTCGATTCATGCCAG
>NZ_CYIG01000078.1 GCF_001298675.1 Paenacidovorax caeni
CCACGCCCGCCTGGCGCTCATTGAGCACAAAGGGCTGCGCATGGAAGATGCCCCACCGGTCTTTTACATGGGAGTAGATTCCAATGGAAGGTGTGTTGCGCCGAGGATCAAGCCGGGCTTGCCACACCCGTTTGGTGGTCTCCATGCTCATCATGGGGTTCTAAGCCAGAACCGCCGAAATTTCCGTCATCCCAGCTCCAGCCCCGCCACGAGCGCATCCAGGTCGATCATCTTGCCGTCGCTCTGGAAGGTGTAATGCCCGTTCAGCAGGATGTGCCGCCAGGCCGCCGGCGATATCTGGGTCAGGAGAGCGTGCGCCTTGGCGTTGCCGCTCGCCTCGTACTTCATCAGCAGCCGCGAGAGGATGGCCGAGTTGTAGAAGATGACCGCGTTGGCGATCAGCCTGGCGCACTGGTTGCTGATCTCAATTTCGATGTCGGTGCGCCCGGTCAATTCCTTCTTGCCGCCGACCTGGGCGATGGTTGAGCGTAGCTGGTGATAGGACTCGATGCGGTTCTGTGAGCGGTGAACGTTGCGCTCCAGTTGCGGATCGCGCAGGTAGCGCAGCGTGTAGATGCTGCGGATGAGCTTGTCGAACTCGAACACCGCGCGCCGCGTGGGGTTCGGCGCGGTGTAGGTGCATAGCTTGCGGATCAGCGTGCCCTGCGTCATCTCCTTCAGTCCGAGCGTGGCGACAATCTGGTCGAGGTTCGGCTTCTCGCTGACTATGAGATCGCGGTCGATTCTCCCGGCCGGCCGGATCAGGCACTGATCGTACAGCGCCGGATCGTCGGCACTGTAGAGTTCCTTCAACTGATCGCCAAGGTCGGTGAAGCGCGGCTCGAAACGCAGGCCGAACCAGTGCAGGATAGCGAAGTTGGCCTTGTTGACGCTGTGCATGTCGCCGGTGATCGCGGTCGGCACGATGTCCGACGTGTTGCGATACCAGATGTCGAACACGTGATGGGCCTCGTAATCGTGCGCGCCGATCAGGTAGCCGTTGAGCGGCACGTGGTTGCACAGCAGCGTGTAGGCGACCACGCCCTTGCCGCGCCCAAAGTATTTGCGCGAGTGGCGCGCTTTCACGGTCGGCCGCTCGACGCCGAATTTCTGACCATCGACGGCACCGTACAGTGCATCGAGGTCGAACGAGTAGTACGGGAAGATCGGCAGCGCGGCGATGGCGTTGCTGATGCAGTCGTTGGCCGCGTGCAGCGTTGCGTGGCGCAGGTACTGTTGGTAGGCGCTCTCCAGCACGTGGTACGGGATGTCGCTGGTGCGTGCCATGACCTGGTTGCCGTGGTTCATCGCCTGCGCGATGATGACCGCCATCAGGCTGTCGGCGTCGGCGACCTTCTTCGCATAGCGCGGCTGCAAAGGCGTCAGCGCCGACAGGAACTGGCACTGGCCGTTGACGAAGCGGAACACGTCGGCCACGTCGCAGAACGGCAGTTGCTCGTAGAACGCCTTCTCGCGCGCCTTCTGGTTCTCGCCCTTGGGCTTGCGCCATGTCAGCTTCTGCGTGTCCTTGTCGTATTCTAGGTGCGTCAGCTTGCCCTGCTTCAGCTCGCGGTTGAAGGCCAGCCACTGAGCGCGCAGCTCGGTCGCGAGCGCATCGAGCTGGGCATCGAGTGGCTGCCGCAGGAACGGGATGTCGATCTGCGCCAGCACGGCGGCCTTCTCATCCAGCGAAACCAGCTCGTCGGAAAAATGCCGGTGCTGCAAGCTGTCGTCGAGGTAGAGTTCACCCGACTGGAAGCGCTTCCTGACCTGGCGGTACAGCCAGAACTCGTAGCGGTCGGCATGCAGGTCCGTCGGCTTGCCATCGGCATCGAAGGTCAGCAGGTACGGTCGCAAGCGTTTCGGCAGCGTGGCCGCTGGACATTCGGCGAGCGGCCGTTGCGATAGGCGCTGCTGTTTGGCGAACACGTCCTTGGCCCAGGCCAGCGCCACGAGCCACGGGCTGCCCGGATCAGTGCCAGCGAGGTCGAGCGCGACATACAGCGGCCGAAGATGGCGGCGGATGCGCTCAGCCAGGCCGTCCACCGCCTGCCAGTGCAAAGCCAGCTTGCTCACCGGCTTCACGCTCATGCGCTGCGCGGTGGTTTGCAGCGTATCGCGGGGCATGATTTTGTAGGCGCGCTGGCGCACATCGCCGAACGGCGTGGGATCGGGCACGCTGTCGTCGATGTAAAGCGACAGCAGGCGGCCGACCTGCGGTGTGTCTTGCTGACGG
Source organism: Paenacidovorax caeni (assembly GCF_001298675.1). Taxonomy (GTDB): domain Bacteria; phylum Pseudomonadota; class Gammaproteobacteria; order Burkholderiales; family Burkholderiaceae_C; genus Paenacidovorax; species Paenacidovorax caeni. Next base: position 2,237 of record NZ_CYIG01000078.1, read on the forward strand.
CGCACCTGCTCGGCGACAAAGGATTGCTTTGCGCCCGCACTGCTTTCGTCCTCCAACTGCTTCATGTGGTAGGCCATCGCATCGACCAGGTTGTCGGAAAGCTGCCGGTAGCGCACCCAGGCATAGCAAAGCAGGTAGAGGTAGGTCTGATCGGCCTTCAGGTTGCGTAGATCGTGGACGGTGTAGAAGTTCGCCAGGCTGGCGTAGTACAGCAGATTCTGCTGCGAGACGCCGAGCTTGGGCAGCAGCGCCTTGGCGATCCGGTGCAGCGGCTCCAGCGTGGCGCGCTTTTCGCGTTCGCGGGCCATCTGACGCCAGCCAAAGTCCTTGGCGTCCTGCTTGAGCGCCGCCAATTGCGACAGGGTGTCGTCACGCACTAGAAGCCGACCCAGCGCGGCCTTGGCCGATTCGTCCAACACTTCCGACAGCAGGCCAGCCAGCCGCCGACGCTCGGCGGACAGGGCTTCGCTCACCAGCTCTTGCAGGGTGGTATAGCCGGGCCGGATGATCTTGTGCTCGTTTAGCCAGACGATCAGCTCGGCGGCGATGAACCCCGGCATCACGTCGCGCCGCACGGTCTGCGCGGCCTGCTGCGCGAGCTGCGCCAGGAACTCGGCCGCCCACGGCCGGTAGCCGAACAGATCGGCAATCCACTCGCGCTGGGTGTAGTGCTCGTGCTTGGAGATTGGCTTGTGCTCGAAGGACTCGCCGTGGAAGTAGCGGCTCAGCACGAAGGCGCAATCGTGCTCGACCTCACTCCAGTCGAAGCGGAAGAAGGCATGCTTGGCCTTGAAGTAACCGATCTGCAAGATGCAATAGACCTGGGCATGGAGACCAGGCCGGCTGCTGGCGAGCGCCAGTTCGGTTTCAGTCAACGCCAAGTATTCCAGCCGCTGGGCGTCGTCGAAGTCCGGCAGGCCGTACAGGGCTTCCTGCTCGGCGTCCGACAGGACGGTCAATCGTTCGCTCTTGGTCGTCATCGCGATGACGCTCCACGAGAGCCCGTCCAACCAACCCGTGCCAGGGTCTCGATCAGCGTGGTTCGCTTGACGCCGAAGTTGCGGCACACCGCCGCCTTGGACATGCCGCCATCGAGCGCAGCGACGATGGCCTCCAGCTTCTCGCCGGTGATCGCCTGCGGCCGGCCGCCGATCCGGCCGCGTTTGCGGGCGGCAGCCAGACCGGCGACGACACGTTCCTGGATCAAGGCGCGTTCGTACTGCGCGAGCGCGCCGAACACCTGGAACAGAAACTCGCCCGAGGGCGTCGTGGTATCCAGGTTCTCCGTCAGCGAGCGGAACGCCACCTGCTTTTTCTTGAGCGAGGTCACGATGGCGAGCAAGTGCGACAACGAACGGCCGAGCCGGTCGAGCTTCCACACGACCAACACGTCGCCAGGGCGAACGAATTCGAGCGCCCGCGCCAGGCCCGCGCGGTCGTCCTTCGCGCCGGAAGCATGATCCTCGAACAGATGCCGCGCATCGACGCCGACGGCGAGCAGCGCATCGCGCTGCAAGTTCGTGCTCTGGCGGTCGGAGTCCGACGACACGCGCATGTAACCTACCAACATAAGCGGAAAACCATTAAGACGAGGTTTCCGTATGGTAGCGTCTGGCGACAGAGTTTTCCGCACAATTTTGCGGCCACTCGGAGGTTGGTGCAGAGGACCGTTGAAGGCCTGTCGAAAAACAAATGTTTTCCGACAGGCCTTGGCCTAGCGCACGCCCGCCTTGCAGCGTTCTGTGAATAGCGCTTAGTAATGACGGCGTATATACTTTGTTAGTATCAAGTGGCAGGAGGCCCCGATCATGTCAAAACAAGCCGTTTTCACGATGAAGCTGGAGCCTGAGTTGCGCGCCGAGTTTATGGCCGAAGCCGAGGCGGCCCATCGCCCGGCGTCGCAAGTGCTGCGCGAGCTGATGCGCGAGTTCGTTCAGCGCCAGCGCGAGTCGCGCGAGTACGACGAGTTCCTGCGCCGCAAGGTCGAAGCCGGCCGGGCTTCGATGCGCGCTGGATTGGGGCGGTCGAACGATGAAGTTGAGGCCGAATTCGCCGCACGGCGTGCCAGTGTGGCGAGCCAGGCGTGAGGGTTGTTTGGACGCCCGAAGCGCAGCAAGACCGTGCCGATGTGTGGGACTACATCGCAGCCGACAATCCGCGCGCGGCGGCCCGGATGGATGAGATTTTCAGCGACGCGGCCGCCCGCTTGATCCAGCACCCCATGCTGGGCAAGCCGGGAAAGATTCCCGGGACCCGCGAGTTGATCCCGCACGAAAGCTATCGCCTGGTGTATCAGATCGACGGCGAAACGGTGTGGATACTGACGCTGGTTCATACTGCCCGCCTGTGGCCGCCTGTGCGCGATTAAGAGATGATCATGGCAACAATGAAACGGCGCGTTGACAGACTGCTTTCGAGCCAGACCGCGGTCGGCGGCAGGCGGCCAGTTGCGGACGGTCAAGCATCTTCCCGGTAGCGGACGTTCAATAGTGTCTCTGACCTGCTTCGCTCCCTCTATGAAGGGAGGTCGCTGGCCCATCCGCGCACTCACAGCCTGCCAGTAGGCGCAAATTGGCAGCGCTCCGTCCGGCAGCGCACAGACTGCGGCCGTACGTCCGCGTAGGTTCGCTTCAGCAGTTTCGATTCGAAAGTTCAATGTGATTGCTGCGGGCGGTCGTCGCAGTTGCGCGGAGGCGATGATGCACAATCACGGGATCGGCAGATAGGTTCTTCGAAGCTGCAAGAGTTAAAACATTCACACATGAAAGATTGAAATGGATACACGATTATTTGCTTTCGTCGGCGCAGACATTGGCCCTTGGCGGATTGTCAGGGCCGAAACGAGAGTTGGCGAGCCCCTGCCTGAAGCCAAAAGGCTCAACGTCGTATCCGCTTCAGAGTTGCAGTCTGAAACCAATGCACCCTGGATACTTCGTGGAATAACCAGCAATGAACGATATGTCATGCGCGCAGAGAAGAATGAAATTGTAGCGAAGCAGCAAGGTCTGGCGCGCCCAGAAGCAACGTGCGGTGCGCTAATACCGATCCGGAAGAACGCAGCTTGGTGGGAGCTCACGCAAGACGAACGCCGGAGCGTTTTCGAACAGTCGAAGCACGTCCAAATCGGGCTTCAGTATTTGCCTGCAGTAGCGCGCAAGCTCCACCACTGCCGCGACCTCTCAGAGAATGAACCGTTCGATTTTCTGAATTGGTTCGAATACGCGCCAATTCATGAGGTTGAGTTCAACAGGCTGCTTTCCGAACTGCGTGCGTCAGAGGAATGGAAATACGTCGACCGAGAAGTCGATATTCGTCTTACGCAAGCACAGGTCTAACCCGCCGATGAACACGGACCCCCAACAGCGGCGCGTTGCGCCGCCGTTTCGGGCCGGTTATCGGCAACGTAGAACTCTCGGATACAGTTGTTCTGTAATAACTTCTCAAGCCAAATTGATTTTTGGAGTGGATATGGAAATGGAATCAAGAATATTTTCGGTAACAGAATATATTCGTCCGTCTGACGGCGAACCAATTCGTTCAGTGGTTCTGGAAACCAAGGACTCAGCAGTTGTTGTTTGGCATGCCCATCCTGGGCAAGAAATAACCGCTCATGTTCACCCGGACGGCCAAGATACTTGGACGGTTATCTCTGGAGAGGCTGAGTATTACCAAGGAGGCGGCAAAGTCGCTCATCTAAAGGCTGGAGATATTGCCATAGCAAAACCTGGCCAAGTGCATGGCGCTCTAAATACTAGTCCAGTGCCGTTTGTATTTGTCTCAGTGGTTGCATCTGGCAACGCGGGTTTTGCGTTGGCTGAAAAATAGTCTTTCTCAAATGTGTGCCCCAGAGAGTTCTAACCCATCCATCAACACGGACGCTGCGCGATGAAGCCGCGCCGCGCCGGCTAACTCCACGTTGAGCGTCAGCTTTCCATATGTCTGGGGGTCTGCAACGGGTCGGGTGCCGTCGCGTGCGCAGTGTCAAAGCTGACATGACTAATACATGAGATGGGCTGATGCTCGCCGTCCGGTCAGGCAGCTGCCCCCCTGCAGGACTCACAGCAGTTGTATGCCACCCGTCATCCGAGACGTCAGTCGGCCTCATCCAGACCGGAACAATCTGGACGTGACGTCCGGCTGGCATTGCCGTGATCGAAATGGCGGCTAGTGACACGACTGTTGGGTCTACCCCATCGACCGGGCGCGGGACAAGCCACGTTGATCGGCTGACGGAATTTTCGGCGGTTCCGGCTTAGAACCCCTGAAAGAGAGCAAGATTTCCGCGCCGCGACCAGGGATGGCAGTGGTGCCTGGCAGTGGTGCGGATATCGGCGCCATCGATGGCGTGAAGCAAATGCTCGCCATGTGGCCCAGCGAGCGAAAGGGGTTTTTGAAGGGGCTGAGCGTCCAGGCCAAGGACTTTGACTTTTGGCTCAAAGGACGTGCGCGCCTCGCACGCGAGGAGTACACCGAAGTGGTGGCTCGGCTCGGCGCCGAATATGACGACTGGGGCGGGGGCTACCGACTGTCGGGTGGCAATTTGCTGGTGGCCAGCACACCCCGGCAGACCGTTGATGTGTACGACGAGCTGTCCTGTGGTGGGGATCTGGAGTATTCGTTCGAGATCCTTGCGCCCGAGGGAGCGCAGGCGCTTGGCATGCGCGTTCTGGTGTTCAAGGCGTGCGGGCGCCCCGCGAACATCATTCTTTTCGAAGCGGGCTCGCGTTGTGCCGCGCTGCTGGATGAGCCTGCCGGTCGTGGCTCGACCCTAATCAACATCCAGCGCCCGCGCGTGGCCACCAAGCGCGTGTGGTCGGCGGCGGTCAAGATCGTGGAGGGCTATCGCACCGTGGCCTCCCCTCAGACCGTGGGGCGGGTTTTTGGCGAAAAGCATGCGGCGTGGCTTGAGGCGGGGCGCGAAGACGCCTTTTTCTATTGATGCGTTTTTGATGCGAGGGGCTTTCCATGTTCAATCAGCGACCACGAGTGCATGGGCTTGCTGGGGTCTCCTCGTTTTCAGTGCAATAAGTGACGGTACGAAAAGCTAGCACTGGCGCGGAGGTGGTGTTGGTAGATCGTTGATTTCATTGACTTTCCTGTTCACTTTCAAATCTGCGATTCGTGGCGT
>NZ_CYIG01000079.1 GCF_001298675.1 Paenacidovorax caeni
ACCTGGTTCATCTCTTCAAGGAAGACCTCTTTGCGGGTTTTCTTGGGCAGGGGGTCAAGGCCAAGCGTGATCTGATCCATGTCCGTGATCGTCGGTCCTCATCAGGCTCTGCGCCAGTCGGAATGACCAGGGGTTTTGCAGACCTTCCCTAGTGCCCGCAAGGCAGCCTAAAGCCGCAATCTAGGCGCGCGCCGCAGGCCATGCTGGCGGCCTGGGTAAGGTGCGCAACGACGAGTGCGGCTTTTTGCCGCCTTGCCCGAAGGGTTGCCCCGCAAAGGTGGCATCTGCGGCGTTGCCAATGCTCGCCGGGCCACCAGCCCGGCTGCGCTTTGCGCCTTGCACCTGCCACCTTTGCGGGGCAACGGGCACTATGAAAAGATCGTGAACAGGCTCTGAGCCCTAGCAGGCTGCTGAAATACTCCCCTTGCCCACGAGCATCTTCCTCAGCCCATGCGACGCAGTTCGTCGTAGCTCAACCGTAAGCTGCGGTCTCCAGCAAGAGGAGCGCAACATGCTTTACCACCCCCGCCGTCATTGGACCCTGGCCAGCTTCGCGCCTCGCCCCAACAGTCAACATGCGCGTGCGCTAGGTATCCGCTTTGTCGAGCAAGAGCGCCCGACACCCGTCACTCTGGTGCTGGCCGGTTCACCAGGTAGCGGAAAAACGCACCTGCTGCATGCACTGGCTCAACACGCAAGGCGCAACTTTTGGATTGACAGCATTGCCTGCCTGTCCTCCACCCAATGGGCCCAGGAAGTGGCCGCAGGATTGCATTTTGCAGACATCGCTTCCGTATTGCAGCGCTTTGCCAGCCACGACTTCTTGGCACTGGACGATGCCGACCGCCTGTGGGGTATGCCCCAAGCACAGCAGGCCTTTGCAGAGCTGTTGCGTGAGCGCCAAGAGCAAGGCTTGCGCACCTTATTAACTGCCACCCTGTACCCCGTATCGCCCCACAACCCGCAGCTGCTGTGCGATCTGCTGGCCCAGCAAACCGCTGTGCGCCTGCATTGACGGCTTGGCCCTTCAGTTGGAGGGGGTGGGCAGGGGCGCGCAGTCTATGAGCCCGTCTTGATTTCTAACGCTGAGGCAGATTCGCGCGCCATGGGCTCAAAATCGGAGACCGAGTGCACATCGTTAGAGGTACTGGCCATCAAAAGAAGCCTGTTGTAGGCAGTGATAAACCTTCGCGCGAGCGGCCAGTTGCTGCCCTTGTGCGACATATTTTGTCGCACCCATCGCAATAATGGCGACAAGCGGCCCTCGGGCTGTTTTCGGTCGCCACCACGGAAAGGACTGCGATGATTTTGGACATTGCCTACACCCAGCACCAAGGCACAGACTGGCGCTTCCCCGTGCAGCAGGACGCGCTTTGGAACAGTGTGGAAGTCATTCAGTCACGCAACCTGCATCCCGCTGGCCTGCAAACGCAGGCCGACGTAGTTTCACTGGCCGTGGCCGATGGTTTAGGTGGTACCCCCCACGCAGAGCGTGCCAGCCGTGCGGTGTTGGAAGAATTGGCCGCAGCCATACCAGGCGGCGTAACGTTTGATAAAGGCCTGGTGCGGCGCATTCACGGCCGCCTGTGTGATCGGCTAGCCTATGGCGAAACCATCGGATCGGCCACCACGCTGGCGGCGGTACAAATCCAGGGTGAGCAATGTTCGGTCATGAACGTGGGTGACAGCCGGGTGTACCGCCTTTCCGTACAGGGCGAGTGGCAGCAACTTTCACGCGATCACACCGTCCTCAACGGCATGATTGCGCGTGGCGAGGCTGAAGAAGGCGAGGAATACGCCAACGTCTACAACACGCTGGACTCTTGCCTGGCGGCGGACAGCGAGGATGCTGACTTTGACATCCACCACTGCGTTGCCCCCTTTTTGTCGGGTGATGCCTTGCTGCTGTGTACCGACGGGGTGCACGACACCTTGGACAGTGCATCGCTGCAGCAACTGATCGTGCCGGGCACCTCTGCGCTGGCGCAAGCCCAGATACTGCGCAAAGCGGTGATCAGGGCCGGGGCGCCGGACAACTTTTCTCTGATCTTCATCGCCAGCAAAGCGGTGGCCTGCTGAGCGGCTCGCGCCATACCTCTCTGCTTGTCTATGCGCCCCCTCTCCAAATCCAAACTTCTGGCATTTCGCCAGTGCCCCAAACGCCTTTGGCTGGAGGTGCGCCAGCCCGAACTGCGCGCGGACTCTGGCCCTGCAGTTGCCAGCTTTGCCACGGGTCACCAAGTAGGTGACATTGCCCGCCAGCTGTATGACCCGCAAAGCCTGGGAGAGCTGATCGATCCACAGGTCGAAGGCTTTGACGCCGCCTTTGCCCGCACCCAGGACCTGCTGACCCACAGCCGCCACCCTATTTTTGAGGCAGGTTTTCGTGCGGGCGGTGCGCTGGCCTTTGCCGATGTGCTGCTGCCCAGCGATGAAGGCGATCAGCTTGGCTGGCGCATGGTGGAAGTCAAATCGTCCACCAGCGTCAAGGATTACCACCGCGATGACGCCGCCATCCAGGCCTGCGTGGCGCGAGAGGCCGGGCTCGCACTTACCGCGATTGCGGTGGCGCACATCGACAGTGGCTGGACTTACCCTGGCCAGGGCGACTACCAGGGCTTGCTGCGTGAAAGCGACCTGAGCGAAGAAGCCTTTGCCCGCGCCGATGAGGTGAAAGGTTGGGTGGAACAAGCCCAGGCCGTGGTGCAGCGCGCAAGTGCACCGACCTTGGCCACCGGTGCTCAGTGCTTTCACCCCTTTGAGTGCGGCTTTTACAACCACTGCGCCAGCCTGGAACCACAGGCCGAGCACCCCATCCACTGGCTGCCGCGCCCCGGCCAGGCGGTGCAAGACCATGTGCAGGCGCACGGCGTGGCGGAACTGCGTGACCTGCCCGATGACCTGCTCAACCCGCTGCAACTGCGCGTCAAGCACGCCACGCTGTCGGGCCAGGCTTTCTTTGACCAAGCGGGCGCGGCGCAGGCGCTGTCGGGCCACCCGTTGCCCGCGTACTTCATCGACTTTGAAACCATTCAGTTCGCTGTGCCCATCTGGGCTGGCACGCGGCCCTATCAGCAAATCCCTTTCCAGTTCAGCGTGCACCATCTGGACCCCGAGGGACACGCCACCCACACCGCGTTTCTCGATCTGTCGGGCCACAACCCTTGCCGCGCGTTTGCCCAGGATCTTGTTGCGGCCTGCGGAACCCAAGGCCCCGTGTTTGTGTACAACGCCGCGTTTGAGACCACTCGCATCCGTGAACTGGCTGAGCGCTTTGCCGACCTGGCCCCGCACCTGCTGGCACTGAACGAGCGTGTGGTGGATCTGCTGCCCATCGCGCGCCAGCACTACTACCACCCCAGCCAGCAGGGCAGCTGGAGCATCAAGGCCGTGCTGCCTGCCCTGTGCCCAGACCTGCGCTACAGCGACCTGGACGGCGTGCAAGACGGCGGCATGGCGCAGCAGGCCTACCTGGAGGCTATTGCCCCCACCACCACCGCCGAGCGCAAAGTCGAGTTGCAAGACCAGTTGCTGGCCTATTGCCATCTCGACACCTGGGCCATGGTGCGCCTGTGGGCGGCCTTCACCGCCAACACCTTGACGAAGAAAGCCCCATGACATGGCGAAACGCCCAGACACCCTGGAAACTCTGCTGCTGGCGCTAGAGCTATTACGCCGCATCCCCCGCAAAAACAAAATCACTGCGAGGGAGCTACAAGAACAGCTCCAAAACGCTGGCATGGATCGGGATCTGCGAACCATCCAGCGCATGCTTGAAACCTTCAGCGAGCATTTCGACATAGAGCGTGACGACCGCAGCAAACCCTACGGCTTTCGGTGGCAGGAAGCGTCGCGTGGCATGGCGGTGTCGCACCTCACACCCCAAGAATCTTTGTTGCTGCAACTGGCGCAAGAACACTTGCGCAACCTGCTGCCCCCGCGCCTCATGCAGTCCATGTCGGGCTTTTTTGACCAGGCGCGGCGCAACCTCGACGGCTACCCGGACAACCCCCAGTCCACCTCCCTGGAACGTGAATGGCAACACAAGGTGCGGGTGGTTGCCACCAGTCAGCCACTGCTGCCGCCCACCATCGCCCCCGGCGTGCTGGAAGAGGTGAGCGAGGCGCTGTACGCCAACCGCTGGCTGGAGCTGGACTACCAGAACGCCGCTGGCAAGCGCCAGCAAGCCAAGGTCATGCCCCTGGGGCTGGCCCAGCAAGGCCCGCGCCTGTACCTGGTGTGCCGTTTTGAAGACTTTGACAACGAACGCAGCCTGGCCCTGCACCGCATCCGCAAGGCGCAGGCCTCCACCTTGAGTTTTGAGCGACCAAAGGAATTTGACCTCGCCCAATATGACGCCGATGGGCGATTTGGTTTTGGATATGGCGAGAAAGTGCGCCTCACGTTCGAAATTGAAACTGAGGCAGGCTTCCACCTGACAGAAACCCCGTTATCACGCGATCAAGACGTGCAGGTGCTGAACGGTGAATGGATGCAGATATCGGCCACGGTGGTGGATAGTGCCATGCTGGAATGGTGGCTCAGGGGATTCGGGGAGGCTGTCAGAAATATCCGAAAAACGGCTGTTGAATCGTAAGAAAAGCATTCTTGAAAAACTCACTCTGAATAGGAAATAGGTATGGTCCCAAATTTTTTTGCGTCTGAATATTCTTGTTTTCCAGAGGAAAATTTTTTGCGTTGGTTTTTGAAATGGGCGATTGAGTCGAATAAAAGTATTAAACCCAATTTGTACGCGGCCGCAAAATCATTTCTGGCGTTGGTGTGCTCCAGAAATAATTTTCAAATGGATTTGAAAATTGATACAGTGGCTGATGTTACGTATGTGCTGAATAGTGAGTATAGTTTGTGGTTTATATTGAATGACAACATCGCGCTGGCGATTAATGGTGGAAATCTGCATGAACATGCGCTCGACGAAATTCAGAAAAATCTTTCTAAAATTTCAGGCGATTACAATATTTCATCCAGTCGGGTTTGTAAATTTTCTTATGATTGCCGAGATGGGATAGATGACATTCGAAGTCTGGCAGATCAAGGATTCCCACTGATTGATCGTCGGGATTTGCTTCGTTTGTTCTCCAGTCCCGTTGGTGTGCGGGCAGAGGTGGAAAGCGATACGTATTCTGATTTTAAGAAATACCTACTGCAATTGGAGAGCGAAGCGCATGGTTTCCTTCGCATGCCGCCAGCTGAGTGGAAATGGGCGCAGTGGGTCGGTTATTGCCATGATTTGTATTTGCGCTTTGGCAATGGCCGCCGTGGGCGTTTCGTAGATCTCATCGCCCGTACAAGTCACGAATTTTTCGATATGGGGCACCAGGTGGTTGATGGCGGGATTTTTTTTCTGCGTATCGACGACAAGCACCAACTCAGTTTCATGCTGCAAATCGAAAAATTAGAGGAGCGCGGGAAGTGGCAAGCTTATTGGCAAGACAAGGTTTTTGCCACCAGTCAGCAACTGGGTTTAGAGATTGTTCACCCTCACTGTGCAGGCGCAGAAAAAGATGTTGCGCTTGCGACGCTGCGGAAAAGTTACGTGTTTTTGCAGAGTGATGGTTTGGTTGATGTGCAAGCTAATTATGATATGATCAATTTGGTTTCATTTCGTGTAACTGTCTGATGTACTTGATCATTGCGGTTGGGAATAAATTTCAAATTTAGAGGTTTCAAATGGCTGCTGGAAAAGTTTTTGATGCTGTTCGGGAATTGATGCGCAAGTTGCCTGAGGTTTTTTTGGGGGTTGATGTTAATTATTCCTTTGGTGAGGGGCGACCATTTATAGGGGATTGGAGTGTTTCGGGTAACGAGGGGATATTAATTTCTGGGGATGGGGTTGGATCAAAGAGTGGGGTTTACTTTTTTTATTCGCAAAGTGGCGAGGTTTTGTATATTGGCAAAGCTGCAAAATACAATTTGCACAACAGGGTTTGGGATCATGTTGGAACGCCAAAGAGGCTTGAGGACGGGTGGTTTGAGTTTCCGGATGGAAAGCTAATCAAGGGGGCGTCTGATGAGGGTTATATTGGTCAAGTAAGAAGTGGAAAAATTCGATTGGGTATTATTGAGATATCAAACCCGGATCTCGTACCCTTGGTTGAGGTTTATCTTCAAACGGAGTGCAAGTTGAAAAATGGAAGGCTGCCAATTTTCAATAAAAGAATTGGATAGATTTTTGGTTTTGGTGATTGATTTTTTATTTCGAAGTGCGGTTGGTAAAAATATTATGAAAAAAGTATATTTGCTTTCATTTGCATGGGTCACTTTGCGCTTGCATCGCGGAAAAATAGAGTAATCCGATAATTTTTGCGCTTCGCACCGTATATGAATCTGCAATCTCTGGGGCCTCAATTTGGTAGCGCTCGCACAGCGCATCTAGGCTGTACGGCTCGCCTAGCAGGCTGCTGAAATACTGGCTTGACCATCGACAGCCAAGAACATCGACCGCGTAAAACGGCCTACAAGCGATTATTTCGAACCCGGTGAGGGGGGAGGCACCCTCAAAGTCGTCATTTTTTGAGTTCTCCAGCAGTATTTCAGCAGCCTGCTAGCAGGCTGCTGAAATACTCCCCTTGCCCACGAGCATCTTCCTCTGCCCTAGGGAAGGTCTGCAAAACCCCTGGTCATTCCGACTGGCGCAGAGCCTGATGAGGACCGACGATCACGGACATGGATCAGATCACGCTTGGCCTTGACCCCCTGCCCAAGAAAACCCGCAAAGAGGTCTTCCTTGAAGAGATGAACCAGGTCGTG
>NZ_CYIG01000080.1 GCF_001298675.1 Paenacidovorax caeni
CGGGCAGTGCATTGAGCTGGATCGAGCGCACGGTGGCACGCACCCGGCCAATGGCTGGCCAGCAGCACGGCAGCAGCAGCACGGCCCAAGCAGCCCGGCAACCCCGGGTTGCGCACAGCCCTGGCCACCAGCGCCGGGCAGTGGATCGAGCGCACGCGCAGCACGCACCCGGCCAAGGGCTGGCCACCAGAACGCGCCAGGCGCGGTCATCGCTCGCCGGGCAAGGGGTTGCCCTGGGTTGGCGCTGCTTTGCGTGCTGCAGCGTTTGAAGGCGAATCGACCTCTTGGCCACGCCAGGCAAGCGCAAGCAGCTATTTCATTGATAGCAAAAAGCACCAGAACAGCAGCACTCCGGGGAAGCGCACCCGGCTGGATCAGGCGCACGGTGGCACGCACCCGGCCAAGGGCTGGCCACCAGAACGCGCCAGGCGCGGCCATCGCTTGCCGGGCAAGGGGTTGCCCTGGGCTGGTGGGGCTTTGCGTGCTTGGGCGTTTGCGGCATTTCCCAAACGCAAAAAACCCGGCGCAAGGGCCGGGCGGGTGAATCGGAAAGAGGGAGGAAGCGGGTTACTTGCAGCGCGTCGGCGTCCGTTGTAACCCTTGGCGCTTGGTCAGCCGCCCAAACGCCACGGTGCCGACTGACATCGGCTTTACCACACCAAAACTTTTAGGCGGTGCCCCCACGCACAATGCCTTGACGGCGCACTATTGCCGCGCCAGTGTCACAACGCACGCGCACCCCGGCGCTGTCGGTGTGAATGGGCATTTTGTGCGGCTCCACCAGAATGCGAGAGGTGCTACCGGCCAAGCGCAAAACAGCCACCACAGGGCAAGCCAGTGGATCAGCCAACAAGTACCAACGGCCTTCGGGCAGATTGGACAGCACGGCCACAACCACAACATCAGCCAGGCCGGAATCTTTCAGCAACTGGCGCGCCAAAAATTCAACGTCAGACGCTACCACCAGGAAGCGGGCACGCAGCCCAGCCAATTGCCCGCCCGGGGTGCGTTGGTTGCGCAATTTGGCCATGGCACGGCCAAGGGCTTCGGCATCCAACGCCACGGCTTCCACGTTGTTGTGAGCTTCAGCAAATGCCTGGGCACCATCGTCCATCAACGGGTTGCCCTCTAAGGCCTTGGCCACCAGCTCGGCTTCCAGGCGGGCAGCACTGCCACCCAAGCCAGCGACGAACGCGCTGAAAAGTTGCAAATCATCATTCACGACATCGCGGCGCGAAACGCCTACGTTTTTGGCGAAGGTGTGTAGGCGCACCTCGGTGGCGTTGCCAGCGTCGAGAATCGCAACGCCCGTAGCCACCTCGGCGTTCTCGCCCAGCAACTCCAGCGCCACGCCCTGGGCATCGGCTGCGACGATTTCCACCGGGTTGAAATTCTTCACATCGAATGGGACGGTGAACGTCAAATGTTCGGCGGCCTGGGCGTCGTAGGTTTGAAGCGCCAACTGCCGGGCACCTGCGGCCAAGGTTTTGCCGAAAAGATCGGTGTTCATGCCTCGGCCCATCACGCTCATTTCGGTTTCCCACTCACGGCGCGGCTGTGTCGCCAGGGCGCAAGTTTTCGCAATGGTTTGCAGGTTCAGGCCCACAGCCAGAGGGTGGGGGTTTTTCACGCGAGCGCCGATTGCCACGGCAACGCTGTCAGCGGCAGCGGCCAGGATTTCAGCGTTTTGCTTGGGGGTTGTTTCGTAAATCATGCCGCTATGGTGTCCGCGTGCTGCTGAAATGTCCGGCCTATCTTGTCAGCTCAGCAGGTCGTAGAGGCGGCGCTGTGTTGTGGGCACGCGCTCGCCTGTCAAAAATGCCCGGTACAGCGCAGCGTCAACGGGGGAAAGCTCGCCACGGTGTATCCCAACGCGCAGCAGTGGCCAAGTGCGTGTGCTGAATCGGGCAATGGCAGCCTCCAGACGCTGGGCCAGCACCCAAGCACAGGGGCTGTCGATGGCCAGAATTTCGCCAGCCTCTCGCAAGGCGCGATTTCTGGCACGCACACGCGCCGGGCGGTCGGTGCCAGCGCAGCCACTGAACAAGGCAGCCCGGGCCTGTTCCTGGGTCACAGCCTGACCTGTGGCCAGGCAAACGAGGATTTCTATGGCGTTCATCAATCCTCGCCCCCCCAATTGCGCCAGTCGTAGCGCTCGGGATCGTCGCAAGCCGACACAAAAAAAGATGTCCCGTTTGATGCGATGCCTGCCACCTGCGCCAGGCGCGCAATGCCCATGGGCTCATCCCGGTTTGGGTATTGCCACAGGGGGGAACGCCTGGGCAAACAAAATTCATTCAGTGCCAGCCACACGCGCAGCGGCATGGGCGGGGCGAGCGCGACGACTTCGGTTGGCCATTCCCGCAGGGCGCAGCGCAGCGGCTCCAAGTCCACCAACTCACCGCGCCCGCCCACCTCGATCAGCTCGGCATTCGCGGCCTGGGCAAGGGCTTGCATTTTTGCAGCCAGGCGCACCAGGTTTTCAATGGGCGAAGGGGCTGCGGCTGGGCTTTGCTCACGGGCTGGGGCGTGTGTTTGAGCATCCAGCACGGCGTTGGGATCAAAGCGGGCACCCTTCACGCGGCCCGGCTCAAGGTGGCGCTTACGCCAGCGCTGTGCACGCTGCAGGGAGTCGGTTGGCATCCCACGCTTGGCCAGGCGTGAAACCATACCGGGGGAAATGCCCAAAGCCTGGGCTAGCTCTTTCTGGGTCATGTTTACCAAACCTCAAAAATTGACCGTAATCGGTCGGGTTGAATGCAAAAGTTGACCTAGTTCCCCTAGGACTGACTACACACACCAAGGGGCTCGAATTACCCTCATGCGAACTCGCTCGGGAGAACCTACTTTCCTGGTGCTGCGCGCGGAAAAAGCTCCTGCCCCGCCCCCTCCGGGCGCGCCCGGCCTCACAGGTCGAGGGCAAAAATCTCGGGCTTGATGTGGTAACAGCGTGTCAGCCCTACACCAGGCAAGCGGGGTTTGACGGTGTAGCGCCCGGCATCGGCCACCAGGCATTCATGCTCGGCTAGCACCTTGGCCACGGCTTCATGCGCGAAGCCTTGGCACACCTCGCTCTTGAACGTCTCGGGCAGAACGAAGAATTCCACGCTCACGCCTTCGGCCAGGGTGGCAGGCATACGCGGCCCATACTCCCGCTCATGCTCTGCATCGTTCTTGATGGGCTTGCCATCCGCACCCACCATGCGACGGAACCCGGCGCGGTGCAGCGTCTTGGCGTTGTGGTCATCGGCGGCGCGGTGCCACCACGTAAAGCGGCCTTCCCCGTGTGCCTCCAGGAACCGGCGCACCTGGCGCAGCATGGCGGCCACCTCGCCATTGCCTGCGCCGCCACGGGCGGCCAGCCAGGCATCAAAGCACGCACGGGCCGCCCATTCGGATTCGCTGGGCTCCCAGCCAGTCAGCCCCGCCTCGGTGGCCAGCTCGCCCGCCATGGCCACCAAGGCAAAGCGGGCCGCCACGCGCTGCACCTGGCCCGAGGCGCCGGGTGGTGCCCACTGCCCGGCCAGTGCCTGCACGCCATCGCGCAAGCGCCTGGCCAGCGTGCCCCAATGGCTGCAGGCCCATTCGATGAAAGCCCGGCCTGGCGCGCCGTGGCACGCCTGCACCTCCCGGCCCAGGTGGGCAGCGAAGGCGGCGGCGCTGGCCTGGCCATGGATGCACTCGAAAGCACCCATGCCCGCCCCGGCATCGGCGGGTATGTCGGCCATACGCACCTCCTGGCCGGTGCGGGCGCGTTTTTGGCCCTCGGCCATGTGGTCAGCCAGGCCCAATTCACCGGCAGAGAGAAACAGCAGGCGCCAGGTCAGGCGGGCACGGGGCGCGCCACCTCGGGTAGCACGGGCCTTGCTCTGCTCGTTGGCCAGCATGTAGGCGCACTCGCCCGCCACCTTGCCCTCCACCTGGGCCAGTTCGTCCAGGATCAGCAGGGCGTCGCAGTGCTGGGCGGCTGTGGCCTCCAGGGCGTTGTCGGTGGTGCGCCAGCGCTGCATGTAGCTGGGGCCGCCGTTCACGCTGGCGGCCACGCGCAGCGCGGTCGTCTTGCCGCTGCTGGAGTCGCCCCGCAGGTGAAAGCCCCCGCTCTCCAGGCTGGCCGGGCGCAGCAGCGGCCCGGCGAAGGCGCAGGCCACGGCGAACATGAGGCGGCTATTGCCCGCGCACAGGCGGCCAATGCGCTCCCGCCAGGCGGCGGCATCCTTGCGCACGCGAAAGGTGTTCTCCATTTGGCTGTCGCTCTGGAACACGATGCGCTCGGCATCGTCGCCAATGGTTTCGTGGGGCAGCACGTAGGCGGCGCCGCCCTCGGTGGTGTGCCAGCCGGTGCGGTCGGTGCAACTGGCGAACTCTTCGGGGTTGCGGGTCTGGATGTATTCGGTAAGGCGGTTGCGGCACGCGGGTGCAGTGGCGATGCGCAGGCCCATGTTCAGCAGCGTGGCGCGGTATTCGCCACCATCGCCCGAGAGCATGCGCGCGGGCATGGCCCATTGCTTGGGGCGGCCTAGCGGGTCTGCGAACTGCAGCAGGTAGCCCCATCCCTGGCCGTCCTGGTCGCGCGTGAGGGCCACCACGTCCAGGCGGCCGCACAGCCACAGCGGGCGCGCGGCGTTGCCGTCCTTATCGCGCCCGTGGAAGTACACGCCCGTGTCATCGACCGTGAAGGCATCGAGGCGCGGAGCTTCGTCACCAGCCCCTGCGGCATCGTCAGCCCCACCAGGCGGGCGCTGGCGCGGCTTGCCGGGCTTGGCCGGGGGCTGGCTTGCCTGCGCTTGCTGCGCCGCCAGCACGGCGGCCTCCACGGCAGCGCGCACCGCCCCCAGGCCCTGCGCCTGGTGCATGTCGTTGAAGTCGCTGGCCTCGCCTTCCAGCCCCACAGGGAACACGGCCAGGCCGCCCACGGCCTGCGCGGCGGCCTGTGCCTTCACCCGGCCCGTGTTGGTGCCGGTGCGGGCTTCGGTGGCGCGGTCGTCGTCGCCGCACACCACCAGCAGCGCGCCGGGGTGCTGCTGGTGCAGGGTCTTGGCCACGTGTGCCAGGTTGCCCGCGTCAAAGGCCACGGCCACGGGTAGGCCCGTGGCTTCATGCAGGCTGGCGGCGGTGGCGTAGCCCTCGGCCACCAACACCACGGCGGCGCCCTCGGGCTGGCCCAGCAGGTGCCACAGGCCTGATTTTTTGGCCCCTCGAATGAAAAGTTTGTCTGGGCCGCGTTCGGGCTTGCTGGGTGCAATGCGTTGCACGTTCCACAGCTTGCCTGCAGCATCGCGCAGGGGAATCACCAGCTCTTTGCTGGAACGATCGAAGCGCACGCCAAACGGCAAAACCCCCTTGCGTGCCAGGTAGGGGGCCTGGCCTGGGTCGGTTACGTCGGTGCAATTGCCCTCCCAATAGGCTTGGGCCTCAGCGGCGGCGCCCTCATGTTCGGCAGCGCGGCGGGCAGCTTCTGCAGCCGCAGCCTCTTGGGCGCGGGCGCGCTGTGCGGCTTGTTCGGCTGGGCTGGGGCGGGGGGCGGTTTGGTCAGGCTTGGGGATGACAAACCCGTAAGACTTGGCCAGGCGCAGCAAGGTGCCAATCTTGACGGGGCCGAAGTCATCAAACGAGTTCCAGACAGCGCGGCATTCCCTGGGTTTGTAGCAGGGGGCAGTGCTGCTCCAAGTGTCGAACAAGTCGAAGCCGGTTTCGTTGGGGAAATGGTCTTTAACGGCCATGCCCATGCGCTTCCATTCGTCGCCCGGCAGGGTGGCAGGGATGAAGCTCAGGGCGGCGGCGATGGTGTCAGGGGTGTGCTTGGTGTGGTTGTTGTGCATGATTAAGGCTGTGAATCTCCGTGGCTGGAATACCCAACAGCCGGAGCGCCTTGCCAGCCCCCGGGGCCATGCCAGCCGCCCAATGCAAACGGGTCACCCGGCACAGACTGCGCCAACAGGCGGCCCGTGCTGTCGTAAACCGACAAAACGCCCGGCCACTCGAACAGCACTTCAAAAGCGGTTTTTGCGCTCCCTTGGCGAAACAACAGCAGGGGTTTGCGCTTTGCTTTCAGGCTGGCCATCCGGGCGGCAGTGCGTAAGCGGTTCTCCTCACGGTCGCGGGCGGCTGCGGCCATGGCTTGGGCTTGGGCTTGGGCTTCAATGGTGGTACGGTTGGTTTGCATCGACTCCACCTTTCAAAGTGGTAAGGGCTGCGGCCAAACGATCCAGGGCGGCGGCAATGGTGTCGGCGGCATGGGTGGTGGCTGCAGCCTGCAGCGCGGCTGCATGAATGACGGCACAGCCTTGCAGGTAGGCGGCCTGCTGCATGGGCTTGGCGACATCAATCACGTATTCAGCGCCTTCCAAGTGGTCGACCATGGCGCACTGAATGGCCCGCACAATGGCGGGCGCGCCCAGGGTGCTGTGTGCGTCCATCGTTGCGCGGCTCATTGCACGCCCTTCACGCGGCTGCGGCTGGCGATCCAGGCATCAATCTCGGCTTCGTGCCAGGCCACGCAACGGTTGCCCAAGCGCACGGCGGCGGGAAAGGTTTTGGCGGCCATGGCTGCGTAAATGGCCGATTTCTTGAGCGAGCAACGCATTTCCACTTCGGACAAGCGCAGAAGGCGCGCGGGCCTTGTGGGTGCCGGGCTGGTGGTCTGGGTGTGTGCAGCAAGGTGCATTTGGGGCCTTTCGGACGTGTTTGGAAAGTCCAAAGAATGCCGGGGAGCT
>NZ_CYIG01000081.1 GCF_001298675.1 Paenacidovorax caeni
AAGCTGTTCTACCTGGCCCTGCGCAACATCAGCCAGAAGTGGACCATGCCCATCCGAGATTGGAAGGCCGCGCTGACCCGATTTACCATTCAGTTCGGAGACCGCATCTCCGTCAATTGAAGTCCGAACCGTTTACACAAAAATTCGGACACGCCCATCCTGGGGCTGGCCTCCAACGTCGAGAGCACCTGGTGCATTTCATCAGTCTTGTCCCACAAGACCGTGATGGCGGTCAGATAGGCAAAACCACTCGATGGCACCGTTCGCGAACCGAGGACGCTGTCCAGGCTGAAGAAGAACTCGCCGGTTGATTTGGTCATCAACTCCGGCCAATGCACGGAAATCCATTCGTCTGGCGCTGTCAGTCTCACCCAGTCGCTCAGGTTGGGTCTTACGCCTTTGATGCTGGCCCTGATGCCCAAATGTTTGGCTCGCGTGGACAACGCGCTGAAAAGCTCAAGCGATGGCAATGGCCCCTTGCGTTGCAACATGGCGCAGGCCACTTCCCCAAGTCTGGCTTCGAAGTCAGTCGGCGCCCGAGCGCCAAATCTCTCGGGTTGGACCTCGCCTGCAGCAAGCCATTGGTGTGGAAGCTGCATCCATGCCGTGCTGGATGTGACCCTGAGCAAGGGCGTTTTGTGCACGACGCATGCATCGATACCCGCCAAGTGGTGTGAGCGCCTGAACCAGCTGAAGTGCCAGTGTTGAAGATCCTCCTCAGCGCATTGGGGGCAAATGCAGGCGTATGGCTTCTGGGTCAGCATGCCCAAACGCTTGCTGTAAGCCGTGGCTTGCGGCGATCCATACGGATGCAACGTTGCCGCACGAGCTGCGACCCTCAGCACGCCCATCATGCTGTGTTGCTGGGCATAGAACTGCGGGTCCATACCCACCACCAAGGCCAGCTGCTCCAGACGCGGCACCTTGCTGCGTTGTGGCGCTTGCGCCTTCAGGGCATCGGCAAGCCACCGGTCAAACTCCGCCGGGCTATCGAGTCCCATGAACATGGCCATACGGCCAGCGTGGGCGATCGCCGGCTCGTCCGGCATCGGCTGCACAACGTCATACCTCATCACTTGCTTCTCCCCGAAGCAGGCAGCGCCTGCAGCAGCTCCAGTTCGGCGACAGCCTGCCGCGCCAGGTCCAAGGCTCGGTCAACCGGACGACCTTTCAGGTCGGACGTCTGCGGCATGGCGGCCACGATCTGCAGACATCGCGTGATCACATGAGGGGGCGCACCCAGGGTCTCGCGTTCATAGCGGGACAGGCAAGAGCGATCACAACCGAGCGCCTTCGAAAACTCCGCCTGGGAGCGCTCGCCGCGCGCCGTCCTGATGAGCTCTGACTGAGACTTGGGCATCCACATATGTTCGTATATTACACAATGTGCTTTTATTACACATATCTCGGAGTGTGCGGTCGTAGCAAGCACCCTAGAGCGTCGCCTTCACAGCCAGCCAGTGGCCTTAGGATCAAGAAGTGAGCAACGCCAACGCATCTGATTCAGCCCAAACACCATCGGGCCGAAACTTCCGTCGCAGAGAACAAGGTGTGTTGGCCACCGGAGAAGGACCCGAGCCATTGGTGACGAACCGGCGATCTGACCCCACCCCTACCTGATGCGCCACTTCGCCACCGAAAGTGGCAAGAGCAAGGGCCAGTTCTACACCCCCGCCGAGGTCAGCCGCGTCATGGCCCAGGTGCTCGGCATTGCCCAGGCCAGGACCAGCCCCGACACCACGGTGTACGACCCCACCTGCGGCTCCGGCTCGCTGCTGCTCAAGGTGGCCGAGGCCGCGCCCACGGCCGTCAGCGTCTACGGTCAGGAGAAAGAAGAAGTCACCAGCGGCCTGGCCCGCATGAACATGATCCTGCACCACAACCCCGGTGCGGTCATCGAGCAGGGCAACACGCTGGCCGACCCCAAGTTCCTCGACGGCGACCAGCTCAAGACCTTCGACTACGTGGTGGCCAACCCGCCGTTTTCCGACAAGCGCTGGAGCACCGGCCTGGGCGGCGACAAGTACGAGCGCTTCAAGGGCTTCGGCACCCCGCCCGATAAGCAGGGTGACTACGCCTACCTGCTGCACATCGTGCGCTCGCTCAAGCCCACGAGCGCCGGCCCGACATCGTGCTGTACCTCAACGGCATTGCGGTGGGTGTGCTGGAGCTGAAGAACAGCTGTGTGGGCCTGGGAGAAGGCATCCGCCAGTGCCTGTCGAACCAGTTGCCAGAGTTCAACGACTGGTTCTTCAGCACCATCCAGCTGGTGATGGCGGGCAACGACTCGGAAGGCCTGCGCTACGGCACCATCGAGACGCAGGAAAAGTACTTCCTGAACTGGAAGGAAGACGAGGCCGACAACGCGGGCTACAAGCTCGACAAGTACCTGGCCAAGCTGTGCGGCAAGGCCCGGCTACTGGAGCTGGTGCACGACTTCGTGCTGTTCGACGGCGGCATCAAGAAGCTGCCACGGGTGCACCAGTACTTCGGCATCAAGGCGGCGCAGGCGCATGTGCAGCAGCGGCGCGGCGGCATCATCTGGCACACCCAGGGGGCGGGCAAGAGCATCCTGATGGTGCTGCTGGCGCGCTGGATTCTGGAGAACAAGCCATCCGCGCGCGTGGCCATCATCACCGACCGTGAAGAGCTGGACGAGCAAATCGACAGGGTGTTCAAAGACGCTGGTCAGGTCATCCAGAGAAGCAAGAGCGGCCGTGACCTGATGGCGCAACTGGCGCAGCCGAATCCGCGCCTGCTGTGCTCGCTGGTGCACAAGTTCGGCCGGCGTGATGTGGACGACTTCGAGGCCTTCATCCGCGACCTGGCCGCGCAGCCGAGCCAGACGCAGGGCGAGATCCACGTCTTCGTGGACGAGTGCCACCGCACCCAGGGCGGCAAGCTGCACCGGCTGATGAAGGCCATGATGCCCAACGCGGTGTTCATCGGCTTCACCGGCACGCCACTGCTCAAGAGCGATGCGCAGACCAGCCTGGAGGTGTTCGGCGGCTACATCCACACCTACAAGTTCGCCGAAGCGGTGGAAGACGGCGTCGTGCTGGACCTGGTGTACGAAGCGCGCGACATCGACCAGAAGCTGGGCAACAACGAACAGATCGACCAGTGGTTCGAGGCCAAGGCCAAAGGCCTGAACGACTGGCAGAAGGACGAGCTGAAGAAGCAGTGGGGCACGATGCAGAACGTGCTCAGCTCACGCGCCCGCATGGACCGAATCGTGATGGACATCATTCACGACTTCGCCGTGAAGCCTCGGCTGTCCAGCGAACGCGGCAACGCCATCCTGGTGGCGTCCAGCATCTACGAGGCCTGCAAGTACTTCGTGCTGTTCGGCAAGACGGTGTTCAAGGGCCGCTGCGCGGTGGTCACGTCGTACAACCCGCAGGCGTCGGACGTGAGCAAGGAAGAGACCGGCGCCAACACCGAGAGCGACAAGCAGTTCATCTACAACACCTACACCGAGCTGCTGAAGGACGTGGTGGCCGAACCCGGCAAGACCAAGACCGAAACCTACGAGCAACAGGTCAAGGACCGCTTCATCAAGGCGCCGGCCCAGATGAAGCTGCTGATCGTGGTGGACAAGCTGCTGACGGGCTTTGACGCGCCGCCTTGCACTTACCTCTACATCGACAAGTCCATGCAGGACCATGGTCTGTTCCAGGCCATCTGCCGCACCAACCGGCTGGACGGTGAGGACAAGGACTTCGGCCACATCGTCGATTACAAGGACTTGTTCAAGAAGGTGGAGAAGGCGATTGCCGTCTACACCGCCGAGCTGGACCACAGCGCGGGCGGCAGCGACCCGGACATCCTGGTGAGGGACCGGCTGGAAGCCGGCCGCGAACGGCTGGACGACGCTGTGGAAGCCCTGGCCTTGTTGTGCGAACCAGTGGAACCGCCCAAGGGCGACCTGGAACACATCCACTACTTCTGCGGTAACACCGAGATTGCCGACGACCTGAAGGCCCGCGAGCCACACCGCGTGGCGCTCTACAAGGCGGTGGTGGCGCTGGTGCGTGCCTACGCCAACCTGGCGGATGAACTGGAGGCGGCCGGCTACACGCCCGAGCAGATCGAACACCTGAAGGGCCTGCAGAGGCACTACCTGAACCTGCGCGAGATCATCCGCAAGGCAGCCGGCGAGACGCTGGACCTCAAGCCCTACGAGGCGGACATGCGCCACCTCATCGACACCTACATCGAGGCGCAGGCGCCGCGCAAGATTTCGCCGTTCGACGGCGTTGGTCTGCTGGACCTGATCGTCAAGACCGGGATTGCCGATGCGATTGCGGAACGCCTGGGGGACATGAAGGGCAACCGGGAGTCGATTGCCGAGACGATCGAAAACAACGTCCGCAGCAAGATCCTGAAGGAGCAGCTGACCGACCCGTTTGGCGTAGTGCGGCTCAGCCTCGCCTGCGCGCAGGTACTTGCGGATGGTGTTGCGCGAGAGGCCCGTGCGGCGGGCGATCTCTCGGATGGACAACTGCTCTCGCAGGGCCCAGCGCCTGATGACACTCAGTGTTGCCACGTGTATCACTCCTGGTCTCCTGCTGCTTAAGAAAGCAGCAGGCTAGGGTTAGTACGTGGATCAGATTTAGATGGAAATCCTGGGGGTTAGTGGGTCACTTCTGCGTGGAAATCAACACGCGTGTACGGCGACTCGGCCTACGCCGGCCAGAAGGCTCTGATCTGGGGTAAAGCGTAAGCGTCCGGCCAACCCATCTTGACCGGATGACTACAGGCGCAGCTTGCGCATGGCGGCATTGACGCCATTGAGGTCGAAGCCCGCTGGATCGAAGGGGCCACCATTCCATTTCCACATGTCCAGGTGCTGCGGATGCACTGGGTCCGTGATGGCCTGCAGGAAGTCGCTGTAGCCAGGTGGGCCACCCACGTCCTCGGGTGGGCAGGCATTGGCGCCCGCCACACACAACGGCCTGCGATTCTTCTCGCCAGGCTCCAAGGTGGCCTCCACCCGGATGCGGTGGCGCCAGTCGTCACCGAAGTCGTAGGTGTAGATGAACTCGCCGGTGCCGTCCGCCAGCACCGCCGCCAGGTCACACAGACGCTCATCTCGGGTCTCGATGCGGGAGGACCAGTCCGGATCAGAAGCGGCGTAGCGCACCTGGCCCACGGTGAAGGCGTGCAGGTGCGCGTTCTTCCAGCCCATGGCCGTCTGGATGACACGGTCGAGCTTGTCCAGCGTCAATGTGTCGGGCACCCACAGCCGCCGCCAGATGGCCGGCTCCAGGTATTCCAGTTCAACGTGCAGTTGATAGACGCGCTGCGGGGTGGAGGAGCGCCGAGGTTTCTTGAGCGTGCTCATTCCCCAAGGCTACCAGCCCTGGCGTCAGGTCGCGGGTTGCCAGCAATGCGGCAAGAGCTCCTCGATACGGCTGGCCCTATGCGTGGGCAGCCGTGTGAGGACGTCCCTGAGATAGGCATACGGATCGTGCCCGTTCATGCGCGCCGACTGGATCAGGCTCATCACCGCCGCCGCCCGCTGGCCCGCACGCAGGCTGCCGGCAAACAGCCAGTTGTTCCTGCCAATGCCGATCGGTCGGATCTGGTTCTCCATCCAGTTGTTGTCCACGGGCAGTTGGCCATCATCGACGAACCGGGTCAACGCCTCCCAGCGCCGCAGGCTGTAGTCCAGTGCCTTGGCGGTGGCCGATCCATCCGGCACCTTCTGGCGCTGCAGCTGCATCCATTCGTGCAAGGCGTCGAGCACCGGCTGGGTCTGCCTGCGCCGAATGTCCCGGCGCAGCGTGGCATCGAGCTCCCTGACCTCGCGCTCGATGTCGTAAACCCGGGCGAACTGCTGCAGCGCGAACTCGCTGCATTGCCGCCACTGGTCAGCAGCCGTGACTCTACCAATCGACAGGTACCGATTTCTGAAGGTCAGTATCTGCAACCGTCACATGCTGAAGTCGGCTCTGCAGCGGTTGTCGCCCTTCATCGACCGCACTCCAACGACCGGTGAGTGCCACGCTGCGGACGTCTGCCGTTCGGTCAGCTCGATTCCGGCTCTAACTCCTGTGAATTAGGTTGCGAATCGATCTAGCGTTTCTGCAAAGCTCGTCACGAAGCGCTCCAAGCATTTAGCTTGGGGTTCGCTTGGTTTGCTTCCATCTGGACGCACAAGGGCACGCCGCCTTTGTAGGAAACAGTGGCCGAGGCGCAGAGTGAGGGCTCGGCAAAGTGGCCATAGGCTGTTAGCTCGCCTAGGGAAGGTCTGCAAAACCCAGTCCGCCTGCGTGTCCGAGCTGACTGAGGCACGTTGAGTTTCGCGATGCGGATCGAAGCGACGATGGCAGCTCGATTCGCCGGCAAATTCCGGCGTTATGAGCCAGCGGCACGCCCATTTGACGC
>NZ_CYIG01000082.1 GCF_001298675.1 Paenacidovorax caeni
ATGAGGTCTTCAGGCTTCTTGTAGTTAGCCAGCAGGCCAGACAGCAGTTCTTCGGGTACGTCGTGTTTCTTGGTGCTCATTGTGCTTACGGACAGGCCGGCTCGCGCCGGCGGTGGATTGTCCGTTTACACAAAATTCTGCACACCCTCTGGCACAACGTCGCTGTTTGCAGCGCTGGATGTGGCCACTGGCAAAGTCATAGGACAGCTCAAGCGCCGTCACCGCAGTGTGGAATTCCTGCAGTTCCTCAAAGCCATCGATGCAGCGGTGCCTGGCGAACAAGACATCCACCTGATCATGGACAACTACGGCACGCACAAGACGCAGGCAGTGCGGGCCTGGCTAGCAGCCAATCCTCGCTACCACGTTCACTTCACGCCCACCTCAGCGTCCTGGCTCAATCTGGTCGAGCGTTTCTTTAGCCAGATCAGCGAGCAGTGGATCAAGCGCAGCGCCCACACCAGCGTTGCTCAGCTGGAGCAATCCATACGGGAATACATTGATCGTCACAACGAGGATCCCAAGCCGTTCGTGTGGCATAAAAGTGCGGACACCATCTTGGCATCTGTGGCGCGGGCAGCGAGTACCATTATTTGATGCTTACTTTTGAGACACCACACTAGCGCTTATGTAATAAGCGCCAGGAGCTATTAAATAGATAGCAAAATCAAAGCGCAGCTTCCAGGTCCGGCATGGCGATACGGGCTTTGGTCAGGGCCATGCCCAGGTTGGCCGTGCGGCGGCACACGAAAACGGCCACGTACTCGGGGTTGATCTTGCCGCGCAGAAAGACGTGGATCAGGTTGTCGCTGTTGACGATGATTTCCTGGAAGTAGTGGTGCCCGTCGTCGGCCACCCCGCGCGACTTTTTGAACATGCGTTCGATCATCGACACGTTGGGGCCGTTGAACAGGTCGGCTGTGGCGGCAGCCACTAGGTCGATGACTTCACGTGGGTGCGAATCCACCGTTTTGATGGCCAGCAGCATTCCGGATTCAGTATCCACATAACCTGCGGCCAGGCATTCAGGAACGAGGGAGGCGGCTTTGTTGAGTGCAGCATCGAGGGACATGGTTTCTTGTCTTTCAAAAAGGGTTGGGGGGTTAAATCAGTTTACGCAAAATGGCGTCTTCGTACGCCTGCAGGAAGGACTCCTGCTCTGTGCTTTGCACATATTGGTGGTCGATCAGGCGCACGCGGCGCAGTGCCTCGCTGGCGGTCAGGCCCTCGCGCACCAGCCATGCGGCCAGCACCGTGCCGGTGCGGCCAATCCCGGCCAGGCAGTGCACGGCCAGCACTTCGCCCTTGTTCAGCAGCATTTCCATGCGCTTGAGCAGCATCTGGATTTGCGCCACCGTGGGCGGCTCACGGTCGCGGATGGGCAGGTGCAGGTTTTTCAGGCCGTGCTGGGCCAGTGGCTCCTGGGGCAGATCGTTTTCGGTCAGGGTGATCAGCGTGGTGATGCCGCAGCGGCGCAGCAAGGCCAGGTCGTGGCCGATGGCGTTGACCACCCCCGGCATGGGGGTGCCTGCCAAGCGCCCCGGCACCAGCCAGGCGAAGCCGTTGGGGCCACGGCTGGCCGGGGCGCAGGGCGGGGCATCTGCCGCATCGTCTGCGGTGTTCAGGGCCGTGGTCGACACCGCCGCAAGGGCTGCGGGCGGCAGCGGCGGCGGCAGGGGTGCGTCGTCGGCCAGCATGGTGGGGTCGGCATCGGGGGCGGGCAGGGCGCAGCTGCCCGTGGCCACAAACTGCTGGCCTGCGGCGGACTGCGGGGCCAGCAGGAAGTCCTCCATCGCGCGGGCCTCTTGCACGCGGCCACCGGCCAGCAGCAGCATGTGCTGGGCGGCCTGGTGGGCGTGCTTTTGGTTGTGCAGCACCAGCAGCACGGCGGTTGCTTCGCCCACCTTGCGCAATAGCTCCAGCAGCAGATAGGCCTCGTAGTCGCTGAGGTCGGCGGTGGGCTCGTCCACCAGCAGCAGCGCGGGGGCTGCGGCTGCCTCGCGCAGGATGGCCACGGCGCGCTGGTGCAGGGGCGAGAGCTCCATGGTGGGCTGCCCCAGCAATGGGGTGAGCTCTGGGAAACCCATGCGCTCGACATACGCAGCGCACCAGGCCCGCAGTTCGCCGGGGGCCAGGCCCAGGCGTGTGCGCACATGCTCGGCCAGCGCATCCAGGGTGGATGCCATCATGAGCCGCGCATGTTGTTGCACCAGCCGCGGGCGGGGCGCGGCCCCCAGGGGCTGGCCTTGGTAGAGAACCTGGCCCCAGTGCTGAAAACGCGGGTGCGCGTCGTTCAGGCCGGCCAGCGTGCGCAGCAGCGTGGATTTGCCCGAGCCCACCGGCCCCAGCAGCGCAGTGACTCCCTGGGGTGGCAAGGAGAAATCCAGCTCCGCCAGAATGACGCGCTGCCCAAAGGCAACGCCAAAACCATCAGAAACCAGGCACGGTGAGGAAAAGGCGGGTGAGGTGTCTTGCATTCAGGTGGGTGTCAAGGGTTCAGGCGTCCAGCAACTGCTGAGGGTGCGCAGCGCGGCGCAGTGCTACGGCGTCAATTTGCGAGAGCGATACGTCACCGCGCTGCAGCCGGAACAGGCGCATGGTGTCGCTCACGCCGTGCACTTGGCCGTGCAGCGATTGCGCGGCGGCGGCCAGCTCTTCGACCATGGCGGCGTTCTGCTGGGTGATGGAGTCCATGTGGACCACGGCCTCGTTCACCTGGGAGATGCCCATTTGCTGCTCGGTGGCGGCGGTGCTGATCTCGCCCAGCACGGCGCTGACCCGCTGCACCGCCTGCAGCGCCTCGGCCATGCGGTCGCCCGCTTGGCTGGCCACGGTGGCGCCAGTGGCCACCCGCTCGGCGGACTCGCCAATCAGGCGTTTGATGTCGCGCGCCGACTGCGCGGTGCGTGCGGCCAGGGTGCGCACCTCGGCGGCCACCACGGCAAAGCCGCGCCCGGCCTCGCCTGCGCGTGCGGCCTCCACGGCCGCATTGAGCGCGAGGATGTTGGTCTGAAAGGCCACGCCTTCGATGAGCTGCACGATGTCTTCGATGTGCCGCGACGATTCGGCAATGCCCTGCATGGTCTCGCCCACGGCCAGCACGGCGTCGTTGCTGCGCTGGGTGATGTCGGAGGTTTCTTGCGCAAAGCGTGCGCCCCGGCTGGCGGATGCGGCACTGTTTTGCACCGTGCTGTTGATCTGCTCCATGGATGCCGCCGTCTGCTCCAGGCTGCTGGCCTGCGTTTCGGTGCGGGCGGAAAGATCGTTGTTGCCGCTGGCGATCTCCTGCACCGCCGTCTCCAGGTGCTCGATTTCTTGGCGCACGTCGCCCACCACCGTGCGCAGGTTCACGCTGAGCTGAAACAGCGCGCGCTGCAACTCGCCCACGCTGCCGCTGGCACCGGTGTGCACGACGTGCGTGAGGTCGCCCGACGCGAGCTGGTTGGCGTCGTGCACCAGCTCTTTCAGCGGTGCAATGGCCAGGGCGCGTGCCGCCAGGGCCGATGCCGCGATGGCCAGCAGCGCCACGCCGCCCGTGACCCACCAGGGCGCGCCAAGGCTGGCGGGCAGCACGGCCAGGGCCACCGGGATCGCCTGCACCAGCCCCAGGCGCACCGTGGTGGAGGGGCGCAGCAGCCGCACGAGGCGCCCGGCAAAGTTTTGGCGTTGCACGGTGCCGCGGTGCAGTGTGTGCACGGTATGCCCGGTCTGCGCTTCGGCGCGCATTTGGGCGTACAGGGCGTCGGCCGCCTGCACCTGCTCGCGCGTGGGCAGGGTGCGCACCGACAGGAAACCCGTCACCTGCGTGCCGTCGCGCAGCGGGGTGATGTTGGCCTGCACCCAGTAGAAGTCGCCGTTCTTGCGGCGGTTTTTCACCAGCCCCGTCCACGGCAGGCCTGCGACAATGGTGTCCCACAGGTCGCGGAAAGCCTCGGCTGGCATGTCCGGGTGGCGGATCAGGTTGTGGGGTTGGCCCAGCAGCTCTTCGTGCACGAAGCCGCTCACATAGACGAAGGCGGGGTTGCAGTAGGTGATCCGGCCCTTGGTGTCGGTGACGGACACCAGGGTGTCCCGCTCGGCGAACATGAACTCGGTGGTGGTGACGGGCTGATTGATCCGCATGGCGTGTCCTTTCGGTGAGGGGTCAGCGGGAGGGCCGGGAGAGCCAGTCGCGTTCCAGATCGGCAGCGGGCAAGGCCTTGGCAAAGAAGTAGCCTTGGGCCATGTCGCACTGCAGGCTGCGCAGCTTGTCGATCTGGTCTTGTGACTCAACGCCTTCAGCCACGGTGCGCAACTGCAGCGCGCGGGCCAGGCCAATGACTGCGGTCACGATGGCCAGGCTGTCCGGGTTGGTGGTCATGCCTTGCACAAAGGACATGTCGATCTTGAGCCGCGAGACGGGAAAGTTCTGCAGCCGTGCCAGCGACGAATAGCCCGTGCCGAAGTCGTCGATGGACAGGGTGAACCCCCGCTCCACCAGGCGCGCAGCCACGCGGCGGGCCTTGGCAGGTTCGTGCATCAGGGCGGATTCGGTGATTTCCAGCTCGATCGCCAGAGGGCTGACGTTGTGAGCTCGCACAATGGCCAGGGCGCGCTCGGCGAAACCGTCGCTCATCATTTGCGCGGCCGAGACGTTGACCGCAATCGTGGTTGGCGGCGTCACACCGGCGTCGTGCCAGGCGCGCCATTGGCGGGCTGCGGTGTCCAGGCTCCAGTCGCCCAGCGCGATGATGAGGCCGCGCTCCTCGGCCACGTGGATGAACTCCGCCGGGCTGACCCAGCCCCATTCCTCGTCGTGCCAGCGCGCCAGGGCTTCCACGCCGCACAACTGGCCGGTGTCAAGAACCACCTTGGGCTGGTAGTGCTGGGTCAGGCGGCCAACGGCCAGGGCTTTCTCCAGCCGTGCCGCTACGGCAATGCGTCGCTGCAGCTGGAGGCCCATGTCCACGTTGTACAGCAGGTGGTGGCCACCGCCTTGCATTTTGGCGCGGTACATGGCGATGTCTGCGCGCCGCAGCAGCTCATCCAGGGCCTGACCGTGTTGAGGGTACAAGGCCACGCCGACGCTCGCGCCCACTTCGAAGCGCAGATCATCTGTTGTCATAGGGCGGCCCAGCGTGCCGCAAATGTTCTCTGCCAGGGCCAGGGCGTCGCAGCCATCTTCGGTGGGGCTGTGCATGCGCACGAACATGAACTCGTCACCCCCCAGGCGGGCCAGCACGCCATCGTCACCGATGAGACGCTGGCAGTGGTGCGCCACCGTCGTGAGCACGCGGTCGCCCACCGCATGGCCTTGCGTGTCGTTGATCTCCTTGAAGCGGTCGAGGTCAACGAGCAGCACGGCGGCCTCCCGGCCCTGCTGGCCCGCAGCGTCCAGAAGCCGTTGGGCCAGATCCATGCCATGGGTGCGGTTGGGCAGGCCGGTCAGGGCGTCAAAGAACGCCAGCTTTTCCATGCGCTCCTGGGCGCGCAGCAAATCGCGGGTGAGCTGCTCGCGCTCGCGCAGGTCGGCGATGAGCCCGTCGCGCTGCGCAATATAGCTGTCGATGGCGATGCCCATGTCCAAGAACACCACCTTGATGAGCGCCTGCATGGCGGTGGTGGAGCCCGTATCGCGCAGGCCGGGCAGGCGATCGAGCCGAGGTAAAAGTTCGGTGAGATAGTGGCTGTAGCCGCCCAGGTACCAGCCCGGTGACAGGCCGATGCGGGCATGCGCCAGCCCCACGTGCCGACGGTCTTCTCCGTAGTCTTCGTTGTAGGTGCCGACCGTCAGGTTGCTGAAATAGCGAATATGGAGCTGCTTGAGCCGCTCCAGTGCTGTCTCGTCCGGAATGAGCGTCTGCATCTCGGGGAACGACAGCAGGTGGCGGTAAAAGCCATCGACGAAGCCGGGTGCCTCTTTACCGAGTGCTCCATGCAGGTCTCGGAGGGCGCGCTCGTCTTCGGGCGTGAGGGAAAGAAAATCCTTGCGATGCTGAAAAGTATGGGGGATTTCTTGCAAGGGTATTTGCCAATATGCGTTGATTTTCGTCAAGTGTATACGGACATTCTGAACCGGCTCTTACATCATACCGATGACTTGATATGCGTCAAGAAATCAATGCACTGACGGGTATTGATGAATGTCAATTGCACGGATGATTGTAAGCATTCTTACAGTTTATTGTATGAATCAGTGTGTGTATTCGTAAGCTCCCCCACCAAGTAGACATCTGAAATCAGAGAATGCGGCCCAACCCGGAAGGAAGAGGCCGATGAGGAAGAGCAAGTTCACGGAGAGCCAGATCGTGGCGATCCTCAAGGAAGGTGAAGCTGGCATGCCGGTGGCCGAGGT
>NZ_CYIG01000083.1 GCF_001298675.1 Paenacidovorax caeni
CGTTTTTGCAGTGTGGTCTGCACTGGGGCCACGGTAGCCGCATCGATGCCGGTGGCCGCGTGAAAGATGACACCCGGCGATGAGATTCGAGGGGTCGCATCAGCATCGCCCTCGCCCTCCACTTCCTCAAACACCCCGTCCACCACACAAACGTGGAAGTGGACGTGTTCATTGAGGCTGGAGCCGAATCGGTGAATGAAGGCGATGGCACCGATGTGCAGGCCTGCCTTGTCCATATGGGCCGCACCGGGGCTGTGGGTCTGCAGAGTTTGTGCGATCACCCGCAGAAAGATGCGCAGCACCATGCTCAGCACCGCTCCGTCGCGTTGCATGAAGTACCGCAACCTCTTGGGCACGGAGAGCACCCACTGGCGCACCGGCAGGCGGGGGAATACGTGATCGTTCAGGTGCGCTGCTGTCTCCACCATGCGCCGGGTGGTGCACGAGGGGCAGACTCCCCGGCCTTTGCAGGAGAAGGCTACAAAGTAGTCGTGCCCACAGTCGCCGCAGCGAGCGCGGGCAAAGCCATGGGCAAAGATGCCGCACTCAAGATACTTGGCAAACGCTTTGCGCACGAAGGGCTTGGGGGTGTGGTGGTCGCCCTGGCCGTCGAACTGACCCGCGCTGGCCAACTCTAGCCAGGTCTCGTAGTGCTCGGCTACCGTTTGGTAGAGCAGCGTGCGTTCGGGGTGGCGTGGGTTGTAGAGCTTGGGCTTGGAAGTGGCTGACATGAATACTGTACAAATGCACAGTATTCTGCGGCGATTGTTTGGGTACGCAAAGCACAAGGCCCGAACCGTCGCCAGTTCGGGCCTTGGCAGGGTAGCTTGGCTGCGGACTTACTTGCGCGCAGGCGGCACATCCGTGCAGCTGCCATGCGCCACTTCCGCCGCCATGCCAATGGATTCGCCAAGGGTTGGATGCGGGTGGATGGTCTTGCCGATGTCGACAGCGTCCGCACCCATCTCGATGGCCAGGGCGATCTCGCCAATCATGTCGCCTGCGTGGGTGCCCACCATGCCGCCGCCCAGGATCTGCGCGATGCCCGAAGGCGAACAAGGCATGAACGTGGCCAAGGTCGCCGCGCTGCTGTCTGGCCTGCCCAAGACCGTGGCCGGTGCCACCGTGAACCGCTTCTGCGCGGCTGGTATCACTGCCGTGTCGATCGCTGCTGACCGCATCCGTGTGGGCGAAGCCGAAGTCATGATCGCCGGTGGCGTGGAATCGATGTCCATGGTTCCCATGGGCGGCTCCAAGCCTTCGTTCAACCCTGCTGTGGTGAACCTCGACGAAAACGTCGGCATCGCCTACGGCATGGGCATGACCGCCGAGAAGGTGGCCGAACAGTGGAAGGTGACCCGCGAAGAGCAGGACGCTTTCGCCACTGAGTCGCACCGCCGCGCCATCGCTGCGCAGCAAGCTGGCTTCTTCGACGCTGAAACCACGCCGATCGACATCGAAGTGCG
This sequence comes from Paenacidovorax caeni, assembly GCF_001298675.1. GTDB lineage: Bacteria > Pseudomonadota > Gammaproteobacteria > Burkholderiales > Burkholderiaceae_C > Paenacidovorax > Paenacidovorax caeni. Next base: position 1,467 of record NZ_CYIG01000083.1, read on the forward strand.
TACACCCAACCTGGAAACAGGCGAAGTGACGATCACCAAGAAGACCATCAGCCGTGACGAAGGCGCTCGTCCTGACACTTCGGTGGAGGGTCTGGCCAAGCTGCGTCCCGTGTTCGCTGCCAAGGGTTCGGTCACGGCCGGTAACTCGTCGCAGACGTCCGACGGCGCTGGCTGCCTGATCCTGGCTTCCAAGGAAGCTTGCGAGAAGTACGGTCTGAAGCCTCTGGCCAAGTTCGTGGCTTTCGCCGTCAAGGGCGTGCCACCCGAAATCATGGGTATCGGCCCGATCGAAGCCATCCCCAAGGCTTTGGAATACGCCGGCCTGAAGGCTTCGGACATGGACTGGGTTGAGCTGAACGAAGCGTTCGCTGCACAGTCTCTGGCTGTGCTGAAGGACCTGGACAGCAAGGGCCACGTGCTGGACCGCGCCAAGGTGAACCCGATGGGCGGCGCGATCGCCCTGGGCCACCCCCTGGGTGCGACCGGTGCCATCCGCGCTGCGACCGTGGTGCACGGTCTGCGTCGCACTGGCGGCAAGTACGGCATGGTGACGATGTGTATCGGTACCGGCCAAGGTGCTGCTGGCATCTTCGAGCGCGTCGACAGCCTGTGATGATGGCTTTCAGGCATGCTGTTGATCGGGCGCTTGTTGAGGTCTGATTGATGGCTGCTTGAACTGCAAGAGCCCGCAATGGAGAGATCCTTGCGGGCTTTTTTGTGGGTGATTTTTCTACCTTGCTTCTGTTGGAAGTTTCATGGAAGCCCTGCATATCCTTACCGACGATGGCCACATGCTGGCTGGTCGTTGTTTCAGACCACATGGTGGCGTCCATGTGCGCCGCGCCGTCATCATCGCCTGCGCACTGGGCGTGCCTCAGACCTTCTATGAACGCTACGCCAGCTGGCTGGTGCAGCACGGCTGCGTCGTCTATACCTTTGACTGGCGCGGCATGGCGCAGTCAGCGCCGCCAAGCCTGGTCGGCTACAAGGCCAGGCTGGTGGACTGGGCGCGTCACGATGCGCCTGCCGTGATGGAACTGGTGGCACAGCGCCACCCTGGTTTGCCCATCACCTGGTTCGGCCACAGCATGGGCGGCATCCTGTTCGGGATGATGCCGCAGCACCCGCGCATCGACCGTGTGGCCACGCTGGGCAGTGGCAGCGGCTATCGCGAGCATGTGGCGCGACCCCTGCGCTATGTGATGGGTGTTTTCTGGCATGTGATCGTGCCTTTGAGCGTGGCGCGGCATGGCTACTTTGCCGGCCGCCGCATCCGCACGGTGGACGATTTGCCTCGTGGCGTGGTGGCGCAATGGAAGCGCTGGTGCAGCCATCCGGACTTTGTCGTCAGCGAAGGCGAAGCCGTGCGGCAGGCTTATGCCAGCGTGAAGCTGCCCATCACGGCCGTGGTTTTCACGGATGACACGATGGCCAGTCCACGTGGCGTGAAGGCCATGCACAGCCACTACACCGGCACGCAGGTAGATCTCAAGGTCTTGCGGCCCGAGCAGCACGGTTTGCGCGCTGTCGGGCACTTCCAATTCTTCCATCCCAAGACCGGCTCAAAAGGATGGAGCATGAGCCTGCCCTGGTTGGGGCTGGCCTGCGCCTGATCAGGTTCTGCCCAATGCGCCGGTGATGCCGACCTGGCGATCCCGTGGATCGATCAGCACGCCCGGGTTGAGGATGCCTTGCGGGTCCACCGTGGCCTTGGCTGCTTGCAGCATCTGGCGGTAAAGGGGCGGTGTTTCCTGCTCATAACCTGGGCGATGGTCGCGCCCCACAGCGTGGTGGTGGGTGATGGTGCCGCCATGCTTGATCACGGCCTCGTTGGCGGCTTGCTTGATCTCGCGCCAGGCGGCCAGAGCGGATGCCACATCGCCCTGCGCACTGCCCAGCGCGGCGATGGTGAAGTAGGGCGCAGGGCCATCCGGGTAGATGTGCGTGAAGCGGCAGGATACAAAGGCCGGGTGACCGGTGGCTTGCTGCACGGCCTGGGCCACGTCTTTGCGCACACCTTTGTAGAAGGCCTCGAAGCGGTCCCAGGTGGTGGCGGTCTCGAAGGTGTCCATGATGAGACCATTGCCCACGGCAGGGTCACGCCAGTAGGGCATGCGCAGGAAGGCCTGTCGCCACGCGCCGGCTGTGCCGCTGCGGTGCTCTTCGCCTCCGTCATCGCGCATCGAGCGCTCAACCGATTCGGCGTCATAGCTGCCACCGTGATCGCGGACCACTTCCAGGGCTCTTCTCATCCATTCGTTCATCGGGTGATCGGCTGATTCGAAGCCCAGCACCATCACGGCGGCGCTGCCATCGCCCACGCCTGAGAACACGGTTTCCATCGGGTCCAGCAGGCGGCAGTTGCTCGGGTACAGGCCCGATTGCGCCAGGGCCCGTACGCATTGCACGCCTTGTTTGTAGTCGGTGAAGCGCACGGAGGCGTTGGCGCGGTAGCGAGGACGCTCCTGCAGGCGCATCCAGGCCTCGGTGACCACGCCCAGCGTACCCTCCGAGCCCAGCACCATCCGATCCTGCGATGGGCCCGCGCCCGATGCGGGCAGGCGGCGAGAGGCGCACACCCCTGATGGCGTGACCATGCGGGTGCTTTCGACCAGATCATCGATGTGGGTCATGAGCGTGGCGTAGTGGCCGCCTGCACGGGTCACGATCCAGCCGCCCAGGGTCGAGAACTCGAAGCTCTGCGGGTAGTGGCGCAAGGTGTAGCCATGCGGCTTGAGTTGCGCTTCCAGCTCCGGGCCCAGCGCGCCGGCCTGGATGCGGGCGGCGCGGCTGGTGGGGTCCACCTCCAGTACGCGGTTAAGGCGCTCCATGTCCAGCGACACGGCCGCTGCATAACTGCTGCCCACAGCGGCTTCCACGCCGCCGCACACGCTGGAGCCACCGCCATAAGGGATCACGGCCACGTTGTGGCGCGAGGCCCAATCCAGGATGTCGATCACGGCCTGCTCGTCATCGGGGTAGGCCACCCAGTCTGGTACATGGGGCACCTGGCGCAGCCACATGCGGGCCAGATCGGCGTAGCTCTTGCCCAAGGCGTGATTGAGCCGGTCCAGCGGGGTATCCGAGAACATGGCCGCCAGGGCTGCAGGAGGGGCGATGCGTGGCGCAGGCAGCGTGAAGTCACTGACCTGGGGCTCAGTGCGATCCGTGATCTGCCCACCCAGCATTTGCACCATCATCCCGATGCGGGCCGATTCTTCTTGCGTGAGGTGTTCGCAGGCGACACCCCAACCCCAGAAGCGGCGAAGCGGGCGGCGAGAGAGCGTGGCGTTCATCGGGAGGGTCCTTTCCTGGTCAGGCCTGATCTTGTTTTGTCTGCTCGGTGATGGCAACTGTAGGCAGGCGAGCGCCTTCTCGATAGTTAATCTGCGCCATCTTTTCGATAATTTGTGACAATGCGGACCACTGCCATGTCAGGCAGCGGAGTGCGTGTCGTGAATGGTTTGATGAGGGTGACGGGCGCCTGGACCGGCTTGCTGACGGATTGGCTGGATCGCGAGGGCTTGACGGCACCCAGGCTGCGTGCCCAATTGGCTCGCTTCGCGCCCGACGACGTGGTGCCCCTGCCGGCATGGCGTGAGGCCCTGGCTCAGGCTGCGGCATTACGGCCAGGGGTGCCGGCACTGGGCTTGCAGATCGGGGCCGGCGTGCAACCGCGTCACCTGGGCGTGTTGGGCTATCTGGTGGCGGCATCAGACAACCTGGGCGAGGCCATGCGCGTCTATCTGTCGTATGAGCGCCTGTTTTATGGCGCCAACCTCGCTCAGGTGAGTTGGCATGGAGACGAGGTTGACATCGCCTGGCCACCGGCCGAACAGGGGCCCATGTTCAACGAGGTGTCCATCGGGGCGCTGGTGACCTTCATGAGTCGGCAGGTAGACGATCCGCCCAGGCCTTTGCGGATCAGTTTTGTGCACGAGGCCGACTCGGAACTGCGTGCGCGCTACGAGGCCTTCTTCCAGTGCCCTGTGGTGTTTGGTGATACCCACACGCGAGTGCGGATCCCGGTGTCCTACATGCAGATCCCCATGCGGCACCCTGAGCCCGGTTTGCGTGCGCTGCTGGATGGGCAGGCTGAAGCCCTGTTGCGCGCCTTGCCCGAGCCGGGTGATTTTGACCAGGCCGTGCAGCGCCTGTTGTTGCGGGTGTTGCCGGAGGGTGGGGTGTCGGTGCACCGGCTGGCGAAGATGATGAACCAGTCGGAGCGAACTTTGCAGCGCCGACTGGGTGACCAAGGCCTGACCTGGCAGATGTTGCTGGATCGCACGCGAGAACAGCTTGCCAGGCAGTACCTGCGTGATCCGGCGCTGTCGGTCTGCGAAGTGGCCATGATGCTGGGCTACAGCGACCAGAGCGCCTTCACCAAGGCCTTCAAGCGCTGGACGGCCGATACGCCTCAGGCCTGGCGCATGCGCGGGGCACGCGGATCGGTGTAAGTCCTCCCCCTGATCGGGCTATGACGTTTGCACCGATGTGGCGCGTTAACCGAGTCGCCAGAATGTGGGGCAAATCAATTGGAAGAGACGCCCTGTTCTGCCTTGCCCAGGCGCTGGCGTGTCCACCCTGGAGACTGTCATGCCCCGCCAGATCGTGCACGGCGCCTTGAGCGTCCTGACCCTTGTTGTTGCCTCGTCGGCCTGGGCGGCGCCTGCGCCATGGGTGCCCAACACCACCGGCAACGTCGGCCCCGCACCCACCACCTTCAACAAGTGGGAGGCCATCGAGGCCCCGGCTGCATCCGGCGCCAGCTGCGGCAACGGTTCACCCTATCGCTTCTTCGTCAACCGCACCACCACGACGGATAGGAAATTCAACCGCATGAACGGATAGGAAATTCAACCGCATGAGGCCAAGTATGGCACGAGTTTTGGGCCTCGAAACACGTTCGGCCAAGGAAGGTTGAGCGCTCGCTTGCCGCTCAATGGCAAGAGCTTGGGAGGCAGTATGCATTTGGGCCTGGCGCGCGCGCAGCTGCTTCC
>NZ_CYIG01000084.1 GCF_001298675.1 Paenacidovorax caeni
GTGCTCGGCTACCGTTTGGTACAGCAGCGTGCGTTCGGGGTGGCGTGGGTTGTAGAGTTTGGGTTTTGCAGTGATTGGCATGAATACTGTACAAATGCACAGTATTCTGCGGCGATTGTTTGGGTACGCAAAGCACAAGGCCCGAACCGTCGCCAGTTCGGGCCTTGTCAGGGTAGCTTGGCTGCGGACTTACTTGCGCGCAGGCGGCACATCCGTGCAGCTGCCATGCGCCACTTCCGCCGCCATGCCGATGCTCTCGCCCAGCGTCGGATGCGGGTGGATGGTCTTGCCGATGTCGACAGCGCCGTGCTGGTGCGCCTGCGCGGTGGTGGCGGCCATGTCGTACATGTAGCCGGTTTGGTAGTTCACATGCGTGAGCATGAGCACGGCCACGTCTTCCTTCAGGGCGTGGGCCAATTCTTCGGGCGCGTCGATCAGGCGCAGTTCGTAGGCCGGGGCACCGTGGGCGTGGAGCTGGTCAATGAGGCCCTGGGCAATGTAGAGGTCGGTGGGGAAGTTGCGCCGCTCCGAGACGATGACACGCTTGTGCGGTGCGGCTGCCTGTTGCTTGCGCAGGGCTGCGGCCAGCACCTTGAACAGGTTGACCGAGGTTGTGTCGGTCACCACCACTTCACCGTCTTTGGCGCCCACCAGTTTGCCGAGCTGGTTGCCCAGGCGCTGCGGCAATTCGAACCAACCGGCCGTGTTCCAGCTACGGATCAGGCCCACGCCCCACTCCTGCTGAATCACCTGCTGGGCCCGCGCCAGCGCGGCCTTGGGCTGGGCGCCGAGCGAGTTGCCGTCGAGGTAGATCACGCCGTCGGGCAGGTTGAATTCCTGGCGCAAGGGGGCCAGGGCATCGCGGGCGTCCTGGGCTTGGGCAGAGGCAAGGGTGATGGGCATGGGGGTCTCCGGTGTGAGGTTGCGATGCCCGAACTTTACGCAATAGTCTGCGAAATGTGCTGCCTATTTGGTCTAACAGTCCCCTGTGTTTTCGCAGACTATTTGAAGCACAAGCGCAAATCCAGCGAAATTGCGCGTCCGACTATTTTGTGACGATGGGGAAGGTACCCGGCGCCTTGTCGATCAGGCCGAAAAAGCGCACCAGGTCGATCTTGCTTCCCGTCACCTTCAGGTCGTCCGACATCAGCGTGTCCTTGACGCCCGCCGTGCCGGCGATCATCTTGACGAAGATGTCCTTGGTCAGCGCCAGTGTGGCGTTGGCGTCAGGGGCCGGTTCGGCGCGCTTGAAGTGCAGTACTGCGTTCTCGATCCACAGCACATAGCTTTCCTTCAGGTCGGTCAGCACCAGGTTGACCTTGAGGTCCTTGCCCTCAGCGTCGGGGCCGTTCAGGCCGGCGGCCATGGCTTCCAGGAAGCGCTCCATGGGGGTCTGCAGCAGCATCTCGATCATCATGGCCTTGGACACGCCCTTGGTGGGAGGGCCATTGCGCAGCTCCTGCGCGGCTGTGAGGTAGGAGTTGCGCCAGGTGGCGGCTTCGGCCTGGTAGCCCATCTGCTCGTAGGTGCGGGCCAGCAGCTCCTTGGCGGACTTGGCGGATGGGTCGCCGAACACGGCGTGGTTCAGCAGTTCCGCCGCCCAACGGTAGTCGCCGACATCAAAAGCAGCCTGTGCGGCAGCCACGGCCTTGTCGGCTCCGCCGAGCAATTCGAGGTAGCGTTTCGCCGACTCCTGGGGAGGCAGGGGGTTCAGGTTGGCCGGATTGCCGTCGTAGGCGCCCATGTAGAACTGGTACACCGCCTTGACGTTGTGGCGCAGGTCGCCGTAGTAGCCGCGCACACCGAAGAATTCGCTCAACGACTTGGGCAGCTTCACGGCGTCGGCGATTTCCCGGGGCGTGTAGCCCGCATTGATGAGGCGCACGGTCTGGTCGTGGGTGTACTTGTAGACGTCACGGTGCATGGTCACCAGCTTGCGGATGTTGGCGTTGCCCCACACCGGCCAGTTGTGCGAGCCGATGTAGATCTCGGCGCCCTGGGTCTGTACCAGTGCCTGGTCCATGTAGTTGGACCAGCGCAGCGCATCGCGCACCTTGGCACCGCGCACCGGCAGCAGGTTGTGCATCTGCTGGCTCAGATTCTCGGCACCGTCGTAGAGCTTGAGCGCGGGAATGCTGAAAGTCATTTCGGCCGGGCACTCGGCCCCCGGGACGTTGTAGAACACGAAGTCCACGCCGTCGAGCTGGAGCTTCTGTTCCGGCTGTTCAATCAGGTGGTTGGGGGCCATGATGCCGATGCTGCCGTAGGCCACGTCCTTGCCCAGGCCGGTGTCCACGTTGCCCTTGGCCGTGCGTGGCAGGTCGCGGCCAAACTGGTAGATGGAGCGCCGCGCCATGCCGGTACCCACCATCACGTTCTCGCTGGTCGCTTCTTCCAGGAAACCTTCGGACGCCACCACCGGCAGTTTGCGTGCGGCCACTTCCTGCGGGGTGACGATCCCGAGCACGCCACCAAAGTGGTCGGCATGCGCATGGGTGATGATGACGGCTGACACCGGCTTGTCGCCCAGGTGCTGGCGGGCAAAGGCCAAGGCAGCGGCCGAGGTCTCGCGCGCGGTCAGGGGGTCCACCACAATCCAGCCGGTCTTGCCCTCGATCAGCGTCATGTTGGCAATGTCAAAACCGCGCAGCTGGTAGACACCGTCTGTCACCTTGAAGAGGCCGATCTGGGCATTGAGCTGGGCATGGCGCCACAAACTGGGGTTCACCGTGTCGGGCGCCTTGCCGTCGAGGAAGGCATAGACCTCGAAGTCCTTGAGCACCGTGCCGTCGGCGGCCTTGATCTGGCCCGTGGGCTTGGCAATGAAGCCGCGCTTGGCGTCTTCAAAGTCCTGCGCATCGTCGAGTTTGAGTTCCTGCGCAAACTGGGCGTTGGCCTTGAGCGTTTCCGGGCTGGCGTCACCGGCGGCGCCACCAATTCCCGTCGTCTTGCTGCAGCCGACCACCAGTGTCAGCAAGGTGGCCAGCAGGGCCATGCGCGGTGCGAAGTGCGGTGTCTTCATGGGGTGTCTCCTCGTTGCTTCTGTCGTGTTCGTGGATGGTTCAGTGGCCGGTGCGGATCAGCTCAGCACATTTTTCACCGACCATGATGCTGGGGGCATTGGTGTTGCCCCCTACCAGGGTGGGCATGATGGAAGCGTCGGCCACGCGCAGACCGGCAATGCCCTTGACGCGCAGCTGTGCATCGACCACGGCCAGCGGGTCGCTGTCGGGGCCCATCTTGCAGGTACCCACCGGGTGGTACTGGGTGTCGGCCCGGTTGCGGATGTCCTGCGCCATGGCGGCGGTATCGCCCGACTTCACGGGGTACAGCATCTTGCCGCGCACGCTGTCGAAGGCGGCACTTTCCAGGATGCGCTGCTGCATCTGCCCGCCTTGTACCAGCAAAGCGAGGTCACGCTCATCACTCAGGAACTGCGGGTCAATGACCGGCGCCACGCGCGGGTTGCTGCTTCGGATGCCCACCGTGCCACGGCTGTAGGGGCGCAGCACATCCACGTGGCAGGAAATACCGTGGCCCAGGTGGGCCTTGCGAGCGTGGTCGTCCACCAACGCCACCACAAACACCAGCTGCAGGTCCGGCACCGCCACTTCGGGCGCCGAGCGGAAGAAGGCACCGGCCGTGGCAATGGTGCTGGTGACCATGCCGCTGCGCTGGCGCCGCCACTCGAACATGGCACGCGCGATCTGGCCGATGCCGCGCGGTGAAGCCCCGAAAGACGCCGTATGGCTGGGCACGGTCCAGCTCTGCACGTAGTCGATGTGGTCCTGCAGGTTCTGGCCCACGCCGGGCAGTGCATGCACCGGCGTGACGCCGGCCTGTTGCAGCGCGGCCGGCGCTCCGATGCCGGACAGCTGCAGCAGCTGCGGTGAGCCAAAGGCCCCGGCGCTGACGATGACCTCGCGCCGTGCCCGCACGCGCTGTAGCTCGTTGCCCAGGTAGAACTGCACCCCGGTGGCCCGGCGCTGGTCCAGGTCCACCTTGGCACTGACGGCGTGGGTGATGACCTTCAGGTTGGACCGGCTCAGGTTAGGCGTCAGATAGCCCTTGGCCGCGCTGCAGCGTTCGCCGTTCTTGTGCGTCACCTGGTACAGAAAACTGCCCTCCTGCTGAGCGCCGTTGTAGTCGGGGTTGGGGGCGATGCCATGGTGCGCGCAGGCGTCCAGAAACATCCGGCTCAGAGGGCTTTCGAAGCGCGGGTAGGTCACGTTGAGCGGACCGCCCTGGCCGTGGAAGGCATCGGCGAACTGCTCGTTGTGCTCGGCGCGTTTGAACAGCGGCAGCACCTCGTCATAGCCCCAGCCCGGGTTGCCCAGCGCCGCCCAGTGGTCGTAGTCCCAGCGGTGGCCGCGCACGTAGAGCATGGCATTGATGGAGCTGGAGCCTCCCAGTGTTTTGCCGCGTGGCTGGTAGCCCTTGCGGCCGTTGAGTCCGGGCTGCGGCACGGTTTCAAAGGCGTAATTGTTGATGGTGGTCGGCACCATGGCCACGACACCGGCCGGGGCATGGATCAGCACGCTTTTGTCTGGGCCCCCGGCTTCCAGCAGGCACACCGTGGTGGCCGGGTTTTCGCTCAGGCGTGCGGCCAGCACGCAGCCGGCCGAGCCCGCGCCCACGATCACGTAGTCAAACTCCATGGCATCCATTCTTGTGTCTCCTCGTTGCGGGGGATTTTTGAAGGCAGCAAGAAATTCGTCCAATGCATATTGAGTGCAAAATCAATGCATTCAGTACATAACAAGAGCCTTGGAGACTGGCATGGACCTCAAACGCCTCAAGCACCTGGTCGCACTGGCCGACACGCGCAACTTCGGCCGCGCCGCCATCCAGTGCCATCTGACCCAGTCCGCCTTCAGCCGCAGCATCCAGGCGGCCGAAGAGGAGTACGGCCTGCAACTCTTCGATCGCGGCCCGTTGGAAGTCACCTGCACCGACGCGGGCGCATTTGTGGTCGAGCGCGCGCGCAAGCTGCTGTTCGAGAACCGCTGCCTGGAGCGCGATGTCAGCCTGTACCGCGAACGCCAAATCGGAGACCTGGCCTTCGGCGTCGGTCCCTTTCCAGCGGCCACCCTGGTGCCTTCGCTCTTGACCGAAATCCGTACCCGCTACCCCAAAGTCTGCGTGCGCGTGGAGGTGAACAACGCCGACTTCCTGGCCGCCCACCTGCGTGCCGAGGAACTGGACTTCTACCTGGCCGATGTACGCAACGTGGTCGCGGCCCCGGACCTGAGCATCACCCGCGTGGCCCAGCTGTCGGCTGGCTTCTACGTGCGCGCGGGCCACCCGCTGCTGGCTTTGGTGCAGGTCACCCCGGCGGACTTGCTGCCTTATGGCATTGCCAGCGTGCGCGTGCCGGAGGCGGTGCAAGTAGGCCTGGGCGCCCTGGCCGGCCTGGAAAACGGCAAGCGCCTGCCGCTGGCGGTGGAGTGTGACGACCTGAACCTCTTGCGCTCCCTGGCGCTGACCACGGACACAGTCATCGGCAACACCGATGCCGGCTCACTCGCCGACGTGCAGGCCGGGCGTCTGGTGCGCCTGGACATTGCCGGCATGCCCGCCGTCTACGCCGACATGGCCATCGTGTCGCTGCACGGCCGCAGCTACTCGCTGATGGCGCAGTTTGCCGTGGAGCAGCTCCTGCAGCAGGCCCGTGCACTGGACTGCCCATAATGCAGCCCATCCTTACCACCCCGGAGGCCCCGTGCTGAGCCTGGAACGGATAGGCGTTTTAACCGCATGAGGCCAAGTATCGCACCGCGGAAGCGCCATCAAGCCGGCTGAGACACTCGATTTTCCCGCCCAGGTGTCAGGTTCACCACCAGGGTTTGGCGTTCAGGAGAGTGATTTGCGGCGCTCGGCGTGTACCGGGCGCAGAGCCAGTTCGCGGCAAGTCAAAATCGCCGCTTTGTTCATTCACCAACTGATGCGCTGATCGACCTCAAAGTCCGGTGCCGGTTGCGCCGCTAGGTCCCAGTCTGCTGGCTCGGTTTGCGCCCCGTCATCCATCTGCGCATCACTACAGTCATCCCACAGCGGTGGCCCGCGCGCCGGGGAGATGCGGGGTGGCTCTGAATCTGCCCCGATGTGGTCCAGGATGTGCCGGATGTCAGCGCTGTGCGTAATGAACGCGATGATGCGCATATGCCCGCCACACAGCGGACACAAGAGGGGGAACACCTCGTAGATGCGGGCGATCAGCACCGCCCACAGGTAGTGCGCTGCACGCTTGGGCAGCACCGGCTCGCTCTGGGATGGCAGCGCGCTGCTCATCGGTACCACACCAGGCGCGCACTCCCCCGTGCTGATCGACGCGCCCAGCACGGGAGCGGCTTGCGCCGGTGTCGCCAGCGCCGTCACCGCAGCCCTGAGCGGCGAGTTGGGTGCCAACACGCCAAAATAGCGGTGCCGGTGGGTGCGTGGCGGGGGAACCAGCGCGGCAAT
>NZ_CYIG01000085.1 GCF_001298675.1 Paenacidovorax caeni
CAATGGATGAAACCGACCACGGTTTGACGCCACGAATCGCAGATTTGAAAGTGAACAGGAAAGTCAATGAAATCAACGATCTACCAACACCACCTCCGCGCCAGTGCTAGCTTTTCGTACCGTCACTTATTGCACTGAAAACGAGGAGACCCCAAATTGTAAATTTTTTAACAGTTAATTACCGCCCACCGGGTTAACGTGCGCGCTTGCCATCGCCAGGAGACAGCACTTGGATATCCCATCCGTCAAAGACAAGGTCAGCACCGAAGAGTGGAAGCTGCGCGTCGATCTCGCCGCCTGCTACCGTCTGGTGGCGCTGTACGGCTGGAGTGACCTGGTGTTCACCCACATCAGCGTGCGCATCCCCGGCCCCGAGCACCACTTCCTCATCAACCCCTACGGGCTGATGTTCGATGAAATCACCGCCAGCAGCCTGGTCAAGGTCGACCAGCAATGCAACAAGCTGCTCGATTCGCCGTTTCCGGTCAATCCCGCTGGTTTCAACATCCATAGCTGCATCCACGACGGCCGCCCCGACGTGGGCTGTGTGCTGCACACCCACACCCGCGCGGGCGTGGCCGTGAGCGCACAAAAATGTGGACTGCTGCCCATCAGCCAGCAGTCCACCTTTGTCATCCCCGAGCTGGCGTACCACGACTACGAAGGCGTGGCCCTGCGCGAGGATGAAAAACCCCGCCTGCAGGCCGACCTGGGCAACAAGACCTTCCTTATGCTGCGCAACCACGGCCTGCTGGTCGTCGGTTCCACCGTGGCAGAGGCCTTTCTGTCGATGTACAACTTTGAAAACGCCTGCCGCATCCAGCTTGACGCCCAGGCGGGTGGCGAACTGGTGCAGATCAACCCCAAGATCATGGAAACCATGCCCATGGTCATCAAGATGGTCACTTCAGGCCAGGGCGCGAACATCGCCTGGCCGGCACTGATTCGCAAGCTTGACCGCATCGATACCCTTTACCAAACCTGATTTCCCGGAGAAAACCACACCATGTCCGCCGTTCCCATCCACGCCGCCACCTCTTCTGACGCCATCCGTCTGGAGCTCGAAGAAGTCCTCAAGCTGCAACGCGCAGCCTACTTCGCCCACCCCTACCCCACCTTTGCCGAGCGCAAGGCTGACCTGCTCAAGCTCAAAGCCTTCATCAAGGACAACCGCGACGCCATCGTGGACGCCATCAGCGCCGACTACGGCAACCGCTCGCGCCACGAAACCCTGTTTGCCGAAATCTTCAGTGTGGTCGACGGTGTGGAACACACCCTCAAGCACCTCAAGACCTGGATGAAGCCACAGCGCCGCGGTGTGGACATCAAGAATTTCTTCGGTGCCAAGAACCGCGTGGTTCCCCAGCCTCTGGGCATCGTGGGTGCCATCGTGCCGTGGAACTTCCCCATCAACCTCAGCTTCAGCGGACTCATCGCCGCCTTTGCCGCTGGCAACCGCTCCATGGTCAAGATGTCGGAAAACTCCCGCCATCTCGCCAAGCTGCTGATTGAAAAGTCTCCCAAGTATTTCCCCCGGGACAAGCTGGCGTTCTTCGATGAAACCGGCGGCGTGGGCATTGAGTTCTCGAAGCTGAAGTTCGACCACATCCTGTTCACCGGATCCGGCCTGACAGGCCGCGCCGTCATGGCAGCGGCTGCCCCCAACCTGTGCCCTGTCACGCTGGAACTCGGCGGCAAATCGCCCGCCATCATTTGCGACGATTACCCGCTGCGCAAAGCTGCCGAACGCGTCCTGTTCGTGAAGTACTTCAACGCCGGACAGATCTGCACCACCATTGACCACATCTACATCCCGGAAGACAAAGTCAAGGAGTTCACCGAGATGTCCAAGGGCATCGTCACAGAGCGCTACCCGCACCTGAGCTCGCCCGATTTCACCTCCATGATTGACGACCGCTCCTTCAACCGGGTGGTGGGTGCCATGGAAGAGGCGCAAGAGCGCGGCGCCACACTGGTCCAGCTGATTCCCGGCCGCCAATGGGACGCAGCCACGCGCAAGATCGCCCCACACATCGTGCTCAACGCGCCCGCCGACTGCGCGCTGCGCACGCGCGAGATCTTCGGCCCCGTGCTGCCAATCATTCCGTACAAGAAAATTGAAGACCCCGTCCAGGCCATCAACGACGGCCCGCGTCCACTGGCGCTCTACCCCTTCAGCAACGACAAGGCGCTGGTGCACCACCTGCTGACCCACGTAATGTCGGGCGGCGTCAGCGTCAACGATGGTCTGTTCCACGTGGGCCAGCACGATCTGCCTTTTGGTGGTGTGGGCGACAGCGGCATGGGCCACTACCACGGCTACGAAGGTTTTGTCACCTTCTCCAAGATGCGCCCGGTGTTCTACCAGGCCCCCTTCAGCGCCGTGAAGTTCCTGTGGCCGCCTTACGGCAAGTTCGCGACCAAGTACCTCGACTTCCTGACCAAGTAACCCGATACACACTGCCATGAAGCACCTGCCTCCCCACCTGCAGCGCAGAAGTTTTCTCAAGCTCGGTATCGGTGCCGCCGTCGTTCTGGCCGTGGCTGGCGGCGCGGTGGCACTGATCAAGCCGGGCCTGGTCAATGGCCGCCTCAGCCCCTCCGCGCGGCTGCTGATGGCCCGCGTCGGACAGGCCATGCTGCAAGGCACGCTGCCTGCGGATGCGCTGGAACAGCAACGCGCCATCGACGCGGTCCTGCAGCGTACCGATGACTTCACCGCCGGCCTGCCCGCGCATGTGCAGGCTGAACTCTCGCAACTGTTCGGCCTGCTGGCCACGGCCGCGGGCCGGCGCGGCATTGTGGGTCTGTCGCCGTCGTGGGAAGACGCCACAGTGGCAGAAACCAGCGCCGCACTGCAGTCCATGCGCGCGTCCGGCACGGAGCTGCGCATCCAGGCCTACCAGGGACTGCACGACATCGTGTTTGTGCCCTATTTCTCGGGCGAAGAGTCCTGGAAGACCATCGGCTATCCCGGCCCCAGAGCCGTCTGAGTCACCCTGCATCCACTGAAATCGCATGACCAACATCATTGACCCCATTGCGGCGGGCCTGCAACGCGGCTGGAAAGTTCTCGGCGGCAAACACGGCGCCTTGCCGGAACGCATCACCTGCGATGTGGCCATCATCGGCTCTGGCGCTGGCGCCGGCATCACCGCGGAGCTGCTGACCAAAGCAGGCCTGAACGTCGTCATCGTCGAGGAGGGGCAGCTCAAATCGAGTACCGACTTCAAACAGAAAGAGCCCGAAGCCTACGCCTCGCTGTACCAGGAAAACGCCGGGCGCAAGACCAAGGACAAGGGCATCACCATCCTGCAGGGCCGCAGTGTGGGCGGCACCACCACGGTCAACTGGACCAGCTCCTTTCATACGCCTCCCGATACGTTGAAATTCTGGCAGGACAAATTTGGCCTGAAAGACTACACCACCGAAACACTGGCGCCCTACTTCCAGCAGGCTCAAACCCGACTGAACATTTCGCCCTGGGCGACATCGCCCAACGAGAACAACGAGCTGCTGCGCCGCGGTGCAGCCAAACTCGGCATCAAGGCCGAAGTGATTCCACGCAACGTCAAGGGCTGCTACAACCTCGGTTCCTGCGGCATGGGCTGCCCCACCAATGCGAAGCAGTCCATGCTGGTGACCACCATCCCGTTTGCACTGGACCATGGCGCCACCCTGCTGGTAGAAACACGGGTCGAGAAACTGGTCATCGAAGGCGGTCGTGTCACCGCCATGCAATGTATTGCGGTAAAACCGAACGCAGCCCCCGTAGAATCTGGCAAGATTGCTACAACTATCGTAGCAAAACATTTTGTCCTGGCAGGTGGGGCGATCAACTCTCCGGCGCTGCTGATGCGCTCGAAAGCGCCCGACCCACACAAGCGGCTGGGCACGCGCACCTTCCTGCACCCGGTGGCCATCACCACGGCCGTCATGAAAGACACCGTGGCCGCATGGACCGGTGCACCGCAATCGATTTACTCCGACCATTTCCTGCACACCCAGCCGGTGGACGGACCGATCGGGTTCAAGCTGGAAGTCGCACCCCTGCATCCTGTGTTCTTTGGCGCCAACCTGCCCGGCTTTGGCGAGAAGCAGGCCGAGCTGTTCCGCCAGTACCCCCACGCCAACGTGATGCTGGCCCTCATGCGTGACGGCTTCCACGACCAGTCGGTGGGTGGCACGGTGGAATTGCGCGACGATGGCTCGCCCCTGCTGGACTACCCCATCAGCGACTACGTGCTCGACGGTGCACGCCGCTCCATGCTCGCCATGGCACAGATCCAGTTCGAAGCCGGCGCCACCATGGTGTACCCGGGCCACGAACTTGCTGGCGGCACCAGCACCTGGGCGGCGACCAAGGCAGCCATTGAAGCCCTGCCCATGAAGCCCCTGCTCACCAAGATCGGCAGCGCCCACGTCATGGGTGGTTGTGGTCTGGGCGGTGACGACAAGCTGGGCGTCACGCGCCCGGACGGTGTGCACTGGCAGCTGGAGAATCTGTCCATCCACGACGGCTCCCTCTTCCCGACCAGCATTGGTGCCAATCCACAGCTGTCCATCTACGGTAACGTCAACCGCCTCGCCCAGGGACTGGCCAAGCGGCTGAGTGGCAAGGACGTTCTACTGGCCTGATATTTCCCGGCAGCGGGAGGAGACTATTGCATGCAAGAATTTGATTACGTCGTGGTGGGCGGCGGTGCCGCCGGCTGTGTGGTGGCGGGCCGCCTGAGCGAAGACCCGTCCGTCTCCGTGTGTCTGCTCGAAGCCGGCGGCCCGGATTCTTCCGCCTTCATCCACGCGCCTTTGGGATTTGCCGCCACAGCGCCA
Organism: Paenacidovorax caeni; assembly: GCF_001298675.1. GTDB lineage: Bacteria > Pseudomonadota > Gammaproteobacteria > Burkholderiales > Burkholderiaceae_C > Paenacidovorax > Paenacidovorax caeni. The sequence continues at coordinate 4,834 of NZ_CYIG01000085.1, forward strand.
TTGAAACTGTTCAGCTGGGGATACGAGACCGTGCCGCAGGCTGGCTTCAACGGGCGCAAGGGCTTCCAACCGCGCGGCAAGGTGATGGGTGGGTCCAGCTCCATCAATGCCATGGTCTACACCCGAGGTAACCGCAACGACTACGGATAGGCGTTTTAACCGCATGAGGCCAAGTATCGCACCGCGGAAGCGCCATCAAGCCGGCTGAGACACTCGATTTTCCCGCCCAGGTGTCAGGTTCACCACCAGGGTTTGGCGTTCAGGAGAGTGATTTGCGGCGCT
>NZ_CYIG01000086.1 GCF_001298675.1 Paenacidovorax caeni
GCTGGCAGGCCTGGGCGGCGCGCTGCAGCTGCCGCGCGAGCCTGCCAGCCTGGAGCTGGACATGCTCACCATCGGCGCCGCCTTCGTGGTGGTGGTGGTGGGCGGCATGGGCTCGCTGCCCGGCGCCTTCGTGGCGGCGTTGGTGATTGCCGAGCTCAAGGCCGTGTGCATCTGGCTCGGCGTGGTCGAGGTCGCGGGGGTGGAGGTGGCCTTCCCCCAGCTCACGCTGGTGGCCGAATTCCTCGTCATGGCCGCCGTGCTGCTGTGGCGGCCCTGGGGGCTGCTCGGGCGCGCGCCCGCCCCGGCCCGCGCCCTGGGCGCGCCCGAGGCGCCGCTGCGCCCCGCCGGGCGCGCCGCCACGCTGGCCTGGTGCGCGCTGCTGGCAGCGCTGGCGCTGCTGCCCTGGCTCGCCGGAGCGCAGAGCTACGCCACCGTGCTGGCCGCCGACGTGGCGATTGCCGCGCTGTTCGCCGCCAGCCTGCACCTGCTGGCCGGGCCGGGCGGGCTGCACTCCTTCGGCCACGCCGCCTACTTCGGCCTGGGCGCCTACGGCGCGGCGCTGCTGGTGCGCTGGGCCGGCTGGCCCATGGGCGCGGCCCTGGCGGCCGCGCCGCTGGCGGCGGCGGCGGGCGGGCTGGTGTACGGCTGGCTGTGCGTGCGCCTGTCGGGCATCTACCTGGCCATGCTCACGCTGGCCTTCGCGCAGCTCACCTGGGCCGTGGCCTACCAGTGGGACGGCTTCACCGGCGGTAGTAACGGCATCACCGGCGTCTGGCCGCCCGAATGGGCGGCGCAGGGCGCGGGCTTCTACCTGCTGGCGCTGGCGCTGTGCGCAGCGGGCATCTACCTGCTGCGGCGCATGCTGCTGTCGCCCTGGGGCTACGCGCTGCGCGCCGCGCGCGACGCCGGCGCGCGCGCCGAGGCGCTGGGCATTGCCGTGCGCCGCGTGCAGTGGTCGGCCTTCGCCGTGGCCGGCGCGCTGGCCGGGCTGGCCGGGGGGCTGTACGCCTTCTCCAAGGGCAGCGTGGCGCCCGATGCGCTGGCCGTGGCGCGCTCGGTCGATGGCCTGGCGATGGTGCTGCTGGGCGGGCTGCAGCAGCTCGCCGGGCCGGTGGTGGGCGCGGCCGCCTTCACCTGGCTGCACGACAGCCTGGCGCGCGGCACCGAATACTGGCGCGCCCTGCTGGGTGGGGTGATCCTGCTCTTGGTACTGCTGTTTCCACAAGGAATTTCGGGTCTAGGCCACTACTGGAAAGCGCTGGCAGCTCTCAAAAGCAGAGCAACGGGGAGCGCGCCATGAGCCTGCTGGAAGTGCAGGGGCTGCACAAGTCGTTCGGCGGCGTGCAGGCGGTACAGGGCGTGTCGCTGCGGCTCGCGGCGGGCGAGCTGCTGGCGCTCATCGGCCCCAACGGCGCGGGCAAGTCCACCACCTTCAACATGCTGGGCGGCCAGCTCGCGCCGGATGCCGGGCGCGTGCTGCTGGGCGGCCAGGACATCACCGGCCTGCCGCCGCGCCGCCTGGCGCGCCTGGGCGTGGGCCGCACCTTCCAGGTGGCCGAAACCTTCGCCAGCTTCACCGTGCTGGAGAACGTGCAACTGGCCCTGCTGGCGCACGACCGCGCCACCGCGCGCTGGTGGCGCCGCGCCAGCGGCCACCGCCCGCAGGACGCGCTGGCGCTGCTGGCCCAGGTGGGCATGGAGGGCCAGGCCGCGCAGCCCTGCAGCGCCCTGGCCTACGGCGACGTCAAGCGCGTGGAGCTGGCGCTGGCCCTGGCGGGCAACCCGCGCCTGCTGCTCATGGACGAACCCACCGCCGGCATGGCCCCGGCCGAGCGCGGCGCGCTGATGCAGCTGGTGCAGCGCCTGGCGCGCACGCGCCGCATGGGCGTGCTGTTCACCGAGCACAGCATGGACGTGGTGTTCGGCCACGCCGACCGCGTGGCCGTGCTGGTGCGTGGCCAGTTGCTGGCCGAGGGCGCGCCGCAGGCCATCCGCCACGATGCGCGCGTGCAGGCCGCGTACCTCGGCACGGGCCTGGAATGCTCTGAAAACGAGAGCCACCCGCGCTTGCCAGGCAACGGCTTGGCGCCAGAAACACCCTTGCTCACCGTCGAGGACCTGAACGCCTGGCATGGCGCCGCGCACATCCTGCACGGCGTCTCGCTGCACGTCGCGCGCGGCGAAGTCGTGGCGCTGATGGGGCGCAACGGCGCGGGCAAGAGCACCACGCTCAAGGCCATCGCCGGGCTGCTGGCGCGTACGCAGGGCCGCATCGGCTTCATGGGCCAGCCCCTGCGGGGCTGCGCGCCGCACCAGATCGCGCGCCTGGGCCTGGGCTACGTGCCCGAGGAGCGGCGCATCTTCACCGGCCTGACGGTGCTGGAAAACCTCGAAACCGGCCGCCAGCCGCCGCGCGCCTGGCCCGATGGCACGCCCGCGCCGCGCTGGACGCCCGAGCGCCTGTTCCAGCTCTTTCCCAACCTGGGCGCCATGCCGCAGCGCCTGAGCGCGCGCATGAGCGGCGGCGAGCAGCAGATGCTCACCGTGGCGCGCACGCTCATGGGCCAGCCGCTCGTGGTGCTGCTCGACGAACCCTCGGAAGGCGTGGCCCCGGTCATCGTCGAGCAGATGGCGCAGGCCATCCGCGCGCTCAAGGCGCAGGGCGTCGGTATCCTGCTGTGCGAGCAGAACCTGCCCTTCGCCCAGGCCGTGGCCGACCGCGCCTGCGTGCTCGAAAAAGGCCGCATCGTGCACAGCGCCCCCATGGCCGAACTGGCGCGCGACGCGGCGGCGCGGGCGCAGTACCTGGGGGTGTGAGCCTTATTCCATTTCCAGATCGATCGAGTACGCGAAGGCGAAGCGCAGACAGTGCTGACGCACGGCAAGCGAAGCCGACAAAGTAATCGATTGATCTGGAACTGGAATTACCCGCCCCTGCGCCGCAGCCCCAGCACCCCCAGCAGCCCCGCCAGCAGCCACACCCCCCACGGTGCCAGCACCGGAATCGCCACCCCGGCGGGCGCGATCGGCGTGAAGACGGCGGCCACGCTGCGCGGGCCCTGCACATTGGACAGCGTGCAGGTGCTGCCGCTGGCGCTGTCGCAGCCCGTGAAGTGGCTGAAGCCGAAGCCCGTGGCCGCCGCCGCGTGGCAGACGGCATCGCCGCCATGCGCCACCGTGGCCGGGCAGTCCAGCGTGCCGCCGTTCGTGGGCGTGGCGCTGGTGGCGATGGCGTAGACATTGCGCGTGAAGCGCGCCGCCACCGTGCAGGCGCCGGTGATGGCGCCGGTGTCGTAGCCGTTCACGCCCGCGCCCGTGGCGGTGCCGCCGCAGCCGTCGATGGATTCGGTGGTGTAGCCCGGCGCGGGCTGCGCCGTGCAGTGCGCGCTGCTGCCGTGCAGCGCCGTGGCTGGGCAAGTGAGCGTGCCGCCTTCCGCGGGTGTGACGTGGGTGCCAATGGCGTGGGCCACGGGCGGCTCGGCGCTGGCGTCGCAGGCGCCGGTGAAGGGCAGCGGCGCGCTCCAGCGCGCCGGGGCCATGTCCACGCCCCCGGCGGCGGTGCCCGCGCCGTCGTCGAAGCTGCCCCCGCCCCCGCCCGCCATCATGCCGAACACCTGGGGCGTGCCGTCGGCAAACCAGCCGATGGCCGTGCCCGGGGGCAGGCCGCTCACGCCGTAGTCGGCCCAGGCCATCGGGCCGCCGGTGTTGACCGAGGAGAACACCTGCGTCAGCGCGCCCGCCGCGTCGGTGCGGGCGCTGCCCAGGCCCTGGGCCACGCCGCCGCGCAAGTCCAGCGCCACCGCCACGCTGCGCGTGCCGTCCACGCGCCAGCGCCAGAAGCCGCAGGCCAGGTCGCCGATGTTCCAGTGCTGGCTGGTGGCGCTGCTGCCGCCGTTGTCGAACACCAGGGTGAGGGTGAAGGCCGAGCCATCGGGCGCGTCTGCGGGGATCTGGGAGCTGGCGATGGTGCCGTGGTAGGTGGTGGCGTAGGGCGCCGCCTGCGCGCTGGCGCTGGCCAGCAGCGCGGCGGCGGCGATCAGGGCATGGATGCGCATGGCGGGGCCTCTGGTGTTCCGTGGGTGCTATGCATTGGGTAGCTGCTCGCGCTTGCCTAGCAAGGGCTCAGGGCCGATTTGCCTTGTATCCGGAGCCGCGCCGCAGCGCCAGTAGCGCCAGCAGGCCGGACAGCAGCAGCACGCCCCACTGCGACAGCGTGGGGATGGAGGCTGGCGCCGCCAGCAGCCCCGCGCCGGAGGGGTCCACGATGCGGCCGTCGCCCGCCGGGCCGTCGTCGCCCGGGCCGCCGTCTTCCAGGGCGAAGGTGGCCGTGCCTGCGGCCAGGTCCAGGGTGGCGGGGTAGGTCTGCCAACGGGTGCCGCGCAGCTTCCAGTACTGGGTGCCGGCGGCCAGCGGCGCGGGGTAGGCCACGGTCATGGCCACGGGGCCGGTGCAGCCGGCCAGCGCGAAGTCGAGCACGCCATGGGCGAATGCGGGCACGCCGGAGTCCCTGGCGGGGGCCGGCAGCAGGCTGGCGCTGTCGAAGGTGCAGGTGGCGCCGCCGCCGGTGAAGCTGGCCGTGACGGTGCCCTGGGGCCCGGTGGCCGAGAAGCTGCGCTGCGTGGGCGCCGCGCCGTCCGAGGTTGCGGCGGGCCCGGTGCCCACGGCGTTGGTGGCGGTGACGGCGAAGCTGTAGCTTTGCCCGTTGGCCAGGCCGGTCACGTCGCAGGCCGTGGCCGGGGCGGCGGGCGGCGTGGCGGCCGTGGCGCAGGTGTTGCCGCCGGGCGTGGCGGTGACGGTGTAGCCGGTGATGGCGCTGCCGCCGTCGCGGGCCGGGGCGGCCCAGGCCACCGTGGCCTGGCCGTTGCCCGCCGTGGCGGAGACGTGCGCGGGCGCGTCCGGCAGGGCCAGGGTGGTGGCGCTGGTGCTGGCGGCGGTGGCGCTGTCGCCCGCGGCGTTGTGCGCCGCCAGGCGGTAGGCGCGGGTGTCGCCGTTGCCCAGGCCGGTCACGGTGCAGGTGGTGGCGCTGGTGCTGCAGACCTGGGCGGGGGTGCCGGTCACGTCGGTCACCACGTAGCCGGTGGCG
>NZ_CYIG01000087.1 GCF_001298675.1 Paenacidovorax caeni
ATCCGGGGCAATTCTTGGCCCTGTATCGCACACGATCAGTTCGACATGGTCAATTGTCTTGCGCACTTCCACCCCATCGCCGCTACCACTCGCTGCAGCATCTGGGTGAGTGCATCGCCCAACTGGAAGGCGCGCTCGACCTTGCGGTTCACGCCGGAGACGTTGAAATTGCCCTCTGGTTTCACGACGCGATTTACGGGCTGCAGGCCAAAGACAACGAGCAGCGCAGTGCCGACTGGGCCGCCGGCGAATTGACGCGAAGCGGAGCAGGGGAAGCGCAGGTCCGGCGGGTGCGAGCGCTGATCATGGCGACCTGCCACACCGCCAAACCGGCTGATGCGGATCAGCAACTGCTGGTGGACATCGACCTCGCCATCCTGGGCGCCGAGCCAGCGCGTTTTGCCGAATACGAACCGGTAATGCCGGCAGCCTGTCTACGGCCTTTGCCACCGTGGTCCAGCGCGGCTATTCCCGGCAGGCGGAAACGCTCGCCGACGGACATGCCATCGCCGCAGTGAAGAAACTTTATGGTCACGCCGGCGGCGGCGCTTCGGTATTCGAGACTTTTGCGGCTTATCACACCGAACACGGCGGTGAAGCACCGTCCCTGCTCTCGACGCATCCGCTGGACGCCGAGCGCATCGAGCGGCTGCGGCAGGCCGCCGCGGATTGGGACCCTGTCCGTCAACCCCTGCGGCCACTGGCCCTGCCCATGCCGCCCCCTCAGTAAGGCTCAACCGGCCGCCGCCTGTCGCGTACGTGCCGGCGCGTGCCCGGTCCAGCGCTTGTAGGCACGCGCAAAGGCGCTCTGCTCGGAATACCCCAGCAGAAAAGCGATGTCCGTGAGACTCAGCGAGGCATCTTCCAGATAGCGTTCAGCCATTTCCTTGCGCACGCCATCGACCAGCTGGGTAAAACTTTCACCATGCTCCTGGAGCTTGCGCTGGAAGGTCCGTGGCGAGACGTGCAGCGCCGAGGCGACATGACTCAGCTCCAGTTCGCCATCTCCCAGCCGCTGCGCGATCAGGCGGCGGGCGCGGACCAGCGGATCGTCCGTGCGCGTGAGCGTCAGCAATTGCTGCTGGGCCAGGCGATCCATCAACTGGCGCATGGCGGGGTCCGGCTGGATCAGGCCCAGTCCCTGCCACGACTTCGGCACGATCATGCGGTAACTGTCCTGCCGGAAGCGTATCGGGCAGGCGAACACACGGCGCTGCTCGTCCAGGCGCTGCGGCGCCTCGTATGTGAAATCGACGCCCAGCGGAGAGATCGCCTGTCCGGTGATCCAGCGCACAAAAGTCAGCATGCCGGCGAGATTGAACTCCGCAAGCTGGCGGTAGCGGAGATCGGTCGAACGGTTCCAGCTCAACACGATCGCTTCGGCGTCGATCCGCACGTCCACCGGCGCAACGGTGATCACCAGCCCCTGATAGCGCTGCTGGGCGAGCATGGCCTCGCCCAGGGTCGTACAGGCCATGGCGACATAGCCGAGAACGCCGTAATGCCCTGGCCGGATGTGCTCGGCAACATGCACGCCGAGATCAGGATCCTGGGCCAGCACGGCGGCGCGATTGAACAATTCAGCCGCCTCCAGCTCGCTGACGCGCGCATCGCGGTCGTTGAGATCCACGTTCAGGCTCCGCTGCAGTTCGGTCGCATCGATCTGCCGCAGGCGCAAATAGTCGAACAAGGCCAGCAGATAGCTGACCGCGGTGCTGGGCGCGAGGGCCGCAGGGTCGTCGACTCCGGTCTTGGCGCGTGCTGTCATACAGATTGTCGTGCGGGGTCAAGCGGCAAGTGATACACAATGGAGAGAATGCTAACAGTCAATACATCGTGCGAATCGAGGAGCTTATGGAAACGCTGGACTGGTGGGCCAAAAACATCTTCTACATCGCCATGCCCTATTTTCTGGTCCTGATGGCCTGGGAGTGGTTCGCCCTGCGCCGCGCCAAGAGCAAGGGCAAAAGGGGCTACGAGATCAAGGACAGCAGCGTCAGCATCTCGCTGGGCCTGATCAAGCTCGGCATGCGGGCCCTGTGCGCAGGCTATACCGGCTGGCTGTTTGCTTTCGTCTATGAACATCGCCTGTTCACGCTCTCGCCCCTCGTCTGGTGGACCTGGGTGCTGCTGTTCTTCGCCGACGACTTTACCTATTACTGGTATCACCGCAGCGCGCACCGTTGCCGCCTGTTCTGGATGGAGCACGTCAATCATCATTCCAGCGAGCACTACAACCTCAGTACTGCGCTGCGCCAGTCGACCCTGGGCCCGGCGTATACCTTCGTGTTCTACCTGCCGCTGGCCTTCGTCGGCTTTCACCCGCTGGCGATTGCGGTGCAATTCGGCATCAGCCTGATCTACCAGTACTGGATCCACACCGAGGCCATCGACCGCCTGGGCTTCCTCGAAAAGTTCATGAACACGCCCTCGCATCACCGCGTCCACCACGGCAGCAACGGCATCTACATCGACAAGAACTACGCTGGCATCCTCATTATCTGGGACAAGCTGTTCGGCACCTTCCAGGAAGAGCGCCGCGACGTCCCGGTGAAATACGGCCTGGTGCACGACCTCAAGACCTTCAGCCTGCCCACCGTGATTTTCCACGAGACCGCCTTCATGCTGCGCCAGGTCTGGAACGCCAAGGGCTGGCGCAACAAGCTGGGCTGGATTTTCGGCCCGCCGGAGTGGTCGCCGGACGGTCCGCAATATCCGCCGGATCACCCCTACTGGCAGACGCAAGCGGCCACCAAGGCAAGCTGAAATCGCCGGCATGCGGGCTCACACGATTGCAGGATTCGCCCGCACATTGCCGTCTGCTTCAATAAACCAGATTCCTCATACGGAAACGCCATGCGCTTCGACAATCAGGTGGTGATGATTACCGGCGCGGCCGGCTCTCTCGGCAAGGCGGTTGCCGCAGGCTTTGCTGCTGGTGGCGCCAGGCTGGCGCTGGCCGACGTCAGCGAGGCCGTGCTGCAACAAGCGTATCCCGGCACCGCCGACACACGCCTGCTGCTGCCGGCCAACCTGCTCGACTCTGCCTCGGCGCAGAATGCGGTTAACGCCGCGATGCAGAAGTTCGGCCGTCTCGACGCCCTCTGCAACATCGCCGGCGGTTTCGCCATGGGCACCCCGGTGCATGCCACTGCGGCAGCCGACTGGCAAAAGATGCAGGACATCAACGTCGGCACCCTGCTCAATGCCGTGCGCGCCGCGGTACCGGCGATGCTGGCGGGCGGCGGCGGGAAGATTGTCAACGTCGGCGCTGGCGCCGGCCAGAAAGGCGTGGCGCAGATGGGGGCCTACAGCGCCTCGAAGAGCGCGGTGATCCGCATCACCGAAGCCATGGCCGGCGAACTGCGCGAGCAGAACATCAACGTCAACTGCGTGCTGCCCAGCATCATCGACACGCCACCGAATCGCGCCGCGATGCCAGACGCCGATCCGAAGAAATGGGTCGCGCCGGGCGATCTGGCGGCAGTCATCACCTTCCTCTGCTCCGAGCAGGCGCGCGCGGTGCACGGCGTCGCGCTGCCGGTCGTGGGATTGAGCTGATGAGCGGCAAGACGCGCGAACAGCAGCTCGACGAACTGCTCGACAAGCAGGCGATTTACGAGCTGATCATGGCCTACTGCAACGCTGCCGACCGCCACGATCACGTCAAGATGCGTACGCTCTATCACGAGGATGCGATTGACGATCACGGCCACTTCGCCAAGGGCCTGGCGATGGAATTCATCGACAAGCTGCCGGAAATCCAGAAGGCCATGGAAATCCTGCATCACAACGTGACGACCGTGAACCTCAAGCTAGCCGGCGACCGCGCCGAGGGCGAGGTCGGGTATAGGAAGTTCAACCGCCCTTTTTTGCGAGTCTGGCAGGTAGGAAGCGGCCGCGCAAGCGCCGCTTTGGGCACAGATCGGGCACAGATCGGGGGTTCATGCGTGGGTTTTCGACATCGCGGGGCCACGCAGCGGCTCAGTGCGTAGCCATTTCTCACCGAATCCCGGCACAGGGCCGAGCGCAGCCCTGCGGGGTCGTGGCCGCATCGGATCGGACTCTGGCTTGGCTGCCGGCTGCGTGGCCGGCACCTCGTCACGCGGCCGGCGGCGGGGCGCGCGCTGCGGGCCGGTAGTGCGCTTGCTCCAGCGCGCCGTGTTTCTCGAAGTGGGCGAGGATGGCGCGAATGGCCTTGGGGTCTTCGATGCTGGCGACGATCCGCACCGCGCCGCCGCAGTGGGCGCAGGTGGTGACGTCGATGGAAAAGACCCGCTTGAGCCGTTGCGCCCAGCTCATCGCACGGCGCTTCTGCTCGGGGCTGCGCGGTTCGTCGTGGGCGCTGACGTCCACCGGCACTGCATCGCTCGCAGGCCGCTTGCCGCGCCCCGATGGCGTCAGCTGCGCGCGCAGGTTTGCATTCGGGGCGAATACGCCGTGGAAGCGGGTGAGATGCGCGCGAGGTGGCGGGACCAGTGCCGCCAGCTTGGCGATGAAGTCCACCGCATCCCATTCGACATGCGTGGTCCCATTGCGCCACGGCGTCTTGAGCTGGTAACGCACCCTACCCTGCGGTGAGATCGACAGCCGCTGCTCGCTGATCGCCGGGCGCGTGATGTAGCGGCACAGCTTTTCGAGCTTGTGGCTCTCGTGTGCTTCCGCGGCCACGCCGGCATGCAGCGAGAAGCCGCCGACCTTGCCGGCATCGCCCTCCAGCGAGCCTGCGTCACCGGGCAATGTTTGCAGCGTGACGACCTTGCGGCCAGCGTCGCGACCGGTGGCGATGCGGTAGGTCATCGAACTCATCCGCAGCCCATCCATGCCGTCGTCGCTACCCGCGCTGTCGGACAGGAACACGGATTCGTCTTCGGGGTCTCCTCGTTTTCAGTGCAATAAGTGACGGTACGCAAAGCTAGCACTGGCGCGGGGGTGGTCTGGGTAGACCGTTGATTTCATTGACTTTCCTGTTCGCTTTGTAAACGGGTATGGTGGCCTCCCACTTTTGAGGTTCACGATGCAGGGTTG
>NZ_CYIG01000088.1 GCF_001298675.1 Paenacidovorax caeni
CGAGCGCCGGCAAAAGGATGTGGATGCCACACACACGAAAAAGCACGGCAAAAGCTACTTCGGCTACAAGCTCAGCGTGAGCGTGGATCTCAAGCACGGCTTCATCCGTCGCATCGCCACGGGCACAGCCAGCGAGCACGACGGACACCACTTCGATGAGGTGCTGGACATGCACAACACCGGGCGCAGCGTGCACACGGACAAGGCCTACGCGAGCCGGTAGCGTCGGCAGATGCTGCAAGTGCTGGGCTTCGTGGACGCGATGCAGCGCCGGGCCCAGCCGGGCCAGCCCCTGAGCGAGTGCCAGAAGCGGCGCAACCAGCGCATTGCCAGCAAGCGTGCCCGGGTCGAACATGCGTTTGCCGGCATCCGGCACATGGGCGGCAAGTTCGTGCGCACGATCGGGCAGGCGCGCGCCACGGTGGCGATGACGATGATGGCTGCCTGCTACAACTTGAAGCGCCTGGCCTCGTTCCTTGAGCGAGGCGTGGATGCGTTCTTCAAACCGGCAACCACCAAGGCACAGGTGCGCCTGCAAACGGCGAAAGCCTGAGCCATCGGGGCTGCAAGGCCCCTCAATGCACGAGGTGCAGACCGCCGTAAGGCCTCATCGCGCATTCAAAACGGCTGGCGTCCAATCGTGCCTATTCGGATCCGTCAATCATGGGGTTGTGAGAGGTTCCCGACCGCCTCGATCTGCTCGAACAGGGACAAGTCGAAGCGGCCAGCGCGCATCTCACTATTCACATCGAGGGCGTGCCGGCCATGGCGGAGGAGGATAAGTCTGATGCCATGGCTGCAGCTTCCTCTACGGCACCCGTTCCACCGGTGGTAGCCACCCCCATGGTCGTGACGCCGAGCGACGGAGGCATCACCTTCCAACGGTTGTCGCAGGTGCCGCCACCCCCGACACATGCGCCGGAACCCGAGGTGTCCGCCATCCAGCGCGAGCGCGAGGAAATGCTGGCCATCTACGAGTCGCCGAGCAGTCTGCCGGTGCCCCTGTTCGGCAAGTTGGCCGGAAAGTCCAAGGACCAGATCAACCGCGAGTTGAAGGCGGGCAAGCTGCTCTCCATCAGCCTGGGCAACCGGGGGCAGCGCGTTCCCGATTGGCAACTGGTGCCGCTCAAGCACAAACTGGCCCAGGTGCTCATGCGCCAGTCCCCGCATGCGGACTCGTGGGAGCTTTACCGCATGCTGGCCAGGCCACACCCGGACCTGGGTGACCGCGCGGCCATCGACATTGTGACGCCGAGCAATCTGGGCATGGTGGTCCAGGTCATCGCGGGCAACCAGCCCCATGGGAATCCTCCCGAGGTCGTCCCGCCGCGGCCAATCTCCGAAGAGGTGCGTCAGAGAGTTCGCCGGCTGATGGAGAGCGCTGTCGCCTTGGACGGCGCGTAAGGGTATTGCGCACGCGGGGGCCTTATGCCCCCGCGCTGCCTCCGCTCCGAGTGAGAACGGATACAAAGATATTCGCTATAGCCATTGAAGAAGTAGGTGAATAGGCGCTTAATTGTCTGCATCTGCAAACGAGGAGCGCTTCATGAGTTTCACACGACGTCAATGGCTGGGCGCAAGCGCTGCCAGCATCCTGGGTGCGGTCACGGCGGGCATGAAGCTGTCGCCTCTGGCGCAGGCCATGGCGGCCACCGAGTTGAGCCCTGCCGCACAACTGGCCGCACTCAAAGCCTTCAGCGGCACGGTGGCGCACGCCACCCATTACGGCCCGCTGATGGCCACAGTCCAAAAAGGCCGCATCGTCAAGATCGATGCGCAGGCCAGCGACAAGATGCCCACCGCCATGCTGACAGAAGGCGTGCTGGATCGCACCTACGATAAGACCCGTGTCGCTGGTGCCATGGTACGAAAATCGTATTTGGAATGGGAGCAAAGCGGCCGCAAGGGCAGCAACAAGCCCGAGCTTCGTGGCAAAGACGAGTGGGTGCAGATGAGCTGGGACACGGCCTTGGGCCTGACCGCCAAGGCCATCCTCGACACCATCGAGAAATACGGCAACGAGGGCTGCTTTTCCAGCTCGTACGGCGGCTGGTCTCACGCGGGCATCTTCCGCCCTAACGTGCTGCAGGGGCGCTTCTTCAACCTGCTTGGAGGCTCGTCGATGACGACGGGCGATTATTCTGCTGGGGCCGGCCAGATCATCATGCCCATGGTGATTGGTGATATGGAGGTGTACTCGGCACAGACCTCTTGGGAGCAGTTGCGCGATAACACTGAGTTGGTCGTGTTTGTGGGCTGTGACCCGGACAAGAACAATCGCATTGAATACACCGTTTGCGATCATGAGATGTACGCAGGCTGGGAGGCCATCAAGAAAGCCGGCTGCCAGTTCATGTCCATCAACCCGCAGGTGACCACGACTGACGAAAAGATGGGCTCGGAATGGGTGCGCATCATCCCCAACACCGATACGGCCTTGTTTATGGCCATGAGCCATCACTTGCTCAGCCAGAACAAACACAACCAGGCATTCATCGACAAGTACACGGTGGGTTTCGACAAGTACCGCGCTCACCTGGAAGGCAAGGACGGCACGTCACCCAAGACACCTGAATGGGCTGAAAAAATCACCGGTATCCCTGCGGCCAAAATCCGCTCGATGGCCGAGCTGATGCAGTCCAAGCGAACGCAGCTCTGTGGCTCTTGGGCTATTCAGCGGGCGCACCATGGTGAAATGCCTTATTGGGCCATCGTTAACTTTGCTTGCATCCTGGGCAACATCGGCCTGCCTGGGCAGGGTGTGGGCTTCAGCTGGCACTATGGTGGCGGTGGCACGGCGCAATCGGGAGGCACGGCGCCCACTGGCCTGTCGCAGGGACGCAATCCGGTGAAAAAAATCTGCCCGGCCTCTCGCATTAGCGAGATGCTGCTCAACCCCGGCAAAGAATTCACCTACAACGGCAGCACGTACACCTTCCCCACGGTCAAGCTGATCTACAACGCGGGCAACAATGCGTTCTCGCACCAGCAAGACCTTAACGAGCTGGCGCGCGCGATCCAGAATGTGGACACCATCATCTGCCATGAGCCGTGGTGGAACGGCTCGGCGCGGTGGGCCGACATCGTGCTGGGAGCTACTACCACGGTGGAACGTAATGACATCAGCTCCGCCGGAACGTACAGCATCGACAAGGTCTATGCGATGAAACAGATAATCGCGCCGCAGCATGACGCGCTGGACGACTTTGAGATCTTCCGCCGCCTGGCCGCGCTCTGCGGCGTCGAATATGCCTTCACCGAAGGCAAGACGCAAATGGACTACGTCAAGATCGCTTACGAAGCCAGTAGCGCCGCCAAATACACGCCGTTCGACAAATTCTGGGCCGAGGGTATGGCCCGTATTCCTGTACCCAAGGAAGCGCACCAATGGGTGCGTCATGGCGATTTTCGAGCCGATCCGGCTAAGCACCCGCTGCACACGGCCAGCGGCAAGATCGAGATGTACTCTTCCACCATCGAGAAGCTGAACATTCCCGACATGCCACCCATGCCGCATTGGCAGGAGCCGGGGGAGTACCTGGGCAACGCGCGCAAAGGCCAGGTGCATGTGGTCAGCCCCCACCCCTACTGGCGTCTGCACTCTCAGATGAACAACTCCGAGAGGCTGCGCAAGCGCTACACCGTTCAGACACGCGAGCCATTAACCATCAGCGTCGAGGATGCCAAGTCTTATGGTATCAAGGATGGCGACCTGGTGGAGCTCTACAACGAGCGCGGCGCGGTGGTGGTTGGCGCACGGGTCTCAGACAAGATCATGCCTGGCGTGGTGAGCCTGTACGAAGGAGCCTGGCCGCAGCTCGACAGCAAGGGGCGTTGCAACAATGGACTGGTCAATTTCCTGACCTCCAGCCGACGGGCCAGCGGCCTGACGCAGGCCACTACGGCAAACACATGCATCGCATCGCTACGCAAATGCACCGATGCTGACCCGGGAGGTACCAAGGCTTTCGATCCGCCAAAAATCGTAAAAAAGGACATCAAGTTTGAGGAGAGTTTCTTCGGTATCGAGCGGGCGGCAGCGCTGCGCGAAAAAGCCACTGCCTCGCTGACGCGCGCCGAGAAGATCTTCTACCAACGTTGCACCGTCTGCCACGGCCCGCGCGACCCTGCCCAGTTCACGGAGAAGCAGTGGCAGGGAATCACACCCAGCATGTTCCAGCGCGCAGGTCTGACCGCTGATGAACAAAAGATTGTGCTCGACTTCCTTCTGGAGAACGCCAAGCACTGATGCAGCCGACGGACTGTCCCCTCTAGTTTTCTGCATGCGGAGCTACAGGGCCGCGAGGTTTACGTATTCCCATCTGAGACGTCAATGCTCCGGTCCGTCCGCTAGCACCTCACGGAATGACAATGGGCAACAGGAGAGGGTTGTTGAGGTTCGACTGGAAGCGCCTACCGATGTGGATGATCTGGTTCTGCGACATGCCGGCGCGTAAGCTCCCCTGTCAAGCAGACAGTTGATTTCCAGAGTCTGCGGCGGTTGTGGTGATCAATCTGGGCATGAACTGCTTGGGCGGCACGCCACCCAGGGCGTCATGCGGTCGGTACTCGTTGTACTGGGTTAGCCAGTCGTCCG
>NZ_CYIG01000089.1 GCF_001298675.1 Paenacidovorax caeni
TGCACAAGCGCCCCGATGCCCGCCAGGACGTCACCTGGCATGTGGCGATGCGCCCGGGCAAGCGCAAAGCGCTGGACAAGGAAAACAACGCCATTGACGCACTGATAGACCAGCTGGAGAAGCTCAAGGCCAGCATCCGAGCCAAGGTGGAGCATCCGTTTCGGGTAATCAAGCGCCAGTTTGGCTACACCAAGGTGCGCTATCGGGGGCTCAAGAAGAACACGCTGCAGCTCAAGACGCTGTTTGCGCTGTCAAACCTGTGGATGGTGCGCCAGCAGTTGCTGGCTGCCAAGGCATGAGTGCGCCTGCAAACAGGCAAGGGGCCGCAAAAGCGGTGCAAATGGCCCGAAAAGGCACCAAGAATGGCGCAAGGACGCGGACAAAACGGTGCGATTGCGTCATCTGAAAAACATCAGCCATGTAGCACTTGCGCAGCCGAGTTGTTCAGGATGTCCCTAGCTGTAATTTCAGTGGGCGCCGCCGCATTGTTTCATATTTCATTGCTCACAAACCGCATCATCGAAAAATAAACAGAAGCATCGACAATGCAGAACTATAAGCAAGGCGCACAGAAAGCTTGCACGCCGATAAGTATGTGAATGCCGCAATCTTGCATCAAGTACACTGCATGGCAAAGAATGCTATTTTATAATCTTGCAGCCATGCTTAATACTTCGCAATTTACGCAATCATTCTCGATGCTTTTTTGTTGGGCATACTCTGCGAGCTTTAGAAGCGTTGCGAGGCGGAAATTAATAAGAAGATTTATGGGGTATTCGTAAAAGCGTGTGGGCGCCAACGATGGATTGAAGCATGTCATACCAACCAGAATTCGTAAAACAGTTTTGCAAACTTCGTCGCTTCACTGTACAGTCACGCCGTAGGAAATCGTAAATTCTTGTTGTGAAGGGGGTGGCTGCAATGACTGCTAGAGATGTTGAATCGGCACTCCTTGCCCGATGCTCTGCCGTTGCTCGGGAGGCCACACAGGTGGCACATGACCAGCGGGAGGCCAATGTGTTTCAGTTGGCTGCGATGGTTGTTCGGTCGCAGTTTCCAGCCGAGTCCAAGTGCTTGGCGCAAGCCAGTGAACGGTATTTCGCCTCACATCCCGCCGAGCAACTAGCCTCGGCAGAAGTTGTCAGGCGGGGTTGGGTAATGAGTTTGCCGCGTTTTCGCGACATGCTTTCGCGTCAACTGCAATTGGGCTGAGGCGATGCCAGTAAGCCCAGTATTCCATACGCAAACTGCTCTCGCCGAAGGGCTAAGAGAGTTGTTCAAGCAGCTTGAAGAAAGGCTTGAACTCCGCAGCCCGGTGAATGTCTATTTGGCTGGAGGCATGGCTGTTCATCTCTACACGTCAGATCGTGTGACAACGGATGTCGATGCAGAATTCGGTGCCCGCGTATTCATCCCCAATGATTTGATCGTCGATGTCACTTTGGAGGACGGGACTCGCGAGGCCGTCCATTTTGACACCAATTACAACTCGACTTTTGCACTGATGCACGAGGACTATACCGACGATTCTATCCCTTTGGACATGGGGATAGAGCATATTCGGCTTTACGTCCTTTCTCCGCTTGATTTGGCCGTCAGCAAGATTGCTCGATTCGCTGACAATGACAAAGATGATATTGCTGCCTTGGTTCGGCTCGGCCTGACGAGCGCGGACGAGATCGAGCAACGCGCCACAGGTGCCTTGACAGGCTACATCGGCGGTCAGGCAATGCTGAAATTGAATTTGCGGGATGCAGTCATTTTGGCTCGCGAGGTCGAAAGTGAGCGGATTGCAACGCTGCGATTGGCAGAACTTCCTCGGCTCGAAAAGCGGGCGGGAGCAGCACTCACATTCTGGCAGCACGCCACTGAGGCCATCAAGGTACATGGCGCTAATGGCGTGGACTGGGCCGATGTTGAGCGAAAGACCATCGTCGAAAGCATCTCGGAGCATGGGCAACCACCTTCGGATGTTGCGGAGGTGATCTGCCAGCACAGTCCCGGTGCCGTATCCAAAGCGCGACAGGATGAGGTGCGCGCATTGGTTGATGGGCTTGCCCCGGAACTCCAAGCGCAATACGCCAAGGCGCGAAGCGAGAAAAGGTGTGAGTCGTGAAGTTCCCCGGAGCCAAACGCCGCCCTCCTTTCGTGACGCTGCCACGGCACAAGCGAAGCCACGAGGTCATTCGCCTCAAAGGCAAGATGCGCCGTGATGCAGCCGAGTACGGTGGCCGGTTCACCAGCCGCCTCGTGCTGAATGAGCCGGGCCGTCCCGACCTGTACAACCAGTGGTTTGACTTCTACTTTCCGGGCACGGATCGGTTCACGATCTGGAACGCCAGTTTCGTAACCGCCCGCAAAGCCTTCTGGGACAAGGCTCGCGACATCGCACACACCCGCGTAGCCGAGATGCTGACACCGGAAGAGCGGGAGCAAAACTCCAAGATGGAGTTCGTGCCTGCGCAACGCTCAAGTACGGGAAAAACCCTGACCTACAAGCTGGCCGAGCGCGAAGAGATGCGCTTCGAGCAATTTGGCGGCCTTACCTTTCATGAGCAGTGGCGCAAGCTGGAATCAGAGATTGCGCGCAACGAGCCGCCCGTGATCCATGAATCATTCAGACTCGACCGCAGCTACGTCTACGGCATCGGCTTGAAGATCGTGCTTGATGTGGATGTCATCAATCAGGCATCCATTGAGGATGCGATTGATCGCTTCATCGCAGTTGGCGAAACCGATTGGGTATCGCCTGAACCCGTGCCCCGCGACCGCTTGTCTGTCGTGAGCGAGTACGAGGCATTGGCGACCATCAAGTTTCCAGCGGAATAAATTGGGGTGCCCCGTCAATGAAAACCAAGAAAAAGCCTCTTTTACCTGTAGACATCAGGCTGCCAGAACGAGTGATGTTTGACGACGGAAGCATGTTTGTCACGCAACGAACTCTCGACGAGCTTTAGCGGTTTTGGCAAGAGCATAAGGGCCAATTCGAGTTTGCTTGCGAAGGGAAAGGCTGGGGCAACCCCATATTCTTACGGGAGTACGAGTGGGTCTTTGGCACTTCCAAATCCGCTGTGGTGCGAAAAGTCATGCGCTGGGGCGAATCTGGCGTCGGCTGCGAATTCTATGATTGGGCGAAAAACGACCCATCAATGTACCGCTTCTGGTTCGATGACCGAGAAGCCTACCGCGAATCTCAGATTGAAAAAGGTCTTTGGTCTGACCAGGATGAGGCGGATTACATAACTGATTGCATCCGAAGATCGCCAGAAACCTATCGTGGCTGGTGGCAGTTGAAAGATATTCCCGGTGGGTGCGACCCTTTGGATTGGTTTAATCCGTGCATTCATCATGAAGAGCTATTCGACCCCAACATGCCCATTTCGGAGGTGGAAAAGGCGCTGCAAGAGCAAACATTCGACGACTGGAAGCAGTCAGATGTCTATGAGATTGAATATCACGATCGAGAAAGCATAGAAGATGCGATTGCTTATCTGAGGCGCAGGTACAGGTCAACCACGATGGCTACATAGTTTGGGTGCACGCCAATGATGGTTCAACAGTTGGCCGTTTTTCCAAACGGTTCGGAATCGACGTGCATACAACTGCAACTCAACAACTTGAGGGATCGCCGCAATGCCTGCATTGCACCCACGCACCAGGCACTGCGTCTGACTGGGAGCTTTTTGCGACCTGTTAAATGCCCACCATCTGATCATAGTCCCCAAGGCACTCATCAAATTCCCCTGAACGACTAGATTTTCGAGTCCTCGTTCACTATCGAAAAGATCCAATAATAATATTACATGACCTCAAAGACTTGTAAATAAAAAGGGGCGGCCAAGACTCAGATGCAATATCGTGTCGAAATCCGCAACAATTTCGAAGTACCTTAAAGGAGATTTCGCAACACCTATCTCCAGCACTCTTGCTGCTCAGTGCCAGAAAAACTATGATGCAAACTAACAAAAGCATCTAAAAGCAGCAGCATGTCGGAAGCGGAAATCCTTCACCGCAATCCAGCTCCACAGATGGAGGTCTTGATCGATCTTTGGCTCGATCAAGGTTCTGCGCGCGACCGTGATCCGATTGGCATAAAAGGCGAGCCATCGTACCGTTATTTTTGGGCAACATTCACTCGCTATTTGAAGACAGG
>NZ_CYIG01000090.1 GCF_001298675.1 Paenacidovorax caeni
GCAGAGCGCCAGCAGCCTGGAGCTGTTCCAGCTGAGCACGCTGATCGAGCGGCTGCTGGCCGATCCGCGGCGCATCATTGCCGTGCGCAAGGACATGCACCTGGGCCAGACGGTGCGCTTTGTGGACTGGCGCGATGGCAGCCTGCGCCAGGGCAAGGTCGTGGCCATGCGCGAGACACAGGTCACCTTGCAGGACTTGCAGGAACGCAAAGAATGGAAGCTGCCCTACGCCGCGATCGAACCGCCGCAGCCCGATCCTGCGGAGCATGCTCAAGCGGTGGCGCCTGAGCCGCCCGCTGCACCGCGACCAACGCGCAACGACTTCCGATGTGGCGAGAAGGTGGCCTTCGAGGACAAGTACCTGCAGACCGTGGTGGGCACCATCGTGCGCATCAACAGCCGCACCGCCACCATCGACCCCGGCGACGGCACCCATTGGCGCGTCGGCTTCGCCCTGCTGCGCCACGTCGTAGACGTTTGACTGCCTCCCGTCCTCCTCGTCAAGAGGGTGTTGAGGCGACGCTTACCCAAAAGGCCAGGTACTGATGGCAACAGCCACGCGAGTGGGAAGCAGCAGAAAGTTCGCGCACTATGAAGTCGTGGTGTCAGACAGCGAGCAGCGTCGCATCGCACTGTTCACCTCCTCGGCATACCAACTGGACCAGTGATGCAAGCCACAACAACAGTCCATGCTCGCCCGCATTGGATCGAGAGTTCAAGGGGCAGGCTGTATGCCAAGCGCTGGACGCCGACAGGCGAACACCAAGGCGCGCCTGTTGTGCTGCTGCATGACTCTCTGGGCTGCGTGAGCACTTGGCGCGACTTTCCCCATCGGCTTGCGGCAGCCTCAGGCCGCGAGGTCATTGCCTACGATCGTTTGGGCTTTGGGGAGTCGGCCACACACCCAGGCAAGCTGACAGCCGACTTCGTGCAGGACGAAGCCAAGAATGACTTCATGGCCGTCTGCGAACAGCTCGACTTGAGTAGGTTCGTAGTCATGGGGCATAGCGTGGGTGCAGGCATGGCTGTGGCATGTGCCGCATCGCATCCCAAAGCCTGCGAAGGTCTCGTCAGCGTATCTGCTCAAGCTTGGGTTGATGACGGCATACGTCAAGGAATCCGAGTCGCAGAGCAGCAATTCGACAGCCCGGGTGCCATGGATCGCCTGAGTTCACACCACGGGGACAAAGCCACGTGGGTGCTGCATGCGTGGGTCGACACCTGGCTATCCGATGTATTCAGCACGTGGTCACTTGATGCCCTGCTGCCCAATATCAGGTGTCCGGTGCAGGTCCTGCATGGGGATGGCGACGAGTATGGGTCGGTGCGGCATGCGCAACACATCGCCCAGGAGGTCCGCGGCCCCGCAGTTTTGCACATTTTGAAGGACTGTGGCCATGTGCCTCATCGAACGCATCCTGACGAAACGCTGACCCTGATCCAGACTTTCCTCGCGAAAGAGGCCCAAGCGTGACGGCACCAACAGGCCAACCGTTGCCAGCAGCGCAGCACGAGGTTTTCCTGGGCGGAGGCAACATGGCCTCCGCGATGATTGGCGGACTAACCGCTCAAGGCGTTTCGCCGGAACGGATCACAGTAGTGGCACCCTCCGATGCCACCAGGCAGCGACTGCGATTCCAGTTCCGCGTGGCAGTTCGAGCTCTACCCGATACAACATGGCATGCCACAGATGTAATGGTGCTGGCGGTCAAGCCTCAGCACCTGGGTGAAGCCTTACTGGCGCTGCGCCCCTGGTTGTCAGGCCAATTGGTCGTCAGCCTTGTTGCTGGGGTACGCATACCCACATTGCGCCAATTGCTCGGCACCTCGCGCGTTGTGAGGGCCATGCCTAATGTGGCCGCGCGTGTGGGCCATGGCATGACAGGGCTGTTGGCGTCGCCTGAGTTGGAACCAGACGACCGATCGACCGCAACCTCACTGGCCATGGCAGTGGGACGCTGCATGTGGGTGAACAGCGAAGCCCAGCTGGATGCTGTCACGGCCTTATCGGGTATGACGTCCTCGAGCTCTACGCGCGTCCAACGGCCGCCACCGGCACCAGCCATGCGAGCGCGTGCTTCGTCCCGGAGCTTTCGGCGGCACTCCTCCAACCTCGCGTTCGGCACGCGCAGCTTCTCCGAGAGCAAGGCCTTGATGTCTCGCTCGAGCCGCTCTATGTCCTGGTTTCCGACGATCGCCACCCGTCCCGCTGAACCTGCAGGCAGCGCAGCCTTGATGGAGGTAGCTGTATCTGCGGCCTTCGGCCATAGCCCTGCGCTGCGAACCTGCAGGCCTCGGGCCA
This sequence comes from Paenacidovorax caeni, assembly GCF_001298675.1. Classification (GTDB taxonomy): domain Bacteria; phylum Pseudomonadota; class Gammaproteobacteria; order Burkholderiales; family Burkholderiaceae_C; genus Paenacidovorax; species Paenacidovorax caeni. Next base: position 2,303 of record NZ_CYIG01000090.1, read on the forward strand.
CTCTGTTCACACCGGCGGATGTCACCAGGAGGTATCGATTCTGCGGATCCACCAGTCGGCTCGCCGCAGACGGGCGGTTTGTTCCGTGCTCAAGCAGTCGTTTCACTTCCGCAACGGACCAGGCATCGCCGCTCCGGAGCTTGGCCTGAACAATCAAGCGGTATTGGTCGACCTTCGCGGTCGTCACCACGCGCCCAGGCTCGGCCTCGGTAAGATCTGCTTCGATGTCTTCCTCGGTGGCCGGCTCGAGGACAACTTCCTTCGCGAACTCACTTGACAGCACTAGGTCGAGCGCCAACCAGACGGAGACGTCGATCTGATATTCGTAGCCGGTCATCGCATGACTGCCGGAGCCGGTCTTTCTTGCTCGGTGCTTTGGTTTTCTTGTTGCTCACGTCTTGTCTTCCCTTCATATGGCGACCTCGTCAACCATCGTGAGCCGTCCCGGGTTTTGTGGAGGCCGGTTGGTTTGAGTCTGGCAGCGGTCATTCAAGGTTTTTGCTTGGAGAAGGACCGGTATTGGATCGCCGATAAGGATCAATCTTCTGGATTTAATGTCGTCCGTACACAACCTGAATCTGCCGCTTACGCCGATAGGCCCGAAGTCAGTACCTGGCCGACATCAGCGCTTCGCGTAGCCCACCGTCTGCGTCAGCAGAATGTGCTGATCATTCGTCAAACCCATGGCTTTCGTCAGCGCATCGCGGTCAAACCAGGCCCGCACCACCGTGCCCAGTCCTTGCGAGGCGCAAAACAGGTAAACGTTCTGCGACAGGGCACCCGCAGCCACCGAGGCGTAGGCCTCACGCTGCGCGGCGGGCACCATCTTCATGCGGCCGTGGTCAGCGACGTAGACCAGGTCCAGAGGCGCGTTGTCGACGAAGTCCTGGTAATCCGTCACACGGCGCACGTCTTCGGCCTTGATGAGCAGCAGCACGTGGCGTTGCGGCTCGTAGCGGTACAGGCCCTGCGGTAGCGCCACGAGCGGAGCCTCTGCAACCTCATGCCCCAGGACAGCGGCGAGCTCAGTTGCTTGGCAAAAACGCTAGTTCACCGACACTGTTTGCACGAGCCGTATACACATCCGCAAATGCTCACCAGAATTTCTGAATAAATTCTTTTAGATCATAAGACTGCATGAGGTCTATGATCCGCAAATGGTGCCACATTTGAACGCTCCAACAGCCCTTGAGCCACTTCTACCCAGCACCCCTCGGGCGGATAAGCTGCTGGAGAAGGCCCATGACCTTCGGATAGAGGCGGCACGGCTGAGCGGTGCCTTCCCAGGCGGCGTGAATACGGAGTTGGGGGTGCTTCTGCAGTCGATGAATGCCTACTATTCGAACAAGATCGAAGGCGAGCACGCCAGCCCACTGCAGATTGCACAGGCACTTTTGGGCAGGTTTTCTCATGAGGCTGAAACGGCCCGGCTTCAGCATTTGGCAGTGGCGCACATACAGACCGAGCGCTGGATCCAAGAATCATCCCCACTCCCAGCCGATCTGTACGCGGCCCATACCGTTAGGTCTATCCACTCCCACCTCTTTAGCCCTCGGGGTCACGAGGATGGGGACGGACTCCCTCCTGGTGAGCAAGGTGGCACCAACAAGGCGACCTATTCGCCTGGGGTGCTACGCACATGTGACGTGGTCATGGGACACCATGTCGCGCCGGGTTGGCAGTGTCTGGGGGCGCTGTTGCAGCAGTGGTCCAAGGGCTACGGGACAGTGCGACCGGGGGAAATGCAGATCGTTGCGGCTGCCGCCGCACACCACCGTCTACTGTGGATGCATCCGTTTGTCGATGGCAACGGACGTGTCGCTCGCCTGCAGACCTTGGCCGTCATGCAGTCTATTGACCTAGCACCAGGGCTCTGGTCGCCACTACGCGGGCTGGCAAGAAGTGGCGGCAGGTATTTCCAGAGGCTGGGTGATGCGGATCAGTCCGGTCTGGATGATCTGGACGCGCAAGGGCCTCTTAGCGAGCGCATGCTGGTGGCGTGGATCGACTTCTTCCTCGACGTGTGGCTGGGCGAGGTGCGCTTCATGCAGCGCATGCTCAATCAGCAAGAGATGTTGGGAAGATTGAGCGCACTGCTCGCGTATGAAACGCAGATGGGCAAACGAGGGTTGCGCATGGAGGCCCTGCGGCCCTTGCACTATCTTTTTGTCACACAAGGCTCGATCACCCGAGGGGATTTCGCGCGCATGACCGGGCTTGGCGAACGCACGGCGACCACACTCATCGGCAAACTACTGGGGGCCGGCCTGTTGCTGTCAGATTCGCCCCGCGGGGTGGTGCGCTTCAGTGTGCCGATGGATGCGTTGCGGTTTTTGTTGCCTA
>NZ_CYIG01000091.1 GCF_001298675.1 Paenacidovorax caeni
CCCGGTACACGCCGAGCGCCGCAAATCACTCTCCTGAACGCCAAACCCTGGTGGTGAACCTGACACCTGGGCGGGAAAATCGAGTGTCTCAGCCGGCTTGATGGCGCTTCCGCGGTGCGATACTTGGCCTCATGCGGTTAAAACGCCTATCCGTATGGCCGGTTTTCTGGACGCCACCGCTGCGCGCCTGCAGCACCTGCCCGCCAGCGACCGCCCCACGGTGGTCATCCCCAGCTACAACGGCGCGCGCAAGCTGCCGCTGCTCACGCCGCTGCTGGCGCTGCTGCTGGCCCGTGAGGGGCTACCCGTGCTGATCCACGGCACGGCCACCGAATCGACCCGGGTTTTTACGTCAGAAGTGCTCGCAGCCCTTGGTATACCTGCGCAAGCAGCTATTAAAAAAATAGCAAATGGCGAGGTGGCGTTTGTCCCCACCGCCCTGCTGAGCCCCGGGCTGCAGCGTCTGCTGGAGGTGCGCCGCGTGGTGAACCTGCGCAACCCGGCACACAGCCTGGTCAAACTCATGAACCCGTGCGTGGGCAAAAGCCTGATCGTCAGCAGCTACACGCACCCCGAATACGCGATCTCCATGGCCGCCACCTTTGCACTCACCCAGGCCAACGCCCTGCTGCTGCGCGGCACCGAGGGCGAGGCCGTGGCCGACCCGCGCCGCACGCCCACGATGCAGGCCTTTGTGAACGGCCAGACCTTTACCTTGCAGGAGCACCAGGCCGGCCCGCTGACCAGCCTGCCCAACCTGCCCACGCAACTGGACGCAGCCACCACCGCAGCCTATATTCAAAGTGTGATGACCGGCGCACAGCCCGTACCCGCCCCCATTGCGCAACAGGTGGCCCACATCTTGCAGTTAGTCGAATCACTATGAAACACGATCTCTCCGACTCCAACGCGGCAGGCCAGGTCACCCTGGTCGGCGCCGGCCCGGGCGACCCGGAGCTGCTGACCCTCAAAGCGCTCAAAGCCATCCAGGCCGCCACGGTGCTGATGGTGGACGACCTGGTCAACGAAGCCATCGTGGCCTACGCATCCCCCGAAGCACGCATCGTGCACGTGGGCAAGCGCGGGGGCTGCAAGTCGACACCGCAGTCGTTTATCGAAAAGCTCATGGTCACCGCCGCACTCGAAGGCGAGAACGTGGTACGCCTCAAGGGTGGTGACCCGTTCATCTTTGGCCGTGGTGGTGAAGAGGTAGAGAACCTGCAGGCTGCCGGCATCCGCGTGAGCGTCATTAACGGCATCACCTCGGGTCTGGCCGCTGTCACCTCATTGAATGTGCCACTGACGCACCGCGAGCACGCGCATGGCGTGGTGTTTGTGACCGGCCACGCCAAGCCCGGCGACACCGGTACCGACTGGCGCGCGCTGGCGCACACGGCCTACCAGGCCAAGCTGACTTTGGTGATTTACATGGGTGTGAGCGGTGCCGCCCACATCCAGGACGAACTGCTGTACGGCCTGCCCGACACCACCCCCGTGGCCATCGTGCACAACGCCAGCCTGCCCACGCAGCGCCATGCAGTCTGCACACTGGGCGAGCTGCAGACCACCATCGCCCGGGAAGGCCTGGCCAGCCCCAGCGTCATCGTGGTCGGTGATGTGATGCAGGGCCTGCTGGCCGCAGCCCAGGTCCCCGAACGGGAACCCCTGGGCCAGACGCGCACCGCCTGAGCGTTCAGGCAGCCGCGAGCTGCTGGTTTTGTGGTGTGCGCGTGGCCCCCACCGCCAGCAGCGCCAAGGCCAGCGCCAGGGTGTAGTGCATCAATTGCACGGTGTTGAACAAGCCCAGGTAGTTGCTGTCGGCCTTGCCAGTAGCCGCCACCACAAAGCTGCCCAGCAAAGCCAGCGTGCCCGCCAAGCCCCAGGTATTGCGCTGCTGCACCGCCGTCCAGGCAATCACCAGCGCACACACGCCCGGCACCACCTGCGACCAGAGCGCCAGACCGGCCAGCGTCAGCACGATGCCGACACCCCCCACGACCAGCACAAAACGCCCGACCGCCGCGCCACGTGTGGCCAGCGGCGCATCCGGCCAGCGCAGGCCTGATGCAAGCAACGGAAACGCAGCACATGCGGCCAGCAGGCTGGTGAAACGGTGTGGCCCCAGCATCTCGGCCCAGCCCGAATACCGCAGTACACCCAGGCAGGCCGCCAAACCGATCAGGCCGGCGGCCACTGCCACAGCAGGCCGCTGGCGCAGGTGAAACCACAGGATAGCGGCACACACCAGCAGCAGCACCAGATCCGACAAGGCGTCCGGATTCATGCTGCCACTCCCACCGCGTTGGCAGGGGCAACGGCCTGGCGATTCAGCCAGACCACACTGCCCACACACAACACCAGCAACGCACCCTTGAGCAGCAGCGGCGCCTCAAACCCAAACCACTGCGGCACGGCGGCGAACGACACACCCAGCGCCAGCAGACGCACCTGCTCCAGCCACTTGCCCCAGACAAAACGCTCGAGCAGCGCCCCCAGCGCCACCGCCGTGACCAAAATGCCCAGCGCGTACACCGCGGCCGTGCCTCTGTCCAGGCCCTTGGCCACACCGATGAAATGCGAAACAAAAAGCACCAGCACCGCGGACTGCAGCGCCACGTACCAACGCAGCGGCGCGGGGGTTTGCACATCAAAGCGGGTAAAGGTGCGGGGCTCGAAATGTTCGATGGGTTCGTCGGTCCAGCCGCCCGGTGGCGCCACCCAGACACCCAGCTTGGCGCGCCAGCCCTTTGCCGCACGGGACATCTGCCACAGGTCGGCGTAGTAGTGCAGGTTGCCCTTGATCGGGCTGAAGCTGTGCAGCGGCTTGCGGATGCCGTAGCAAATTTTCTCGTCATCGCGCTCGTCGGCAAAAGTGCCGAACAGACGGTCCCACAGGACCAGGATACCGCCGTAGTTCTTGTCGATGCAGTAGTCGTTCTGGCCGTGGTGCACGCGGTGGTTGCTGGGCGTGACCAGAATGCGGTCCAGCACGCCCATGCGGCCTATCAGCTCGGTGTGCACCCAGTACTGGTACAGCAGGTCGATCAGGCCCACGATCACCAGCATCTGCCATGGGATACCGAGCACCGCCAGGGGCAGGTAAAACACCCAGCCGAATAACGCGCCGGTAGAGGTCTGCCGCAGTGCGGTGGACAGGTTGTAGTACTCCGATGAGTGGTGCACCACATGCGAGGCCCACATGACATTGACCTCGTGGTACATGCGGTGCGCCCAGTAGTAACACAGGTCGTACAGCACCAGGGCCAGAATCCACAGCGGAATACTGCTCATGGACCATTCGGTAAAGCGGTAGGCCTCATACACCGCGATGTAGATGCCCAGCGTGGCGATCTTGGTGAAGGCGTTGGTCACCTGGCTCAACAGGCCATGGTGCAGGCTGGTGATGGCGTCGGGAATGTCGTAGACCGCCACACCGCGCCGCCGGGCCACCCAGGCCTCGAGCAGGATGGTGAGCATGAATACGGGTATGGCGTAAACAATGGGATTCATGGTTTTGTCTCTCTCGTTATGCAGCGCCTCTGTATCGGGTACCGTCATCGTTGAAAGTATACACTAGTTGTCGCATCCCAGATGATTGCATAGACCCAAAACGCTATCCCCTATTCATGGCCCGCGCGGTTCTGCAAGAGTTGATAGAGTCCTTGCAATCGACCCTGGGAGTGAAGCCATGTTGATAGCCCTGCACAAGAACGCCCGCACCAC
>NZ_CYIG01000092.1 GCF_001298675.1 Paenacidovorax caeni
CCCTGCGCAACATCAGCCAGAAGTGGACCCTGCCCATCCGGGATTGGAAGGCCGCGCTGACCCGCTTTACCATTCAGTTCGGAGACCGCATCTCCGTCAATTGAAGTCCGACCCGTTTACACAAAAATTCGGACACGCCCGGATCACGGCCCCCACCGGCTTGATTCGCGTACAAGCCACGGCTGGTTCTGGCAAGACACAGCTGGCCCTCGGCTTGTTGCGGCGCAGTGCTGAGCAAGGTCTGCGGTCAGCTTACGTTTGCTTCAATCGACCCCTGGCCGATCACCTGCGGGATATTGCCCCTCCCGTGTCCAGAGGTGTCGAGATTGGGACGTTTCACCAGTTGTGTTGGGAGCAAGCCGGCCGTCCAACAGCGGATGCGATCGACTTTGAATCGATGACGAGCTCGTACCTCGCGTACGCTTCGCAACAGCCTGCCGATCTGGACTTGTTGATCATCGACGAAATGCAGGACATGCAGGCCGGTTGGGTCGATGCGCTGGTCAAGAGACTCAAAGATGCGGGTCAGCTCTACATCCTGGATGATCCCGATCAGTGTCTGTACCCGGACAGGGATGCCATCGAGTTGCCTGACGCGGTCATCGTCAACAGCCAGGAAAACTTCCGCAGCCCTCGTCGGATTGTGGAGTTGATCAACTTGTTAAGGCTGACGAACCAGCCCGTTGTGCCTTGCAGTCCGTATCAGGGTGAAGATCCCGGCATTCAGACTTATCAGCCAGGCATTCGCAGCCTGAAAACGGCGACGCTTGCGGCTGTGGAGAACTGCCAGCGGAAGGGGTTTGCTCTGACCGACATCGTGATCCTCACCTGGCGGGGGCGAGAGCGCAGCGAACTGCACGGGGACATGCTCGGGTCATGGGTCTTGCGGCGTTTCAATGGCGCCTACGACGATGCAGGTCGACCTGTGTGGACGAATGGTGATCTGACGGTTGAAACCATCAGACGGTTCAAGGGGCAGGCATCGCCTGCGCTCGTCATCACGGAGGTGGATTTCGACGAGCTGTCTCCGGACAAACGTGCCCTTTTGTTTGTGGCGTTGACACGCGCGCAGCTGCATGTGGAGTTGGTGATCAGTCAGCGGGCTGAGCAGGCTTTGGCGCGGCAGGTTGCTTGAGCCTGAAGCAGTTTGACTGGCCAACAGTGGAGCAGTTTGGGGTGGCCATCGGGGATTCAGGGGCCCCCAATCCTGGCGGTCTGCACATCTTTCTACGCTTGCCGGGGCGTCCTTCTTTCCGAGTCGCCAGCATCAGACGTTTACAAATCACCTAATCTGATGCAATATCGCATCCTATTAGATGCATTTTGGAGCGGCTATGCGTACCACCGTGACGATTGACGACGCCTTGTACGAGCGGGCGCTCGAAGTGGCAGATCCAACTATGGACAAGGCTGATCTGTTCCGGGAGGCCATCAAGACCTTCGTGCGCGTCCAAGCCGCCAAGCGGCTTGCCGCCCTTGGTGCCACCACGCCTGAAATGCAGGACATTCCACGCCGTCGCGAGGATGCCCAGCAATGAGAGGCGTCCTTGTTGACACGTCCGTGTGGGTCGATCACTTCCGTATGCACAACGATGCGCTGACGGACTTGCTTGAACTTGACGTCGTGTTTTCTCACCCGCTGGTTCTGGGTGAGATCGCCTGCGGAACACCGCCAAATCGAATCCAAACGCTGACCGACCTTGGCAGCTTGCAGCAGGCCCAGCAGGCAAGCGTGCGCGAGGTGATGGACTTCATCGAGCGCGAGCGCCTGTTCGGCGCAGGATGCGGATTGGTAGACCTCATGCTTCTTGCTTCCGCCCTTGTTACGCCCGGCATCGAACTATGGACGCTTGACAAGCGATTGGCTGGTCTAGCAGATCGCTTCGGAGTCATGCACCGCCCCATGTTGCACTGACCCACAAGGGAAACGTATGGCTGACAACTCCGCAGTCGGCCTTGCAAAATTGCCACACACTCGATGAACAAGGTGATCGTGCATACCACGGCCCGACTTGAAGTGACCCGAGAAGTGATGCTCGATCAACTCCCGGTCCATCAGCCCAGCCAAGCGGATCAGCGGGTGCGGGTGATGCATTTGACATCCTCACTGGAACCCACAGGGAGCATCAGAAACGTTGGTCAGTCGAGCTGGCGGTCAGTTGTCATAGTTCTTCGCTGAACCATTTCTTATCTAGTTCTCGCAAGGTCATTTGCGGCGAATTAGTTAGTCAACTCTTTTCGGAACGCATTTAACTGATCAAGTTGTTTCTACCCTGGGTTGCATTTCTTGCATCCGGGATCCGATTCAAACCATATGGATTCTTTGACGTTGTCATGACTCAACCCGCCCGACTTTTGTCCAAATCACGCTTCAAGCTTGGCGTCGAATGCCCAACCAAATTGTTTTACACGGGCAAGTCCGAGTATGTGAACAACAATCTGGACAACAACTTCCTGGCAGCCCTGGCTGAAGGGGGCTATCAGGTCGGGGCCTTGGCCTGCCTGATGTTTGAGCCGGGCGAAATGGTGCCAGACGGCCCGAGTCATCAACAAGCCATGGCATATTGGCGGGGAATACCGTGGATCACGATCTCGATGCCCGGCCCCTGCAACAGGTCATGGCTGCTTTCCTCTTCCACGAGCGTCAGGCCCAGCGTCTCCCGGTAGAAGGCCGACAAACGTGCCTTGTTTTTGGCAAACACCACCAGGCTTTGCCGGATGGCGGCGGTGTCCTTGTGGGGGGCGGGTGGGCTCATGCCAGGTCGCGCTCCCCCAACCTCGCGATGGAGCGGGCACGCGCCTTGTCGGCCTCCACCTCGCGCTTGCGCGGTTCCGCGCTGGTGACCAGCGAAGCGATCAGCCGGCGCGCGGTGGCAGCGACCTCCTCCACGGCCAGATCGAACGCAGCCTCGTTGGCCCTGGACGGCACGCTGAAGCCGCTGAGCTTGCGCACAAACTGCAGCGAAGCATCGCGGACTTCCAGCTCGGTGGCCGGCGGTTCGAAGTTGAACAGGGTTTTGATGTTGCGGCACATGGCGGCTCCTCGAACTTACAACACCTCATTTCAGCACAACAGATGCCATGCGGTGCTTCATACTCAGGCGATCGCTGTCCGCAAATTCGTTCGGGCTTGCTGCTCGAGGCGTGCACGAAAAAGTGGCGTGTTGTAGATCACAGCGCGATCAAGAAAACCTTTGAGAACTTCCCGGCGTTTGGTCCGGTAAACCACCTCGGGCACCCAGCTGTATTCCGCCTTGACCTGCGCATCGTATTCGGCAAAACGCGCTGGCTCGGCGCCCAGGATGGCGAGGTCGATGTCCACCAGCAGTTGCTGATCCGCATCAGCCGGTTTGGCGGTGTGGCAGGTCGCCATGATCAGCGCTCGCACCCGCCGGACCTGCGCTTCCCCTGCTCCGCTTCGCGT
>NZ_CYIG01000093.1 GCF_001298675.1 Paenacidovorax caeni
GAACCTCAAAAGTGGGAGGCCACCATACCCGTTTACAAAGCGAACAGGAAAGTCAATGAAATCAACGGTCTACCCAGACCACCCCCGCGCCAGTGCTAGCTTTGCGTACCGTCACTTATTGCACTGAAAACGAGGAGACCCCGAAACTTGCCGGGTGAGGCAGGACTGCGGGCCCTTTCATAGGGAGAACGGATCGGTCAACTTGATGCAACTCATGAAGCTGGATCGCCTTCCAGGCAGATCCAAAGGTGCTTGATCGTCAGACTGCAGCATCAGCGGCGGTAGTGATTGCGCTTTGGGCGGCTGAAAAATTTGGTGCCCCTGCGGAAGGCTTGCAACTTTTCCTGTAAGCGATAAGATAGTAATATGACCTTGGTGGCGCGCGGCTCGAAGCCCCGCGCCCAGGCTCCGAAACGGTGGCGCACCCACATGCCCAGGCTGACCGGCAGGCCCAGCACCAGCGCCACCTGGCCCATCATCTGGCCCACGGGCACATCCACGGCGCGCGCCGCGCCCAAGAAATGCCCCAGCGACCAGGTCACGACCAGCGGCAGGGTGAAGATGGTGAGCACGCTGGCCACGGCCGTGAAGCTCACGGCCAGCGCCACGTCGCCGCGCGCCAGGTAAGTCAGCAGATTGGACGTGCTGCCCGTGGGGCAGGCCGCCAGAATCATGAAACCCACGGCGAACACGCCGCCGATGCCCACGGCCGTGAGCAGCCCATAACAAGCCAGCGGCAGCAGCACGAAGTGGCACACCACCCCCACCAGCAGCGCGCGCGGCTGCGCCAGGATGCGCCGGAAGTCCCCTGGCGTGAGCCCCAGGCCCAGCGAGAACATGATGAAACCCAGGATGAGCGGCAGCAGCACGCTCGAAACGATGTCGCCTTGCATGGTGTCTCCTTTTTTTGTGGCCGGCCAATCTCAGCGGGCCTGATCTCTTGGTGGGCCGGGCCTGGCGGCTGTTGCTCCCTCTCCCGCTGGCGGGAGAGGGCAGGGGTGAGGGTCGTAAAAGCGGGCGCGGCACCCCCTCACCCCCACCCTCTCCCCCAAGGGGGCGAGGGAGTTAAAGCCCGTGCCAAATAAGCGTTGCGTGCTATCAGAAGATGTGTGCATACACAAGCCCAGAGGGCGAAGGCGTTCCGGTCAGCGGTTTCTCCACAGCATGACGTCCAGCACCTTGCTCGCCAGCCCGGCGTAGGGCGGCTGCAGGAAGTTGACGGTGCGGATCGGCCCCTGCTGGAACACCGGGCGCAGCTTGGAGAACGTCAGGAACCCCTCGTGCCCGTGGTAGTGGCCCATGCCGCTGTTGCCCACGCCGCCAAAGGGCAGGTGGTGCTGGCCCACATGCAAGAGCGTGTCGTTGAGCGTGACGCCGCCCGAGAGGGTTTGCGTCAGGTAATGCTGCTGCAGCGCGCGTTCGTGGCTGAACAGGTAGAGCGCCAGCGGGTGCGGCCTGTCGTTGATGTACTGCGTGACCTCGTCCCGGTTTTGGTAGCTGAGGATGGGCAGGATAGGGCCGAAGATCTCGCGCTGCATGACCTGCATGCCGTCGTGCACGTTCAAGAGCGCCACCGGCGGCATGATGCGCCGGGCCGCGTCGCCGCTTTGCCCCGGCGCCAGCGGCACGGCCTGCGCGCCCTGGGCGATGGCATCCTGCAGCATGGCCTGCAGCCGGTCGTACTGGCGCTGGTCGATGATGGCGGTGTACTCGCCGCCCAGCAGATTGGGGTAGCGCTGGGCCACGATGCGCTGGGCGTGTTGGATGAAGGCCTGCTCGCGCCCCTGGGGCACAAACAGGTAATCCACATTGGTGCAGATCTGCCCGGCGTTGAGCATCTTGACCCACAGGATGCGCTCGGCCGCTTTGTCCAGCGGGTAGCCGGGCGCGACGATGGCGGGCGACTTGCCGCCCAGCTCCAGCGTGACGGGCGTGAGGTTGGGCGCGCAGTTGGCCATCACGGCGCGGCCGGTCTGGGGCGAGCCGGTGAAGAACAGGTGGTTGAACGGCAGTTGTGTGAACAGCGGGCCTATGCTGGCGCCGTCTTCGCCACGGTCGGCAAAGACGCTGACCTTGTCGGCGGCGAAGTAGCGCGGCAAGACCTCTTGCAGCAGGCGCGCCAGGTGGGCGGAGTTTTCCGACATCTTCACCATCACCCGGTTGCCCGCCGCCAGCGCGCCAATCATGGGCTGCACGGCCATGGCGATGGGGAAGTTCCAGGGCACGACGATGCCCACCACGCCCAGCGGCTGGGGCTGCACCCAGGCGCTGGCCAGCGGGTACTGGCTGATGTCGAGCGAACGCTTCTCGCGCCGCATCCAGCGCGGCAGGCGCTTGATGGCGTCGAGCAGCCCTTCCTGCGCCTGCAACAGCTCGGTCATCAGGGTCTCGAAGCGGCTCCTGCAGCCGTAGTCGCGGTTCACGGCATCCACCAGGGCCTCGCGGTTGTCCACCAGCAGGCGGTGCAGGGCGCGCAGGTCGGCGCGGCGTTCGGCCAGGCTGGGGCAGCGCTGCTTTTGAAAGGCGGCGTGCTGCGCTGCGAAGCAGTCGCGCAGGGGTTGGGGGATGTGGGCGGGCACGGTGGGCACGTTGGGCCGTTGAGGCGGCGGGGACAGGTGCTGGGCGTCGTTGTGCATGGGCTGGCCTTTACGCGAAAGAGCGGGCGGAAATGGGGGAGGAAGAGCGGGCGGCGGCGCGCAGCAGGTCGGCGCATTTCTCGCCGATCATGATGCTGGGCGCGTTGGTGTTGCCGGTGGTGATGTTCGGCATGACGGAGGCGTCGGCCACACGCAGCCCGGTGCAGCCGTGCACGCGCAGATCCGGCCCGACCACGGCGGCGGGGTTGTCGGCCGGCCCCATGCGGCAGGTGCCCACGGGGTGGTATTCGGTGTCGGCACTGCGCCGCAGCTCGCGCTCTATGCCGGCGGGGTCGTCGGCGCTGATGGGAGAGAGCATCTTGCCGCGCCAGGGTGCCAGCGCCGCGTCGTTCATGATGGCCAGCGACTTCTGCACGCCCTTGACCAGGCGCGGCATGTCATCCGGGTGGCTGAAGTAGCGCGGGTCGATCAGCAGGCTCTGGCGCGCGTCGCTGCTGGCCAGGCGCACCTCGCCCCGGCTTTGCGGCCGCGTCAGCGTGACATGCAGGCCAAAGCCGTGGCCCCAGTGCAGCTTGCGGCTGTGGTCCTCGACGATGGCGGCAACGAATTCGAGCTCGATGTCGCTGGCGTGCAAAACGGATAGGAAATTCAACCGCATGAGGCCAAGTATGGCACGAGTTTTGGGCCTCGAAACACGTTCGGCCAAGGAAGGTTGAGCGCTCGCTTGCCGCTCAATGGCAAGAGCTTGGGAGGCAGTATGCATTTGGGCCTGGCGCGCGCGCAGCTG
>NZ_CYIG01000094.1 GCF_001298675.1 Paenacidovorax caeni
AACCCTGCATCGTGAACCTCAAAAGTGGGAGGCCACCATACCCGTTTACAAAGCGAACAGGAAAGTCAATGAAATCAACGGTCTACCCAGACCACCCCCGCGCCAGTGCTAGCTTTGCGTACCGTCACTTATTGCACTGAAAACGAGGAGACCCCTTGAGGCGTGCCACGGCTGGTTCAACCGGTTTCGCAAGTTGTTGGTGCGCTACGAAAAATTGGAGCACACCTTTTTGGCGCTCAACCACCTGGCCGCTGCCATCATTACGCTGCGCAAGATCAGGTTGCCCGTTAATATTATTTACGGATAATTCCTAAGCTATTTCCACCCGGTTTCGCCCCGATTGTTTGGCGCGGTACAGTGCAGCATCTGCGCGGGCCAGCCACGCATCCACCGATTCATCACGGCTGTACAGCGCCAAGCCAAAGCTGGCGGTGATTGCGATGGGAATACCGCCATCGTTTGGGGTTTGGCTATTTGCAATGGCTAGGCGCAGGCGTTCGGCCATGGTTTGGGCGTTTGGCAGCTCGGTGTTCTCCAAGGCCACCACGAACTCTTCACCGCCGAGCCGACCTAAAAAGTCACCCTTGCGCAGCAACTGACGTATCGTGTTGGTGAAAGTTTTGAGTACCTCATCGCCCGCAGCGTGTCCATAGGTGTCGTTGACTTTCTTGAAAAAATCGATATCGCCCATCAACACGCAAGGTGGCATCTTTTGGTGTTCGACCATGTCTTGCAGACGCTCCATGATGGATCGACGGTTGAGTGCGCCGGTCAATGGATCAGTCGTGGCAAGCCGTGTCAAACGCTGCTCTCGGTTCACTGCGTCCCCTACGTCGGCAATCGTCACGATGGCTTTGCGCGCTTCACCCTCACCAAACGGACTCACACGCATGCTTACATTCAAAATTTCGCCAGACTTCGCGAGCACTCGGTCACGATCATTGCGGTAACGCTGTCCTGTTTGAAGCGCCTGTAGCGTCGGACAGGATCCGGAGTGCAGATCCTCACCGTTCCGCATGTGGGTTCTTTCGTGCAAGTTTGCACCAACCAACTCGTCGGTCTTCCAGCCCAATAGGCGTTCGGATTCAGGGTTAATCCAGCAGACGCGGCACTGATGGTCGACCATCAACAGGGCAACGTCAGCTTCGCTAGTGATGAGTTCTAGCTGGGCGTTCGTCTCTCTAAGTCCACGCCGTAGTTCGCGCGCGTTCCAGCGGGACAACAGCCACAACACCAACAGCGGAACGGTGAAAGTCGACATTACCACCAGTTGCGTGGCCCACGTCTTAACTGCCGAAGCGGTCAAGTGTCCGCAGGCTTGACCGGCAGAGCGCTGAGCTACCAGCCAGCGCGGTGCCTGCCATTGCTGCCGCTTGAATTGGTACCAAGCGTAATAGTGGCATTCCCCACGATACTCAAATTGACCTGACGAACTGGCCTGGATTTTTTCCCACAGCGCGGGCTCTTGTGTGGATAGCAGAGCGTCCGGGGCATCAGGCTTTGCCGAAAACAGCCAGTCCTTCTCACCACCGCCCATGATCCAGCCGCCGCTGCTGTTGAGCACCACCGGTTGCGCCACCGCCGTTGGCAGTACCGTGCGCAACCGTTTTTCCAGTTCATCCGCATTGGCATTCAGCACCACCATGCCCGCAGGGCTGCCGTTGACCATGACCTTGGCCACCGAACGCAGCATGGGGCGGAAGGGGCGCTCGATCTGTCCGTCTTCAATGTTCAGATCAATTGCCGAGAAATAGCCGCCGCCAGCCGTGAGTGCCAAGCCTCTCTGAACGTAATCACGGTCAGATTTGTTTTGTAGCTCTGTGGCCAATTGAGGAGGCCCACCTCGGTGATTCACCCGAATCCGCTCCATGCCCTGCTGATCGATGTAGCGCAGTTGATCCAGAGAGGGACGCAGCAAAGCAAGAGTTCGGAGAGCGTCCTGCGCGCCCGCCAGTGTTTCTGCCGAGGGGTTTTCAAGATACATGCGCAGGATGGGGGACTGCGCAATGAATTCTGCATCCAGTGCCAACCGTTCCAGATAGCCGTCAGCCCGCATATGCATCAACGACAGATTGCGATCAACCGTGGTTTCATGCATCTCACGAGTGACCTTGTAGACGTAGTACTGGTGCAAGCCGAGACCCAGTCCCAGCAAAAGCACCAACGCTAACGAATAGAAGGCGAGAGTGGTAAATTTTCGTTTGTGCATGAACGTTGTCTTTCCGGAGATTTTGAGGCCTTGACCCAGTCTCTAAAGCGCTTGAACACCGTGTTCCACTTGCCGAACTCTGGCGGCAGGTCTCGCCAAGGGCTGCCTGTGCGGGCAATCCACAGCACTGCCTCAACGAAGCGGCGGTTATCGCTGCCGCTGCGCCCCGGATCACTTGGCTTGCCAAGGCAGTGCGGCTCCATCTTGGCCCATTGCTCGTCTGTCAGTACCCATCGAATGCTCATCTGCCTATTGCATCACAGCCCTTCGAGTCGTTGTGCTTGATTCTCAACAGACCCTAGTGTGGTGTCTCAAAAATAGATAGAACTATTTTGACGGTGTTGGTCGAATCAGCTTCCGTATAAGAGACTACGCTGATGGCCCACCCTGGACGCCCCGCCACGAAGCTGCAGATCACCGATGCCGAGCGCGCAGAGCTGCTGCGCGACTGCGCGTACGCAAAGCGCCCGAGGACGAGAAGCTGCGCATGCGAATCGTGCTGGGCTGCGCAGATGGGGAGTCGGGCACCATGATTGCCCAACGCTTGGGCACGACGGTGCAAACTGTCTCCAAGTGGCGGCGGCGCTACCAGGCGTATCGTCTGGCGGGTTTGACCGATGCCCCGCGCGCTGGCCGCCCGCGCAGTGTGGGCGACGAGCAGGTTCAGCTCATTGTGGACAAGGTTCGCCAGAGCAAGCCTGACAACGCCACGCACTGGAGCGTGCGCCAGATGAGTCGGCACGCTGGCGTATCGCCCGCGACGGTGCAGCGCATCTGGCATGCCTTTGGGCTGAAGCCGCACCTGCAAGAAACCTTCAAGCTATCGACGGATCCCCATTTCGTGGACAAGGTACGGGATGTGGTGGGGCTGTATATGGCACCACCCGATCGCGCCTTGGTGCTGTGCGTGGACGAGAAGAGCCAGATCCAGGCTCTGGATCGCACCCAACCAGGGTTACCACTGACGTTTGGCAAACCCAGCACGCGCACGCACGATTACAAGCGCCATGGCACAACGTCGCTGTTTGCAGCGCTGGATGTGGCCACTGGCAAAGTCATAGGACAGCTCAAGCGCCGTCACCGCAGTGTGGAATTCCTGCAGTTCCTCAAAGCCATCGATGCAGCGGTGCCTGGCGAACAAGACATCCACCTGATCATGGACAACTACGGCACGCACAAGACGCAGGCAGTGCGGGCCTGGCTAGCAGCCCATCCTCGCTACCACGTTCACTTCACGCCCACCTCAGCGTCCTGGCTCAATCTGGTCGAGCGTTTCTTTAGCCAGATCAGCGAGCAGTGGATCAAGCGCAGCGCCCACACCAGCGTTGCTCAGCTGGAGCAATCCATACGGGAATACATTGATCGT
>NZ_CYIG01000095.1 GCF_001298675.1 Paenacidovorax caeni
GGCATGAATCGACGAGGCGGCCTTCCCAGAAGACCACGCCCAACATAGCATCGCGCATGACGGGGAAGAGGAAGGGGATCGGTTTGTTTGGCGACTGCCAATCTACCAACCTCAGAACCGTCAACCACTACTTCCCCCAGATCGCGCGAAGAACCTTTTTTTACGTCTGCGGCAGCAGCGACGTCAGCCCAGCTGAAGGCAGGAGACGAGCCCAGCGGTTGGCTGCCCCTACTGCAAACCATGAAATGAAAACACAATAATTATAAATGCGACGAATTCGCATTTATAATTCTTACCATCATTTCTTCAACAGCCATCCGGCCCTTCGCCATGATCGTCTGTGTTTGCCGCCGTATCTCCGACCGTGAAATCGCACGCCATGCCCGTGCGGGAATGAGCTTTGACGAAATCCAATTCGAGCTCGGCGTTGCCACCCAGTGCGGCTGCTGCGAAAACAGCGCACGTGACGTGGTAGCGCAATGCTGCGCCAGCCAACCCATGGCCGCCTTGCGCAACGAAGCGCACGCCCAGGTCAACCAGCTTGCCAACACCCCCTTGGAAAGCTCCACATGCCATTGCTCTCAACCCTTGCAGGCAGCCTGATATTGGTCGTAGGCTCTGCTTGGTGGATTTTCCGCAAGTAAATACCGATAGGCCCACGGCTCAGGGGCACGACGCCGCCCAAGTCCATGCAGCCCCTTCCTATGTCCTCATCCGATAGATTCGCCCCGGCGCCCGGCCTGAGTCGCAACGCCGTCATCATCCTGTCCGTGGTGCTTTTCCACGCAGTCGCCCTCTGGGCACTGCAAACTGGTCTGCTACGCCGTGCAGCGGAAATCGTTATTCCAGCCCAGGTGCTGGCCGAATTCATCACCCCGCCCGCGCCGGAGGCCAAAGAGCCGCCGCCCCCTGTCCAGCCACCGCCTAAACCCGTGCAGCGCCAACCCGTGGTGCGACAGCAGGCGCCGCGTCCGGTCGCAAAACCTGACCCACTTCCAGCACCCAATGCCCCGATGGGCGTTGCCGAGGCCGTTCCTGCGCCCGTCACCGAAGCGCCCCCCACCCCTGCGGCACCGCCTGCGCCCCCTTCTCCACCAGCCCCGCCACGTATCGAGCTGCCGTCGAGCAACGCAGGCTACCTCAACAATCCCAAGCCCACGTATCCTGCCATCAGCCGCCGCTTGGGCGAGCAAGGCAAGGTGGTGTTGCGCGTATTCATCGATGCCGAGGGCAGCCCACAGCAAATCGAAATCCGGCAGTCCAGTGGCTATGAGCGACTGGACCAGCAAGCCCTGGATGCCGTGCGCCGCTGGCGCTTCGTTCCGGGCAAGCGCAACGGCGTGCCCGAGGCCATGTGGAACATTGTCCCCATCAATTTCGTACTCGAATAATTTTCAGGAGTTTTCATGGATTCCCATTTCGGCCTTGCCAGCGTCTGGACCCAGGGCGACTTTGTCACCCGTGCCGTCGCGTTGATTCTTCTTGCTATGTCACTGGCCTCTTGGATCGTCATCCTCATCAAGGCGCTGGACATCGTGAAGTTCAAGAAGCATGCCCGCGGGGCGCAAGACTTCTGGCACAGCGAGGATTTTGCTGCCGGCCTTGCCAAGCTCGGCACGGATTCCACCAACCCCTTCCGCCACCTGGCGCTGGAAGGGCGCGAAGCTACCGCCCACCACCGCAATACCAAAGTCCACCTGCACGATAGCCTGGACGTCAGCGACTGGGTCACGCGCTGCCTGCGCAACTGCATCGACGAATTCACCGCGCGCCTGCAATCAGGCCTGGCCATCCTGGCGTCGGTAGGCTCCACCGCCCCCTTCATTGGATTATTCGGCACCGTGTGGGGCATCTACCATGCGCTGATCGCCATCGGCACATCGGGGCAATCAACCATCGACAAAGTCGCGGGCCCGATCGGAGAGGCACTCATCATGACGGCCCTGGGCTTGGCCGTGGCCATTCCGGCAGTGCTTGGTTACAACGCGCTGGTACGCGGCAACAAATCCATCCTGAATCGCCTGAACAGCTTTGCCCATGATCTGCACGCCTACTTCGTGACGGGTGCGCGCGTCTCGGCCAGTGGCGAAACAGCAAAAGTGCTCCCCCTCAAGAAAGGCGCGTGAGCCATGGCTTTCGGTACCCAAGACGACGCCGATGAAGTGATGAACGAAATCAACATGACGCCGCTCGTCGACGTCATGCTGGTGCTCCTCATCATCTTCATCATCACCGTGCCGGTGATGAAGCACTCGGTCAACGTGGATCTGCCTAAGGCCCAAAACCTGCCTGAAGAGACCAAGCCGGAGACCGTGCGTCTGACGGTCGATGCAGATGGCAAGTACCACTGGAACGAGTTCGCCATCACCGACGAAGATCTGGTGCGACAATTGGAGGCTGAGGCTGCGAAAGAGCCGCAGCCGGATCTGCATATCCGCGGCGACAAAAACGTGCGCTACGAGCGCGTAGCCCAGGCCATGGCAGCAGCACAGCGCGCTGGCGTGCGCAAGATCGGCTTTGTGACCGATCCCCAGTAGCTCTTGCGGATGCGGCAGACAGGCGAACAAGCCACACGCCCCTCATGCGGCTGCGCGAACTTCTTTTACAAGCCAAAAGTTCTGCTATAGTTGCGGTCTCGCTTGATACGGCGTGAGTACAAAAATACCCACCCTACCAAGCTTTGGGGGTATAGCTCAGCTGGGAGAGCGCTTGCATGGCATGCAAGAGGTCATCGGTTCGATCCCGTTTACCTCCACCAATAAAAATTGAACGCAAGTTCTTAGGTTTTGACCCTATCGTCTAGAGGCCTAGGACATCACCCTTTCACGGTGAGTACCGGGGTTCGAATCCCCGTAGGGTCGCCAAGTTTGAGGCACTTGAAGCTTGAACAAGCTGACAACGCTTCCTACCAGGAGTGGTAGTTCAGTTGGTTAGAATACCGGCCTGTCACGCCGGGGGTCGCGGGTTCGAGTCCCGTCCACTCCGCCACAGACTTCTGTAAGTCGTTGTTTTGAAAAAGCTTTTTAGCTTACAAGGCAACGACTCACAAGTCAACTCACAACGCTGCAACGGTTTTCGTTTGCGGCGTTTGTCTTTGTGCCGTCGCGTGCGCGTGGCACTTCGCTGCATAGCGTGGCCTTCGAGTCGAACGCCGCTTCTGCTGCTGCCTGGCAAAGTTTTTTCGTTGTGCTGGCGTGCTCGCCCCGTACTAGGGCGTGTCCGAATTTTTGTGTAAACGGGTCGGACTTCAATTGACGGAGATGCGGTCTCCGAACTGAATGGTAAAGCGGGTCAGCGCGGCCTTCCAATCGTGGATGGGCATGGTCCACTTCTGGCTGATGTTGCGCAGCGCCAGGTAGAACAGC
>NZ_CYIG01000096.1 GCF_001298675.1 Paenacidovorax caeni
GTTAGCCAGCAGGCCAGACAGCAGTTCTTCGGGTACGTCGTGTTTCTTGGTGCTCATTGTGCTTACGGACAGGCCGGCTCGCGCCGGCGGTGGATTGTCCGTTTACACAAAATTCTGCACACCCTCGACTTCTACCCGGAGGGCTGCATGAAATTGAGTCCAAGGTCCCGGCAGTACTCGTTCGATCTGTCCGACGCAGAGATTGATCGAATGGTCAGTGTGGCGCCCACGCGAATCACATGGGACGGAGCAGATGACCGAGTCCGTTCCGGCCTATTGGAGAACGGCCTGCGAAGCGTCGTTGTGCCTGACTCCCAAATGCGTGACCTGCTGCGTCAGCTCACCGGAATGGTCCAAGCTCACGCCATTTCGCGCATGGAAAGTGATGCCTCGTACATTGAAGGCTTGTACTCCAGAAAGCCGTGGGGTTCCACGCGCTCCCCAGCCATCTGTTTCACTGGCCTGCAGGGTGTTGGCAAGTCTCAGGTGCTCCAGTCTTTGTCTCGTATCCTGCTGGGGAGAGCGGAGCAAATGAGTGTGCGGGGGCACGCTGGTATTGATCTCATGCCCATGTGGCTGATGACACTGGCCAAGGGCGACGGACTCAACCAGCTTCTTCGAGAGCACGTCGACCCCGTGTGGCAGGACACCGAATCCAAAACATCCATCAGAAATGGATCGGCACCCAAGAGTTGGTCAGTACCGAAGATTTTGGAGTTCGCTGAGAGGGCCTCATGGAGGCACGCAACTTGTCTAGCCGCCATTGATGAATTTCAGTGGATCTCCGCGAGCAGCGGCGCGAACGCTCGCGCGGCGAGTGTGCTTTTGAAGCTCCACGGCATCGGGCCGCTGCTGCTGTACTGTGCGAACTTCAGTTTGGGGCACAAACTAAAAGGACGCCCACCCGAGGACCGCGACAGATTGCTGTCCTGTCCAATCATCATGCGACCGTTCGGTTCCAAGTGCCCCGACCTGACGGTTTATCTGAAGGCATTGCGGGAGGTTGCGCCAGACATACTCATCTTTGATCCCGCGAGGGACCAGGACAGCATTTACCTTTTCACTTTCGGGATCCGGCGCAAGATCGTCGACCTGCTGGTGGCAGCCTACAAAGTTGCATGTCGACCGGGTGGCGCTGGCAAAGTTGGCATTTCACAGATCTGTGATGCCTATCGATCTGAGCTGTATGCCATGCACCGTGAAGACGTAGAAGTGCTCTTCCGTCAGCTGGTCAACAGAAACATGGAGAGTCAAGCTTTGTGGTGTCCATTCGGTTCGATGGATCAGGGCTACTCCAACGTGACGGAAGCCACCAAGATCGTTAACGCGTTCGAAAAGCGGGTGGAGGACGACTACCTTCGGGAGTCATTGACACCATCTGAAGCAAAGGCATTTGATGCAGTTCAGCCTCAGGCTTCGGGTAACGCTAAGCCTGCCAAGGTCTTTCGGTTCCGTAAGGGGAAGGCGACCAAGGAAGACTTACTTGCTGGTTCAGCGATCCTGGACAAGTTCTTGTGACTTGGGCTGCAGGGGACGGCGTCTGTCGAACATTCGTAAAGCGTCTCAACGTCGACTCTGCAGCGAGTGCTGCTGTTGACGGTCAGGCACTGTACTCACGGTCCTGGCCACATTGCGGCCATCGGGTAGTCGCCCGCGCAGCAGCTGGGATGGCCGCTATTGGAAGTGCTGCTGACATCGGCCTTGTCGTTGATCCGCAAACTTGGTTTTGGTCGAATCATGTTGACTACAGCTTCTACAGCGAGCCCGCTTGCTCGCCCTTGCGCCACTCAGACGGAGTAGCGCCTGCGTGGGTCTTGAAAACACGTACAAAGAAGCTCACGTTCTCATAACCCACTTCGTACGCGATCGCCTTGATCGACAGGTCGGTGGCGAGTAGGAGTTTCTTCGCCTGGTCGACCCGAACTTTCTGTATGTACACGGTGGGCGACAAGCGCGTTGCCAACTGAAAGCGGCGTTTGAGGGTGCGCTCGGTCATGCCGATCTCACGCCCCATGCGCTCGATGGTGATGGCCTGGGCATGATGGGACTCAATCCACTCCTGCAGCCGCAAAATGGCATCGTCATGATGATTTCGATGCCCCGGTAGGATGGGGGTGAGCTTCTCTGGCGCCGAGATGAGCAGGTGCGTGGCACACAGCTGGGCGAACGCATCGCCCCTGTCTCGAGCGAGCATCTCCAGCAAGGCATCGAATCCGCCCATCATCGATCCCGTGCTCCACACCGCGTCCTCCTGCAGACAGGAAGGGTGCGCCACGAACTGACACGTGGGATATTGTTTCGATAATGGCCGGACGAAGGCCCAATGTGTGGCCATGAGCACGCTGTCCACCAACCCCGTCGCGGCCAAGAAACACGCTCCTGTTGTCAGGGCCAGCAAAGCAGCACCGCCGCGTTTGCGTCTGGCCAGCCAATGGACAAGGCGATCATCTGGCACGAAGCCTGAAGCCAGCCTTGTCCCCTCAACGGCTGGAATCACAACCAGATCATGACTGCTTCGGTTCGTAACGGCGCCGTCTGGCTGAATCGCATGGCCACTGGCAGAACGAACGTGGCCGCCATCTGCGCTCAGTACCTCGACACGATAGGTCGGATCAAAGCCATGGCGCGCGTCCAGCAGCGCCACAACCCGGAAAAAATCCGTCACAGAGAAGACACTCATGGCCCAGCAGCCATCGTAGGCAAGCACCGCGATTTTCTTCATGATTTTGTAATGGCCTGATCAGACTATCGAATTGCCCAGACGGATCTCGCCGAGCGCTGAGCCGAAGCATACGATGCCGACGTTGAATATGAAATTCAAGGCGTTTTTTGCAGGTGATTAGATGCGTGAAAGCAAGCAATTCGACCGGGACAGATTTGCCGAATGGCTGGGAATTGAGCTTCTAGAACAGAGCTTTGATCAGGCCATATGCCGGGTGTCCATCGGTGAGAATAGTCGCAACGCGCTTGGCGGTATCCATGGTGGTTTGATCTTCTCATTGGCCGACGTAGCGTTTGCATGCGCCTGCAATGCCGGCCAAGGAACCTACATTGGGCTGCAGGCTGAGATCAGGTACATGAGTGCACCAAAAGGGTAAGCGTGGCCTCAAGGCCCTTGTTGCCGGGCCGAGGGGAGCAGGTCAGCATGCGTCCATATGCAAGACAGTGGACATACCCCTGAGTGGAGCGGCCCGAAGGTTGAGCGCACCCTTCGCAACGGCAAGCACATCTATTTCTCAACCTTCAAGGCT
>NZ_CYIG01000097.1 GCF_001298675.1 Paenacidovorax caeni
CACGTCATCGACAAAGGCATCCCGACGGCCGGCCTGCTGGCCCAAGTGCTGGTGGCCAAGTACCAGGATCACCAGCCCTTGTATCGGCAGGAGAACATCTTTGGTCGCGCCGGTCTGGCGATTCCAAGATCCACCCTGGCGCAATGGGTGGGTACCTGCGGGGCGCGGCTGCAACCGCTGGTCGATGCCCTGAAGGCCCAGGTGCTCGGCCACCGGGTGTTGCACGGTGATGAGACCCCGGTGGCCATGCTCAAGCCGGGCAGCGGTAAAACGCACCGGGCCTACCTGTGGGCCTATGCCCCGGGAGCGTTTGAAGCCACGCGGGCCGTGGTCTATGACTTCTGCGAGTCCCGCGCCGGAGAACACGCCCGCGCCTTCCTCGGTGACTGGCGCGGCAGCCTGATCTGTGACGACTATTCCGGCTACAAGGCCAGCTTTAGCCAGGGCGTGACCGAAGCCGGTTGCCTGGCACACGCACGGCGCAAGTTCTTCGAGTTGCATGCGGCCCACAAGAGCCAGATTGCCGAGTGGGCCCTGCAGCAGTTCGCCCGGGTCTATGAGATCGAACGGGACGTCCAGGCCCTGCCCGCGCCACAACGACTGGAGATACGCCAGCACTGCAGCAGGCCCGTGCTCGACGCCTTGCACGAGTGGATGGTGCTGCAACGCCAGCAGGTGGCGGGCAACTCGGCGACGGCCAAGGCCCTGGACTACAGCCTCAAGCGCTGGACGGCGCTCACGCGCTTCGTCGATGACCCGCAATTGCCGCCCGATAACAACTGGATCGAGAATCAGATCCGGCCCATTGCCCTTGGGCGCTCGAACTGGTTGTTTGCCGGCAGCCTGCGCGCGGGCCAGCGGGCAGCAGCCGTGATGAGCCTGATCCAGTCGGCGCGCATGAACGGGCATGACTCGTATGCTTACCTCAAGGATGTGCTGACCCGGCTGCCCACGCACAAGGCCAGCCAGATCGGAGAACTGCTGCCGCATCGCTGGCAACCTGCCAACATCTGATCATCAGCCATGACCGCCAGCGGCGGTCAACATGGGTTTGCCGTGCGCTTACCCGCGACAGGCGGGTAGCTGCGGTTGTCGAGCCCGCCATCGCGTTGCTGTTCAGGTGGGCGTGCAGCGCTTCGGGCCGGGGGGGGCCGCATGGGGGCTCCGGGCGTGTGCGCTTTGGAGCCCTGGCGTACGCTCCCTCGTGCGGTGTTGCGTGGCCCCAGCAGGCCGCCGATTGGCTCTCGGCGTCGGTGTGGTTGCTTGTAACGGCATTCAAGCTGCGGCAGCTTGCTTTTATCGGTTTTTATCTGCTTTTAAAAATGTTATTTTCAGGTGGCTGGTTAGAATGCCCGGTTTTGCCCATGGCGCCCAAGGGCTGACCGGCCCAGGGCGCCCAGCCCTTGGAGGAACCACCACGCCATGCAAGGCCTGCACCTGACTGCCGATCTGTACCAATGCGCTGGCGACACGGCGTATATGCTGTGCGCGGACACCATTGCCACCCTCTGCCGAGCCCAGGTTCAGGCCAGCGGCCTGACCCTGGTGGACGAGCGCTGGGTCACCTTCCCGCCCTACAACGGGCAGCCCGGCGGCGTGACGGGTACCGTGTTGCTGGCCGAGTCGCACCTGGCGATTCATACCTGGCCTGAGACCGGCAATGTCACGGTTGACGTGTACGTGTGCAACTTCTCGGCTGACAACTCTGGCAAGGCGCGCGCACTGATGGAGGGCGTGATCGCCGCCTACGCGCCCGGGCGCCGTGTGTGCCAGGAACTGCAGCGTGGCGACATCGGCCCCGGCGGTGCCAGTCCCACCGAATGGGTGCAGGAACAGCTCACGCCCGACGCCTGCTTTGCCTTCGCGGCCACACGGCACACGCAGCAGCGCACGCCCTACCAGACGCTGGAGCTGATGGAGACGCCGCGCTTTGGCCGCGTGCTGCGCCTGGACGGCCGCTTTATGACCAGCGAACGCGAGGAATTCTTTTACCACGAGGCCCTGGTGCACCCTGCCGCCGTGGCCCATCCGGCGCCGCGCAAGGCGCTGATTCTGGGCGGCGGCGATGGGGGGGCGGCCGAGGAGCTGCTCAAGCATCCCAGCATCGAGCGCGTGGTGCTGGCCGAGCTTGACGCCGTCGTCGTCGAGGCGGCGCGCACCCACCTGCACGCCGTGCACCGTGGCGCGCTCGACGACGCGCGCGTGCAACTGCACCTGGGCGATGGCATGGCTTTCGTCGACGCCACGCAGGAGCGCTTTGACCTCGTACTGATGGACCTGACCGACCCCGACACACCGGCCAGCGCCCTCTACTCCGATGCCGCGCTGGCCCGCATGCAGCGCGTGCTGGCGCCCGGCGGGGCCTTGGTACTGCACCTGGGCAGCCCGGTGTTCCACCCGCAGCAGGTGGCCGCGCTGGCGGCCACCCTGCGCGCGCGCTTCGCCAAGGTGCGCTGTATGGGGCTGTACATCCCGCTGTACGGCGCCTACTGGGGCATGGCCGTGGTCTCGCAGGAGCTGGACGCCGCTGCGCTCACGCCGGCCCAGGTGCGCCAGCGCCTGGCCGAGCGTGGCGTGGGTGATTTGCAGTACTACAACCCCGAGGTTCATCCCGCCCTGTTCGCCCTGCCCAATTACTACCGCACGCTGCTCGCCCCTGCCGCAGGGCAGCCCATGCGGCGCGTGGCCTGACCGCAGGCCGCCACGGCCCTACACTGCCGCCCATGGAGATCTACATGGTGGGCGGCGCGGTGCGTGACCGGCTTTTGGGCCGCCCGGTCAATGACCGCGACTGGGTTGTGGTGGGCGCTACGCCCGAACAGATGGTGGCCCAGGGCTTCACGCCCGTGGGGCGTGACTTCCCGGTGTTCCTACACCCCGGCTCGCACGAGGAATACGCGCTGGCACGCACCGAGCGCAAGAGTGGGCGCGGCTACCGTGGCTTCGTGGTGCAGGCGGCGCCCAGCGTTACGCTTGAAGAGGACTTGGCGCGGCGCGATCTCACTATCAATGCAATAGCTGCTAGCGCTGACTGGACGGGCGCTGGAGCCGTTTTTGACCCTTATAACGGCGTGCGCGACCTGCACGCGCGCGTGCTGCGCCACGTCACCGACGCATTCCGCGAAGACCCGGTGCGCATCCTGCGCGTGGCGCGCTTTGCTGCGCGCTTCAGCGACTTCACCATTGCCCCCGAAACGCTGGCGCTGATGCGCGAGATGGTGGCCGATGGCGAGGTGGACCACCTCGTGCCCGAGCGTGTGTGGCAGGAGGTGGCGCGCGGCCTCATGGAAGAGCGGCCGGCGCGCATGTTCGAGGTGCTGCGCCAGTGCGGCGCGCTGGCCGTGCTGCTGCCCGAGCTGGACCGCCTGTGGGGCGTGCCCCAGCGCGCCGACTACCACCCCGAGGTGGACACGGGCGTGCACGCCATGCTGGTGCTGGACATGGCCGCGCGCCTGCAGGCGCCGCTGCCCGTGCGCTTCGCCTGCTTGTGCCACGACTTTGGCAAGGGCACCACCCCCGCGCACGTGCTGCCGCGCCATATCGGCCATGAGGAACGCAGCGCGCGACTGCTGCAGCCCGTCTGTGAGCGCTGGCGCGTGCCGCTGGAATGCCGTGAGCTGGCCGACCTGGTGGCGCGCGAGCACGGCAACATCCACCGCAGTGGCGACCTGGGGCCTGCAGCGCTGCTGCGCCTGTTCACGCGCTGCGATGCTTTGCGCCGCCCCGAGCGCTTCGCCCAGGCGCTGTGGGCTTGCGAGTGCGACGCGCGCGGGCGCCTGGGCCATGAGGACGCCGCGTATCCGCAGCGGCCACGCCTGGCCGCCGCGCTGCAGGCCGCCCTGGCCGTGGATACCGCGCCCGTGGCCCGTGCGGCCGCGCAGCGCGGGTTGCGCGGGCCTGCCGTGGGCGACGCCGTGGCCCAGGCGCGCCAGGACGCCATCGCGGCGTGGCTGGGGCAAATCCGTCTGCAGGGGCAGATGGGAACCTCTCACAACCCCATGATTGACGGATCCGAATAGGCACGATTGGACGCCAGCCCGTTTTAAATGCGCGATGAGGCCTTACGGCGGTCTGCACCTCGTGCATTGAGGGGCCTTGCAGCCCCGATGGCTCAGGCTTTCGCCGTTTG
>NZ_CYIG01000098.1 GCF_001298675.1 Paenacidovorax caeni
ACCCAGGCGGGCAGGGCGTTGCCTATCCGGTGCCCAGGCCGTTGCCGAGCTGCTTGGGCGGTGCGCTGCTGCGCGTGCCGCAGTGCCGCTGCGCTGGTGCGCTCGATCCAGCCGGGTGCGCTGCCATGGCTGGTGGCCAGGCGATGCGCAACCTTGGGTTGCCGAGCTGCTTGGGTGGTGCGCTGCTGCGCGTGCCGCAGTGCCGCTGTGCTGGTGGCCGGCACTTGGCCGGGCTGTGCGCTCGATCCAGCCGGGTGCGCTACCCGGCCCCGGAATCCGCAATGTGTGACGTAAAATTCACATCATCCATGTTTGAAGTGCAAACCTACCTAAGCCCGGACGGGCAAGACCCCTACGCGCAGTGGTTGGCTGCACTGGCAGACAGGCAAGCAAGGGCGCGCGTAGTGGTGCGGGTGGGGCGCATGGCCGCTGGAAACTTTGGCGACTGCAAACCCGTCGGCGAAGGCGTGTGGGAGCTGCGCATTGACTGGGGGCCGGGCTACCGCGTGTATTACGCCCAGGCAGGCAAACGCCTGGTGTTGCTGCTGGCAGGTGGCGACAAGCGCACCCAGCAAGCCGACATTGCCGCCGCCCTGGCGCACTGGCACGACTGGCAACAGCGAAGGAAACCCGTATGACCGCAACCCGCAACCCACCCACAAGCCGCCCGCACGATGCCGCCGTAGTGGAACTACTCAAGGCAGACCCCGACTTTGCCAATGAGTACCTGGCCACAGCGCTGGAAGAGGCCGAGCAGCCCGGCGGGCAGGCCGCATTGCTGGGCGCGCTGCGCCATGTAGCCGAGGCCCAGGGCATGGCCACCGTGGCACAGCGCGCAGGCATACCGCGCGAAACCCTTTACCGCGCACTGGGGCCAAAGGGTAACCCCACCGTTAAAACGTTGCTTGCCGTGCTGGGTGCTGCTGGCCTGCGCGTAGCCGTGACGCGAGACAACGCCCACGCATGAAAGCGCTCCAAGCGACCGACCCTGAATATGCGTGTTGACGCGGACGTGTTGGACGCATTCAAGGCCACCGGGCCGGGCGGCAAACCCGTATCAATGCCTTCTGCGCGATGCCGTCAAGCGTGGCCTAGCGAAGCCTTGAACCCAAGAGGCTGATTCACCTTCAAGCGCCCCAGCACGCAAAGACCCACCAGCCCAGGGCAACCCCTTGCCCGGCGAGCGATGGCCGCGCCTGGCGCGTTCTGGTGGCCAGCTCTTGGCCGTGTGCGTGCCGCCGTGCGCTCGATCAAGCTCAATGCACTGCCCGGCGCTGGTGGCCAGGGCTGTGCGCAACCCGGGGTTGCCGTGCTGCTTGGGCTGTGCTGCTGCCTGCTGTCTTGGTGCTGCTGCGCGTGCTGGTGGCCAGCACCTGGCCAGGGTGCGCCTGATCCAGCCGGGTGCGCTGCCCGGGGTTGCCGTGCGGTGCTGCCGTGCTGGTGCTTTTTGCTATCAATGAAATAGCTGTTTGCGCTTTCCTGGCGTGGCTTAGAGGCCAATTCGGCTTAAACCGACCCAGCACGCAAAGCAGCGCCAACCCAAGGCAACCCCTTGCCCGGAGAGCGATGGCCGCGCCTGGCGCGTTCTGGCGCCCCCGTTTTGGCCGTGGACTGCACACGACAGCAAAAAATTGCGCCCACATCTTCCCGCGCCGCCATCAAGCCGCTACACTCGCGCCCAAGCCAAAAGGCCCGGTGCTTCAAAACACCACACCAGAAGAGGTAGCAGCCCCCACCTGAAAGCGGGGCTTTGTCACGTCCAAATTCCTGGGGCTGGTGCGCCTGCACCGTCCTGCCAAGGTTTCGGGCGGGATGGGGCGAACGGCAACGCCGCCCGCACGACTTCTGGCGTGTTTTGAACATCCCGTCCACCCGCTGCGCTTCAAAACGCAAACGGTGGTTTCTTGATTCTCCAGAAGGAATCCAGACCATGACCGCTTCCACCGTGGCCAGCGCCAGCCCGCGCATGCCCACCTACACACCCACCAACGAAGAAAACCGCGCCTTTGCCATGCTGCAGGCCCTGAGCGATGCCACCATGGCCCGCCTGTACCTGAGCAAGGGCAACCTGCCCGCCGCCCGCCGAAAGGCCGTGCAGTTGCTCAAGGCGCTGCAAGTGCTGGAGGTGACGCAATGATCCCGCTCCACAGCACCAACATACCCCGCATAGCCGAAGGCCCGGCGCACCTCGACGCATGGGATCGTGCCAGTTTGGCCGGGGCGGCAAACGCCATCAAAGTGATTGCGGCGCTCTTGATGCAGCACGAAATCGACAGAGACTGTGAGCCCCACGACGACCTGCTGAGGCTCAACGGTGCGGCTGTGGCTGGCTTGCTGGAAGCCATCAACGGCCTGACAGAGCTGATCGAGATGCGCTTGCGTGACGGTTCGCGCCGCGCCAAGGGGTTGCAGCCATGAGCACAGACAGCACCACCACCTGCGCCAGCGCGCCCCACTGGGAGGCATACGGCTACCTGCGCAACATCAGCGGCGCAGTCATTGCCGAACACGGGCACGCTGAACTGCGCCAAGCGCTGCAAGGTGCTGCCGCCGTGGCCGCGTTGTTCATGCAGCGTGAACTCGACACCGAGCAGGGCGCCGAAAACCCGCTGACCTTTTCGCCTGGCGCTGCGGTAGGCCTGCTGGCTGCATTGGCAAGCTGCATCAACCATGCCGCCGACATTGCCCACACAGGCGGCATCGATGGCGCACACGCTGCACCTGGCACGCCTGCCTACCGGGTGCTGGAGGGCGCAGCGCAGGAGATTCGCTCTAGCCGCGCGCAGGCCCGGGCTGGGGCTGCCTGCAGCCCGTGAAGTTTTCGCCACGCCTAGGCCGGGGCTGATCCCCCCGTCCGAAAAGCCCGGCTTGCCCCCATGCAGGGCCTGGCGTGGTGCAGACACGCGTGGGCTGGATCGTGCGCCCCATCAAATCGTGACATTTGTCACTGCAAATTTCACAAGCTTTTAAGTCTTGGAAGCCTCGCCGCAGGTGGGGAAAAAACGCATTTCCCGAATGAAGAGCACCGATCAATGCCCCTTTCACGCCCTGCCCAGCGCCACTGCAAATCGTGAAATTTTCCCCCTGCAAATGTCACAAGCTCCCCGGCATTCTTTGGACTTTCCAAACACGTCCGAAAGGCCCCAAATGCACCTTGCTGCACACACCCAGACCACCAGCCCGGCACCCACAAGGCCCGCGCGCCTTCTGCGCTTGTCCGAAGTGGAAATGCGTTGCTCGCTCAAG
>NZ_CYIG01000099.1 GCF_001298675.1 Paenacidovorax caeni
CATGTCCGTGATCGTCGGTCCTCATCAGGCTCTGCGCCAGTCGGAATGACCAGGGGTTTTGCAGACCTTCCCTAGCAAGAACGATCATCAGTTGACGCATAGATTAGATTATCCATTGAATAGGCTAACGCCCAAGTTCACGGGCGGCCTGCCGTCCCGTGCAACGTAACGTTAGAACCTAATAACTGAAGCGAAGCAAAGATGGCAACAAAATACCCACAATACAAAATTGGGCAGTGGATTGATACCAGTGAAGAAGCAATGTCTAAGCCGGAATTAACCATCAGCTACGGCGTGGAGATAAGGCCGTACAAAGGCGCAAAATGGATGCACTGTTGCCGCGATAACAAGCCACTGATATTTGGCACTGCCGATGAAGCAAGCGCAGAAATTGCAAAACTCAAATCTAACGTAATGTAGACCGCACCAAGCCGCAGGCCATATCTGGCGCTTGCGGTCTAAATTGGCACGAAAAAAACGCGGAAAGGGGCTTGCAGCCTAGCTTGACGGCGTATATGCTGTATGAAAATACAGTGCTAAATTCAGCCATGAAACCCGCCGCCCCTCCTGTGTTGCGCGCCACACGGTTGCTGGACCAGGTCCGTGAGCGAATTCGTTACAAACACTATAGCCTGCGCACCGAGCAGGCCTACGTGCAGTGGGTGCGCATGTTCGTGAAATGGCACGGCTTGCGGCATCCACGAGACATGGGGCAGCTGGAAATCGAAGGTTTTCTGGCCATGTTGGCTAACGAGCGGCGGGTGGCGGCTGCCACGCACAACCAGGCGTTGAGCGCACTGCTATTCCTCTACCGCGAGGTGTTGGGCATGGACCTGCCATGGCTCGATGGCGTGCAGCGCCCGCGCACGCCCAAGCGCATTCCCTCGGTTTTGACGGTGGCCGAGGTGGCGGCTCTGCTATCGGCGTTGCCGGCCGATATGGCCTTGCTGGCCCGCCTGCTGTATGGCACCGGCATGCGTCTGATGGAAGGCCTGCGCTTGCGGGTCAAGGACGTGGATTTTGATCGTGGGGTGGTCGTGGTACGCCAGGCCAAGGGCGACAAGGATCGGGTTGTGATGCTGCCGCGCAGCCTGGCAGCCGAGCTGCGCCAACAGGTGCTCGCTGCGCGCGCGCTGTGGGAGCAAGACCGGCAGGCGCAGCGCGGTGGCGTGGACGTTCCGCATGCACTGGAGACCAAATACCCCGGCGTGGGACAACGTTGGGGATGGTTCTGGGTGTTCCCCGCTTCCTCCCTGTCGGTGGACCCGCGCACAGGTGTATGGCAACGCCATCACCTCTATGAGGAGCGATTACAGCGCGCCCTGAAGAAGGCCGTGGCACAGGCGGGCATTTGCAAACCCGTTTCTGTGCACACCTTGCGCCACAGCTTCGCCACGCACTTGTTGCAGTCGGGCACCGACATTCGCACGGTGCAGGAGTTGCTGGGGCACTCGGACGTGAGTACGACGATGATCTATACCCATGTCCTGAAAGTCGCTGCCGCAGGAACCGCCAGCCCGTTGGATTCCTTGGCCTTGCACTTGCGGCCTGGCTGAATGACGGCTTTGGAGCTTCTAGCTGGATGGCGGCTCAGGGTCGTTTTGCGACGGTCGCACAACGGCCATATGAGGACATTCGGACCTTTGCTCCGGAGATCGAGATCAAAAAATTTAGGTCTGTCTAAAAGAGGCGACAGCAAATTTGCCTCTTGAGCAGCAAGCCCATACAGTATTAAGCGAAATAGGCATGCGGACTGCATGTCGTCTAAATCTAGTTAGCCACATGGATATTTTCGACTTACTGACACAACCGACAACTTTAATTGGCTGTTTACTTGGCTTTGCTCTGGCAGTAGTCTTGCATTTCTTGTTTCCAGAGAACAATTTAACCTTTCTTCAGGCAATAATTGTCGCTGCAAGTACCTTGATTGGCATGCTCATCGAATACTCCTCCCCCAGGAAAAAACGAAATCAAAAATGAAAATTTTTATCCTTAAACAAGCTGTGTCTAACATTTCGGTCAAGCCGACCCGCATTCTGCGGGCGGCTTACCTCGCCCGTTGGTGAATGACCGCTCAGGGTCGGCAGCACCAGTTCGCAGCTTTGAAGAGCTGTCGTTCAGGTTGTTTGGCGCACTGCGATGCAGTCAGCTTCCGGTTTGAGGTGAGCAGCGGACGTCTGACCAAGTAGCAGATCAACGTCTGGTATCGGCGGCGGCAGTCACAGGCTTATCAAATCTCAGCGGCGGCAGCCAGCCTGAAGTCGCCATCCTCCTCCGGGAGGATTTTGTCGTGCCGGCTGGTTCATTCGGCCATCCGCATCGCAAGCTTGCGGTGCAGACGTGCTGACAGTTAAGGCTCGTGCCTCTTGGCATTGCCGTAGTTCTCGTCTACCACTACAAGTTGCTGCGACAAGCTGCCGCCTCGGCTTCAGGCCACAGGTTAGGCAACAAAAACCGCAACGCATCCATCGGCACACTGAAGCGCACCACCCCGCGGGGCGAATCTGACAGCAACAGGCCGGCCCCCAGTAGTTTGCCGATGAGTGTGGTCGCCGTGCGTTCGCCAAGCCCGGTCATGCGCGCGAAATCCCCTC
>NZ_CYIG01000100.1 GCF_001298675.1 Paenacidovorax caeni
AACCCTGCATCGTGAACCTCAAAAGTGGGAGGCCACCATACCCGTTTACAAAGCGAACAGGAAAGTCAATGAAATCAACGGTCTACCCAGACCACCCCCGCGCCAGTGCTAGCTTTGCGTACCGTCACTTATTGCACTGAAAACGAGGAGACCCCCATGCGGTTGACCTGTCCTTCACCCGCATCGGTCAGATGGTGGCAGGCTTCTACGTGCGCGCGGGCCACCCGCTGTTGCGCGAACCCCGTGTCAAGGCGCCGCAACTTCTGCCGTATGGCCTGGCCAGCGTGCGCGTACCCGAGACAGTGTCGCAGGCCCTGGGCGTGTTGTTTGGCCTGGAAGATGGCAAACATGCACCCCTGGCCCTGGAGTGTGATGACCTGCATTTGCTCAAGGCGATTGCGATGGAGACCGATACGGTGCTGGCCTGTACCGATGCGGCCACCCGGCAGGAGGTTGAAAACGCCACGCTGGTGCGCTTGGATGTGGAGCAACTGCCCCCCCTGTTTTCCGACATGGGTGTGGTGTCGCTCAAGGGCCGGAGTTATTCGCCCATGGCCCAGTTCGCGGTGGACTACCTCACCGATCTGGGTGCCTTGCAAGCCGTTGGTTGACCACGCACTGCCATTCCACGATTCACCGCACAATCAGACCCCATGCGCAAACACTTCTCCGAAACCACGGCACACCAGCGGATCGCCTACGGTGCTGCCGCGGGCGGTGTGGTGGCTTTGCTGCCCTTGCCGCTGGCCGCACAGTCGCATGGCCTGCTGGCATGGACGGTGGGGGCCACGGTGTATCTGGGGTTGGCCTGGTGGCTGGCACTGGAGTTTGATGCCGAGCGCACCCGTGCGCGTGCACAGATGCAGGATGCGTCGGCCCCGGTGTTGTCGGTGTTGCTGTTGCTCTCGGTGTTTGCCAGCATGGCGGCCACGGCCATCCTGTTGCAGCACGTGAAGGACCTGTCCTCCACACAACGCATGGGGCACTTCGCCCTCACGCTGATGGCGTTGGCGGCATCGTGGTTGTTGATGCAGACGGTGTTTGCCTTCCGTTATGCCCACATGTATTACCAGGAAGAATTGCGCGGCCACCCCAACGGCGCGGGCCTGGACTTTCCGGGCAAGCTGCCGCCCGATTACTTTGACTTTCTGTACTACGCCCACGTGGTGGGCATGACCTCGCAGGTGTCCGACGTGGTGGTCACCTCGCGCAAGATGCGCCACCTCACGCTGGTGCACAGCGTCAGCGCCTTTGCTTTCAACATGCTGGTGCTGGCGCTATCCATCAACGTGATGGCCGGCGCCATTCAGTAAGTCAGCTCTTGCGCTTGGGCAGCGTCACCAGCCCGGCGGACAGCGCGGTACCGCAGACGATCACCAGACCGCACAAAACCATCCACGGGGTGACGGATTCGCCCAGCAAGACCACGCCGTACATCACGCCAAACACCGGAATCACAAAGGTCACCGCCAGCGCGCGCGCTGGGCCGGCCTGTTCGATCAGCCGGAAGAACAGGATGTAGGCTAGGCCGGTGCACAACACACCCACGGCGATGAGCGCCAACCATGCCGGCGCGCTGGGTGCCTGGCTGGGCCATAGCCAGAGGGATGGCAGCAACAGGCCCAGCGTGGCGCCGAGCTGGCTGCCGGTGGCCGTGACCAGCGGTGGCAAACCACTGAGGTAGCGCTTGGTGAAACTGGCCGAGATGCCGTAGCAAAGACAAGCCAGCAGACAGGCCAGCACGGCCCAGCCGGTGGACATGCCGGATGCATCGGGCTTGAAGCTGGCCTTCTCGGACGCCAGCAGTGCCACGCCCATAAAACCAATGGCCAGGCCCAGAATGCGCGAGCCGTTCGGCCGGTCCTTGAGCCATAGCCAGGCAATCACCGCGCCGAATAGCGGCACCGTGGCGTTGAGGATGGACGACAGCCCGGTGGTGATGGACAGCAGCGCGTAGGAGAAGCAGGCAAACGGGATGGCCGAGTTGGTCAGGCCGACCAGAAAGGTCAGCTTCCAGTGCTGGCGCAACTGCGGCCCCAGGCCGCGCCACAACACGATGGGCAGCAGGAACAGCGAGGCGACGGCCACCCGCACACCGGCCGTGGGAATGGCACCGAATTCGAGGGCGCCCATGCGCATGAACAGAAAGGAAGAGCCCCAGATGGCGGCCAGCAGAATGAAGTCTTGCAGCCAGGGTTTGCGGGAGGTGTTGGTCATTGTGTGAATTGTGCCCCCACGCTCCGCCGCTGCGCGGGTCGCTGCCCCCCAAGGGGGCCGTTCGCGCCTTCGGGCGGCCGGGCGGCGCTAAATTGTGCCCGTTCGAGTTGCAGCAAGACGGATAGGAAATTCAACCGCATGAGGCCAAGTATGGCGCGAGTTTTGGGCCTCGAAACACGTTCGGCCAAGGAAGGTTGAGCGCTCGCTTGCCGCTCAATGGCAAGAGCTTGGGAGGCAGTATGCATTTGGGCCTGGCGCGCGCGCAGCTGCTTCCCCGCAGCGATGGATACCGCCGCTTCACTGGGTCACCAAT
>NZ_CYIG01000101.1 GCF_001298675.1 Paenacidovorax caeni
TGGTTCATCTCTTCAAGGAAGACCTCTTTGCGGGTTTTCTTGGGCAGGGGGTCAAGGCCAAGCGTGATCTGATCCATGTCCGTGATCGTCGGTCCTCATCAGGCTCTGCGCCAGTCGGAATGACCAGGGGTTTTGCAGACCTTCCCTAGAGCTTCAAGTCGACCAGCCGGTGACGTTTAGAGTGATGCAAGCTCAAACATCGAGGTCAACGTCGACGCGCAGTCCGACGGGCAGCAGAACGGGATACTTTTGTCGAATCAAGTCGTACAAGTTTGGAACCGCAGGAGCAGTGACTGTAACCACTAGTGCGAAGTCAGCATCAGGGGCCGACGTTGCCGGTACGCTCCTGCTCTCGGCACGAGCATGGTATTCAACATCGAATACTGGGCCCGCAATTGCGATAGGGGGCTCAAACTTGCGATCACGATGGAGCACTGTCTCCCATTTGTGCGCCGCCGTTCGCATTCTGTGTTCTGTGGCTTTGTATTGGGAGCTGATGCCAAAGAACTCCGCGCTGTCATCTTCCCCGACGCCCAGTCTTGGCCGGAAGACAACGCCGATCCCGGTGCGGGTGTAGTTGATTGCGTGTTCCGGATCGGTGTGCGCGTTAAGACAGAACGTTGCGCGGATGTGCACCGGGCCATTGAGTGCGACGTCTGGAAAGGGAACAGGACAACGCCTGTACTCACCCTTGGCTAACGATGCGTTGAAGATCACGGTCGCGGAGCCTGGGCCACACTCCAGGATGCTCGCGACGTCCTCGGGAAATCTTCCCCAACCGACCTCGCTGCGCTTTAGTCGTGGTGCAGACTCTGCGTGATGAATGAGGAGCGCCTTGATACCGGTCGCTGTCAAACTGTGCGTGGTTGTCGCTGCAATGCCAGCGGCCGTGCGGAGTGCTAGTGGTGCGGCGTAGCTAGTTCCCTGAACGCCGGAGACTCCCGACAGGATGGGGCTGTAGACTTCAAATGGCTCTTGATCAGACCCCCCGAAAGCGACCCCATCGGGCTTGACAAACCCAGGGCTTCGTCCCGGGCCCACGCAGCTGTAGGGAGCCCGCCGCCATCGGGCGCCCGGAGAATCGCATGCACCGACCGCAATAGCGTTGACCATATCGCCCGGTGGCTGAATCCGGTTTGCTCCCTCGTGGATGCCGTCGTTGCCAACAGCGACGGTGGCAACGATGTCGTAGGTTGCGCATAGCTGGTCCAACGTAGCTGTCCAAGTGTGGACTTCGTCGTCGTCGATAGGCATATGGGGCCCTAAGCTAAAGTTAGCGAACCGGTATCGCCCGGTCTCCAACGTTTGCTTGATTCGCAAAAGGACGTCGAAAAGGTCCGGATCTTTGCCAGACGAAGGCGCAAGGACACGAAAGTGGTCGACGCCCATATAAGGCATATTTGAAGGGCTGCGGCCGGGCCGCCCGAACAAAAATGAAGAAGTAACCTCACTGCCATGAAGGAGCAGTGATCCAGCTGTAGCTGCAGTTTCGGGATATGTGATTTCTGTGGCCCATGCTGCCAGATCGGTGGTACCCAGTCCGCCGTCGAAGATGGCTGCCCTCTCACTGGGGTGTAAGGGCGCCGCTATTGGGAGCTTGAAAGTCGCACCGGGAACAGTCGTGCGGACCATGTTCGGTATCGCTGTCCGCAGGACGGGCATCAGCCGCGCTACCCGCAAAAATGTGAAGTCCGCGAGGGAACGAATCTGAGCACTTGAGCCAAATACTGGCACGAAGGTCAAACCACCGACACGTATCTTACGGCTCACATCGGCGGTTGCGCCTTGGCTCTTCGCGTAGCGCTGGAACGCGACCAGAATGTCATCGGCATCAGCGCCAGCATGCAGCGCCACTTCAAAGGCGAGATGATCCCCCTCAGGAAAGTCGCCTTTCAGCTTCTCCTCATGGTCGACCCATCGGATCGTTTCGATCTCCATGACCTGGCGCTCAATTCCAAGAGGGCGCCTCTCTTGCGAGAGTACATCCGCAAAACGCGCTAATGAGGTATCTGTACCCGCCACGAACAGCGATGCTGTGGCATGCGGTTTTCCAGCGTACCGGGCATCGGTCGTCGCGCGAGGTGTGATGATTCGCTCTTTGCTGCCAATATCGCGTAACCCCACAGCGCGCAGCAGCTTGTAAGGGTAGTAGCTTCTGGCGAGAAATGAGGGATGGAGAACCATCTCAAAAACGCCCTCATCTCGAGGCTTTGCGACACGCGGAACCTCCCGCAGGGACGCCCTGATTTCCTGAAGAGGCTGGCGGATTGCTTCCCGGACCTCATCGAAAGAGTAGGGCATGGTCTTGTCACCTCGTGGACGCGCAATTTCTGCGACACCGACCAACTTTTCACCACCGCTAAGGAAGGTCTGCAAAACCCAGTCCGCCTGCGTGTCCGAGCTGACTGAGGCACGTTGAGTTTCGCGATGCGGATCGAAGCGACGATGGCAGCTCGATTCGCCGGCAAATTCCGGCGTTATGAGCCAGCGGCACGCCCATTTGA
>NZ_CYIG01000102.1 GCF_001298675.1 Paenacidovorax caeni
GTCCGGCGAACCCATCTTGAGATAGCCCGATCGAACAGGCATCGTGTGCACGATGGAGATCATGCACACCATGGCGAGCGAGGCGATCGCCCCCAACCCCAAGCGGCGCTTCTACAGCCCAGAACTCAAGGCCCGGGTCGTGGCGCAGTGCCGCGCGGACGGTGCGTCGATTGCGGCGGTGGCGCTTGCCCACGGCATCAACGCCAACATCGTTCATCGTTGGTTGCGCGAGCACCCTGCAGCGGCGGCGCCCAAGCCCGTCAATCCGTTCATCCCGCTGAATCTTCCCTCGCCTGAGGTGGAGGATGCCGCACCGGTTTGCCCGTCGGGCAGTCCCACTGCGGACATCCGCGTCGAGATCCGGCGCGGCACAGGGGTTGTGACGGTGAGCTGGCCTGTCGAGGCGGCCAGTTCCTGCGCCGACTGGCTGCGGGATTGGCTACGGTAATCCGGACATGATCCGGATCGATGCGGCCTGGCTGGCCACCACCCCGCTGGACATGCGCGCCGGTACGGATACGGCGCTCGCCCGGGTCATTGCCGTCTTCGGTGCCGCTTACCCCCACCACGCCTACCTGTTCGCCAACAAACGGGCCAACCGTCTCAAGATCCTGGTGCACGACGGTATCGGCATCTGGCTGGCCGCGCGACGCCTGCACCAGGGCAAGTTCATCTGGCCCCTGGCCGGTAGCTCTAACCTTCAATTGCAGCGCCAGCAACTCGATGCGTTGGTCATGGGCTTGCCCTGGCAGCGCCTGGCCGACGGCGGCGTCATCACCGTGGTCTGACTGTTGCGCCACAGCGCGCGCTTGCCAATTGGTGCATGCGCCAATGGTGCACGCGTGTCTGTGCTGGCACAGTGACAGCCATGGTGGTGGAGTCGCAATCCCTGGAAGGTCTGAGCGCCGATCAACTGCGCGAGATGGCTGCCCGCCTGATGACCCAGCTGCGCCACCAGGGCGCCCAGCTGGAGAAGCTCACCCACGAGAACGCGCTGCTCAAGCGCATGAAGTTCGCCGCCCAGTCCGAGCGGTTCAACCCCGAGCAGAAGAGCCTGCTTGAAGATGAGATCGAGGCCGACTTGGCGGCGGTCGCCACCGAGATCGATGCCTTGCAGCAGGCGCCAGCGGTGGCCAACCTGCAAGAGAAGAAGAAGCCCAAGCGGCTGCCGCTGCCGGCGCACCTGCCGCGCCGCGATATCCACCACGAACCCGAATCCACCACCTGCCGCACGTCGGGTTGTGGCTGCCGGCTCTTGCGCATTGGCGAGGACGTGGCCCAGAAGCTGGACTATGTGCCGGGCGTCTTCAGCGTGGAGCGCCACATCCGCGGCAAATGGGCCTGCGCCCGGTGCGAAACCATCGTCCAGGCGCCGGTGGACGCTCACGTCATCGACAAGGGCATCCCCACCACCGGCCTGCTGGCCCAGGTGCTGGTGGGTAAGTACGCCGACCACCTGCCGTTGTACCGCCAGGAAACGATCTTCGGGCGTGCCGGCCTGGCCATCCCGCGATCGACCCTGGCGCAGTGGGTGGGCACCTGCGGGGTGCGGCTGCAGCCGCTGGTGGATGCGCTCAAGGAAGCCATACTCAAACACCGCGTGCTGCACGCCGACGAAACGCCGGTGCAGATGCTCAAGCCGGGCAACGGCAAAACGCACCGGGCGTACCTGTGGGCCTATGCCCCGGGGGCGTTCGAGACCATGAAAGCCGTGGTCTACGACTTCTGTGAATCGCGCGCTGGCGAGCACGCCCGGGCGTTTCTGGGAGAGTGGAGAGGTAGCCTGACCTGCGACGACTTCAGCGGCTACAAGGCGCTGATCGCCAGCGGGGTGACGGAGGTGGGCTGCCTGGCGCATGCGCGCCGCAAATTCTTTGACCTGCACGCGGCCAACAAGAGCCAGATTGCTGAGTTCGCGCTGCAGCAGTTCGCCCGGGCCTACGACATCGAGCGCGAGGCCAAGGAGCTCAAACCCGACGAGCGCAAGGACATACGGCAGCAACAGACCCGACCCGTGCTTGACGCCTTGCACCAATGGATGCTGCTGCAGCGCCAGAAGGTGCCTGATGGATCGGCCACCGCCAAGGCACTGGATTACAGCCTGCGACGCTGGGAGGCATTGACCCGATTCGTCGATGACGGCCGGCTACCGATCGACAACAACTGGATCGAGAACCAGATCCGACCGATCGCCATTGGCCGCAACAACTGGCTGTTTGCCGGCAGCCTGCGTGCGGGCCAGCGGGCCGCCGCTGTCATGAGTCTGATCCAGTCGGCGCGCATGAACGGGCACGACCCATACGCGTATCTCAAGGATGTGCTGACCCGGCTGCCCACGCACAAGGCCAGCCGCATCGACGAACTCTTGCCACACCGCTGGCAATCCGGCGCCATCTGAGTCTCAGCCATGACCGTCGGCGGCGGTCAACATGGGTTTGCCGGACGCATAC
>NZ_CYIG01000103.1 GCF_001298675.1 Paenacidovorax caeni
TGAAACCGACCACGGTTTGACGCCACGAATCGCAGATTTGAAAGTGAACAGGAAAGTCAATGAAATCAACGATCTACCAACACCACCTCCGCGCCAGTGCTAGCTTTTCGTACCGTCACTTATTGCACTGAAAACGAGGAGACCCCTGCATGCACTTGGCCGAACTGCGCGGCTTCGCAGTCTGAGGCGGATCGTCCCCATCGCGTTTCCCAAAACATCGCCAGCATCACGGGGCGTGGTGCCTCGTCGTTCTTTATGTGGCGTCGCAGCGTCCCTGGCGCTATGCCCAAGTGCCGCGCCATCTGCTTTTCGGTAGCCGGTATGTTCGCCACCATCAAGCGCAAGGGCGGCAGTTCGGCGTGTGTAGGCGCTCTAAACATGCAATTCACAAATCAATGATTGTGTCAATGCGTGAAACTACGCCCATTGCATCTGCCTGCGGGCCTGCATCACTCGCTGCATGCCTCTCTTGGAGATTAAACATAATATACATCGTATAAATTAAAATGCCCATGGCAGGTTCGCTTATGGCCTGCAAACGTCTGCATAACTGAAGTTGTGCTTATTTTTAAAGAGAAGTTGTAACCCTATATTGAATGACCTTGAACCGCCCAGCGTTCTGCGGAGGCCTGTTGGTTTAAGTCAGGCGGTCGCGGCCTGACCAGCGCGTTGTCGATGGTAGTTGGCCTCGAACTCGGCCGGCGGCAGATAGCCCAACGGTTCTATCAATCGGTGGTGGTTGAACCAAGCTACCCAGTCCAGCGTCGCCAGCTCAACCGCCTGCTTGGTCTTCCACGGCCCGCGCCGGTGGATCACCTCGGCCTTGTATAGCCCGTTGATGGTCTCGGCCAGGGCGTTGTCGTAGCTGTCGCCCTTGGAGCCCACTGATGGCTCAATGCCGGCTTCGGCTAGGCGTTCGCTGTAGCGGATGGACAGGTATTGCGAACCCCTTTCGGAGTGGTGGGTCAGGCTGCCATCGTCGCACGGGTTGCGGTCGTACAGCGCCTGCTCTAGCGCGTCGAGCACGAACTCGGTGTTCCGCCTGGGCGAAAAACGCGCTGGCCAGCTTCAGAATCTCGTTGGCCTTGCGCAGCTCACGCACCTCGCGCTCGAGGTCCTTCACGCGCTGCGACTCGCTAGTCGTCACGCCTTCTCGCACGCCGGCATCGACCTCGGCGCGCTTGACCCATTCGTTCAGCGACTGGGGCACGCAGCCAATCTTGGGCGCGATGGGCTCGGTGCTCCTGCACCATCCTCACCGCTCGCTCACGCACCTCGGGCGAGAACTTGTTCGTCTTCTTCAGGCCCAATCCTCCCAGAGTGTTGAGCCTCCTCGAAACCCGGGGCGATTCAAAGCGCTGGTGGATGCGGGATTTAAAGGCAAGCTAGGTCCGGTGGCACTGAACACCTTGATCCATCGGATTGCTGTGCTGTCCAAGGCCCACCAGATCCGAGAGCTGAAGAACCCTTGCCAGGATCCCAAAGTCCGCGAGTTGCTGGCCAAGACCCGGCGGGCCTACGGCAAACGTGGCGCGCTTCCTCGGAAGAAGGATGCTCTGACAAAGGATCCGCTAATGGCCATCCTGGACACCTGTGATGACTCGCTCAAGGGCATCCGGGACCGCGCCCTCCTCCTCTTTGCCTGGGCATCGGGTGGGCGTCGTCGGTCAGAAGTGACGGGGGCGACGATGAAGAATCTTCACCGGGTCGGGCCCAGCAGCTTCATCTACACCCTCGCCTATTCCAAGAGCAACCAGATTGCGGCGGATCGTCCGGAGAACGTGAAACCATTGGAGGGCATTGCGGGCGAAGCTCTGCAGGCCTGGTTGACGGCTTCAGCCATCGTGGACGGAGCTATATTCAGACAGGTCAGGAAAGGCGGTCGCCTTGGTGAAACCCTCTCCCCTGCCACAGTGCGAGATATTGTTCGAGAGCGGACAAAGCTTGCAGGACTGCCGGAGGTGTTTTCCGCCCACTCTCTGCGGTCTGGCTTTGTGACTGAGGCGGCCATACAAAAAGTGCCGCTGGCCGATACCATGGCGATGACCGGACACAGGAGCGTTGCTAGCGTAGTGGGGTACTACCGCCCATCCAATCACAACCCAGCAGCAAAGCTGCTTTGATATGTCGACGGTGTTCTGCAGTAGGCGGGAATGCGAACCTGATTTTTTATTTCACGATGACTCCAGCACCGAATTTCGCTGGACTACGCGGGCGTGTCCGAATTTTTGTGTAAACGGTTCGGACTTCAATTGACGGAGATGCGGTCTCCGAACTGAATGGTAAATCGGGTCAGCGCGGCCTTCCAATCCCGGATGGGCAGGGTCCACTTCTGGCTGATGTTGCGCAGGGCCAGGTAGAACAGCTTGGTCAGCGCCTCGTCGCTGGGGAACGAGCCCCGGTTCTTGGTCAGCTTCCTCAGGCTCATGTTCACCG
>NZ_CYIG01000104.1 GCF_001298675.1 Paenacidovorax caeni
GAAAGCCTGAGCCATCGGGGCTGCAAGGCCCCTCAATGCACGAGGTGCAGACCGCCGTAAGGCCTCATCGCGCATTTAAAACGGGCTGGCGTCCAATCGTGCCTATTCGGATCCGTCAATCATGGGGTTGTGAGAGGTTCCCAAGTGACCTCCTGCTCAGCCCTGTCGGACTGGTGCTTTGAGTTTGTGCAAGTTAGTAATCCGGGTAATTAAAGTCGTAAACTCGCAAATAAAGTCGTAAACAGACCTCTAGCTATTCTGGGTAATTAAAGTCGTAAACACGCAAATAAAGTCGTAAACAAGCCACCAGCATTCATGCGGGTTTGCGGGGTGGTTATTTGTAACGGTAAAGTTGTAAACTCGAATTCAACGAGTAGAGAAGAGCTAGATTTGCGGAGCTGACCTCGGCCCGGTAAGAACTTGTTGCTATATAAAGAAGAGCGCTAGCTTTGAGCGCTCTTTTTTGCGAGAACTTCTTGAGGTTCGAGCAGGCCCTACATGCCGCAATGACTGCAAGAGGCTGCAAGCCGTCGGTCGCCCGGCCACCGGTGAACGACTGCTGCGATCAGGACCAGCCCTTGGATAGGATGCCGATCGCTGGTCCAAGATCGAAACCCGACACAGGCGGCATGCTTAATCGTGGACATCACCCCATGAATCGCAAGCCATCGGCCTCGCTTGTACTCGGTCTTCTCGGCATTCCTGTTCGACTTTCAGTCCAGTCCTCTTCGCATGTCGACGGCCGCCGCTGCGCTTAAGGCGGACAAAAGCAGAGCAGCGCCTGCCGTTCCGACACCGTCAGCAACTTCGACGTAATTCCTTGCGGAGTTTTGATGCCGATGATGCTGTATTCCCATGCACCAGCCGGAGCGCGCTCGATGCTTGCCTCCTGTCGTGGGCCGACGAAGCATCGACGAATCCGCCTCTTCATCGGTTCTCGCGCAGTTGCCTGGTGATGCGAAGTTCGTTCGGCCGACGAAGAACCGGCTGGTGCGAGTACTGGTTCATGAAGTGGTTCATTGATGGTACACTTCTAGAATGAGTGAACCACTAAGCAATTGATCCGTGACTGTTTCCAAAAAATTGATAGAGGTGTCTGCGGCTGATCTGAGCCAGCTACTCCAGCAAGGTATGCAAGGAAATGGGGCAGGCTTCGCGCTGCTTGCCCGCCGAATGGTGAGCAAGATTAAGAAAGCCGATCCGGAGGCAGCGCAAGTATTGGTGAGTGCTTTGGACACCCAGGAGGTGACGCGCGGTGTGTTGCCTCCTGTAGACGTAGACAGCCGAATGAATCTGTTACGCGAAGAGCGATCAGTGGTCTTGGAGTTCGAGCCACTTTGGCCGACCGATATACGAAAGCAGCTGGAATTGGTTCTCGCGGAGCGGCGTAATGCGCTCAAACTCATCGGCGCGGGGCTGCAACCGATT
Source organism: Paenacidovorax caeni (assembly GCF_001298675.1). GTDB lineage: Bacteria > Pseudomonadota > Gammaproteobacteria > Burkholderiales > Burkholderiaceae_C > Paenacidovorax > Paenacidovorax caeni. Next base: position 1,429 of record NZ_CYIG01000104.1, read on the forward strand.
AAAACTGCCATGTTCAAAGGTCCGCCGGGTGTCGGAAAGACGATGGCTGCGCGTTGGTTGGCGCGGGAACTGAACTTGCCGCTCTTGACGTTGGATTTGGCAAGCGTGATGAGCAGTTTGCTAGGGAAGACCGGAAGCAACTTGAAGGCAACCATTGACTATGGCAGCAGCTTCCCCTGCGTGCTCTTGCTCGATGAATTTGACGCTGTGGCCAAGCGCCGTGATGATGACCGTGACGTGGGTGAACTCAAGCGTCTAGTGACGGTGCTGCTGCAAGCGTTCGATCAATGGCCGTCGAGCTCTCTTTTGGTGGCCGCCACCAATCACCCTGAACTCCTCGATCCTGCCGTTTGGCGACGATTCGATGTGCAACTTGACTTCGCCGCCCCTGCGATCGACGAGATAAGTGCCCTGTTGCGCCACGAGGGGCTCAGTGACTCGTTTGTGTCGCGGATAGCTCCTTTGCTCGCGGGGGCGTCCTATGCCGATATCCGGCGCAAGTTGCTATCGGCCCGTAAGGTCGGCCTGCTTCAAGACCTGCCTTTCGAGCAAGTCCTGCTCGAACAGAACGCATCGAAACCACAAAGTCTGCGAGCAGAAGAGGTAAGGCGCCTGCGTCAGGCAGGCATGTCGCAGCGAAAGATCGCCGACTCGTTGGGCATTTCACATCCTACCGTCAACCGCATTTTGAAGAGTCTGGAAAAGGGAAATTATGGTTACCAAGAACCTTCTGCTTAGGGAAGGTCTGCAAAACCCCTGGTCATTCCGACTGGCGCAGAGCCTGATGAGGACCGACGATCACGGACATGGATCAGATCACGCTTGGCCTTGACCCCCTGCCCAAGAAAACCCGCAAAGAGGTCTTCCTTGAAGAGATGAACCAGGTC
>NZ_CYIG01000105.1 GCF_001298675.1 Paenacidovorax caeni
TTCTACCTGGCCCTGCGCAACATCAGCCAGAAGTGGACCATGCCCATCCGAGATTGGAAGGCCGCGCTGACCCGATTTACCATTCAGTTCGGAGACCGCATCTCCGTCAATTGAAGTCCGAACCGTTTACACAAAAATTCGGACACGCCCGCGCTACCGCCTGGATCAGGTTGTGACCCTTGAGCGGCTTATCGATGTACAGCACCGTGTTGCGGGGTTCATCGAAGCCCGTCAGCAACTTGTCCACGACTATCAGCAGGTCTGGCGCTCCGTCGGTGCCAAAGTCACCGATTACCTGCTTCTCGTAGGCTTCAGGGTCGTTGCCGCAGGTGGCCATGGCCTGCTTCCACCACTTCTGGATTTCAGGCAGCGTGTCCTCGTCGACTTCCGAGTTGCCTTCGCGGGTGTCGGGTGCCGAGATCACGATCGCGCTTGTCACCAGTCCCGTCTCGTCCAACGCCTTCTTGTAGCGGATCGCATCCAGCTTGCTGTCGGTTGCGACCTGGCCCTTCAGACCCAGGCCCAGCTTCTTGATGTTCTCGTTGAAGTGGGTCGCGATGTCCCAGGCGATCAGTTCGATGCGGTTCGCGGCGCCATAGATCGCACCTTTCTTTGCGAACTTGCGCTTCAGGTCGCTGCGCTGGGCATCGCTGAGGTTGCTGGTGATCTTGTCGAACCAGCGGTTGACGGCCTCTTCGTTGATGTCCAGTTCCGGCACGCGCTCCTCGTAGAGCAGTGGTGCCACGGTTTCGTCCTCCACCGCGCGCTGCATCGTGTAGGCGTGGACGATGGGGCCGAACTTGTTGGAGGTCTTCTCGTCCTTGAGCAGCGGCGTGCCGGTGAAGGCGATGTATGCCGCCTTCGGTAATGCCTTCTTCATCCGCTCATGGGTCTCGCCGCCGTGGCTGCGATGTCCTTCGTCGACGAGCACGATCATGTCTGCCGAGTCGTTGCGGCACTCGGGCAACTTGGACGCCGTGTTGAACTTGTGGACGAGCGTGAAGGTGATCCGCTCGGTCCCCTTGCCGATGCGCTGGGCCAGGTCACGACCGGAAAGGGTGCGGCTGCGCTCACCATCCTTCTGCGTGGCGATGCTGGAGCCAAAGGCCCCGCCCGTCATGAAGTTGCGAGAGAGCTGGGTTTCAAGATCCACGCGGTCGGTGACCACCACGATGCGGCATTCCTTGAGGGCTTCGACCAGCAGCAGGGCCTTGGTCAAGAACACCATGGTGAAACTCTTGCCGGAGCCCGTGGTGTGCCAGACAACGCCTCCCTCGCGGCCACCGCCCTGCGAATCAGGCTTCTTCTGGCTGATGCGCGACAGCAGTGCGCGGATACCGAAGAACTGCTGATAGCGAGCGACGATCTTGCCGACCTTGCGGTCGAAGAGTACGTAGCCGTGCAGGAACTCCAACAGGCGGGACGGCGTCAGCAGACTCACCAGCAACCGATCCTGCTCAGTGGCCTGCATTGGCGCACTCCACAGCATGTCGAAGTAGGTGGCGAGCGATGCAGGCTTGCCTTCAAACAACGCGGCACGGACGTCCGGACGCAATGGAGCGTTCTTGACGGCCTGCAGGTGCGCGTCATCGAACTCTTCTTCTCGCCATTTGGCCCAGAACTTGGCGGCGGTGTGGGTGGTGCCGTAGCGCCCCTCGGTCTGGCTGATGGACAGCAGCAGTTGGGCGTACGCGAAGAGGTTGGGGATCTCGTCTGGGCGTTGGTTGCGCAGATGCTGGCTGATGCCCTCCTGCACCATGGCCTTCGAAGGATGGCTGCCACCGCCCGACTCCGGGCGCTTGGCCTCGATCACCACCAGCGGGATACCGTTCACGTAGGCCACCACGTCCGGCGTCCGGTGGTGTGTGCCTTGCGCAGACAGCACCTCCAGTTCCTCGGTCACGTCCCAGCGGTTCGAAGAAGGATCGCTCCAGTCGATCACCGGAATGGTGGGCTGGTGCTTCTTTCCATCCGGCATGAACTCGGTGACCGTGAACCGCCCCGGGTATCGAGGAGGCCGGTTGGTTTAAGTTGACACCTTTGTCGAGGTGTCGCTGGCGGCGAGTTGCCTCCAGTAGTTTGCTTCAGCTTCTGCCGGAGGGATGCCCCCAATCGGCGTGAGCAGTCGGACGTGGTTGAACCAG
>NZ_CYIG01000106.1 GCF_001298675.1 Paenacidovorax caeni
TCGATTCAATCGCTGCCCACAGCGACGGGTAGTCGGCTCGGTGCTCCTGCACCATGCGCACGGCGCGCTCGCGCACTTCCGGGGAGAACTTCGGTGACTTGTTCATAGCTCCATCTTCTCAAGTGTTGGAGCCTCCTCAAAACCCGGGGCGGTTCATGGTCTTCCTGTTGAGAACCTCATGTCGGTCGGAGTGGAGGAGGCCTGCCAGAAGGTGGAATGTGGACTCAAAGAAGTACTTCTAGTCACAGTCCAACTGGAAAAAGCCATCCGCGCCGAAATAGAGCGGGCACTGTCTCACTCCAGGGTTGTGTACAAAAGCCCGGGCGCAGCGTTGGCTGCTGCGTACTCAGGCGTTGCGCCAAGTGACGGGACGCCGCCGTCCTTCATCACCGGCCTGGCGGGTGTCGGTAAGACCCGACTTCGGCTGGCGATTCAGAGGATACTGGATGGGAACAGGAAAATCAGTCTGGATGCCGCCCACCCTCCGGTGCCACTCATCGACTACGTCGACTGTGTGGTTGGACAGAAGGGCAGCGTTTCAGCCGTGCTGCGTACTTTTGCAAGCCCGGGGACTGCGGCGGGCAAGGTCAAGATCGGCCAAGAAGAGTTGGGATGGGAGTGTGCCCGCTGGATGCGGGTGTCTGGCGTGTGCCTGTTCGGTGGCGATGAAACACAGTTCATGACTCAATCAGCTGCTGCCAGCACGCTCATTACGAGGACCCTCCTTGCACTTGCCCAACTGCAGGTGCCATGGTTTGTCATAGCCAATTATTCCTTGGGATGGAAGCTGCGCAGCCGCCCTCCTGAGTCCACACAGCGGCTGCTTAGCCGACCAGTTGTGCTTTTGCCGGACCCTCCTGCCTCAGAGGACTGGGTTGCATTGCTGTCTGCCTATCAGGTTGTGCTTGATGAAGCGGTGAGTTTTTCCCTGGTGGATCATCGGGTCGAACTGTGGAATCTCTGTGCAGGGCTGAAGCGTCTTCTCGTGAATTTGCTGGTACTCAGCTATTGGATGGCTCGGAGCGCTGGTTCTCCTAAAGCGTCTTGGGCTCATGTGCGCCAAGCTTTCAATTCGGTCAGGTACGCGACTGCAAGAGATGATGTCAATCTCCTCATAGCTCACGCTGGGCAGAAGACAAGCCTCCGCAAAAATCTCCTATGCCCATTCGATGGACCGGAAGTACAGGCCGAAGCTGAGGTTTTTGAAGATCAGCTTCGCGCAGCGAGACAGGCGACTGTGGCACTCAGAACGGTCCAGGCATCTATGAACAGGCAAGAGCGCGCCGCCATTGCCTACATCAACAAAACCGCAAATCCCAAGCCCGAGCCGATTGCGCAGGTCATCAAGCTGCAGAAGACCCGTAAGCCACGAACCCTGAATGGAATGCTCGACGCGGCGGCTGGTTTTATGGAGTCTCTTGATGACGGCTCAAAGAAATAGCGTGCTGTGAGGGTAATCCCCCGAAATCCGCTTCTGCGAGAAGTAGAGCTATGCGACCATGGCCAGCCGCTGTTTGGGGGTGATGCCGCCCACGGCTATTTTTGGGCGTTCATGGTTGTACCGCCACATCCATTGCGTGGCGACAAGCTGCCGCCTCGGCTTCAGGCCACAGGTTAGGCAACAAAAACCGCAACGCATCCATCGGCACACCGAAGCGCACCGCCCCGCGGGGCGAGTCCGACAGCAACAGGCCTGCTCCCAGTAGTTTGCCTATGAGTGTGGTCGCCGTGCGCTCGCCAAGCCCGGTCATGCGCGCAAAATCCCCTCGGGTGATCGAGCCTTGTGTGACAAAAAGATAGTGCAAGGGCCGCAGGGCCTCCATGCGTAACCCTCGTTTGCCCACCTGCGCTTCATGCGCGAGCAGTGCGCTCAATCTTCCCAACATCTCTTGCTGATTGAGCATGCGCTGCATGAAGCGCACCTCGCCCAGCCACACGTCGAGGAAGAAGTCGATCCACGCCACCAGCATGCGCTCGCTAAGAGGCCCTTGCGCGTCCAGATCATCCA
>NZ_CYIG01000107.1 GCF_001298675.1 Paenacidovorax caeni
CCTGCATCGTGAACCTCAAAAGTGGGAGGCCACCATACCCGTTTACAAAGCGAACAGGAAAGTCAATGAAATCAACGGTCTACCCAGACCACCCCCGCGCCAGTGCTAGCTTTGCGTACCGTCACTTATTGCACTGAAAACGAGGAGACCCCAATTTAGGGTAATTACTGGAAAAAAATAGACCGTGTACCCCAAATCCGATCTTCTGGAAGCGCTGAGCATCAACACCTGGTTTGCAGCCTTGCCTCTGGCCGAACGCAAAGCCATGGTGCGTGCGGGCGAAGTCACCACATTCCGGGCTGGCGAAATGCTGTACCGCAAGGGGGATGCGGGGGCGAGTTTTGTGGGTCTGGTGGAAGGGGCCTTCAAGGTGTCCACGCTGGGCGAGGATGGTCGCGAAGCCATCCTGGCCGTGATGGAGCCCGGCAACTGGTTTGGCGAATCCTCGTTGCTGGACGGGTTGCCCCGACCCCATGACGTCACCGCCATCCACGACAGCATCGTGCTGGCGATCGGTGTGGTCGAGTTTGAGCGGCTGATGCGCCGTCCGGCATTTGCACGGGCGCTGGGCGCGTTGCTCTGCAGCCGGGTGCGCGTGCTGTACAGCCTGGTGGAAGACGCCATGCTGCGCTCCACCCGCACCCGCATTGCCCGGCGCCTGCTGGCACTGGCCCGCGGCGACGCAACGATGGCCGTGGATGCCAGGGCGCGTGTGACGGTGTCGCAGGAGGCGCTGGCCATGATGCTGGGTATCACGCGCCAGACCCTGTCCAAAGAGCTCAAGGTGCTGGCGCGCGATGGCGTGCTGTCGCTGGGCTATGGGCGCATCGACATCCTTTCGGTGCCGGAGCTGGACAAACGCGGGGCGCTGGCCTGAGTTGCAGGACAGGGCATGGATCAGTCAGGTGACCGAGCAAGCTATAAAAACAATAGCTGCTTGCGCAATTTTGACGGGGGCTAGAGCTGTATTTGGCTAAGAAAGCCGCTTGGCAGCCCAGAGTACCTGGTCCACCACGGCTGCTACGCTGGCCTGGTGCGTGGCGTCCTGGAGCTGGCCCTGTGCGTCAAACGCACTGCCGGCGCGGCCCAGGGCGAACTGTTGCGGGCACAGCCAGCATTGCAGGTTGAGCAGTAACGGGCTCAGGTGGCTGAGCGAGCGTAGGCCGCCCAGTGCACCGGGCGACGCGCTGAGCAATCCCACCACCTTGCCGGCGAATGGCTTGCTGCTGTCGCTCCAGTAGGCGTGGTTCTTCACCGGACTGGAGGCCCAGTCCAGGGTGTTCTTGAGCAGGGCGGTGTAGCTGCCGTTGTACTCGGGCGAGCAGATGATCCAGGCCGGGTGTTCATCCAGGACCTCCTTGAGCTTCATCACATCGGGTGGTGTGCCCTGCGCTTCGAGGTCGGCGTTGTACAGCGGAATGTCCAGGTCGCCCAGCTCCAGCAGGGTCACGCTGGCCCCCGCAGCGCGGGCCAGATCGGCTGCAGCTTTGGCCAGCTGGCGGTTGTAGGACTGGGTGCGGGTGCTGCCGGCGAAGACAAGGAGTTTGCTCATGGCCCCATTGTCGTCAATAAACAGGGCAGCCGGTAAAATCGGCCTCTCCCTGACTGCGCCGGGCGCGCGTTTCTTTCTGCGCCCATTTGGAACACCATGCTTTACCCACAAGATTTCGATGTCATCGTCGTTGGCGGCGGCCATGCCGGAACCGAGGCCGCCCTGGCTGCCGCCCGCATGGGCTGCCCTGCGCGCCTTTGTGGGCCGTGGGCTGCTGGAGAACTTCGAGGCAAAAGAGATGCTGGGGTACAAACACAGCGGTTTCTCGGTGGATGTCGGGGTGTGCATTGAATCCCACGACCGTCCAGGCCTTGAGCGGCTCTTGCGCTATTGCGCCCGCCCACCCTTTGCGATGGACAGGCTGCGCAAAGAGGGAAGCAAACTGGTGTACCGCTGCGGCAAGCAGCGCAGCGAACCCACCAGCGACAAGCGCGGTGCCAAGGTTGATGAGCTGCACCTCACACCGCTGGAGCTGATCGACCGCATTGCCGCGCTGGTTCCCCCGCCACGCACCCACCGGCACCGCTATTTTGGCGTGTTGGCACCCAACTCGCCGCTCAGGGCTGCGGTGACGGCGCTGGCGACACCGGCGCAAGCCGCTCCCGTGCTGGGCGCGTCGATCAGCACGGGGGAGTGCG
>NZ_CYIG01000108.1 GCF_001298675.1 Paenacidovorax caeni
CTGCCAGACTTACCAAAAACCCCGCCGGTTCACCCGAGCCAGCAGCGTGGAAATCGCTTCCAACGTCTCGGCCTCGTGCAGCAATGCCCCGGCATGGGATGTAGCTGGCAGCGGTGCATCGGCTACCTGCTGGGCCCGCGTGAGCACCTGCTCGACCAGGCTGGTTCGGGGCAGCAGCACATAACGAACTTCGCAATCTAGCCCCTGGGCCAGGCGGGCCAGGGTTTTCAAGGTGATAGTGCCATCGGCCTCGGCCTGCTCCAGCTTGCGCACGCCTTGGCCCGTCATGCCCAGGCGACTGCCCAAGGCCTTGGAACTCATGCCCAATGCCAACCGGAGGGTCTTTGTCCAGCCGCACCTGGGGGGAGCGTGGCGCTGCAACTGGGCGAATTCGCAGAACTGGCGATCCAGGTCGGCCAAGCGGGTGAAGTCCAGGCGATTTTTCAAGGCAAGGGTTGGATGGATCTGTGTTGGGCAACGGGTTGGTTGTTCCGTTCTCGGCTTCGTGCAACCAGGAGCTTCCCATTGGCGGGGGAGGGAGCGGAGAGCACGAATTCGCCCAGCATGTTCCGTTATCTTCGCACGCCCGGCCCCAATGGGACCGAATAGTCTCATATTAATTTGAATGACGAATCATGCTGCGTGTACAGAAAAAGGATCTTGGACAGTTTGGGGAGACCGAGTTGGCGGCTCTAATCCACTCCCGGGGGTGGCAGTCGGTCTTGCCCCATGCACTGGGCAATCAACAGCTCCTGCTGGTGGCCGATCAGCTGCACGATTTGCTGGCTGGTCATGGCTGGGACGCAGCCCGAGGGCCGGGTAGCGCCGCTCTGCCTATCACGCTGCTGCTGCTCTCCAAGGCAGGGGTGCCATGCCAAGGACAAGGCATGGACGTAGAGATGGGCACTCTGCACGAGGCCATGACCCTGCTCAGCGTCACTGTGGATCGCGAGATCGTGAGACGGATGCTCCAGCGTGGGGATGACGCGACTGACCCTGGCTTGATGCAGGGCCTCGAAGAACTCGTACGATACAGCCAAGCCTCTGCCAAGGCCCCTCGCTTGGCCTAATCGGCGATCAGCGCCTCGAAGTCGGCGCTCACCGCATCGAGAAGGCCCTTGATCGAGGTGGCATCTATTTCCGGGCAATACGCGGCCACCATGAGCGTCAGGGGATGGATCTGCAGGCCTTCAGCCAGGTTCTCGATGACGCGGATGCTCGGCATCTGGTGGCCTTGCTCAATACGGCTGATGTGCCTGCGGCTGGTCGCCAAGAGCATGTCTTCCTGAGTCACGCCCCGGGCGGCGCGCAGTTGCTGCAGCGCACGACCGAAGTCAGCGTGGGGAGGAACATTCTTTCGAGGCATTGCCTCGATTTCCGCGCAATGGGACTAGAAAGACCACGACCAACTAGTCTCATTGGGTGGCCAAAGCGATGAAAAATGGTCTTCCCTGGACAGGCACAGACAAACTTATGCCATGCCAACCCTATTCCTAGACTTCGATGGGGTGTTGCACCCCGAGTTCTGCCACGAATCCCGGCATTTTTGCTGCCTGCCGGTATTGGAGGAGGTGGTGCGGCAGGTGCCAGATTGCGAGCTGGTGATTACCAGCACCTGGCGCCTGCAGCAATCGCTTGGGCGCATTCGAGAAAGATTTTCTCGGGATGTTGCGGCCAGGGTCATAGGGTGCACACCCAAAATCGGTGACTTGGTAGATGTTCCCCAGCCACTCGTCAGCTATGAGCGAGAGGCGGAATGCCATGCGTGGCTGCGGGCCCATGACCGGGCTTACCTGCCCTGGCTCGCAGTCGATGACCGGCCTTGGTTGTACAGACCGTTTTGTAGGTCGCTGTTTCTGGTTGAGGGCAAGACGGGGCTGACATCTCTGCTGGGAGCGCAACTGCTCTCACGTCTGCGCAACTTGTG
>NZ_CYIG01000109.1 GCF_001298675.1 Paenacidovorax caeni
TTGAGGCTGGAGCCGAATCGGTGAATGAAGGCGATGGCACCGATGTGCAGGCCTGCCTTGTCCATATGGGCCGCACCGGGGCTGTGGGTCTGCAGAGTTTGTGCGATCACCCGCAGAAAGATGCGCAGCACCATGCTCAGCACCGCTCCGTCGCGCTGCATGAAGTAACGAAGCCGCTTGGGAACCGACAGCACCCACTGGCGCACCGGCAGGCGGGGGAATACGTGATCGTTCAGGTGCGCTGCTGTCTCCACCATGCGCCGGGTGGTGCACGAGGGGCAGACTCCCCGGCCTTTGCAGGAGAAGGCTACAAAGTAGTCGTGCCCACAGTCGCCGCAGCGAGCGCGGGCAAAGCCATGGGCAAAGAGCGGCTCGGGCAAGACCAGCATGGGCCGCGCCCTGTGGGGCAGCGAGGCGGTCTATGCGCCTGGCTGGCCAGCCGACATGCCGGTAATAGACGCCATCACGCCAGACGGCTCGTTTGACGACGTGACGGCCGCGCTCTCCAGCGTGGGCCTGGGCAGCGTGCCTACCTGGCTGCGACCCTATTCGGTTCTTTCCAACGGTGAGCAGTTCAGGGCCAACCTGGCCAGGCTGATTGCCGAGGCACCCAGCCGGGCCGTCCTGGACGAATTCAGCAGCGTGGTCGACCGGCAGATCGCGCAGATCGGCGCGGGGGCCTTTGCCAAGGCTTGGCGGCGCACGGGCGGCCAGGCGGTGCTGCTGAGCTGCCACTACGACATTCTGGATTGGGTGCAGCCGGATTGGGTTTTTGACACGGCCACCGGCAAGTTTTCACGGGGGTCTCTTTGGCGGCGACCGCGCATCGACGTGGACGTGTGGCAAACCGGCTGGGAGCATTGGCCAGCCTTTGAGCCGCATCACTATTTGAAGCTGCCCCGCATGATCGCCGCTACCAACTACATGGCCACGGTGGATGGCCAGCTTGTCGCCCACCTGGCCGTCAGCACCCGCGCCGGGATGGTTGAGGCCCGCGCCTGCCGCCTGGTCGTGATGCCGGAATGGCAGGGTGCCGGGGTGGGCTTGCGCTTCCTGGACGCGGTTTGCGAGCGCTGGCGGCTTGGCCAGAACCGCTACGACAAGCCCATGCTGACCCTGTTCCACACCAGCCACCCCGGCCTGGCCAGCGCCCTGCGCCGGTCTACCAGGTGGACGCAGGTATCGGCCAAGCTGGTCGGGGAGAGCAAGGCACGCAGCCTGCAAAGCATGGCTAAGACGGCGGCCAGGCTCGGCACCAAGAACGTCGGGGCGGGTTACGGTGGCCACTTCCGGGCCGTGCAGGGCTTCCGCTACCTAGGGGCGGCACCATGCGCGTGATGATCGTCGGGCAGAAGTTCTTCGGGGCCGAGGTGCTCAAGCTGTGCCTGGCGCGCGGCGACGACGTGGTGGCGGTCAGCGCGCCTCGGGTGGATGACCGCCTGGCCGCGCTGGCCACCGACGCCGGTGTGCCGCTGTGCCAAGTAGACAAGCGCCTGGGCGCGGAATGGGTGCCGGATGGGCTGGACGTGATCCTGTGCGCCCATGCCCACCTGTTTGTCACGCCCGAGGCGCGCGCCAAGGCCCGACTGGGGGCTCTGGGCTACCACCCCAGCCTGCTACCCCGCCATCGGGGCCGGGATGCTGTCGTGTGGGCCGTCCACATGCGCGACCAGGTAACGGGCGGCACCGCGTACTGGCTGGACGACGGGGCGGATACCGGGGATATAGCGGCGCAGGATTGGTGCTGGGTCAAGCCAGGCGATACCGCCGAGGCGCTTTGGCGGCGTGAGCTGGCCCCTATGGGCTTGCGGTTGCTGAGCGGGGTGTTGACCAGGCTAGATGCCGGGGAGGTGCCGAGGACGCCTCAAGACCCGGACATGGCCACCTGGGAGCCTGCTTACGTGGCCAAGCGATTGGCCGGGAGCCGGTGAGTTAAATTCGTGTCCTGAATCCATCGACGCTTTGTCCTGAATTCAGGGCCGCTTTACTAGTTGTCGCATCCCGGACGATCATATGGTCGCTTGTGAAACAGGTGCGGGTGGGTGTGATGCCACTCTTTCATGGCCTGCATCGGCGTACTGCTCTTGAGCGCTGACTGCGGCAGCTGGTGGTTGTACAAGGCCACATAGCGCAGCAAGGTCTGCT
>NZ_CYIG01000110.1 GCF_001298675.1 Paenacidovorax caeni
AGCAGCTGCGCGCGCGCCAGGCCCAAATGCATACTGCCTCCCAAGCTCTTGCCATTGAGCGGCAAGCGAGCGCTCAACCTTCCTTGGCCGAACGTGTTTCGAGGCCCAAAACTCGTGCCATACTTGGCCTCATGCGGTTGAATTTCCTATCCGTTCACCAACGTACTGCTGGGCCTGCGCCTGCTGCCCTACCGTGCGTACTTTGCGGCGGTGCGCCGCTTCACAGGCCTGTGATGACTTCTTCCAGCCCCACACCCACCTCGGAAGCCATCACCCGCGTGGTGGATTTCTTCGAGCACCTGCAGCCCGCCCACCTGGCGCACCTGGACCGCTACTACGCCAGCGATGCCCGCTTCAAGGACCCGTTCAACGAGGTGCAGGGCCTGGCCGCGATCGAGGGCATCTTCCGCCACATGTTTGCGGCGCTGGAGCACCCGCACTTCGTCATCACCGGCCGCGTGGAGCAGGGGCCGCAGTGCTTTCTGACCTGGGAGTTCCGCTTCGCCTTCCGGTCCTACGCCCAGGGCGTGGAACAAACCATCCGCGGCGCCACGCACCTGGTGCTCGACGACGCGCAACGCATCACGCTGCACCGCGACTACTGGGACGCGGCCGAGGAGCTGTACGAAAAGCTGCCGGGCCTGCGCGTGCTGATGCGCTGGCTGAAAAAGCGCGCCAGCCAGTGACGCGTCCCCTTTCGTTTCTTGTTCATCCAGGAGTGTGAAGCCATGTTCTTGCTGCCAACGCGTCTTTTTCTGTGCACCGCCGCGCTGCTGGGCGCCGGTGCCGCCCTGGCCCAGCCCGCCACCGAATCCGCCTGGGGCGTGGGGCTGGGCGTCAACCTCAAGCAAAAGGCCTATGCCGGCATGGGCACCCGCACCACGGTGATTCCCTTGCTGAGCTACGAAAACCGCTGGGTTCGGGTGGCCGGGCCGGTGCTGGACCTCAAGCTCCCAGCGCACGGCCCGCTGGTGATGGCATTGCGCGCACGCTACGCCTTTGAGGACGGCTATGAGCCCGACGATGCGCCCGTACTCAACGGTATGGCCGAGCGCAAGTCGGGGGTGTGGCTGGGCGCCCATGTGCTGTGGCGCGGCAGCCTGGCCGACCTGGGTGCCGAATGGCTGGCCGACGCCTCGGGCCACAGCAAGGGCCAGCGCTTGCGCCTGTCCGCGGAACGGACCTGGCGCATGGGTTCGGTGGGCATGACACCGCGCCTGGCCGTGCAGTGGAACGACCGCAAGACCATGGACTACTACTACGGTGTGCGCGCCAGCGAGGCCCTGCCCGGCAGGCCCGCCTACCGCGCGGGCGCGGCCACCCATGTCGAACTGGGGCTGCGCAGCACCTACACCTGGGCGCCGCAGCACAGCGTCTATCTGGACCTGAGCGCCACCCGGTTGGGCAGCGGCGCGCGCCACAGCCCGCTGGTGGACGGCAGCACCGAGTCGGCGCTGCGCCTGGGGTACCTGTACCGGTTCTGAAACCGGCGGGTCAGGCGGGCTTGGTGTCGGCAAAGCTGGCGCGCTGCGCGAGCTTGTCCATGAGCTTGGCCAGGTTGGGGTATTCGGCGCGCCAGCCGATGTCATGCTCAAGACCAAGACGGTGGGGGCCCGCGCCACGCCCGAAGGCATCGAGGTGACGTTTGCGCCGGCAGAGGAGGGTGGCACCGCCCCCGCACCGCAGGTGTACGACCTGGTGCTGCAAGCCGTGGGCCGCACGCCCAACGGCAAGAAGAT
>NZ_CYIG01000111.1 GCF_001298675.1 Paenacidovorax caeni
AAGCCCGCCTGTAGATGTGCAGTCTGTCCTTGCATGGTGTCGCCTTCGATCAATACGTCCCACTCACTGTCGCGAGAGGAGTCAATATCGAATCAAAGGAAAAAAGCCCCGGCATGATTGGTTGAATTAGCGGGAAGTCCCTGTAGCAGAGTTAGAGTGCATTGTTTTTCCCCTTGATGTTGCGCACGAGCATGCCAACAGTAACTGTAATAAGTAGGCAGATAACTGAGGACGTAATGACTGCGACAAGAAAGAACGGATCAAGGTAGCCAGCGTACAGGTAAGCAGCGACTTGAAACAGAACTACTGCTGTGGCAGTAGCCAGCACCGTGGCAAGCAAAAATGAACGCAGCAACAGGTGCCACCCTAGCGCAGAAGCGACTGCGATAGACGACAAAACAAGCCAGCCAACAGTTGCCTCTGACATTGATGGCTCTAACGGCCAAGGTAAGCGGCCCGCAGAATGCGGGTCCGCTTGACCGCAGAGTTAGACCCGAAGGCCAAAAGGAAGCGCCCGGACTTGGACAAGGGCGCAGCCCACGAAAAAGCGCTGGGCCACGAAAGCGGCGCAGCACTGCAAGAATGATAGCTGATGGCGCTTGGCTGGCAAGCGCTGGAGGCCCAAAAGGCTTGAAAGTCTTTGGAACAGGGCGGAGCGCTGGAACAGGTGGGTGCGCGCATGAAACGGGTGATGGGACTAACGGCCAGGGTAAGCGGCCCGCAGAATGCGGGTCCGCTTGAGCGCAGAGTTAGACCCGAAGGCCAAAAGGGAGCGCCCAGACTTGAAGATGTGCGCGGCCCAGGAAAAAGCGCTGGGCCACGGAAGCGGCGCAGCGCTGCAAGAAGGATAGCTGGTGGCGCTTGCTGCACAAGCGCTGGAGGCCAAAAAGGCTTGGACAGCCTTTGAGACATGCGAAGCGCTGGAATAAATAGCGGCCTGCATAAAGCGGGAATATGAAGGGACTAACGGCCCAGATAAGCCGCCCGCCGTAGGCGGGTCGGCTTGAGCGCAAAGTTAGACCCGAAGGCCAAAAGGAAGCGCCCGGACTTGGACAAGGGCGCAGCCCACCAAAAAGCGCTGGGCCACGGAAGCGGCGCAGCGCTGCAAGAATGATAGCTGATGGCGCTTGCTGCACAAGCGCTAGACGCCAAAAAGGCTTGAAAACCCCTTGGACAAGGCAGAGCGCTGGAATAGGTGGCTGCGCGCATAAAGCGGGTGATGGGACTAACGGGCGAGGTAAGCCGACCGCCGAAGGCGGGTCGGCTTGACCGGAAGGTTAGAGCCAGAAGCCAAAACCGATAACTTGGATTTGGCGACGGGCACGAACTGCGAAAAAGCGCAGCGCCACCGAGGCGGCGCAGCACTACGAAAACAATAGCTGCTTGCGCTTGCTACGCAAGGACCAGAGGCTAAAAAGACCACAAACCAGCGTAACGCCACCAGGCGAAGCCCAGACAAACGACAAACCCAGCGCTGCACAACGCTTGAGAAACTGAATGCCGTTTGAATAGACATGGGCGAAATAAATTGGTTTTCAGTGGTGCTAACGAACAAGCTAAGCCGACCGCCGAATGCGGGTCGGCTTGAGCGAATACGAAGGGACTTCCCGCAATCCCGAGACGGCGTCATAGCGCCAAGATTGATGTGTCGAAGTCAATCTGTCACAGGAAAGGGGAAGTCCATGAGCGAGATTACACGGGCGCCGGTGGCGCGGGTAGGGGTGGATCTGTCCAAGCGGGTTTTCCAGGTCCATGCGGTCGATTGCGCGGGCCGGCTGGTGCTGGCCAAGGCGTTCCCGGTGGAGCGCTTCTTTGCATGGTGCGCTGAGTTGCCCCAAGGTTGTCTGGTGGCCATGGAAGCGTGTGGCGGCGCGCACCATGTGGCTCGCCGGCTTCGCCTGCTGGGTCTGGACGCGCGGCTTGTGGCGGGCCACTTCGTCACGCCCTACCGCATGGCCGGCAAGAGCGGCAAGAACGACGCCAACGATGCGGCTGCCATCTGCGAGGCGGCGGGTCGGCCGCACATGCGCTTCGTTCCAGTCAAGAGCTGCGAGCAGCAGGGGCTGTTGGCCGTGCACCGCCTGCGCGAGGGCTACAAGGAAGAGCGCACGGGCTGCATCAACCGCATTCGCGGCCTGCTGGCCGAGTTTGGCCTGGTGTTTCCGCAAAGCCCCGAGGCGCTGCGCCGGGTGCTGGCCGAGGTGATCGAGGACGCCAGTAACGAGTTGCCCACCATCGCCCGCATGGCGCTGCAGCGAGCCCACCTGCACTGGATCGACCTGGAGCTGCAGCTCGCCTGGTGCGATGAGCGCATTGGCGCACATGTCCGAAGCGATGCGCGTGCCCAGGCAGCGGCCCAGTTGCATGGCATCGGCCCAATCACGGCCTCGGCCCTGGTGGCCAGCGTGGGCGACTTTGCTCAGTTTCGCAATGCCCGCCAGTTCGGCGCCTGGCTGGGTCTGGTGCCCAGCCAGAACTCCACGGGCGGCAAGGCCAGCCTTGGGCGCATCACCAAGCGCGGCGACGAGTATTTGCGCACCTTGCTGATCCAGGGCGCCAAGTCGGCGGTGATGACGGCCGGCAAACGCAGCGACCGCATCAGCCAGTGGCTGGTGCAGCTCAAGGAG
>NZ_CYIG01000112.1 GCF_001298675.1 Paenacidovorax caeni
CAATGGATGAAACCGACCACGGTTTGACGCCACGAATCGCAGATTTGAAAGTGAACAGGAAAGTCAATGAAATCAACGATCTACCAACACCACCTCCGCGCCAGTGCTAGCTTTTCGTACCGTCACTTATTGCACTGAAAACGAGGAGACCCCTGCCCCGTGCTTCGTGCCGAATCACGGCCATGCGGCGTCGATCCTTCACGCAACTGCGGCCCTGATCGCAGATCCGGGCCTGCGCGCTGCGCTTGCTAATACCGGCTGTGCCTGGGTGGCGCGGTGTGGCGGCTTGTTGCTTCTCCATCGTGCCACGGCGTTCTCGCCGTGCAAGGGCGGCGCGTGCTCGCACTCTTGCGGCCTGCGGCCGTCGTTGACCCTTGACTGCTTGCGCTGCGCAGTGCCCCGAAAGGGTCGGGCAATTCCGCCCGGCAACCTTTCAGGAGCTCACCATGAACAACGCACTCATCACTGACGAGCAGCGCATCGTGCTGCTGTCGGAATCCAGCCTGCGCTCTGACGACTCGGCGTGATGCCTTCGCGCCCCTAACGGGGCGTTGCGCGCTTTGCTTGTCTCCAGGGGAAAGCCCTGCGGGCTATCCCCGCCGCGCGAGCTTGGCGCCCCTCAAAGGCCGCCGAGCCGGCTTCCCGATGCCTGGAGCATGAGCTTGTGCATCGAGCCTTGAAGTCCGGGCGTCCCCGGCCAGGAAACATGGCCGGTCGCGCTGTCGTGCTGCGCATCGAACCCCCTGCGGGGTTTCGCCCCTGTCGGGCTTCCATCATTCCCTCGCGCTGATCGGCTGACGCCTCCGGCCCGGCTTCCAGCTTCGGGCCTGCGCGCTTCGCTTGCCGTGCGGTCGGCGCATGGGGAAGGCCGTTGCCTTGTCCAGCCGTCTCCCCTGACTTCATCACCTTGTCCGCGACTGTAGCCCGCTCCCGTGCGCCGTCAAGGCGCGCAGGGCCGTGTCCTCGCTGCGCTGCGGGCCGCACCAACCCTGCGCTTGCCTCCTTGACGGCCCCCGTCCGCGCGCTCCTGACCGTCGCGGGCGATGAACTCAGGAAAGACGGTGGCAACAGGGCCAACCAGGTTCCTCGTGCCGACCGCACCGAACAGCCGAAAGGCTGGGCTCCGAATCTAGGAATCCGGTGTGCGGTTTTCTTCAACAACCAAGTCAGGAGAAAGACATGCTTGCATCCCGTTTTGCTTCCCATTCCCCGGCGCTGCGTTCCGATTACCCCTTGTCGGATGACCAAATCCGGCGCGTGGCCCCGTCCATCTTTGCGGATGCCCCGCATGAGAGCCGTTCCGAGCGGTACAGCTACATCCCTACCGCCACGGTCTTGACCGAACTGCGCAAGGAAGGGTTTCAGCCGTTCATGGTGAACGGATAGGAAATTCAACCGCATGAGGCCAAGTATGGCACGAGTTTTGGGCCTCGAAACACGTTCGGCCAAGGAAGGTTGAGCGCTCGCTTGCCGCTCAATGGCAAGAGCTTGGGAGGCAGTATGCATTTGGGCCTGGCGCGCGCGC
>NZ_CYIG01000113.1 GCF_001298675.1 Paenacidovorax caeni
TGCAGCGTTATCAGAGCCTTCAATGAGATCGGCAGCCCAGCCGAATATCTCTTTGCAGATAAGGTAAATCGCTTGGCCTGTTACGCCCTTGTCCACGCCCGTTACAGCCATGATGGCGGGGCGTGATTCACCAGGCGAGGGTAGGGCGGGCAAACCGAGTGACGTGCGGTAGACCTTCAGCTCATCCATCAGCTTGGAAGTCACGATGATCGTGGACCACTTGTCGCCCTTGCCCACAAAGCGAAGGCTCCAGCCCTGGGGGGAAGCGATGAAGTTGCCCATCTTGAGGTTTGCTGCCTCCTCCCGGCGCAGGAATGCGCGGTACAGCAGCTGCATGATCCAGCGTGCGCGGTGGTAGTGTTTCTTCTCTCGCTCGGTGCCTTGGGGTAGCCCTTCAATGACCTCTTGCACGGCGCCCCATTCGATCTCCGTCAGAGCCTGCTCAACCTCATCGTCTTGGTTGCTGCGGCTGGCCAGACCCTCGTGGAGCAGCTTCACCGGGTTATAGGTGCAATAGGGCTGGCCACCCGGCCCGCGCATCTCGCGCATGGCGGTAAAAAGACGATGCAGCACGGTGATGCACAGGGCAATGCTCGTCTTGCTCAGTGCGTTCCTGAACGGCTGGTGGTCCCATCCATTGGCCTTGAGGAACTCCTCATTGAATGGCCTGGGCTCGCGCACAAAATCCATGTAGACGTTCATGTCTTCAATGCCCACGGCAGGCAAAAGCGCGTGGCCCGCACCGCGCTTCGACCGCAGCCACAGCAGGAAGCGGTAGCACTCCTTTTCGTAGGCGCGAGTCGTGTGGCTGGACTTGTGCTTGTACCCGGCAATAAAGATGCGAATAGCCTGAACGTCATCAACGACCTCGGCCGAGACAAGTTCAGCAGGGACGGCTTGAGGTATCAGCGCCTGAGAGGAGGGCGCCGCGACAACTTGGAACTCGGTGGTGCTCATAGGCTTCAAGCGGTGAGAAGTTCAGCGACGGCGCTTTCGGCGCTGGCATCCGCTTGTTCGGTGGTGATGCCGTAGGCGTAGAACATGGCATTGCCGCGCTCAAACAAGTCGCCCATGACTGCACCCAATTCGGCCAGATCCTCGAACTCGGTGCCGTAGTGTCCAGGCGAGCGGTGGATCTTCACGCGGCAAAGCAACGACATGAAGAGCCCAATGGCGCCAACGCCCCGGGCCAGGAACCAGAGCCAGTGCGGCCACTCCTGCACCAGCCTGGCAAAGAAGGCGCGTACCTGGGGGATTGCAGCAAGCTCGCGCGGATCCTCGTCGTAGCCACAGACGATGAACACCAGACTCTCGCGGTAGCGCATGGCGGACTCGCGGGTGTCCGCGATGATGTGCAGACGTTCGAGCGCGCTGGCCACGTTCGCGCTTTCAACCTCTTCGCGTGACAGGTACAGCACGAGCATGGCCGCATCGGTGAAGCTGGCAAGGCCATCGGCATCGGTCAGCGTGATGGAGGCGTTCTTGGTGGGCATGGAGAGTCCTCAGCTGTCGGGTTTTCTTATTGCTGAGACGCCCCCTATGTGATTCAATGACTTGCTAGTGTGGTGTCTCAAAAGTAAGCATCAAATAATGGTACTCGCTGCCCGCGCCACAGATGCCAAGATGGTGTCCGCACTTTTATGCCACACGAACGGCTTGGGATCCTCGTTGTGACGATCAATGTATTCCCGTATGGATTGCTCCAGCTG
>NZ_CYIG01000114.1 GCF_001298675.1 Paenacidovorax caeni
CGCCCTCAGCCGGAGCCAAGATCAAAGAGCCAGCGCGCACCGTGGAGGTCGCATGCTTTCTTCGGTATTGCCTGTTCACCACCACAGACCAGTTGATCCTTATGGTGCAGCGCCGGATCGCCGATCTGTGGCGTCAGGCTGCCGCCGATGTCCCCGCTACCGTCAATTGGGCCGCAATGTACAAAACGCTGCTCGGCGAACTTGTTGCCTTGAGCGCGCAAGGTGCGGTGCCAGATGCTGAGTTGCGTGCCCGTCTTGAAGCCTTGATCACCGAAACCCAGAAACGCAAACCACCGAGCAGGGCCTCCCTGGTCCGCGAGGGATTGATTGATGGAATTCGCCCCGTGCGGTCGTTGCTCGTCGCCATTGCAAAGCTGCCCTGGCAGGCCACCGGCGAGCATCCTGCCATCGAGTACCTTGCCAAGCTGCAAGCTTTATATCTCAAAGGATCCAGAAAGCTGCCAGTTGAAGTGGTGGCACCAAGTCTGGGAATGATCTGGCAGGTTTCGATCTCCAGCCCAGACCGGGAACGGGCGTTTCAGGCGTTGGAGGTGGCCACCCTGTTTGCCCTGCGCCGCGCGGTGCGCAATGGCTCGGTCTGGATTGAGCACAGCCTGAGCTTTCGGGGTCGTGCGCGCTTGTTCTTCACGGACGAGCGTTGGCAGGCAGAGTCCAAGAAACACTATGCCCGTCTATCGTTACCCAGCAAGGCTGCCACTTTCTTGAAGCCTTTGCTGGCCAGAGTAACTGCCGGTGTCGATGCGGTGGCCGCTGCAGCCCGCAGTGGCGTACTGCGCGTGGATGATGAACTCCATTTGTCGCCATTGCCCGCAGAGGACGAAGACCCAGAAGTGACCAAGCTGCGCGCGGCTTTGGATCACCGCATCGGTGAGGTTCAATTGCCGGAAGTGATTCTGGCCGTTGACGCCCAGGTGCGCTTTAGCTGGATCATGCTCGGACGTGAGCCGCGCTCTACCGACGAGCTGCTGATGGTCTATGCCGGCATCATGGCCCACGGCACCAGTCTGACTGCGGTCGAATGCGCGCGCATGATTCCGCAATTGTCTGCCACCAGCATTCGCCAGGCCATGCGCTGGGCGCGGGACGAACGGCGTCTGAGCCAGGCCTGCCAGGCTGTGCTGGAATTCATGCAGCGACACCCGATTGCCGCCACCTGGGGGCGGTCCGATTTGGCATCTTCTGACATGATGAGCATGGAGACCACCAAACGGGTGTGGCAAGCCCGGCTTGATCCTCGGCGCAACACACCTTCCATTGGAATCTACTCCCATGTAAAAGACCGGTGGGGCATCTTCCATGCGCAGCCCTTTGTGCTCAATGAGCGCCAGGCGGGCGTGGCCAT
>NZ_CYIG01000115.1 GCF_001298675.1 Paenacidovorax caeni
CAATGGATGAAACCGACCACGGTTTGACGCCACGAATCGCAGATTTGAAAGTGAACAGGAAAGTCAATGAAATCAACGATCTACCAACACCACCTCCGCGCCAGTGCTAGCTTTTCGTACCGTCACTTATTGCACTGAAAACGAGGAGACCCCTCTTCGCCTTCGAGCCAGCCGCGGCGCGACAGGTGCCGGCACACGCGATGCGCGATGGTGTTGGCGAGCTGCGTCAGTTGCGCCGATGTGGGCCGCTGACCATCCCCCTGTCCCCAAGAACGGCGAGCCGCGTGCTCGCCGTTTTGGCATGGACGCGTGCGGATTGGCGAACCCGAAGTTTGCGCGTGGTTCGCCATTCGGTCCCTCCAAGGTTCGCCACCCGAAGCCTGCAATGACACCTGTTCCTCAACAGCGTCATAGGAGGCTTCCATGCCGACAACGGCAAGCACCATCACCCGGTCGCCGGTCGATGCGATCAACGGTCTGTCTCCCGGCGATCGTCGGGTCCTCAACGAGAACGAGCTCGCGCAGCGCTGGGGGCTGAGCCCCAAGACCCTGCAGCGCTGGCGCAGCGAAGGGCGGGGCCCGCGCTACCTGAAGCTGTCCAAGCGCGTCAGCTACCCCCTGGAGTCGGTCATCGAGTTCGAGCGTGGCGCCCTGCACGACTCGACCTCCGAGCGCGCGGCGCGCTGAAGGGGGATGCGATGAGCGATTTGACCCTCTACCCCGCCGACATCGCCGCGATGTCCGTCGGCCAGCTGGCCGCGCTGCCGCCCGCCCAGAAGGCGGAGATCAGCCGCAACCTCGACGAAGCGCTCGCCTGGCTCAAGCAGGCCCGCGCGAAGTTCGACGCCGCGCTGGAGGCCGCCTACGGCGAGCAGGCCCGTGCTGCACGCCTCGAGGCCGGCAAGGACTTCGGCGTCGTGCACCTGAAGGACGGGCTGCTTCGCGTGACGGTCGATGTCCCGAAGCGCGTGTCCTGGGACCAGGCGCAACTGGCCGCCATCGCCCGGCGCATCGCCGCCGCCGACGGATAGGAAATTCAACCGCATGAGGCCAAGTATGGCACGAGTTTTGGGCCTCGAAACACGTTCGGCCAAGGAAGGTTGAGCGCTCGCTTGCCGCTCAATGGCAAGAGCTTGGGAGGCAGTATGCATTTGGGCCTGGCGCGCGCGC
>NZ_CYIG01000116.1 GCF_001298675.1 Paenacidovorax caeni
AGGTTCATACGTATGAACGCCGTCCATCCCTGCAAAAGCTCACCTTGGCTCGGTCAAGGAAGTCACAGGCACCACAGGTTCATACGTATGAACGCCGTCCATCCCTGCAAAAGCTCACCTTGGCTCGGTCAAGGAAGTCACAGGCACCGCAGGTTCATACGTATGAACGCCGTCCATCCCTGCAAAAGCTCACCTTGGCTCGGTCAAGGAAGTCACAGGCACCACAGGTTCATACGTATGAACGCCGTCCATCCCTGTAAAAGCTCACCAAACTCCCTGAATCCACTCACTGGACTCCCCGCGTAGCCTCACCCAGACGTGCAGACAACCCCGTAGGAGCTCACCAAACTCCCTGTAAACGCTCACCAAAGTTCCTGTAAAACCTCACCATTACCCATCTAACCTATTGTCAGCATTGAAAAATCCAAGGTTTAATTTGTATTTAAGGTATTCAAGTTGTCATCAAACAATCAAGGGGGCGAGTGTGTAGCAAGAGCAAGGGTCAGACATCCCTTTAGCGATGACAATCTATGCACAGAAATGAATGTGAGCACTCTCTTACAAATGTAGCTCCCCGTGAAAGCTCACCATAGCGCTCTGTAGAAACACATCTTCAAATTGGAAAACTCAATAGATGTGTGTACCCACTTATGTTGAACGGAAGTGCTATAGGGCCCAGTTCATGTACACAGAACTTGCAAACACTAGAGCAAGATCCCTGCAACGTCTCACCTTAGGCTCGAGTTAAAGCGCGAACGCATTCGCAGGCGGGTCTATAAACCGCCCCAGGATTGAACTGCCCGCCCTCCAGAAGTTGGACAAAACAAGCGTCACGTCGCGGCGCTCTATGACATCCGCAATCCCAGCCAGATCGTGGCTTGGCAGCGCAATCTCGATCAAGGCCGCCTGCAGGCTCGCAACAGCCGGAATGAAGAACAACCCAAGATGAAGCCAAACGACGCTCTGCCGCACTGTCGAGCACGGTCGTTGTCGATGCGGAAAAACCCTGCGGGAAGAGAACGACCGACTTTGCGCGGAGGTTGGGTACCTAAAAAATTGCAAGCGTTGATCCGGTCGGAGATGTCAGCTGTGCCTGAACAAAGTACTGTGGGAGGGTGTGCAGAATTTTGTGTAAACGGTCAATCCAACGCCGACGCAAGTCGGCCTGTCCGTAAGCACCATGAGTACCAAGAAACACGACGTACCCGAAGAACTGCTGTCTGGCCTGCTGGCTAACTACAAGAAGCCTGAAG
>NZ_CYIG01000117.1 GCF_001298675.1 Paenacidovorax caeni
GACCGGGCTTACCTGCCCTGGCTCGCAGTCGATGACCGGCCTTGGTTGTACAGACCGTTTTGTAGGTCGCTGTTTCTGGTTGAGGGCAAGACGGGGCTGACATCTCTGCTGGGAGCGCAACTGCTCTCACGTCTGCGCAACTTGTGACCGGACCGTATTCGATAAGTTAGTTCCGAGCGCGTCAGCGGATTCATACTCCCGGCCACAACCGAGAATCTCCATTGGCGATGTCGGCTTCGCAGCGTCTCCCGCCTTTCGGTCGCCATAGCCGAACTCACGCTCTTGAGCACATACCGGTCACTGACTTGCACGGCTTACGTCGGACTAATGGCCGCTCCGAAAGGTACTGCGGTCGTTCGCGCATGACTGGCGCTCCTCAAAGGAAGGGCATCACGCCATCGGAATACCGCTGCTCCGGCCGGCGAAATCGCGCAATCGCCCCATTTAGGTCAGTTGCCGTCGGCGGGCTCAGCCCCAGGGAGCGACGGTACTGGCGTCGAAGAAGCTTACTGTCGTCATCGGTCCAACAAGATATGCCGTTGCATTGGCGATCAATCGACGATTCGCGTCGCTGTGCTCGTTGCCGAACACGCTGACGAAAATCTGCCGCACAGCCGATTTTCGGATTGCTTCAAAGATATGCATATCGTTCTGGTCCATCGAGTGTCCGAGGATGAAGATCGGGGTGGCAACGGCCGTCAACGCGCGTAGGCAGTAGGACAGGTATGGGCTGCGGTCTATCCGTTCCTTCTTCTGATGGGTCGGTTCGGCCACGAATAGTGGAAATCGTGGTGGCTGTTGGTTCAGGTTGTCTCGCACTTGACCGACGATCCCTCCACCGACTTCACCCGTGTATGCATGCTTCCGAACTCCAGTAGGGTCTTCGTAGAGGTGGAGCCCCCCATGGAGAAAGTGGACCGCCTGATCAGTCCCGTACCCCTTCCATAGCTGCGCCGCACGGAACCCATCGTCGGTTTTCCAGAGCGGCTCAAGGTCCTGATTTCGGGCCCAGTACATCAGCAAGTCATAGTTGACAGTGAAGATTTGGCTGAAGCGGCTGAGGAATTTCCGCACGGCTTCATACTGTGCTCTTGTCAGCTCATTCGGCAAGCGCGGATGATTGTCGTGACCTGCCCCCATTGACCGTACCAACGGATTGGAGAAGTCCGGGGTTGAAGGTTAATCGAAGTTTTGTTTCTGCTCACTGCCAGCAGCACCGCCAGCGCGCTGGCGGTGCTGCTGGGCGAATCGTGCCGGCGGGAT
>NZ_CYIG01000118.1 GCF_001298675.1 Paenacidovorax caeni
TACCTGGCCCTGCGCAACATCAGCCAGAAGTGGACCATGCCCATCCGAGATTGGAAGGCCGCGCTGACCCGATTTACCATTCAGTTCGGAGACCGCATCTCCGTCAATTGAAGTCCGAACCGTTTACACAAAAATTCGGACACGCCCCTACAGCGTGCGTTTGAGCGAGCCCGTGCGTATGTCGTACACACGCACCTTGCCATCGCCGCAGGTCACTGCCGCTAGATCGCCGGTGATGTTGACGGACTTGGCTCCCTTGTAGCTTGCACAGCCAAACGTGCGCTTGGTGCTGTTGGTGCGGATTTCAACGATCTTCACGTTGGTGCCTTCGATCTTTGCTGCGTAGGTCATAGAGCTTCGGTTCTTTCGTCACAAGTCGGATTTAACCGTTAGAAGAGGCATCATCTGAACTTCGGTACGACTCGCTCATCCGTTCTTGAAAGGGCTCGAAGAAGTTCCAAAGCTCCTGCGCCAAGTGCAGGGCAGTCGGATGCTTGGGGTCACGATTATCTTCGTGGAGAAAAAGGAGTCCCTCGGCCGATCCAGCTACGGCGGAGCCTATTTCTCTGGCGGGACCGCCGAAGGTCGTCCAACAGAGCCACCAACGGTCCGATTTGCCTGCTAGCTTCTGTGCCATTTCAACGCGCAAAGCGTCGTTTGCAAAGTCTTGATTTGCATACGCCTTGCGCCACCCCACAATCAGAGTGCCTTCCCACGCCTCCGCCACACATCTGCTGTGGTCGCTGAAGGCACCATCTATACCGATGCCAACGATGAGACCTTTGTCAGTTTCCAAGCGGGCGTGTCCGAATTTTTGTGTAAACGGTTCAGACTTCAATTGACGGAGATGCGGTCTCCGAACTGAATGGTAAAGTGGGTCAGCGCGGCCTTCCAATCGCGGATGGGCATGGTCCACTTCTGGGAACTTCTCAAAACCCATCCGCTCTCTTCCTGACCCGAGAAGCCTGACCCGCCCCTTGCCATGATCACGCCCCGCAGCGCCCTGAAGTTCGATCTGTTCGCCGAGGCCTCGCGCCAGCACAAGAGAGACGAGGTGGGCGATCCGCTG
>NZ_CYIG01000119.1 GCF_001298675.1 Paenacidovorax caeni
GTTCTACCTGGCCCTGCGCAACATCAGCCAGAAGTGGACCATGCCCATCCGAGATTGGAAGGCCGCGCTGACCCGATTTACCATTCAGTTCGGAGACCGCATCTCCGTCAATTGAAGTCCGAACCGTTTACACAAAAATTCGGACACGCCCCGCTGCTTCCAGGATGGCTTGGCGCCTTGTCTCTGTTTTGGCCCGCATGTCAAATCCTTTATTTTTGAACTACTCGGTTCAGTTTGGCTTGAATATGCCGCAAACCAAAACTAAACTAAACCGATCAGTTCAAATATGGAGTGCCGATGCTCTCAACTAGCACGCGGCCCCCTGCAGCCCTGTACCGGCTGCGCCTTCGCATGACAGCTCTGGCTGCAGCCCTGGTGCTGGCAGGTTGCGCTCAGTTGCCGGACCTGGGCCCTCAACCAACGCCCAAGTCGACCGATGCTTTCCAAGCCGCTGCATCCATGCAAGCCCCTCAGGCTCAATGGCCTGTCGAGCAATGGTGGACTGGCTACGGTGACGCGCAACTCAACACATTGATTGCCGAAGCTCTGGCCGATGCGCCCGACCTGGCAGCCGCAGCAGCGCGCCTGCAACGCGCCGAAGCCGTGGCGGAAATCGCTGGAGCTGCCAACAAGCCACAAGTCAGCGCCAATGCTTCGGTGTCCGCTGACAAGCTCAGCTACAACCATTTGATTCCTCGCTCCCCTTCCAGCGCCAGATTGCTCCGTACGCTCGTTTTAGGGGTCGGAGGACCGATGGACTGACCGTCCGCTTGCTGGCGTTGATCGGACATACGGCTTCAGAGCGTGAAGGTCCGCAACCGCTGCGAAGCCGACATCGCTAATGGAGAGTCTCGGTTGTGGCTGGGAGTATGAATCCGCTGACGCGCTCGAACCTACCTTATCGAATACGGCCCGGTCACAAGTTGCGCAGACGTGAGAGCAGTTGCGCTCCCAGCAGAGATGTCAGCCCCGTCTTGCCCTCAACCAGAAACAGCGACCTACAAAACGGTCTGTACAACCAAGGCCGGTCATCGACTGCGAGCCAGGGCAGGTAAGCCCG
>NZ_CYIG01000120.1 GCF_001298675.1 Paenacidovorax caeni
GACAGCACCCACTGGCGCACCGGCAGGCGGGGGAATACGTGATCGTTCAGGTGCGCTGCTGTCTCCACCATGCGCCGGGTGGTGCACGAGGGGCAGACTCCCCGGCCTTTGCAGGAGAAGGCTACAAAGTAGTCGTGCCCACAGTCACCGCAACGTACGCGCGCAAAGCCGTGAGCAAAGATGCCGCATTCCAGATACTTGGCAAACGCCTTGCACACAAAGGGCTTGGGGGTGTGGTGGTCGCCCTGGCCGTCGAACTGACCCGCGCTGGCCAGCTCCAGCCAGGTCACGTAATGCTCTGCCACTGTTTGGTACAGCAGCGTGCGTTCGGGGTGACGTGGGTCTGTACAAATGCACAGTATTCTGCGGCGATTGTTTGGGCACGCAAAGTACAAAGCCCGAACCGTTGCCAGTTCGGGCTTTGTCAAAGAGGCTTGGCGGCTGGCTTACTTGCGCGCTGGTGGCACATCGGTACAAGACCCATGCGCCACTTCCGCCGCCATGCCGATGCTCTCGCCCAGCGTGGGGTGCGGGTGGATGGTCTTGCCGATGTCCACCGCATCTGCACCCATCTCGATGGCCAGGGCGATCTCGCCGATCATGTCGCCCGCATGCGTGCCGACCATGCCGCCGCCCAGGATCTTGCCGTGGCCCCGGCCAGCATGGCCGTCTCCTGATCCTGCTTCGGGGCTGTCATCAAACAGCAGCTTGGTCACGCCTTCGTCGCGGCCGTTGGCAATAGCGCGCCCGGACGCCGTCCAGGGGAACAGCCCCTTTTTGACCTTGATGCCTTGGGCCTTGGCCTGGTCTTCGGTGAGGCCCACCCAAGCCACTTCGGGGTCGGTGTAGGCCACGCTGGGGATGACGCGGGCGTTGAAGGCGGCGCTGGCCAGTTCCTTGTTGCCCTGCAGCAACGACACACGGACCGGCAGACCGGTTTGCGCGGATTCGTCGACATACTCCAGTTGGATGGTGGCCCCTGTGTGCGTGGCGATGGCCTGAACAATTGGCAGCCCCAGGCCCGACCCTGTCGTGTTTGTACCGAGCGTTCGATACAAGGGTTCAAGGCCCTTCGCGCGCCCATCCGGGGCAATTCTTGGCCCTGTATCGCACACGATCAGTTCGACATGGTCAATTGTCTTGCGCACTTCCACCCCATCGCCGCTACCACTCGCTGCAGCATCTGGGTGAGTGCATCGCCCAACTGGAAGGCGCGCTCGACCTTGCGG
>NZ_CYIG01000121.1 GCF_001298675.1 Paenacidovorax caeni
ATCGTGAACCTCAAAAGTGGGAGGCCACCATACCCGTTTACAAAGCGAACAGGAAAGTCAATGAAATCAACGGTCTACCCAGACCACCCCCGCGCCAGTGCTAGCTTTGCGTACCGTCACTTATTGCACTGAAAACGAGGAGACCCCCTTTTGTGCGTGGCCGCAGTGCGGACAGGTCAGCACGGATTCGAGGATGACAGTGCTCATCGTGGCGTCACTTCTGCACGGTGGACGGATAGCCTGCGTTCGTCGTGGCCTTGGTCAACGCCTCCGGCTGGGCCTTGTCGGCGTCATAGGTGACGATGGCCGTTTTCCTGTCGAAATCGACCTTGACGGCGCTCACTCCGGGCACTTTCTCCAGCGACTTCTTGACTGTGATCGGGCATAGCTCGCAGGTCATGTTCTGCACGGCCAGCGTGACGGTTTTCGGGGTAGCGGCCAGCACGGTGAGCGGTATGGCTGCCAGCAGAGCAACTGGTACAGCAGTGCGACGTGAGGGACGGCCATACGACTTGTCCGATCATCGACGTGCTGGCCAAGGATTGAGCGGGCAGTTGAGGACATGCACGGCCGCTGCAAACCGCTTACCGTGCTTTATTTTCCGAATTCTGAGACGACCCCAATGAGCAACCGGCTGGAGGCCGAAGCTGAGCGCAGGCAAGAGGCGCAGATGCGCGCCGAGGCCATGTCGGTGGAGATTGATGGCCTCCAAACTTCCCTCGCGCAGTGGCGTGAAAAGGCGCAAGCCGAGGCCAGCGCACGCCAGGAGGCCGAGCGGCAGTTTTCTCGCGACTTGGAAGCGGAGCGATCGGATCGTCAGCGCGAGGCGGAGCGCTTCATT
>NZ_CYIG01000122.1 GCF_001298675.1 Paenacidovorax caeni
CCTGCAGCGGATCGCCCACCTCGTCTCTCTTGTGCTGGCGCGAGGCCTCGGCGAACAGATCGAACTTCAGGGCGCTGCGGGGCGTGATCATGGCAAGGGGCGGGTCAGGCTTCTCGGGTCAGGAAGAGAGCGGATGGGTTTTGAGAAGTTCCCATTTGTGACTGCTGCAGCGCTGTAAGGTTTTGACTGGTATAAGTGGCACTGACCCTTGGAGGATCACATTGAACCAATCTCTGATGAGCGAAGAGTCTATGCAACTCATGGAAGCCCGCATTCCCGAGTTGGCGGGTAGTGCGTTCAAGCTGGCCTATTGGCAGGCCCTGACTATCAGCGGCACGGTGATGGAGGCTCGGCATGGTGAGTTGGTTGAGACTACTGCCGAAGGTACTGTGCGAGTCATCCGCAGCATCGCCAAACCAACACCCGTACGGGTAGGCGAGAAGCGCGTGCGAGCAAGTAAAGCATGAATGCGCCTGCTCCTCGCCTGCGAATGTTTGCAGGTCCCAACGGCTCGGGCAAAAGCACCATCAAAGACGTGCTTCCGCCGCAATGGCTGGGTGTTTACATCAACGCGGACGAAATTGAAAAAACTGTTCGTGCGAATGGCTGCTTGAATTTGGCGACGTTTCAAGTCAAGGCTGACAACCAAGAATTCCATGCGTTCTTGCAGGCATCAGGATTGCTGAAAAAAGCTGGGCTTTTGGCCCAAGCCTCGCAGTTGACCCTAGGGAAGGTCTGCAAAACCCCTGGTCATTCCGACTGGCGCAGAGCCTGATGAGGACCGACGATCACGGACATGGATCAGATCACGCTTGGCCTTGACCCCCTGCCCAAGAAAACCCGCAAAGAGGTCTTCCTTGAAGAGATGAATCAGGTCGTGCCGTGGGGCGCGCTGGTGGCGCTCATTCAACCGCACGCGCGCGGCGCGCCTCAGGCGCTGGGCGGACGCCCGCCGTTTGCGGTCGAGACGATGCTGCGCATCCACTGCCTGCAACTGTGGTGGAACCTGAGCGACCCGGCGATGGAAG
>NZ_CYIG01000123.1 GCF_001298675.1 Paenacidovorax caeni
CTCACGCGGGCCCAGCAGGTAGCCGATGCACCGCTGCCAGCTACATCCCATGCCGGGGCATTGCTGCACGAGGCCGAGACGTTGGAAGCGATTTCCACGCTGCTGGCTCGGGTGAACCGGCGGGGTTTTTGGTAAGTCTGGCAGGACCGTGGCAAAAGACGGCGAACGTCGCTTGGCATCGGATCGGAGCCTTCATGCAGCGGCACTTTGCTGCAACTTCCGCCGCAATTCATGCCGAACTTCCGGGTTGGAAAGTCCGGTAGTGCCCTCGCAAGCGACCAAGTTGACGATTGCGGATTGAGGCCAGTCCTCGATGTCATCGTCCAGGGCCACCCAGTGGCGCGGCTTTCTTCGTTGCACGTCAGCCAGGATCTGCATGCCGCGCGGGGTACTGCGGAAGGACGCCAGGTTCCATGGATCGGCACCATGGATACGCTTGTGGTATGTGCCGCCAATGAATCGGGACTGCAAGCTCTCCGGCAGACGTTTGAGGGTATGGGCGTAGCCAGGGCGGATGCACCAGGTGCTGCTGAGTACCAGAGCCACTGAGGGGTATGGAGTAAGCTCCGCCTCCAAGATAGGAAGCCACTCGAACAGCGTGTGGCCGACTGCGCCATGCGGGCTCATGTAGATACCACGGCGATGATGCCAAAGCACCGCCTCGTGGTGCACCACGCCATCCAGATCCAGGTACAGAACCATGTCTGCGCTGCGCGGGGTGGATGCAGGGAGGTAGGGAGTACTCTGCACGGAGAGCATGACGGCGTGTGAAGAAGAAGTACGGCCTGGCTACGTGAGCGGCGGGATTGCCAGTTTCATGCAAGAGCAGAGCCTCTGCAACCTCATGCCTCAGGACGGCGAACTCAGCTGCTTGGCAAAAACGCTAGTTCACAGAAACTGTTTGGATAAGCCGCTTTCACATCCGCAAATATTCACGAGCATTTCAGAATAAATCCTTTTAGATCATAAGACTGCATGAAGTCTATGATCCGCAAATGGCGCCGCACTTGAACGCTCCAGCAGCCCTTGAGCCACTTCTACCCAGCACCCCTCGGGCGGATAAGCTGCTGGAGAAGGCCCATGACCTTCGGATGGAGGCGGCACGGCTGAGCGGTGCCTTCCCGGGCTGCGTGCATACGGAGTTGGGAAGGCTTCTGCGGTCAATGAATGCCTACTATTCGAACAAGATCGAAGGCGAGCACGCCAGCCCGCTGCAGATTGCACAGGCACTTGGGGGCAGGTTTTCTCATGAGGCTGAAACTGCATGGCTTCAGCATTTGGCAGTGGCGCACATACAGACCGAGCGCTGGATCCAAGAATCGTCGCTACTCCCAGCCGATCTGTACGCGGCCCATACCGTTAGGTCTATCCACTCCCACCTCTTTAGCCCTTGGGATCACGAGGATGGGGGCAGGCTCCCTCCTGGTGAGCAAGGCGGCACCAACCAGGCGACCTATTCGCCTGGGGTGCTACGCACATGTGACGTGGTCATAGGACACCATGTCGCGCCGGGTTGGCAGTGTCTGGAGGCGCTGTTGCAGCAGTGGTCCAAGGGCTACGGGACAGTGCGACCGGGGGAAATGCAGATCGTTGCGGCTGCCGCCGCACACCACCGTCTACTGTGGATGCATCCGTTTGTCGATGGCAACGGAC
>NZ_CYIG01000124.1 GCF_001298675.1 Paenacidovorax caeni
GTTCTACCTGGCCCTGCGCAACATCAGCCAGAAGTGGACCCTGCCCATCCGGGATTGGAAGGCCGCGCTGACCCGCTTTACCATTCAGTTCGGAGACCGCATCTCCGTCAATTGAGGTCCGACCCGTTTACACAAAAATTCGGACACGCCCAAACAGTGTCATGAACTAGTGTTCTTGCCAAGCAGCTGAGGCGCGCAGCCGTCCTGGGGCATGAGGTTGCAGAGGCTCTGCTCTTGCATGAAACTGGCAATCCCGCCGCTCACGTAGCCAGGCCGTACTTCTTCTTCACACGCCGTCATGCTCTCCGTGCAGAGTACTCCCTACCTCCCTGCATCCACCCCGCGCAGCGCAGACATGGTTCTGTACCTGGATCTGGATGGCGTGGTGCACCACGAGGCGGTGCTCTGGCATCCGCGCATCGGCATTTACATGAGCCCGCATGGGGCCGTTGGCCGCACGCTGTTCGAGTGGGTTCCCATCTTGGAAGAGGAACTTACTCCCTATCCCTCAGTGGCTCTGGTACTCAGCAGCACCTGGTGCATTCGTCCTGGCTACGCCCATACCCTCAAACGTCTGCCGGAGAGCTTGCGATCCCGATTCATTGGCGGCACGTACCACAAGCGTATCCATGGAGCCGATCCATGGAACCTTGCATCGTTCCGCAGTACCCCGCGCGGCATGCAGATCCTGGCTGACGTGCAACGAAGAAAGCCGCGCCACTGGGTCGCTCTGGACGATGACATCGAGGACTGGCCTCAATCCGCAATCGGCAACTTGATCGCTTGCGAGGGCACTACCGGATTTTCCAACCCGGACGTTCGGCATGAGTTGCGGCGGAAGTTGCAGCAAAGTGCCGCTGCATGAAGGATTCGATCCGATGCCAAGCGACGTTCGCCGTCCTTTGCCACGGTCCTGCCAGACTTACCAAAAACCCCGCCGGTTCACCCGAGCCAGCAGCGTGGAAATCGCTTCCAACGTCTCGGCCTCGTGCAGCAATGCCCCGGCATGGGATGTAGCTGGCAGCGGTGCATCGGCTACCTGCTGGGCCCGCGTG
>NZ_CYIG01000125.1 GCF_001298675.1 Paenacidovorax caeni
CATGCCGTTGTCGTGTTTCAAGTGCCCTATCGCAGGCTCTACCGCTTGCCTTCTCTTGAGCCAGCGCCGATGCGCTGAGGTGAGGCTTTTGAACTTGCCCCGGTGGATGATTTCAACGTCCGGGTTGTGTGCATCCACCCCTCTGAAGCCCAGATCGACGACCACCTGCTTGGGGCTGCGGCCCGTGTCTTCGGTCAGGATCGTTACCTGCTCGAGTTGCTCAGCCAAGGTGTGGCCGTCATAGGGGTTGCCGGTAAAGCTGCGTGCGCCCACCATCAGCCCTTGCCTGTGCGTTACCGCCACGCTGACCTTCACGCCGAACTCGTAAGGTTTCCTGGCCTTGCCCTTGCCAATGCACTCGACCTGCGGTGCGTGCATGGCATACAGCTTGTTCTTGTCTTTGGGTTGCTGGGTGCGGATGCGCTCGGCGCGCTGCATCAGATCGTGCAGGGCGGTCAGCGCCTCGGCCGGCACTTGAGGCATCTGCTTGATCTTGCGCCCCACCTCGCGCAACACGATGCCGAGGATGGTGCGCTGGCGCTTGACGGTCTTCTTGAGTCGCTTGAACTGCTTGGCATGGGCGTAGCCGCCGGCCTTGCGCCGCAAGGCCTTGCCTTCGCGCACAAAGGTCTGCTTCAGGGCAATGCCCGCCCGCTTGGCGGCGCTCACCACCTTGTGGCGGGCGATCTCCAGCAGGCGTGAGTCCACCGGGTGGGCAATGGCCTTCTCCTGCACCGTGGTGTCCACGATCAACCGCTCGAACTCGGCGGGCCCGATGGCCCTGCAGGTGACGGCCGTGTCGATGGTGGCCTTGAGCAGTTCTTGCACGCCGGCCTCGCCAATCGGGGTCTCCTCGTTTTCAGTGCAATAAGTGACGGTACGAAAAGCTAGCACTGGCGCGGAGGTGGTGTTGGTAGATCGTTGATTTCATTGACTTTCCTGTTCACTTTCAAATCTGCGATTCGTGGCGTCAAACCGTGGTCGGTTTCATCCATTG
>NZ_CYIG01000126.1 GCF_001298675.1 Paenacidovorax caeni
TATGGGCCGCACCGGGGCTGTGGGTCTGCAGAGTTTGTGCGATCACCCGCAGAAAGATGCGCAGCACCATGCTCAGCACCGCTCCGTCGCGTTGCATGAAGTACCGCAACCTCTTGGGCACGGAGAGCACCCACTGGCGCACCGGCAGGCGGGGGAAAACGTGGTCGCTCAGGTGTGCCGCCGTCTCCACCATCCGCCGCGTGGTGCACGAGGGGCAGACTCCCCGGCCTTTGCAGGAGAAGGCTACAAAGTAGTCGTGCCCACAGTCGCCGCAGCGAGCGCGGGCAAAGCCATGGGCAAAGATGCCGCACTCAAGATACTTGGCAAACGCTTTGCGCACGAAGGGCTTGGGGGTGTGGTGGTCGCCCTGGCCGTCGAACTGACCCGCGCTGGCCAACTCTAGCCAGGTCTCGTAGTGCTCGGCTACCATTTGGTAGAGCAGCGTGCGTTCGGGGTGGCGTGGGTTGTAGAGCTTGGGCTTGGAAGTGGCTGACATGAATACTGTACAAATGCACAGTATTCTGCGGCGATTGTTTGGGTACGCAAAGCACAAGGCCCGAACCGTCGCCAGTTCGGGCCTTGTCAGGGTAGCTTGGCTGCGGACTTACTTGCGCGCAGGCGGCACATCCGTGCAGCTGCCATGCGCCACTTCCGCCGCCATGCCGATGCTCTCGCCCAGCGTCGGATGCGGGTGGATGGTCTTGCCGATGTCGACAGCGTCCGCACCCATCTCGATGGCCAGGGCGATCTCGCCGATCATGTCGCCCGCATGCGTGCCGACCATGCCGCCGCCCAGGATCTTGCCGTGGCCCCGGCCAGCATGGCCGTCTCCTGATCCTGCTTCGGGGCTGTCGTCGAACAGCAGCTTGGTGACGCCTTCGTCGCGGCCGTTGGCAATGGCGCGGCCCGAGGCCGCCCAGGGGAACAGGCCCTTCTTGACCTTGATGCCCTGCTGCTTGGCCTGGTCTTCGGTCAGGCCCACCCAGGCCACTTCGGGGTCGGTGTAGGCCACGCTGGGGATCACGCGGGCGTTGAAGGCGGCGCTGGCCAGTTCCTTGTTGCCCTGCAATTCGCCGGCGATCACTTCCGCCGCCACATGCGCCTCGTGCACCGCCTTGTGCGCCAGCATGGGCTGGCCCACGATGTCGCCGATGGCGAAGATGTGCGGCACATTGGTGCGCATCTGGATGTCCACGTTGGGGTCTCCTCGTTTTCAGTGCAATAAGTGACGGTACGAAAAGCTAGCACTGGCGCGGAGGTGGTGTTGGTAGATCGTTGATTTCATTGACTTTCCTGTTCACTTTCAAATCTGCGATTCGTGGCGTCAAACCGTGGTCGGTT
>NZ_CYIG01000127.1 GCF_001298675.1 Paenacidovorax caeni
TCCACCGAGAAGCCGCTGTGTTTGTAGCCCAGCATGTCTTTGGCGTCACAGTTCTCCAGCAGGCCCCGAGCAACGAAGGCGCGCAGGATGCGTTTTTGCAGTGTGGTCTGCACTGGGGCCACGGTAGCCGCATCGATGCCGGTGGCCGCGTGAAAGATGACACCCGGCGATGAGATTCGAGGGGTCGCATCAGCATCGCCCTCGCCCTCCACTTCCTCAAACACCCCGTCCACCACACAAACGTGGAAGTGGACGTGTTCATTGAGGCTGGAGCCGAACCTGTGGATGAAGGCCACTGCGCCGATGTGCAGGCTTTCCTTGTCTGCATTGGCCGCGCCAATGCAGTGCGCCTGCAGGCTTTGCGCAATCACCCGCAGGAAGATGCGCAGCACCATATTGAGCACCGGCCCGTCGCGCTGCATGAAGTAACGAAGCCGCTTGGGAACCGACAGCACCCACTGGCGCACCGGCAGGCGGGGGAATACGTGATCGTTCAGGTGTGCCGCCGTCTCCACCATCCGCCGCGTGGTGCACGAGGGGCAGACTCCACGGCCTTTGCAGGAGAAGGCTACAAAGTAGTCGTGCCCACAGTCGCCGCAGCGAGCGCGGGCGAAGCCATGGGCAAAGATGCCGCACTCCAGATATGTGGCAAACGCTTTGCGTACGAAGGGCTTGGGGGTGTGGTGGTCGCACTGGCCGTCGAACTGACCCGCGCTGGCCAACTCTAGCCAGGTCTCATAGTGCTCGGCTACCGTTTGGTACAGCAGCGTGCGTTCGGGGTGGCGTGGGTTGTAGAGTTTGGGTTTTGCAGTGATTGGCATGAATACTGTACAAATGCACAGTATTCTGCGGCGATTGTTTGGGTACGCAAAGCACAAGGCCCGAACCGTCGCCAGTTCGGGCCTTGTCAGGGTAGCTTGGCTGCGGACTTACTTGCGCGCAGGCGGCACATCCGTGCAGCTGCCATGCGCCACTTCCGCCGCCATGCCGATGCTCTCGCCCAGCGTCGGATGCGGGTGGATGGTCTTGCCGATGTCCACGGCGTCGGCGCCCATTTCGATGGCGAGGGCAATCTCGCCAATCATGTCGCCCGCATGCGTGCCGACGATGCCGCCGCCCAGGATCTTGCCGTGGCCGTGGGCCTCGGGGGAATCGTCGAACAGCAGCTTGGTGACGCCCTCGTCGCGGCCATTGGCAATGGCGCGGCCGGAGGCCGTCCACGGGAACAGGCCCTTCTTGACCTTGATGCCCTGGGCCTTGGCCTG
>NZ_CYIG01000128.1 GCF_001298675.1 Paenacidovorax caeni
CCAGCTCATCCCCAAGCACCAGACCCGCTGGGCCGGCTTCGACGACAAAATCATCTCGCTGTACGCCCGTGGCATGACGGTGCGCGAGATACAGGCCCACCTCGAAGAGATGTACGGCACCGAGGTCTCACCCAGCCTGATTTCCTCGGTGACGGACGCCGTGGCCGACGAGGTCAAGGCCTGGCAGGCCCGGCCGCTGGAGCCGATTTACCCCATCGTCTATCTGGACTGCATCCACGTGAAGGTGCGCGAGGGCGCGGTGCGGGTCAAGGCGGTGTACCTGGCCATCGGCATCACCATGACGGGCGAGAAGGAGGTGCTGGGTCTGTGGCTGGCGCAGACCGAGGGTGCCAAGTTCTGGCTGCAGGTTGTAACCGAACTGCGCAACCGGGGCGTTCAGGACATCTTCATTGCCTGCATCGATGGGCTCAAGGGCTTTCCTGACGCCATTGAGGCCGTCTTTCCCAAGGCGGTGGTGCAACTGTGCATCGTTCACATGGTGCGCCACAGCCTGAACTACGTCTCATGGAGGCGCCGCAAGGAAGTGGCGGCCGACCTGCGCCGCATCTACACGGCCGCCACCGCCGAAGAGGCCGAGCTGATGCTCGGTGAATTCGAGGCCCGCTGGGATGCCGAGTACCTGCCCATCGGTCAGTCTTGGCGCAGGAGTTGGAGCCGCTTGACCCCGTTCTTTGACTACCCGCCGGAAATCCGCAAGGTCATCTACACCACCAATGCCATCGAGTCGGTGAACATGAGCCTGAGGAAGCTGACCAAGAACCGGGGCTCGTTCCCCAGCGACGAGGCGCTGACCAAGC
>NZ_CYIG01000129.1 GCF_001298675.1 Paenacidovorax caeni
ATCACCTGCAGCGGATCGCCCACCTCGTCTCTCTTGTGCTGGCGCGAGGCCTCGGCGAACAGATCGAACTTCAGGGCGCTACGGGGCGTGATCATGGCAAGGGGCGGGTCAGGCTTCTCGGGTCAGGAAGAGAGCGGATGGGTTTTGAGAAGTTCCCTATTGCGACTGTTGGAGCGATGGAACTGGTTGCGAATGCCCAGGGAGGCGGGAGATCATGAAGGGTACGCCATCCAGACGCCCGCGCACCAGGCCTTCCTCGACGCCTACCAGCAGCGCTTCAAGGACTATCCACGCGCGGGCTCCATCGTGGGCTACAACGCCATCCTGTCGATTGCCGAAGGGTTGAAGAAGACCGGCGGCAGCGCGGATACCGAGAAGCTCATCGCCGCGTTCCGCAGCCTTGAAGTCAACACGCCGTTCGGCCCCATCACCTACCGTGCGCAGGACCACCAGTCCACCATGGGCGCCTACGTCGGCAAGACCGCACTGCGCCAGGGCAAGGGCGTGATGGTGGACTTCAGCTACCAGGACGGCGGCAAGTTCCAGCCCTCCGACGACGAAGTGAAAAAACTCCGCAAGGGGCAGTAATTCCGCCTGCGTCGCCTGCGGTGCCCTCCCTCCAGGGGGCGTCGCCGGCGCGGCAGGGGCAGCCCTTGCGCGGTGGCGGCTGGCCTGGAATGCGCCAGTGCCATGGGCGGGGCTTGCACGCCAGCAATGGATAGGTCAATGGATTTTTCCGGGTTATTGGTTCAGCTCCTGAACGGCTTGGCGGGTGCCTCCACGCTGTTTCTGGTGGCGGCTGGGTTGTCGCTCATCTTCGGCGTCCTGCGCGTCGTCAACTTTGCGCACGGCTCGCTCTACATGCTCGGGCTGTACGGCGCCTACACCTGCGTCGAGCAACTCGGCGGTGTGCTCGGCTTCTGGCCGGCGCTGCTGCTGGCGCCGCTGGCCGTGGGCCTGCTGGGCGCGGCGGTGGAGGTGCTGCTGCTGCGCCGCATCTACCGCGCACCCGAACTGCTGCAGCTGCTGGCCACCTTCGCCTTGGTGCTGGTGATCAAGGACGCGGCGCT
>NZ_CYIG01000130.1 GCF_001298675.1 Paenacidovorax caeni
AGCGTTTGCCAAGTATCTTGAGTGCGGCATCTTTGCCCATGGCTTTGCCCGCGCTCGCTGCGGCGACTGTGGGCACGACTACTTTGTAGCCTTCTCCTGCAAAGGCCGGGGAGTCTGCCCCTCGTGCACCACGCGGCGGATGGTGGAGACAGCAGCGCACCTGAACGATCACGTATTCCCCCGCCTGCCGGTGCGCCAGTGGGTGCTCTCCGTGCCCAAGAGGTTGCGGTACTTCATGCAACGCGACGGAGCGGTGCTGAGCATGGTGCTGCGCATCTTTCTGCGGGTGATTGCGCAAAGCCTGCAGGCGCACTGCATTGGCGCGGCCAATGCAGACAAGGAAAGCCTGCACATCGGCGCAGTGGCCTTCATCCACAGGTTCGGCTCCAGCCTGAACGAACACGTCCACTTCCACGTCTGTGTGGTGGACGGGGTGTTTGAGGAACTGGTGGGCGAGGGCAGCGCTGATGCCGCAATGCAAGTCTCTGCGTCAGGTGTCGTATTCCACCCTGCCACCGGCATCGATGCGACACCCGTGGCCCCAGTGCAGACCACACTGCAAAAACGCATCCTGCGCGCCTTCGTTGCTCGGGGCCTGCTGGAGAACTGTGACGCCAAAGACATGCTGGGCTACAAACACAGCGGCTTCTCGGTGGATGCCGGGGTGTGCATTGAATCCCACGACCGTCCAGGCCTTGAGCGGCTCTTGCGCTATTGCGCCCGCCCACCCTTTGCGATGGACAGGCTGCGCAAAGAGGGAAGCAAACTGGTGTACCGCTGCGGCAAGCAGCGCAGCGAACCCACCAGCGACAAGCGCGGTGCCAAGGTTGATGAGCTGCACCTCACACCGCTGGAGCTGATCGACCGCATCGCCGCGCTGGTGCCACCGCCACGCACCCACCGGCACCGCTACTTTGGTGTGCTGGCACCAAACTCGCCGCTGAGAGCGGCGGTAACGGCGCTGGCTCAGCCTGCTGCGTCGCAACCAGCCACGGTGGAGACTGCACAACCTGGCGCGGGCGTACCTGGGGTGGCGGCGCCGGGCAACGCGGCCACACCCACACCCGAACCTGAAGCACGCCCGAAGCGAGCGGCGCATTACTTGTGGGCGGTGCTGATTGCCCGCATCTACGAGGCATTTCCGCTGCTGTGCCCCATGTGCGGTGGGCAGATGCGCATCATTGCCTTCATCACCCACAGCGCCGAAATCCGCCACATCCTGAACCACATCGGGGTGGAGTCTGCCCCCCCGCACATCACCCCGGCACGCGGGCCACCGCTGTGGGAGGGCTGCGACGCGCCGGTGGATGATGGTGCGCAAGGCG
>NZ_CYIG01000131.1 GCF_001298675.1 Paenacidovorax caeni
GTTTGGGTACGCAAAGCACAAGGCCCGAACCGTCGCCAGTTCGGGCCTTGTCAGGGTAGCTTGGCTGCGGACTTACTTGCGCGCAGGCGGCACATCCGTGCAGCTGCCATGCGCCACTTCCGCCGCCATGCCGATGCTCTCGCCCAGCGTGGGGTGGGGGTGGATGGTCTTGCCGATGTCCACTGCGTCGGCACCCATCTCGATAGCCAGGGCGATCTCGCCGATCATGTCGCCCGCGTGGGTGCCGACCATGCCACCGCCCAGGATCTTGCCGTGGCCCCGGCCAGCATGGCCGTCTCCTGATCCTGCTTCGGGGCTGTCGTCGAACAGCAGCTTGGTGAAGCCTTCGTCACGCCCGTTGGCAATGGCGCGGCCCGAGGCGGCCCAGGGGAACAGGCCCTTTTTGACCTTGATGCCCTGCGCCTTGGCCTGGTCTTCGGTCAGGCCCACCCATGCCACTTCGGGGTCGGTGTAGGCCACGCTGGGGATCACGCGGGCGTTGAAGGCGGCGCTGGCCAGTTCCTTGTTGCCCTGCAGCAACGACACACGGACCGGCAGACCGGTTTGCGCGGATTCGTCGACATACTCCAGTTGGATGGTGGCCCCTGTGTGCGTGGCGATGGCCTGAACAATTGGCAGCCCCAGGCCCGACCCTGTCGTGTTTGTACCGAGCGTTCGATACAAGGGTTCAAGGCCCTTCGCGTGCCCATCCGGGGCAATTCTTGGCCCTGTATCGCACACGATCAGTTCGACATGGTCAATTGTCTTGCGCACTTCCACCCCATCGCCGCTACCACTCGCTGCAGCATCTGGGTGAGTGCATCGCCCAACTGGAAGGCGCGCTCGACCTTGCGGTTCACG
>NZ_CYIG01000132.1 GCF_001298675.1 Paenacidovorax caeni
CTGGATGTACAGAATTCGGAACGAACCCGGCGCAGCAGTTGCAACTTGAGCTTGTCGACCATCAGCTTGAGCAGTGCCACCTCGCTATCGCGCGCCTCGATGATGCGCAACAATTCTTCGCGGCTCGGCTGTGATGGGGTGGGCGTCGACACGGCCTGGAGTGTGCCTCACCCCCAGCCCGGCTCCATCGGGAATGACCCGCAACGCCAGCTTTACGCGGCCAGCTCCGGACGATGCGTGCGCGCTGGCATGCGCCAATCGATGCCTTCAAGCAGCATCGACAGCTGTGCCGGTGTCAGCGATACGCCACCGCCCGAGGCTTGGGGCCAGACGAAGCGCCCGCGTTCGAGTCGCTTGCTCAGCAGCAGCAGGCCCTGGCCATCGAACCACAGCACTTTGATAATGTCGCCGCGCCGGCCGCGGAAGACGAAGACGTGGCCACTGAACGGGTTCTCGCTCAGCGCGGTCTGCACCATCGCGGCCAGACCATCGAAGCCCTTGCGCATGTCAGTGTGTCCGGCCACGATCCACACCCGCGTGTTCGCTGGCAAGCCGATCATGCGCGCAGCGCGGCCAGCACCGTCGTCAGTTGTGCGGCATCGACCTGACCACTCAGGCGGATGACGGCGCCGCACAGTTCGATCTCCACCGCCCCCGTGGAGGGTTGGGCAAGGGTGGACGCAATCACATCGGCACAGGGCTGCTGTGCGAGAACAGTCACGGGTAACAGCGTCGGGGTGCCCGATTGCCAATGACCCAGCTTCATCCAGTGACGCAGCAGATTGGCATTGACGCCGTTGCGCAGCGCCAGACCCGCGACCGATGCGCCCGGTCT
>NZ_CYIG01000133.1 GCF_001298675.1 Paenacidovorax caeni
CAATGGATGAAACCGACCACGGTTTGACGCCACGAATCGCAGATTTGAAAGTGAACAGGAAAGTCAATGAAATCAACGATCTACCAACACCACCTCCGCGCCAGTGCTAGCTTTTCGTACCGTCACTTATTGCACTGAAAACGAGGAGACCCCAATTACTTGCGTTTCCCCGTTGTTCTGAATGAAGCGTACCCAGATCTGCATGCAGAAATGGAGCGCACCCCGGTGCGTTTGCGGGCAGAACGATTGCGGGCATTGGCGACACTGGGTCTGCATGCTGTCGCGATGGCTTCGGAGGCCAAATCGGGTGCGCCCGCTTTAACTTCCGAGCCGGTAGTACAGGTCGCGCCGGTAGTGCCAATAGCCAAAGAGACTATTGCGCAGCCAATAATCCAGGCTACAAGCCAGGTCGAAGCAGAGCATCAAAAGCCCGCTGTGCTACCAGTGCAGTCTTCCGCCGAGGTTCCTGAAGCGGTAGCGCATAAGCCTGACACACCGATGCCTGAGCAGGAGGAGCTTAAACCGAATGCCGAACCCATCCGACCCAAGAAGAACTCAAGGGTCTCCAGCTTTGCTAAATCACTTGGCATTTGAATCTGCAGCGTCTCAGCCGCCATCGCTGGTTGCTAAATAAAAAAGCCCGCTTCGGCGGGCTTTTTTGTGTGCGGCTGTTGCTTCAGTAGGTGCTCTCTTCGCAAAGCGCAAGGAGGTATTGAGACTGGTTGAGGCTCGGGGTGTCCAATTGGTACCCCGGCAGGCGAGAGATCTGGAACGGGTCGTAGAACTTTTCGCCAGCCAGCTTCTTGCTTTCGATCAATCCATCCTCTTCCATTTGCGCAACGTAACTGGGCGGGACGCCAAGGCGGTATGCAACTTCTTCCGTTTTGATCAGATCCAGCATGTGTTAACTCCTATTTGTTTTGATAATAGCAGCAATGTTTTCTGAATACAAGATATTTTCAATCAGTTCTATGCAGTGTTGCATAGAGGAGATTATTATTTCTTGGAATTGTCGGCAGCATTGAATGCATCTCTCCAGGCTTGTCGCTT
>NZ_CYIG01000134.1 GCF_001298675.1 Paenacidovorax caeni
AGGCCATCGCGGACGACTGGCTAACCCAGTACAACGAGTACCGACCGCATGACGCCCTGGGTGGCGTGCCGCCCAAGCAGTTCATGCCCAGATTGATCACCACAACCGCCGCAGACTCTGGAAATCAACTGTCTGCTTGACAGGGGAGCTTACGTATTAATAAGAGCACATTGTTGACATTGCGAGGGTGGTACTGCAGCCCTCTAATGTGGTGTCTCAAAAGTAAGCATCAAATAATGGCCTCTCCGGAGATGGGGCACCACCGACCTTACGATCTCCCTCTCCTCCTTCAGCCGTAAGTCGAATCCACCATGCTGACCTTTGATGAAGCCCTTGCAACTCTTCCTGCCGGAGCATTACCAACCGTCTTGCTCGGCAATGGGTTCTCCCAGGCTTGGAACGCGGCGATTTTCAACTACGCGAGCTTGTTTCAGGTCGCGAACTTTGGCGATCGCGATGTTCAGATAAGGACGCTGTTTGAGCGCCTGAACACGTGGGATTTTGAAGCGGTGATGCGCACGCTGCTCTCGGCGGAACTGGTCGGTGAGGTGCATGGATTCGATCAAGGTGTCATTGACACGATAAAGAGCGACCAAGCGATCCTAAAGGAGGCGCTTCTGACTGCGGT
>NZ_CYIG01000135.1 GCF_001298675.1 Paenacidovorax caeni
ATCCAGCCGGGTGCGCTTCCCCGGAGTGCTGCCGTGCTGGTGCTTTTTGCTATCAATGAAATAGCTGCTTGCGCTTGCCTGGCGTGGCCAAGAGGCCGATTCACCTTCAAGCGCCCCAGCACGCAAAGACCCACCAGCCCAGGGCAACCCATTGCCCGGCAAGCGATGACCGCGCCTGGCGCGTTCTGGTGGCCAGCCCTTGGCCGGGTGCGTGCTGCGCGTGCCGCTGGCCAGCTCTTGGCCGGGTGCGTGCCACCGTGCGCCTGATCCAGCCGGGTGCGCTTCCCCGGAGTGCTGCTGTTCTGGTGCTTTTTGCTATCAATGAAATAGCTGCTTGCGCTTGCCTGGCGTGGCAAAGAGGTCGATTCGCCTTCAAACGCTGCAGCACGCAAAGCAGCGCCAACCCAGGGCAACCCCTTGCCCGGCGAGCGATGACCGCGCCTGGCGCGTTCTGGTGGCCAGCCCTTGGCCGGGTGCGTGCCGCCGTGCGCTCGATCCACTGCCCGGCGCTGGTGGCCAGGGCTGTGCGCAACCCGGGGTTGCCGGGCTGCTTGGGCCGTGCTGCTGCTGCCGTGCTGCTGGCCAGCCATTGGCCGGGTGCGTGCCA
>NZ_CYIG01000136.1 GCF_001298675.1 Paenacidovorax caeni
GTGGTGGACGGGGTGTTTGAGGAAGTGGAGGGCGAGGGCGATGCTGATGCGACCCCTCGAATCTCATCGCCGGGTGTCATCTTTCACGCGGCCACCGGCATCGATGCGGCTACCGTGGCCCCAGTGCAGAC
Source organism: Paenacidovorax caeni (assembly GCF_001298675.1). Classification (GTDB taxonomy): domain Bacteria; phylum Pseudomonadota; class Gammaproteobacteria; order Burkholderiales; family Burkholderiaceae_C; genus Paenacidovorax; species Paenacidovorax caeni. The sequence goes on from NZ_CYIG01000136.1 coordinate 132, forward strand.
CACACTGCAAAAACGTATCCTGCGCGCCTTTGTGGGCCGTGGGCTGCTGGAGAACTGTGACGCCAAAGACATGCTGGGCTACCAGCACAGCGGCTTCTCGGTGGACGCCGGTGTCTGCATCGAAGCCCACGACCGCGCTGCGCTGGAGCGGCTGCTGCGCTATTGCGCCCGCCCACCCTTTGCCATGGAGCGCCTACGCAAAGAGGGAAGCAAACTGGTGTACCGCTGCGGCAAGCAGCGCAGCGAACCCACCAGCGACAAGCGCGGTGCCAAGGTTGATGAGCTGCACCTCACACCGCTGGAGCTGATCGACCACATTGCCGCGCTGGTTCCCCCGCCACGCACCCACCGGCACCGCTATTTTGGCGTGTTGGCACCCAACTCGCCGCTCAGGGCTGCGGTGACGGCGCTGGCGACACCGGCGCAAGCCGCTCCCGTGCTGGGCGCGTCGATCAGCACGGGGGAGTGCG
>NZ_CYIG01000137.1 GCF_001298675.1 Paenacidovorax caeni
CCGATGAGGTCTTCAGGCTTCTTGTAGTTAGCCAGCAGGCCAGACAGCAGTTCTTCGGGTACGTCGTGTTTCTTGGTGCTCATTGTGCTTACGGACAGGCCGGCTTGCGCCGGCGGTGGATTGTCCGTTTACACAAAATTCTGCACACCCTCCACTGTTTGGACGAGCCGCATACACATCCGCAAATATTCACCAGCGTTTCTGAATAAATCTTTGTAGATCATAAGACTGCATGAGGTCTATGATCCGCAAATGGCGCCACATTTGAACGCTCCAAAAGCCCTTGAGCCACTTCTACCCAGCACCCCTCGGGCGGATAAGCTGCTGGAGAAGGCCCATGACCTTCGGATGGAGGCGGCACGGCTGAGCGGTGCCTTCCCAGGCGGCGTGAATACGGAGTTTGTGGGGCTTCTGCAGTCGATGAATGCCTACTACTCGAACAAGATCGAAGGCGAGCACGCCAGCCCGCTGCAGATTGCACAGGCACTTGGGGGCAGGTTTTCTCATGAGGCTGAAACTGCATGGCTTCAGCATTTGGCAGTGGCGCACATACAGACCGAGCGCTGGATCCAAGAATCGTCGC
>NZ_CYIG01000138.1 GCF_001298675.1 Paenacidovorax caeni
CGTGCTCGACCATAAGACCTTGGACAACCATCTCGCGACGCTCCGGGGTCAGAGCTTTCGGTCAACAACGTCCTTGAGAGCGTGGTGCATCAGTGCCAGGTCGGCGTACATGCGTTTGAGCTTGGCGTTCTCGTCCTGCAACTGGCGCAGTTGGGCCAGGTGCGAGACTGTCATGCCTGAGAACTGGCTCTTCCACTTGTAGTAGGTCGGCTCGCTCACGCCATGCTTCCTGCATGTCTCGGCAACCTTGGCGCCCATCTCGACCTCCTTGAGGATGCCGACTATCTGGGATTCGCTGAATCTGGATTTCTTCATGTAGAGACTCCGTTGGTTTGGATTCTCTACTTCCAGGTGGTTCAGGTTTTCAAGGGGACTTCAATTTCTTTGTGCTATAGTCACGCCTCTTCGTTGCTGCGGCGCTTGTGTCGACAAGTTGCAAGCCGCAGCGAAAAGGTTGATCTTCTTCTGGTTGTTGCGCGGTAAATTTTCTGTGTTATGATCGAGGGCTTCGCTGCTAGGGCTTGAGGTTCTGGCGGTAAAGAAAAAAAGATTGCTTTGAGTTGCGATTGAATGAAAATTCGATGTATAATTCAAGGCTTAGCTAAGTAAAGCAAGCTACTTCGGTAGTTTGATAAGAAAAGCGAATAACCTTAAAGTTTACAGTACTTTAAAAACTGTGTTAGAATTCAAGGCTTCGCTGATCGCAGCAAAGTTCGCAAAGAAAGAAGAAATTCACTTTGCACTGTACGTTAAAAACATAC
>NZ_CYIG01000139.1 GCF_001298675.1 Paenacidovorax caeni
CTACCTGGCCCTGCGCAACATCAGCCAGAAGTGGACCATGCCCATCCGAGATTGGAAGGCCGCGCTGACCCGATTTACCATTCAGTTCGGAGACCGCATCTCCGTCAATTGAAGTCCGAACCGTTTACACAAAAATTCGGACACGCCCAAGTGAGAGGGTGTGCAGAATTTTGTGTAAACGGACAATCCAACGCCGACGCAAGTCGGCCTGTCCGTAAGCACCATGAGTACCAAGAAACACGACGTACCCGAAGAACTGCTGTCTGGCCTGCTGGCCAGCTACAAGAAGCCCGAAGACCTGATTGGCGAGAACGGACTGCTCAAGCAGTTGACCAAGCTGCTGGTCGAGCGAGCTTTGGACGCTGAGCTGACTCGTAAGCTCCCCTGTCAAGCAGACAGTTGATTTCCAGAGTCTGCGGCGGTTGTGGTGATCAATCTGGGCATGAACTGCTTGGGCGGCACGCCACCCAGGGCGTCATGCGGTCGGTACTCGTTGTACTGGGTTAGCCAGTCGTCCGCGATGGCCTG
>NZ_CYIG01000140.1 GCF_001298675.1 Paenacidovorax caeni
GCTGCTTGGGCGGTTCGCTTCCGCCGTGCCGCTGCGCTGGTGGCCAGCACCTGGCCGGGCTGGTGCGCCTGATCCAGCCGGGTGCGCTGCCCTGGCGTGGTGGCGGGCTGCGCACATTGCCGGAAATGGGCGCGATGGGGTTCCCCCTGGTGCCCACCACCCAGGCGGGCAGGGCGTTGCCTATCCGGTGCCCAGGCCGTTGCCGAGCTGCTTGGGCGGTGCGCTGCTGCGCGTGCCGCAGTGCCGCTGCGCTGGTGCGCTCGATCCAGCCGGGTGCGCTGCCATGGCTGGTGGCCAGGCGATGCGCAACCTTGGGTTGCCGAGCTGCTTGGGTGGTGCGCTGCTGCGCGTGCCGCAGTGCCGCTGTGCTGGTGGCCAGGTGGTGCGCAACCTTGGGTTGCCGAGCTGCTTGGGCGGTGCGCTGCTGCGCGTGCCGCAGTGCCGCAGTGCCGCTTCGCTGGTGGCCAGCACCTTGCTGGGCTGTGCGCTCGATCCAGCCAGGTGCGCTGCCCCGGCTGGTGGCCAGGCGATGCGCAACCCGCGGTTGCCGAGCTGCTTGGGCGGTGCGCTGCTGCGCGTGCCGCAGTGCCGCTGCGCTGGTGGCCAGCACCTGGCCGGGCTGTGCGCTCGATCCAGCCGGGTGCGCTGCCCGGTGCTGGTGGCGGGCGGTGCGCAACCTTGGGTTGCCGAGCTGCTTGGGCGGTGCGCTGCTGCGCGTGCCGCAGTGCCGCAGTGC
>NZ_CYIG01000141.1 GCF_001298675.1 Paenacidovorax caeni
CGAGCACGCGGGTGACGTATTGGCCCGAGATGCCGTAGTCCACCGTGATGTCCACGGACTCCTTGCTGAAGTCATCCACCACCGTCAGGCACTTGATGCGCCGTCCACTGGACAGGCTGTCCGAGACGAAATCCATGCTCAGCACCTCGTTGATGTTCCTGGCCAGTTGCAACGGCACACGCTCCTGCGCTGGCCGTTTGGCTTTGCGGCGCTTCTTCACCGTCAGGTTGGCCTGTCGGTACAACCGATAGATGCGCTTGTGGTTCACCCCCGGAAACTGCTCGCGCAGCATGTCGTGGATGCGCCGGTAGCCGAATCGGCGGCGCACCAAGGCCGTTTGCCGAATCTGTTCACTCAGGCGGGCGTTGACCTCGCTGGGCTGCGGCGGGTGGCGGTAGCTGTCTCGGGATAGCCCCACAAGGCGGCAGGCGTGCCGCTCCGAGAGGTGATGCTGCTCAATCATCTGTCGGATGGCATCGCGGCGCGCCTGTGGGGCTAGCGCTTTACCCCGAAGAC
>NZ_CYIG01000142.1 GCF_001298675.1 Paenacidovorax caeni
GTCGAGCACGCGGGTGACGTATTGGCCCGAGATGCCGTAGTCCACCGTGATGTCCACGGACTCCTTGCTGAAGTCATCCACCACCGTCAGGCACTTGATGCGCCGTCCACTGGACAGGCTGTCCGAGACGAAATCCATGCTCAGCACCTCGTTGATGCTCCTGGCCAGTTGCAACGGCACACGCTCCTGCGCTGGCCGTTTGGCTTTGCGGCGCTTCTTCACCGTCAGGTTGGCCTGTCGGTACAACCGATAGATGCGCTTGTGGTTCACCCCCGGAAACTGCTCGCACAGCATGTCGTGGATGCGCCGGTAGCCGAATCGGCGGCGCACCAAGGCCATTTGCCGAATCTGTTCACTCAGGCTGGCGTTGACCTCGCTGGGCTGCGGCGGGTGGCGGTAGCTGTCTCGGGATAGCCCCACAAGGCGGCAGGCGTGCCGCTCCGAGAGGTGATGCTGCTCAATCATCTGTCGGATGGCATCGCGGCGCGCCTGTGGGGCTAGCGCTTTACCCCGAAGACGC
>NZ_CYIG01000143.1 GCF_001298675.1 Paenacidovorax caeni
AGAGCAAGGAAGTGGAACTCACGACCTACCGCAAGCGCGCCAGCACCGCCGAAGAGGCACTGGGCGCCACAAGGCTGGAGTTGGCTGAAATGAAAGGCCGCGTCCAGGCCCTTGAAAAGAGTTTGGCGGATGCTTTGGCCAAGGCCAAAGAAGGCGCGGCGCGGCCACTGATGCGCGCACCAGTCAAGCAGGTGGCCAAGCGTCGATCGCTGCGGTAGGCAAGCCGGGTGGTGCGGCACCCTACCCCGCTGTCCCCTGCCCTGGCCGCCCTACTCTGAGCTGGCTCAGGTGGCGTCGTCGCGCACACTCTTGACGGTGATCCTGACCTCTGGGTTGAGGTGGTCGCGCAGGTGGTAGAGGCCCTTGATGTTTTTGAGGCCTGCCCAGACGGCGACGGTTGAGGCCGGGACTCCGGCGTTCAGCCACATCACAAGACGCGTGTTCCGAAGAATCTGCGGTCCCAGGCGTGCTGGCAAGGGCTGGTTTGACTCGCGCGCAGCCTTCTCGATCAGGGTGCGCACCAGATCCAGGAGCGTGACCGGGGTCATCTGCCCAGGCGGCTTAGCGTTGGGGTTTCTGGCGTTGCGCCGGGTGGTGCAGAACAGGAACTCGACCTGAGGGCTCGATGCGGCGTCATCCCGTACCGCCAGCCACGACTCCAAGGCCTCGACGACAAAGGGCTCCATGTGGACTCGGCGGCGCTGGTTGGGCCCGGGGCCATCGAGCTGCAGCGCCTGGGGGCGTCGAGCGCCCTCCTCTTCTATATAGAGGATGGAATTCATCTTGAGGTTGCGCACCTCCATGGGCGATAGCGCCAGCTCAGAAATGCAAATCAGCAAGGC
>NZ_CYIG01000144.1 GCF_001298675.1 Paenacidovorax caeni
CAACCGTGCCTTGCTGATTTGCATTTCTGAGCTGGCGCTATCGCCCATGGAGGTGCGCAACCTCAAGATGAATTCCATCCTCTATATAGAAGAGGAGGGCGCTCGACGCCCCCAGGCGCTGCAGCTCGATGGCCCCGGGCCCAACCAGCGCCGCCGTGTCCACATGGAGCCCTTTGTCGTCGAGGCCTTGGAGTCGTGGCTGGCGGTACGGGATGACGCCGCATCGAGCCCTCAGGTCGAGTTCCTGTTCTGCACCACCCGGCGCAACGCCAGAAACCCCAACGCTAAGCCGCCTGGGCAGATGACCCCGGTCACGCTCTTGGATCTGGTGCGCACCCTGATCGAGAAGGCTGCGCGCGAGTCAAACCAGCCCTTGCCAGCACGCCTGGGACCGCAGATTCTTCGAAACACGCGTCTTGTGATGTGGCTGAACGCCGGGGTTCCGGCCTCGACCGTCGCCGTCTGGGCAGGCCTCAAAAACATCAAGGGCCTCTACCACCTGCGCGACCACCTCAACCCAGAGGTCAGGATCACCGTCAAGAGTGTGCGCGACGACGCCACCTGAGCCAGCTCAGAGTAGGGCGGCCAGGGCAGGGGACAGCGG
>NZ_CYIG01000145.1 GCF_001298675.1 Paenacidovorax caeni
CCCAGCAACCCAAGGTTGCGCACCGCCCGCCACCAGCCAGGGCAGCGCACCCGGCTGGATCGAGCGCACAGCCCGGCCAAGTGCTGGCCACCAGCACAGCGGCACAGCGGCACTGCGGCACTGCGGCACTGCGGCACGCGCAGCAGCGCACCGCCCAAGCAGCTCGGCAACCCAAGGTTGCGCACCACCTGGCCACCAGCCAGGGCAGCGCACCCGGCTGGATCGAGCGCGCACAGCCCGGCCAAGTGCTGGCCACCAGCACAGCGGCACTGCGGCACGCGCAGCAACGCACCGCCCAAGCAGCTCGGCAACCCAAGGTTGCGCATCGCCTGGCCACCAGCCGGGGCGGCGCACCTGGCTGGATCGAGCGCACAGCCCGGCCAGGTGCTGGCCACCAGCGCAGCGGCACTGCGGCACTGCGGCACGCGCAGCAGCGCACCGCCCAAGCAGCTCGGCAACCCAAGGTTGCGCACCGCCCGCCACCAGCACCGGGCAGCGCACCCGGCTGGATCGAGCGCACAGCCCGGCCAGGTGCTGGCCACCAGCGC
>NZ_CYIG01000146.1 GCF_001298675.1 Paenacidovorax caeni
GCGTGGATGGGGCCACGGTGCTGTTCCAGGGAGTGGATGCGCAACTGCACCGCCATGGCTACATGGCCCGGGGCGGACAAGCCATCGATGCGACGCTGGTGCCCGCGCCGCGCCAGCGCCTGGACAGGCAGGAGCGCGAGGCCCTGGCCGAAGGCAGAACGCCCGCTTGGAGCGAGGCCGAGCGCCGGCAAAAGGATGTGGATGCCACACACACGAAAAAGCACGGCAAAAGCTACTTCGGCTACAAGCTCAGCGTGAGCGTGGATCTCAAGCACGGCTTCATCCGCCGCATCGCCACGGGCACGGCCAGCGAGCACGACGGACACCACTTCGATGAGGTGCTGGACATGCACAACACCGGGCGCAACGTGCACACGGACAAGGCCTACGCGAGCCGGCAGCGTCGGCAGATGCTGCAAGTGCTGGGCTTCGTGGACGCGATGCAGCGCCGGGCCCAGCCGGGCCAGCCCCTGAGCGAGTGCCAGAAGCGGCGCAACCAGCGCATTGCCAGCAAGCGTGCCCGGGTCGAACATGCGTTTGCCGGCATCCGGCACATG
>NZ_CYIG01000147.1 GCF_001298675.1 Paenacidovorax caeni
GGCCAGCAGACCGGGCGCATCGGTCGCGGGTCTGGCGCTGCGCAACGGCGTCAATGCCAATCTGCTGCGTCACTGGATGAAGCTGGGTCATTGGCAATCGGGCACCCCGACGCTGTTACCCGTGACTGTTCTCGCACAGCAGCCCTGTGCCGATGTGGTGGCGACCACCCTTGCCCAACCGTCCACGGGGACGGTGGAGATCGAACTGTGTGGCGCCGTCATCCGCCTGAGTGGTCAGGTCGATGCCGCGCAACTGACGACGGTGCTGGCCGCGCTGCGCGCATGATCGGCCTGCCAGCGAACACGAGGGTGTGGATCGTGGCCGGACACACCGACATGCGCAAGGGCTTCGATGGTCTGGCCGCGATGGTGCAGACCGCGCTGAGCGAGAACCCGTTCAGTGGCCACGTCTTCGTCTTCCGCGGCCGGCGCGGCGACATCCTCAAGGTGCTGTGGTTCGATGGCCAGGGCCTGCTGTTGCTCAGCAAGCGACTCGAACGCGGGCGCTTCGTCTGGCCCCAAGCCTCGGGCGGTGGCGTATCGCTGACACCGGCACAGCTGTCGATGCTGCTTGAAGGCATCGATTGGCGCATGCCAGCGCGCACGCATCGTCCGGAGCTGGCCGCGTAAAGCTGGCG
>NZ_CYIG01000148.1 GCF_001298675.1 Paenacidovorax caeni
CATCTTTCACGCGGCCACCGGCATCGATGCGGCTACCGTGGCCCCAGTGCAGACCACACTGCAAAAACGCATCCTGCGCGCCTTCGTTGCTCGGGGCCTGCTGGAGAACTGTGACGCCAAAGACATGCTGGGCTACAAACACAGCGGCTTCTCGGTGGACGCCGGTGTCTGCATCGAAGCCCACGACCGCGCTGCGCTGGAGCGGCTGCTGCGCTATTGCGCGCGTCCACCGTTTTCCATGGAGCGCCTACGCAAAGAGGGAAGCAAACTGGTGTACCGCTGTGCCAAACAGCGCAGCGAGCCCACCAGTGACAAGCGTGGTGCCAAGGCAGATGAGCTGCACCTCACACCGCTGGAGCTCATCGACCGCATTGCCGCCCTGGTACCCCCACCACGCACCCACCGGCACCGCTACTTTGGTGTGCTGGCACCAAACTCGCCGCTGAGAGCGGCGGTAACGGCGCTGGCTCAGCCTGCTGCGTCGCAACCAGCCACGGTGGAGACTGCACAACCTGGCGCGGGCGTACCTGGGGTGGCGGCGCCGGGC
>NZ_CYIG01000149.1 GCF_001298675.1 Paenacidovorax caeni
CACGCGGCCACCGGCATCGATGCGGCTACCGTGGCCCCAGTGCAGACCACACTGCAAAAACGCATCCTGCGCGCCTTCGTTGCTCGGGGCCTGCTGGAGAACTGTGACGCCAAAGACATGCTGGGCTACAAACACAGCGGCTTCTCGGTGGATGCGGGGGTGTGCATCGAAGCCCACGACCGCGCTGCGCTGGAGCGGCTGCTGCGCTATTGCGCGCGTCCACCGTTTTCCATGGAGCGCCTACGCAAAGAGGGAAGCAAACTGGTGTACCGCTGTGCCAAACAGCGCAGCGAGCCCACCAGTGACAAGCGTGGTGCCAAGGCAGATGAGCTGCACCTCACACCGCTGGAACTGATCGACCGCATCGCCGCGCTGGTGCCACCGCCACGCACCCACCGGCACCGCTACTTTGGTGTGCTGGCACCAAACTCGCCGCTGAGAGCGGCGGTAACGGCGCTGGCTCAGCCTGCTGCGTCGCAACCAGCCACGGTGGAGACTGCACAACCTGG
>NZ_CYIG01000150.1 GCF_001298675.1 Paenacidovorax caeni
CGATGGCCTGGACTTGCTCGATGGAATTGAACAGATAGGCATCGAGCACCTCGGTGCGGAATGTCCTGTTGAACCGTTCGATGTAGGCGTTCTGGTTGGGCTCACCGGGCTCAATGTAGTTCAAGGCAATGCCCTTGCGCTGGGCCCATTCGACGTAGTCGTGGCTGGTCATCTCCGGGCCGTTGTCCATCCGGATCGATAGTGGCGCGCCGTACCAATCGACCAAACGGTCCATCGTGCGAATCAGCATCGAGGCCGGCAGTGACTGGGCCACCTGGATGGCCAGGGCCTCGCGGTTGGCCTCGTCGATCACGTTGAGGGTGCGGAACCGCCGGCCGTCGTAGAGCACGTCATGCATGAAGTCCAGCGCCCAGCCCTGATTGACGAACGATCCTGCAGTCAGCGGTACCGGCTCGCGTTTGGGGACGCGACGCTTCGTTCTGCGAGGAATGTTCGTATGCGTCCGGCAAACCCATGTTGACCGCCGCCGACGGTCATGGCTGAGACTCAGATGGCGCCGGATTGCCAGCGGTGTGGCAAGAGTTCGTCGATGCGGCTGGCCTTGTGCGTGGGCAGCCGGGTCAGCACATCCTTGAGATACGCGTAT
>NZ_CYIG01000151.1 GCF_001298675.1 Paenacidovorax caeni
GCTGCGCCGACCGCGATCAGCTACTCGTGCGGGCGCGTCAATGGCTGTACAAGAACAAGCTGGTGATCGTGCACGAGCGGGCAATTCGGACACTGATTGCGGCGGCACTTGCCCAGCTTGAAGTTGAAACAGGCACCGCCATCGCCGCCAGCGTTGATCCAGCAACACTTGATCGCTGGCGAGCCTCAGTTTCAGAGCTGCGCCCAGATGGACAAACCCAGCAGAGTTGGCTATGGGCTGCACCGGCGAAACACTCAACCCGCCAAATCAGCGAGGTACTGGAGCGCATCGACCTGCTTTACACGCTGGACGTTCATAAGCACCTGGCAGACATCCCCGATCTCATCTTGCGCCGCTACGCGCGCCGACTTGTCTCCAGGCCGCCTGAAGTCCCCTTGAAAACCTGAACCAGGTGGAAGTAGAGAATCCAACCCCACGGAGTCTCTACATGAAGAAATCCAGATTCAGCGAAGCTCAGATAGTCGGCATCCTCAAGGAGGTCGAGCTGGGCGCCAAGGTCGCCGAGACATGCAGGAAGCATG
>NZ_CYIG01000152.1 GCF_001298675.1 Paenacidovorax caeni
ATGGATGAAACCGACCACGGTTTGACGCCACGAATCGCAGATTTGAAAGTGAACAGGAAAGTCAATGAAATCAACGATCTACCAACACCACCTCCGCGCCAGTGCTAGCTTTTCGTACCGTCACTTATTGCACTGAAAACGAGGAGACCCCAACTCGCCGCTGAGAGCGGCGGTAACGGCGCTGGCTCAGCCTGCTGCGTCGCAACCAGCCACGGTGGAGACTGCACAACCTGGCGCGGGCGTACCTGGGGTGGCGGCGCCGGGCAACGCGGCCACACCCACACCCGAACCTGAAGCACGCCCGAAGCGAGCGGCGCATTACTTGTGGGCGGTGCTGATTGCCCGCATCTACGAGGCATTTCCGCTGCTGTGCCCCATGTGCGGTGGGCAGATGGCAGATGCGCATCATTGCCTTCATCACCCACAGCGCCGAAATCCGCCACATCCTGAACCACATCGGGGTGGAGTCTGCCCCCCCGCACATCACCCCGGCACGCGGGCCACCGCTGTGGGAGGGCTGCGACGCGCCGGTGGATGATGGTGCG